>JBKBWD010000164.1:0-4058 GCA_046289265.1 Bryobacteraceae bacterium | reverse complement strand
TTTTATACGCCATTCAACGGCAAGCCCAGCCAGCTCAATGGTAGAGGCTTCCTGTGGTCCCACCGGACAGGCTCGAGACTACATCCGCCAGCAAGAGGCCGAAGATCGCCGCATCGATCAGCTGAATCTGGATTACCGGTAGCCACCGGCGAGGTGGCCCAAACCAACCGGGGCCGCGTTAGCGACCCCGCATAGCCGCTTCGAGCGGCTCACAACCAAAGGCCCCCGGCTCTGCCGGGGGTTTATTGCCAGCCGGCGGTAGCTCAGGCTAGGCTACGATCTCTTTTATAACCTCCCCTCCGGTATCCGTGAGGCGCATATTTCGCCCGGCGCTGTAGTAGGTGAGACGCATGTCATTCAATCCCATCAGGTGCAGGATGGTGGCATGCACGTCGCGCATGTGATAGATGTCCTTCACGGCCTTCCAGCCGAGGTCGTCGGTTTCGCCCACGGATACACCGGGCTTCACGCCTCCACCGGCGAAGAACATCGTCATCGCCTTGGTGTTGTGATCGCGCCCAGGCTTGCCGCGCATCTCGGCGGGGTTGTCCGGCGTGCGGCCGAACTCGCCCATCCAGACGACCAGCGTTGAGTCCAGAAGGCCGCGCTCTTTGAGATCAGTGAGCAACGCGGCGATCGGCTTATCCGTCTCGGCGGCGTTCTTCGCATGCCCTTTGAGGATGTCTGTGTGGCTGTCCCAGGACTGGCTCGGCGTGTATAGTTGCACGAAGCGCACGCCCTTTTCCACCAGTTGCCGGGCCATCAGGCAGCGCGTGCCGAAGGAGCGTGTGGTCTCGTCATTTAGGCCATAGCTTTCCCGAATGGCCTCGGTTTCCTTGGCGACATTCAAGACTTGCGGCACTTCAGTCTGCATGCGATAGGCCAGCTCATACGCGTCGATGCGGCCCTGCAGTTCGGGATTCGTGAAGTTGTTTTGGAGATAGGCGTGATTAAAGCTGCGTAGCAGCTCCATCTGCTCGTTCTGATCGCGCTCGCTAAGGGGCGTGGCAGGCCTGAGGTCGGCGATCGGGTTGCCTTTCCAATGCATCATCGTGCCCTGGTAACTGGCAGGAAGAAAGCCCGGACCCCATTGCTGCGACCCGCTGAAGGGTAGCGCGCGATAGTCAGGCAGCACTACAAAACCCGGCAGGCTGTTGTTCTCCGAGCCGAGCCCGTAGGTGACCCACGACCCCACCGATGGCCTTCCCGGTAAAACCAAGCCCGTGTTCATGAGGAACGTGGCCGCGGGGTGATTGCCGTTCTCCGTGACAATAGACTTCACCAGCGCCAGCTCATCGACATGCTTTGCCAGGTGCGGGAACAACTCCGAGACGTCGCGTCCCGATTGCCCGTACTTCTGAAACTTCCACGGGCTTCGCAAGATGAGGCGTGGCTTAGCGAACAAATTCACCTGGTCGGTCAGCTTCTCCTTGCTCCAATCCATCACCGTGTTGTCGAACTTCTCGAGCGCGGGCTTAGGATCGAAGGTGTCCATCTGGCTAACTCCGCCGAGCATGGTGAGGAAGATGCAGGCCTTGGCTTTCGGCGTGTGATGCGGTTTCTTGGGGGCGAGCGGGTTCCCCGCCGTGGCCGCGCGCAGATCGGCATTGAGCAAATCCATGAGCGCCACGCCGCCTACGCCCACCAGGCTGCGGTACAGGAATCGTCGGCGATTGTGATCGAAGGTCATAGGCTACTCCAAATAGAAAAACTCGTTCAGGTTGAAGAGGACGGTGGCTAAGCGGGCCAGCGCTTCTTTGGGCGGGCGGCCTTGATACAAGGTCATCGCCTTGGCGCGCTCCTCCGCTCGAGGTTCGCGCACCAGAGTCAATTCGAAAGCCTTGGTAATCTGCCGCTCGTGATCCGGACCGGCGAGTTCGATCACGCGCTCGGCGAAGTACCGCGACTCGCTCGCAGTAAGCGATCCGTTCAGCAACGTCAGCGCCTGCGGGGCTACAGTGGTGGAACCGCGTCGGGCGCAACTCTCGCTCATATTGGCGCCATCAAAGACTTCGAGCATCGGCATCATCAATGATCGCCGCTGGAAGGCGTAGATGGACCGCCGCAACTGATCCCTCTCCGGTGAGGGATACCACTTGAACATCTGAAAGCCCTTCGCTACCTCTTCACTCACGCTGAAGAACATGCCTGGACCACCGGTCGACGGATTGAGACGGCCGCTAAGGAAGAGTATGGAGTCGCGCAGCACCTCGGCATCCATGCGCATCCAGTTCATGCGCCACAGCAGCCGGTTGTCGTTGTCGGATTCGGCGTACTTCTCGTATTCGGGATGATGCGTGCCTTGCCGGTACGTGTTCGACAGCAGCATCAGCCGGTGCATCTCCTTCACGCTCCACTTCTTCTCCACGAACGTCGAGGCGAGCCAGTCGAGCAGTTCCGGATGCGAAGGCCGGTCCCCGTTCAGCCCGAAGTCTGAAGGCGTGCGCACAATGCCCTGGCCGAAATGATGCTGCCAGATGCGATTCGCCATCACACGGCTCGTGAGCGGATTATCGGCGCTCGCCAACCACTCGGCCAGCGCACGCCGCCGGCCGGAACGATACCGTCCAGCGAAGGGGATTTTGGCGTTCTCCGGCTTTCCGGTGATGGCTGTGAGGAAGCCTGGCTCGACAACTTCGCCTTTGGCCGCAAGTTCGCCACCTGCCAAAACATGGGTGGGCGAGATCTCGAGAATCGCCGGCGGTACGACCTCGTTTACGCTATACGCGACAGGGCGGTAGCGAAGCATCCCGCCGTTTGTACGAGCGATGCGTTCCAGCAGATCCCTATAAGCCTTCTTCTCGGCTTCGGGCAGCTTGGCTTCGAACTCATCGCCGTGCTTGCCGCGGTACTGCTGCTCCAAGTCCCTACGCTTGGCCTCCCACTCGTCCAGTTCGTCTTCCAACTGGCGCAGCTTGCCGCGCAACTCCCTGCGGCCTTCGGCTTCGAGGAACGGCGCTGGACGCTCATCAATGCGGGTGGAAGCGAAGAAGGCCTGCAGACGGTAGAAGTCGCGCTGCGGAATCGGATCGTACTTATGGTCATGGCAACGCGCGCAACCCACGGTTAAGCCGAGGAAGACCTGACTGGTTGTGCCGGTCATCTCATTCAACCAGTCGAGACGAAGCTGGTCATCGAAGTTGGCGTCAGTCTCCCAGGGACCCATGCGCAGGTAACCGAGCGCGATCAGACGTTCGTTGGCATCTACGGGCATGCCGCGTAGTGCGCGCGGGCGCTCCATTTCGTCGCCGGCGAGTTGCTCCTGGATGAACACATCGTAGGGTTTATCGGTATTGAACGCGCGGATCACGTAGTCGCGATAACGCCACGCCGTAGGCCGTTCGGCGTCGATGGCGAAACCATCAGATTCAGCGAAACGAACTAAGTCCAGCCAGTGCCGCGCCCAGCGTTCGCCATAGCGCTTGTCAGCCAGCAGGCGTTCGACGAGCCTCTCGTAAGCTCCGGGTGTGTTGTCGGCAAAGAAGGCGGTGGCTTCTTCCGGCGTAGGAGGCAGCCCAACCAGGTCTAAGTAGACGCGGCGCAGTAGTGCGCGTTTGCTGGCGGGCGCGGAGGGTGTCATGCCCTCGGATTCCAGCTTCGCCAGTACGAAGGCATCGATCGGATTACGTACCCAAGCGGCGTTCTTGACCGTGGGCACAGGCGGCATCTTTGGTGAGGTAAACACCCACTTGGAGTGTGAACTCGGCACAGGCGCAGCGCTCGGCTCCATCGAATCGATGGCCGCAGCGATCGTCGCGATGCTTGCGTCTGGCAGCGGTGCCCCACCCATCGGCATACGCGGGCTGAGGTCGCCGCGGAGGAACTGCACCAGCGTACTCGCGCTCGACTCCCCAGGCTGAATGGCCGGGCCGCGCTTGCCGCCTTTACGAAGGTCGGCGAGAGACCCCACGGAGAAGCCTGCTTGCGCGGAGGGACCCGTGTGACAGGCGCCGCAATGAGTGGTAAGCACCGGTTTCAGCTTCTGTACTACTAACCCGTAGATTCTTTTCTGCCCGCGAAGATTTTCATGCCGCCACCGGAGTCAGTTGCCGAACCGT
>JBKBWD010000163.1:0-4187 GCA_046289265.1 Bryobacteraceae bacterium | reverse complement strand
AGGATTCTCAGGGGTCCCAAATGGCCTCAGCCTTCAGCCGCCCCAACGCCAGCCCCGGCTTCGTGCATAATTCAGGTGTCAAGACGGCGACCAAGGATGGAATGGACGCTTCACGGCAGCCGCTTCGGCCGGGCATGGGCGAAATCCGCGTCGTTCTCGGCGCGGATGGGGCCTCGATCTCCGGGCGGGTACAGGATGAGAATGAGAAACCCATAGGACAAGCGTTCGTACAACTGGTGATTGCCTCGCTACCGGGTCCTCCCTCACAAAGCGAGTGGCAGACAGCCTTCACTGATGACGATGGGCAGTTCTCCTTTCCGTCCGTACCCCCAGGGTCCTACCTTGTGTTCGCCATTGCCGACCAGGAGGATGCCTACTCCGTCAGCCCACAAATGCTGAGTCGACTGCGGTCCAAAGCCACGCCGGTCAAGGTATCCGCCAAAGAGGTGAAACAACTCGTCCTGCAGCCGCTCTCCGTCGAAAGGACCTACCCGTAACATGGTCGGCGGAGATAATTGGGCCCGTACCGGGGCAATGAGACAGGCTGGCGTAGCGCGCGGATGGCGGCTGGCTGAGCGTCTTCTGCTCCAATTCCTGATTTGTTCCGTTGCAGCAGTAGCGCAGGACCGATTGGGCATAGTTGTGGACGATCGGACTGGGCAGCCCCTGGCAGGGGCACGACTTTCTGTAGAAGGTTCCCGTACTGGCGGCACACTGGATGCGCTCGAAACCGCCGCCGACGGGCTTGTTCAGATTCCCGCGCATCCAGGCGAATCCTGCCGGTATCGAATTGCCCGGGACGGTTATGTTCCGATGAGCCTGAGCCTGGAGGAGAACGACCGCGAACCGTTTCAAGCCAGACTTGCTCCGCTGGGCTGGATCTCAGGGACGGTCACAGACGAACAAGGCGAGCCGGTAAGTGGCGCGAGGGTGTCAGCGTTGCGATGGCGGGATCATATGGCTGTCTCGCTTAAAAACCGGCTAGCGCCTGCCGGTTATCACGCTCGGACCGATGCCCGCGGCCGGTTCCGGCTTCACAACCTGTTGCCCGGTGATTACGCCTTGGGTGTGTTGGTCACCTCTGCTTCCGGCCCCGGTTTCACGCTGTACCCCGAGAATCGTCACCCAACGAAGATCGCGGTCCAACCGGGCAGCGGGCAGCGAGACATTGCCGTCGTGCTGACAAGAGAGCTTGCCACGCACAGCGTGAGCGGGAAAGTCGTGTTCCCGAATGACCATACCCTGCCGGCATCCGTTTTCCTCACCGTTCGGGGCCAGCCACAATTCGTGCTCTCGACAACGCAGGCCGGGCCCGACGGCGGCTTCCGGTTCGAGCAGCTTGCGGCAGGAACCTACGATGTTTACGCGGTGGCTCCTTCGTCGGGACTCGGAGAATTCAACATCGAAGTCGCCCGACAGGAGAGGTTGTACGCGTGGAGCCGAGTGGAAGCAACCAGTGGGGGAGGGCAGGAGGTCACGCTTCCACTTGGGCCGGGCAAGACCGTTTCGGTGTCTTTGGATTGTCTGGCGACATCCGGATGCAAGAAGTGCCCTTCCGCCGCGCAGGTGACGGTCTCATCGCTAGTTCCGTGGGGTTATCCCAGGGACGCCCGAAGCTTCGAGTTACGGTTTGCAGGAGAACACAACCTATCCGGAGTCCCACCAGGTCCACTTCAGCTCTCAGTCAGCGGCCTCGGGCCGTCGTGCTTCCATAAGCGTGAGCCGGCGGGCAGCCAAGAAAATGTATCTTCTATCGAGGCGGTAAACGTGGTGATCGCTCCGGCCGCGGACCTACAGGTAACACTCGCGAAAAGCGCGGACGCCACGTCCGCGCGAATGGAGGTTTATGTCCTCGCGGAAGAAGCCGAATTCGGAGAAAGCGTCCGTAGGGCAGCGGCCGGCAAGGGAGAACGTTCGTATTTGTTTCATGACCTCCGCCCAGGGACATACCGAATCAACATGGCCAGTTGGTCCACAATGCACTTAGAGAGTGGTTTTCACTCTATTGAAATTGATTCATTGTTCTCTAAGTAGAGATGGATGCCGGATGGTGGGCGGGCGTGCCGGCCAATTGTCCGAAGCCTGGCACCCGAGGCTTGCGATGGCCGCGGCCGGGGACGATGATGTCCACCGAGCCCGCTCTCAGCTCTGACGGGTAGAGCGAGGGGACCGAGGCTGGGTCCGGAAGTCCTCAGCAGCATCACGCTTTCACTTTGCGCCCCCAGTTTCAACTGAGTCGTAGAACCCGTGCGGCGTTGCCGTAAAGAATCTTGCGGAGGGCGGTCTGATTCGGGCAGAGCCTCCGGAGGGCGGCGAGTTGTTTTCCGCCGAGACACCTGTCGCCGTTGGCTTCGGTGTCCGGGCAGTCGCTGCCGAACATCAGCTTGTCCTGGTGGCGGGCGAGGAACGCTCGCGCGTGCTCCTCGTCTCGCAGGAGCGCGTTCAGGCCGGAGCCGGCCGAGAGGTCGCCGTAGAGGTTCGGGTAGTCGGCCAGCCAGCGATCGGTCAGGCCTCCGGGCGTCACGTTCGATTTCGGGTACATCTCCGGCTGATCGTGGCTCTTGTCGATGTTTCCCCACCAAGTCTGGGCGTGCCCGATGAAGTTCACATCGGGGAATTTCTCCAGCACCTTGTAGAACCGCTCGAAGTGCAGATTGTACCGTTCGTGCTCGAAGTGCAGGAGAACCGGGACATTGTAATGCCGGGCGATTTCGGCGATGCCGACGATCCACTTCGAGTCGGACTCGACCGGGAACTTCTGTTCGCCAATTCCGATCGCGCCGAGCTTGAGGTATTTCTCGATGACGGCTCGTGACTCGGGTAGATCCGGCAGTTCGTTGGCGAAGAACACGAACTCCTTGGGATAGCGGCGCGCGAGCGCCATAACGGAATCATTCCCGAACGCCTCAGCGGCCAGCCCGTATCTTGAACCCGCGGGCAGGAGCACGGTGCGCGTGACGCCCATTTCCCGCTGGTGACGAACCAGGTCGTCATCGCTTCGATTGAGGTAGTTCGTGTGTTGGTGGATGTCGATGATCGGCTCGTCGCCGCGCAAGGAAGCCGCGGCACATGAAAAGACGAACGCGCGTCGAGAAAGCATTCCGGCTGGCATCGGAGGCAGCATACCAGGATTTGGTCGCGATAGCTTCAGCCCTTGCCGAGAAGGGCGGCTCTCGTTCGACTGGCTTCGCGCACGGCGGCGACCATGCGCCGCTGTCGAGCTTCCACGGTGGACATGATCGACTTGACCTTCGCCTTGGCCGCCGCAGGGTTCTTGACGATGGACTCCAACTCCGACCAAAGCCGGTCGCCGTTGGTTTCGTCGATCTCGAAGAACCAGTCGCCGGCTCCGAAGTCGCGGTACATCTGCCCCTTGCAGGTGTCGGTCGGCTGGCGGACGTAGAAAGCGGGCGTGCCATTGTGCAAGGCGATGAGCGGCGAATGGCACTCGACGCTGATCACAGCCTGCGCCCTCGAATAGACCGACGCCGCTTCGTCCGGAAGCCAAAAGCTGTCCCGCCAGACGACATTCCGCTTCACGTCTTCGGGCAAGGGGTCCACCAGAACGTCTTTGGCCATTTGAACCTGATATGTCATTTCGGCACAGGCGAGCACCTTGTTCCCCGTCTTTCTCACGTAGGCGGCGATCATGTCCCGCAACTTGGCATGGTCGCTTTCGGTCGTTCGCTCGTTGATCGCGTCGCGAACATCGTCCGCGCGGACTCGGGGCACGTTGCGGATCCGGTAGTAGGGGGTGTAGCGGAGCCGCGGGATCACGCAGATGAACTTGCCTGTTTCGAGCCGCTGCGCCTTCAGGTAGGCGGATCCTTTCGGGTCGTCGCGGATGTGCATCCCAAGCTGTCCGTCCGGTCCGAATTCGAGGATCGGCGTTTTCACTCCCTGGGACTTGAGGTAATCCCGGGAGATGGTGTCCCGGCAGAAGAAGAAGGCCGCGCGGTCCAGAATGTAACGCAGGGGTTCGGGCAGATGGTCTAACGGCAGCCGCGCGGCTCTGGCCCGGATCTGTTCGAGAGTCCCACCTTCGGGGTCGCGGCCCTCGCCGAAGCCGGAGACCGGATCCGTGCTGACCCCGAAGACTCCTACGGGTTTTCCTGTACTACTAACCCGTAGATTCTTTTCTGCCCGCGAAGATTTTCATGCCGCCACCGGAGTCAGTTGCCGAACCG
>JBKBWD010000162.1:0-4374 GCA_046289265.1 Bryobacteraceae bacterium | reverse complement strand
ATCAGCAGCGGCGGCGAGATCCTCAGATGCTGTCCCAGCCGTTTGGTGCGGAAACTAATTTGGACAAGAGTGGCGCCAAGCGGCGTGTTTCCGCTCGTGCCGGATTGGCCGCTCGAGGTGCGCCGTGACCATGAAGTCGTGGTGCACCAGTTCGGCGGCGGCAATGCAAAGTTGGAGCAGCGCATCCTCCTCGGCACCGGCGCGCGGCGCTTCACCATCCGCAAGCAGTGGCTGCGCGACGCAGATCGCATCTCCCTGCGCAACTTCTGGGAGTCGAAGTACGGTCCCTACGGTGCCTTCAACTACAACGCCCCGAGCGATGACGGCCTTGGCACCACGCCCGTCATCTGCCGCTTCGCCAACGAGCCACTCTCCTGGGAGATGGTGGCCGACTGGGCCTGCTCGCTCGGCGTCACGCTCATCGAGATTCCCCAGACCAGCCTGTCGTATCCGCTGAATCAAACCGTCAATCGCTTCCCGCCCGCCGCGCTCCAGAACGCGCTGCTCGCGCAGGTCCAGGAGATCATTCCGCTCGTCCGCATCCAGCCGCTCGAGCCCGGCTACCCCGCCATCTACGCCTCAGACCGCCGCTGCACCATTGGCGACCAACTCTACCAGGTGCGTCTGCTCGAGTTCGACGGCATCTCGCAATCCATCGGCAACGAGTCCGACGAGGCCCAGTTCACCTTCGGCAACGCCGACCGCGTGATGCGCGACCTCGCCAACGACGTGGACCTGTACCGCGCCGAGATCTCTTTCTCGTTGTTCCACGTTGCAACAGGGATCAAGCTCGACCTCTGGAAAGGCCACATTATCAACTGGACCTGCGATGCAGGTCCAGAGTTCCGCGTCGCTGCCGCCGACGGGCTCTACGAACTCAACCTGCCATACCCCACGCGCAAGATCTCCCGCACCTGCTGGAAGCCGTTCAATTCCGGGGCCTGCCCCTTCGCCTCGCACGGCGCGCTCGATCTGGTCAACTTCCCCGCAGCCGACCCGACGCGTTGTGACAAAGGCTTCGACACCCCGAACGGTTGCCGCGCGCACGGCATGAATGACTACTACGGCGGCATCATGGCCAAGCCGCAGGGTGTCCGCATCAAGGACAACTCGACCGGCGTCTGGGGCTTCGGACGCTCGACGCTTACCTCCGTCTCACTCGTCGCCGACTCGATCTACGATCAGGTCCTGCCCGAGATCTTCACGGATTCACCCATGCCCGTGAACTGCAAGATCGCCTCGGGCCGCGATGAAAGTGACTTCTACGCCGCTGTTGGCATTGTGGGCGAGGGGCCGCTGGGCGCTTATGGCACGGGCCACAAGCTCGACGGGCAGTATCATCACGGCTACCCTGGTCCGCTCGGCCTGATGACCAGCCTGGGCCTCGATCCGAACCCCACCACATTCGGATTCGACACAGACGCTGGCCCGGAGCGCGCAGCCGGCACGGCGTTCCTCATGATCCGGCGCTCGGACGCCAAAGGATTGCAGCTTTCGCGCCTGAGCGAGCACGCCATGGAAGCCGTCGTCGCACAGGGGCTGAGCGGCTGGGTGTGGACCTCCCCAGGCGTGCGCGTCTACGGGCCGCCTCTGACCAACCCCATCTGGATCGCGGTCAACATGCTGCTGCGCGCCCGAGGGCTGCGCCTGGGCGCGGGCGCCACTACTGAACAACTCGATTTCGCCGAGACCCTGTTCGACATCGACGCGGCCATCGCGGCAGCGGCGATCTGCGACGAGCAAGTGTCGAAGCTGGTGGGCACGGGTACAGAGACCCAGTTCAAGTTCCGCGGCGTGCTTCAGGAAGAGAAGCCGCTGCGCGACTGGCTCCAGGAAGTCCTCATGAACTGCCTGGGCTACTACACGTTCGCCAACGGCAAGCTGAAGCTCGGCGTCCGCGTGAACTCCTCGGCCACCGAGGCGTTCACCGAAGGCAACATCCTGTTCCGGAGCCTTCAACTCGCGCCGTTGAAACCGTCGTTCAACCACCTGACGGCCAACTTCGCCGACGAGGACTTCGAGTTCGTCGCCAACTCGATCTCGCTCTACGACATCGACCACGCCACGCTCATCGGCGGCGGCGTAGGTCCGCTGTTCCTGAAGTCGACGGTGAATCTCTCCGGTACGGCGTCGAAGTCGCAAGCGGCGCGGATCATCACGGTCCGGCTGCGCGAGGAGCTGGGCGGCATCACGACGGAGGAGTGGAAGAAGGCGCGCCAGATCAGCTTCCGCACGACGGTGCTTGCGCTCAACACCGAGCCCGGCATGGTCTGCTCGATGACCCATCCGGACATGCCAAGCGGGCAGGGCGAATTCCGCGTGACTGGCTGGCGGCTCAACCGCGACTACACGATCAATATCCAGGGCCGCACGACCACGGACTCGATGTACGATCTGGTCGCTGGCCCAAAGCCCGCCGACGTCGTGCCGGAGCCGCCCGCCGAGGAAGTGCTCATCGACACCGGCGTCCCCGGCGTGCTGACCGGCATTCCTCGCCTGGGCGACTACGGCACCTTCGCCATCGACGAAATGACGGTGGAGCCCGACGCCTCAGGCAACGCCAACATCGTCGGCGCGCACGAGATTACGCTGGCGCTCTATTACGTGGACGAGCTCGCCACCGATCTTTGGGCGTCCATCGACACCGCCATTGACGCCGCGACCGACCCCGTCACCGTGGTCTGCACCGTGAACCCAGATACGCAACGGGTCTTCCGCGTGGGCGACTTTGTCGTCTTCAACGATGAATCGGCCGACCCTGAGAACCCTGGCCGGCGGTCGTACGAGTGCGCTCAGATCACCGGTCCCGGCGCGCCGGGCGACGTTGTGCCCAGCGGCGAGTTTCACCTGCAACGCGCGTACCCGGGCGTGCCCGAGGGCCAGGCGACCTTCGGCACCCTGCGCTGCGCGCATCTTGCCGGCATTCGCTTCTACAAGCTCGATCAGAAAACGTTCACCTTCAGCGTCCGCAAGGGCTTCTTCCGCACCCCTGATCTGCCCGCAAGGATTGAGGCGAAGCTGCCGAGCGCCTGCATCGTGGCGGCGCTCGCCGGCGTGGCGAACCATTTCGGCTACGGTACGTTCACTGTCTTCCCGCTCTCGCGGCACAACGAGCCCTGCATGCCCGGCCTCCGCACCTGCAACGGCGGCGCCTACACGTTTCAGGCGCCGGGCCCGCTCACCGTGCAAGAGAACGTCGTCATTCCGATGAAGGTTCAGGACGCCGCCTCGATCCGCTGCGTCTACGCCTATCTTCAGCGGGGCACGACGGATGGACAATCGGCGTTTCTCGTGAAGATCAGCCGGGACGGCGGCACGACGTGGGAACCACTCGAGTACATGGGCATCGCGCAGGCGCTGCCGGACGCATACAAGACCACCTACGATTTTGTGGTGAACAACGAAGGTTACGGATTACCTGCCACGCGGCGCCTGCCTTATGCCGATTACGGCCTCGTGCTGATCTCGGCGGTAACCGCCGGGCCCGATCCGCAAACCTTGCGGACGGCATCCTATGGCGCGAACCGGCTTGGCCTTGTGGCCGGCGGCTTCGTCTTCCTCGATGCCGGCGGCGCGAATGAGGAGTATGTGCGTGTGATCAACGTCGATCCGGAAAACCAGACTTTCCAGGCGATCGTGACGAAGGACCACGCCGCCGGCGAGCGCATCCGGCCCACGATCTGGCCCACGCCGATGCTCTACGAGGGCGACGATCTGGCGTTCGACATCCTGGCCGTCGCGTCGCCAGATCCGGGGGCGGACCTGACGGTGGTGGTTCAGACATGAGTAAAACTGGAAAGTATTGTCATCGCTTCGGCGCTTCGTAGATCAGCTTTGTTTTCGACATCGCACTGACACCCCAGCCACCCAAAGCACCAATTCCAGCCCCGATCCCAACGAACATCGCCTTGCCCAACGGAACAAGGTCCTCTTCCCCGGCCACGAGAGCTGCAAACACAATGCCGCCAGCCGCCGCCCCAGCTAGTATAGTAGCCTTCTTCGCTTCACGTTCGGCCAGCAGCCTCCGCACGTTGGTCTTGGCGATAATTTCGCTGCTTCCGTCCGAGAGTTCGATCGTGATACCAGAATTATCGTGACACACGAAGCGGGCTTTGAGCTTGCGCTTCGGCTGCATCGTATCAACTCGGATTTTCTGCCTGAATTCCAGCTGAGATAGGTTGTTCCAGTCGCTCCATCGATCAGCCTCGCGGCTAGTGGTCTGCGCGTAAACGCTCAAGCCGAACGCCATGTGCCCGACGAGTAGGGCCACCAAGAGTTTGTGTGAAGGCATTCCAATCACCTGAATTATGCACGAAGCCGGGGCTGGCGTTGGGTCGGCTGAAGGCTGAGGCCATTTGGGACCCCTGAGAATCC
>JBKBWD010000161.1:0-4428 GCA_046289265.1 Bryobacteraceae bacterium | reverse complement strand
AACAAAAAAGCAGTGTTTTGTTTTATACGCCATTCAACGGCAAGCCCAGCCAGCTCAATGGTAGAGGCTCCTATGCTTTCATTGGACAGGCTCTCATTGGACAGGCTCGAAATAAGCGGGCAGTTCGCTCAGAGGCGGAGCTCCGGCTTCGGCTCCAATTCCGTCTTGCGGCATAAGAACATCGATCTGTGTCGTTTGCAGGAAGTCGGTCGCAACCGCCTGCAGTTCGGCCGGGGTCAGACCAGGCATAGACCAGAAAGCGTCCTTCTTGAAGACCGTCGAAGTGATAACGGACTTCCCTGGGTGAATCTGTCTCATGTCGTCCGTATAGTCGCGAAGCAGCAGAGTGCCATAGTAACTAGATCCATAATATTTGACCCAGTTCATCCACAATTCCTGAGTGAAATACCAACCTCGGAGCGACGGGTGGTGACCGTATCGTTGCAGGATTTCGGTGGCCACCCGCTTGTTGAATTCCCGGAGGGCCGTAAATTCAAGTCCGGTGCTCCAGTCCTGTTCCGTCTGAAGCGATCCGAGGTATACCTTTATATTGTTTGCGTCCGCCAAGGAAAGGATCATCTCCAGGCGATCGGTTGTAGGACGCTCGAATGCAGGCACCCAAAGGCTGGGATACAGGAGTCCCTCCGGCGAAAGCCCGTATCCAAGGGGATCACCGCTGTAAGTGCGGAGCCGACCGACGGATACCACGATCACCGTATCCATCTGCACGTCGCGCATAAAAAGAAACTCTTGTTCCCATAGCTCTGGAGTTAGGGCGCGATAGAAGTTGAGAAATGTTCCAAAGATGGGAAAGTCGCCGGATGTTGCGGCGCCATAGAAGCTGACCGTCGCATTTCCGGATCGGCTCGGATCAGATGTGCTCGTGGCGACGATTCGGGCGGGTGGCCGGCCGGCAACGACCATGGGCGCGGTATAGAGGCCTCCCGCCGTAATGGTCCCGCTATCAGAGGGTTCAACGTGCCACTGGACAGTCGAACTCGGCGTGCCCGTGACAATGGCCGTGAATTGCTGCGTCTGTCCGGCGGCAACGCTGACGGTCGAAGGGTTGACTGCGACAGTGATGCCCGGCGGCTGCGTCGGGGGAGGTTGCTCTATCGCGATCACACGCCCGTTTAGCCGGATGTATTCGCGGCTTGGCGGCCCAAGTTGAGCACTGGCGATCACTATCGACAGCAGAGTCAACGACGTACCCGCAAGAAGGACAGAGCGAGACAATGGGGCTCCTTCAACTGAATTCAGCAAGTTCTTCGCGTGCTCAGGGCAATACGATAATTGAAAGACCAGCCAAAGCAGTTCGGCGCGACTTCCGACTGGAAGAAAGCACAACCTACTTTGAGTGCAGTATCAATCGGCCTTGAGTTGGCGGTACAACATGAAGCATTCGAGGCTGGACGCTTCCGTTTGTCACGGCAAGACTTCCGGAACAAATCTTATTCGTGGGTGCGGCTGTTAGCGTCGCCCGAGCCATTCAGCCGTCCGGAGACTGACAATCAGCGCGCATATCGACAGGCCAATGCTATCACTGGAAAAGAAGAGCGGGCAATTGGTTTTTCTACTTAGACCACCTTATTCCCACGAGTTCCATGAGAGGCGGTAATTATTTGCATTCTGTTTTCTCGCTCTTCCAAATCTCAGACTTACGAGTGGATGAACGCCCCGAATCAGTCACAACCCCACCCACCACCCCAACCCCAACAAAACACAGCACCACCACCCCGCCACCCACCCAAATCCCTTGACCTCGCCCCCTATCCTGGAACCGGAGAACTCTACCCATGTCCAAACCCAATTCGCCCGATTCCGAGTCGCCGAACTCCGACCGCCACCCCACTCCCAAGCTCAGCCGGGCCGAAGCCGCCCGCATCAACGGAGCCAAGTCCCGCAGCCCCAAAACCCCGGAGGGCAAACAACGCTCCTCCCTCAACGCCCTGCGCCACGGCCTCACCGCCAAGGCCATCTGCCTCTGGAACGAAGACCGCGAAAAATTCCAGCTCATCCTCGACGCCTACGTCGCCGACCTCAAGCCCGAAACCGACGTCGAAATGGACCTGGTCGAAGAAATGGTCGCAGCCAAGTGGCGCATCTATCGCGTCTGGCACATGGAAACCGGCATCTTCGACATCGAAACCTATCACCTCGAAGCCGAACTCGAAGAGCGCTATACCGATTTCGAAGAAACCCTCCGCAGCGCCTTCACCCTGCGAAAGCTTGCCGAAAACCCCAACGCCCTGAACTACCTCAGCCGGCACGAAGGCCGCCTCCGCCGCATCTACAATCAGGCCCTCCAGAACCTCCTGCAACTCCAGGAACGCCGCCGCGCCGAACAGGCCGCCCAAACCGCCGAACCCACGCAGCCGGCCCCGCCGCAGCCCGAAGCCCCGGCCACCCCCGAACCCGACCTCGCCGACCCACCCAAAAATGACAAAACGAACCGAACGCCGCCCGCCCCCGCGGCCCCGCAACTCGGCCCTGCGCCGGTCCGCACGCCCGAAGTGACCCCGAAATCGGGTCCCCAAGCCCCTCATCCGCGCCCGGCTGACTGGCCCAAGGCCTCATGACCCGCCCCGAATCCCGGCCACCCCTCGGCAGCCGCGCCCGAAGTGTGCCCGCTCCAACCCGGCTCTTCTTACATGCAATTCAGATAAGATAGTGGTTTAACCATGAAACTCCCCAGCTACACGATCACCCAGGGACGGGACCGCGCCCCGGCCCGGGCCATGTTGAAGGCCATTGGCTTTACCGACGAGGACCTCCGCAAGCCCATCATCGGCATCGCCAATACCTGGATCGAGACGATGCCCTGCAACTACAACCTGCGCGAGCTCGCCGTCAAGGTCAAGGAAGGCATCCGCGCCGCCGGCGGCACCCCCATGGAGTTCAACACCATCGCCATCAGTGACGGCGTCACCATGGGCACCGAAGGCATGAAGGCATCGCTCGTCAGCCGCGATCTCATCGCGGATTCGATGGAGCTGGTCGGCCGCGGCCACATGTTTGACGGCATGATCTGCATGGTCGCCTGCGACAAGACAATCCCAGCCGGCGCCATGGCCCTCCTGCGGCTCAACATCCCCGGCCTGATCCTCTACGGCGGCACCATCATGCCCGGCCGCCACAACGGCCGCGACCTCACCATCCAGGACGTCTTCGAGGCCGTCGGCGCCAATGCCGCGGGCCGCATCAGCGATGACGAACTCCTCGCCATCGAAAACGCAGCCTGCCCCGGGCCCGGAGCCTGCGGCGGCCAGTTCACCGCCAACACCATGGCCACCATCATGGAGATCATCGGACTCTCCCCCATGGGCAGCGCCTCGGTCCCGCAGGTGGACCCGTGTAAAAACGACGTCGCCTACCGCTGCGGCCAGGTCGTCGTCGAGGCCGTCAAACGCGAACTCCGGCCCCGCGACATCGCCACCCGCAAGGCCTTCGAAAACGCGATCGCATCCGTCGCGGCCACCGGCGGCTCCACCAATGCCGTCCTTCACCTTCTCGCCATGGCCCGCGAAGCCGGCGTCGATCTCCAAATCGACGACTTCCAGACCATCAGCCAGCGCACGCCTGTCCTCGTGGACCTCAAGCCGGCCGGCAAATTCGTGGCCTCCGACGTGCACAACGCCGGCGGAATCCCCGTCATCGCCAGGCGCCTCGTCGACGGCGGCTACATCGACCCGTCGCTCCCCACCGTCACCGGACGCACCATCGGCGAAGAAGCCGCCGATGCCAAGGAGACACCCGGCCAGGAAGTGATCCACACCCTCGAGAACCCGATCAAGAAGAGCGGCGGACTCGTGATCCTCAAAGGCACGCTCGCCCCCGAAGGCTGCGTCATCAAGGTGACCGGAATTGATAAGAAAATCCACCAAGGCCCCGCCCGCGTCTTCGACTGCGAGGAGACCGCCATGGCCGCCGTCACCTCGGGCCAGATCAACCCCGGCGACGTCGTGGTGATTCGCTATGAAGGACCGCGCGGCGGTCCGGGTATGAGGGAGATGCTCGGAGTCACCGGAGCCATCATGGGCGCCGGACTCGGCGACAGCGTCGCCATGATCACCGACGGGCGCTTCAGCGGCGCCACCCGCGGCTTCATGGTCGGCCACGTCGCGCCGGAAGCGGCGGCAGGCGGTCCCATCGCCGCCCTGCGCGAAGGCGACCCCGTGACCATCGACATCGAAAATTCAAAGATTGACCTGGGAGTAAGCGAGGAGGAAGTGAAGGCGAGGCTGGCGAATTGGACAGCGCCGGAGCCGCGCTACCGCACCGGCGTCTTTGCCAAGTACGTTTCGCTGGTCGGCTCCGCCGCCGAAGGAGCCATCACCTCGCAGCCCAAAATCTAGCCAAACATATTTGAAATTTCCGAAGCGAGCCGTAGGAGGCGCTTGGTAGGATAGCCGAGTATCGTGCTGACAC
>JBKBWD010000160.1:0-4742 GCA_046289265.1 Bryobacteraceae bacterium | reverse complement strand
TGCTCGCCCTGGTCGGCAGCGAAGCCAGCTTCGACCACGGCCGCCAACTGCTGCAGTCGCTCGCCGGCTTGGACGTCACGGCCAAAGCCGTCGAACGCCACGCCGAGGCCATCGGCGCCGATATTGCCGCCGGGCAACACGCCGAGATGCAACGCGCCAAGCAACTGGACCTGCCCGAGGTCTGTGCTTCCAGCGTGCCTGTCTTCTACATCGAGATGGACGGCACTGGCGTGCCCGTCGTGAAGGCCGAAACCGAAGGCCGCGCTGGCAAACTGGCGGGCCAACCGGCACACACGCGCGAAGTGAAACTCGGCTGTGTGTTCACGCAGACCACCACGGACCCGGACGGTCGCCCCGTGCGCGACCCGGACTCCACCACCTACACCGGAGCGATCGAGACGGCCGAACAGTTCGGCCTGCGCATCTATACGGAAGCCTGGCGGCGCGGTTGGAGCCGCGCACACAAGAAGGTCGTGATCGGCGATGGTGCGGTTTGGATCTGGAATCTGGCCGACCAACACTTTCCGGGCGCTATTCAGATCGTGGATCTCTACCATGCCCGCCAGCATCTTTGGGAAGTGTCGGCCAAACTGTTTCCCAGCGACGAGCCGCTGCGCAAACGTTGGCTGGCGCAGCGGCTTGCTCAGCTCGAGGCCGACAAGATTGAAGCGGTGGTGAAGGCACTGCGTGAGCTCCGGCCGGCAACCGCCGAACTCGCCAAGATTGTGACCAATGAAGCCGTCTACTTCCAGCGCAATGCCCCGCGCATGCGCTACCCATATTTCCGCGCCCAGGGCCTGTTCGTTGGCTCCGGTGTGGTCGAGGCGTTGTAAAGAAGCGATCGGATCGCGACTGAAACGCTTGGGCACGTTATGGACTGTCCGTAGCGCCAAAGCGATCATCGCGCTCCGATGCTGCCGCCTCAAAGGCTCCTTTGAAGACTACTGGAATCTCGCTCAGGAGCCGCCTGACCCCCACTTTTATGGCGTGCCCCGTAGAATGGAGTCGTGAGAATCCAGGCATTTCTGCGGCAGAGTCCGCTGTTTGAAGTGAGCCGGGCGTCGCGGCAGTTTGACCGGCACATGGCGCGGATCTTCGAGACGGGGGAGTTGACGCTGCTGGAGGCGCTGGTTCTGGCGGCGGCGTTCTTTGAGGATCCGAAGCCGGTACGGCCGTCGCAGTTGGCCGAGACTTTTTCGACGACGCGGGGGAATGTGAGTCACTGTGTTTCGTCGCTGGAGGCGAAGGGATTCCTGGAGCGGCGGATCGATCCGGGGGATGCGCGGAGTTTTCAGCTCCAGTTGCAGCCACGGGGGAAGAAGATCGCGATGGGGGTGATCCGGACGATGGACCGGATGCAAAAGGAGTTCGAGAAGGCGATCGGGGCGGCGGCGCTGGCCGCCGCCCTGGAGGTGGTGCAGCGCGTCGAGCGGATGTGCGCGGAGCGGGCTACGTCTAACCGCGCATGACCGCGCGCATGTGGCGGACGCAGCGCGGAACGTCTTCCATTTCGTCGCGGGTGCCTTCGTAGACGATGCCGAGGAAGCCGTTGTAGTGGACGCCGCGGAGGATGTTGAGAACGCGGTTGTAGTCGATGTAGCGCTCCTTGCCGGTCTGCGGGTCGGGGTCGTAGAACTTGACGCGCACGAACTGGGTGAGGGGCGCGACCTGCTCGATGGAGCGGTAGTAGTCGTCGTAGGTGGTGCCGGGGATTTTGGGTCCGCGGGGGCCGTCGCGTCCGGTGAAGTGCCCGGTATCGAGCAGGAGTGTGAAGTTGGGGTGTTTGACGGCCTTGTAGAAGTTGAGCATGTCGTCGCCGCTCGAGGTGAGGCCGCTGTGGTTCTGGAGCGCGATGGGCATGCCGGCTTCGGCGCCCATTTCCGAGGTTTTGTAAAGGGCGTCGACGCCGCGTTTGAAGGCCTCTTCGGTTTTGTCGGGAGAGGGCGCGGAGCCGACGAAGACGCGCAGGACGGGGGCGCCGAGGAGCATGCCGACGTCGATGGCCTGGCGCGCCTTTTCGAGCTCTTTGGGGATCGCTTCCGCCGAGCGGCCGAACTCGGTGCTGACGCCCAGACAGGAGATGGAGAGTCCGGCGTCGAGCGCCTTGCGGCGCACCTGTTTGAGGTAGGACCGTTCGGTGTTTGCGAAGCTGTTCATGTGGAGGTCGACACCGTCGAGGTCGAGGGATCGACACGTGTTCATAAAGCTGAAGACATCCATCTTCCCGGCTTTGAACTGATTCTGGTAACTGAGCGTCAGACAGCTTAAGCGCATCATAACGAGAGCAACTATATCAGGGTTTTGGTCGCGTGGGGCAATATAATGTGCACATGGCTAAACTGGTGACTCGCGCTTCCGAACTTGCGGCCTCGCTGATGAAGCGCCGCCGATTCCAGGCGATGCTGTGCGCGCTGGGGCTGGCTCCGGTGAGCGCATTTGCCGCGGGCAACGGCGGAGCGGCGGGCGGCGGGCCGGAGCCTGAGGTTTTGCGGCTTTCGCGCAACGGATGGGTTCCGAACAACGAGGACCTGCCGGTGCTGCTGTATCGCAAGGTGCTGGGGCAGGGCGGCGGAGATGCTGCGTCGCGGATGGAGGCGATGTTTCGACGCAACGGCTGGCCGGCGCAGTGGCGCAATGGCGTCTATCCGTTCCACCACTACCATTCGACCGCGCACGAGGTGCTGGGCTTTGCGCGAGGCAGCGCTCGGCTGATGCTGGGCGGAGAGAACGGCGCGGAGGTTCGGGTGGAGGCGGGCGATGTGGCGGTGCTGCCGGTGGGTACGGGGCATTGCCGGCTGGAGTCGAGCTGGAATTTTCTGGTGGTGGGCGCCTATCCTCCGAACCAGAACTGGGACTTGTGCCGCAGCGCACCGGATGCGGCCGCGATCGCGCGGATGAAGCGGCTGCCGTTTTCGAACTCCGATCCGGTTATGGGCGCCGGGGGCGCATTGACGAAGCTGTGGCGCGGGGTGTAGGGAGCACACGGAGCGGGCGCCTCATCGCTCCTTGCGCGAGGGCCCCCAAGTAATTCGGAACAGGAACTCGACCTGGTCCGCGCGCGTCTGCACGTCCCCGGATAACGGGAATCGAGACCTTGAGGCTCGATCCTCCGCCCACCGGGTGTAGCGGACGCCGGGGCCGATCGCGATGCTTCCGGGACGCCATTCGAGTCCGGGTCCCGCACTCACGCCCCTGTGCGACGGCGCGGTTTGGTTGAGATTGCCTGATGTGCGGAAAGACGGTCCGCCCTCGATGAATGGCCTGAATCGTCTGGACGAGAACCTGTACTTGGCCAGCAACGGGAACTGCCAGGTCACCACCGTCGCGGGCGCGTAACCGATCCTGCCGTCCGGGTAAAATGTTGCGGCCTGCTCATAATGGAGCGGCTTGTACAGACCGTCCGCGACGAACGAGAGGTTCCGGATGAGGCGGACCTCCATTGTGGGGCCCACGATGTATCCGCCGGCATCGGAGATGGCGATATTCGGAAGAAATCCCGCCATGGGAATGTAATGAGATACGAAATCCGAGTTAGTGTATCCTCCGGCGACCGCGCCGATTGAAATGCGTTGGGCGGAAGCGGTCGAGGCACAGAGGCACAGAGCCGCTCCCAGAATTGCCATCATCGATAATTGCGACTGCACACTGCAAGAAAATCGCATCCGCTCCTCCGCTATACTCGTTATTTGCATACAGTGCCTCGAAAGGCGCCGTCCCAGGGTTATCTTAACGCACCGATTAGTCGATCTACTTCGTCTCGCCGCAGCAGCGGCGCCCTTACAACCGAAGCATCGCCCTCGTTCAATTTAACCTCCAATCCGACCCGATCCAGCTCCCTCAAGGAATTCGGGTCCCAGAATACTCTAGGGTCCGCCGCAGTCCATGTGAACACTCGATAATGACCGGGGGCGAGTCCATCAATTGAGAACCCACCTTGAGAATCACAGTATCCTGATCGAATATCGGACCACAAAGCCATTTCGCCGCGAGGCACAACCGCGAAATACGCCCCCAGAGATACGGGAATCGTGTTCGTGTTTCCAGCAGGTTCTTCCTGGGCCGCAGCCCCGCGCAGTCGTGCAGCCCCTCTCCGCAACACTATATCGAGATCGTGAACGGAATTTGCGAAGTCGACCACTCTACCCTCAATCTCTTTTCCACTGTATCTAACGGCCTTGACATACGTCCCGCTCGGAGGGTCGATTTCCAGTATATAGCGTCCAGCGCTGGCGGAGTTTATGGCGAAAGTTCCGTCGTCCTCTATGCTGGCATCGTAGCTCGGCCCGACGAGGAAGTCCGCAGATCTCAGTCTCACCTTGCCTCGATCAATCTGACGTGATTCTTCCTTTTCCATACGCACGCGACCTTTTACGTTTACGAGCGGAATGGGGCTGACCTCGACCCCACTGATATCACCATCAGAAACGCTAATCGGTGTTCTTCCGACGCTAACTCCTGCACTCGTTCGCACTCGTTCCAGACAGAAAAACGAGTGTGTACTCGCCCGGCGAAACATTCGTAAATCGGAATTTCCCGCCCACATCAAGCATGCCTGTGCCGGCAATGAGTGCCGTAGGTTCCTCACCGGATGGCGAAAGACTGACCGACACAAACGCGTTGGGGCCTCCCGAGTTGTGAAGCACGCCTTCGACACTATATGTGAGGGCACTGCTGTCCGGCTATCGTTCCGTGTCCGGCCTCCAACCTCATTAGGGTCAGTGGTATAGGTGCCCACCCGGTTT
>JBKBWD010000159.1:0-4779 GCA_046289265.1 Bryobacteraceae bacterium | reverse complement strand
GCACCACTGCGGCGCGGCCGTGGTCGTTCATACAGGCCAGCGTATGCTGCAGCCAGCCCCAGTCCCCTTTGCCGCTGGTGATGCCGCCGGCAGTGCGGAAGCGGTCGAAGGGGTCGTTGGCGAAGATGTCCGGCGCAAAGGGCTGGTTCCACATCGGATTGGCGACGACGATGTCGTGCTGCCTGATGGAACCGTCCGCGTTGCGGAACTTGGGGTTGATCATGGTGTCGCCGCGCGCCAGCTCCACCTCCATGTCGTGGATGATGGCGTTCATCTGCGCCACGGCGTAGCTCTCGGCCTGCAACTCCTGGCCGCTGAGCTTGAGCGGCACGCGGCTCGTCGGGTCCAGCTCCCGCGCGACGAGCTGGAGCTTGATCAGCAGCCCCGCCGAGCCGCAGGCGTAGTCGTGGCAGGTCTCACCGGGCTTGGGCCGCAGGATGTGCGCCATCAGGAAGCCGACCTCGGTCGGCGTGAAGAACTCGCCGGCGCTCTGGCCCGAGCCTTCGGCGAACTTGCGCAGCAGGTATTCGTAGGCGCGGCCGAGGAAGTCCGGCTGAACGTCGGCGAGCCCCAGGCGGTAGCGCGGGTCGGAGAAGGTCTCCACCACGCCGCGCAGCTTGGCCGGGTTGATGTCGCGCTCGCCGTTGCGCTCAGCGGCGAAGTCCACCACGTCGATGACACCCGAGAGCGAGGGATTCTGCTTGACCACGGCGCGCACGGCGCGGGTGAGGTGCTCGCCGATGTCCCGAGGCGCGGTCGGGCGGCCGCGCTCATCCAGCGGCCAGTCGAAGGACTCGCGCCCACTGATCACCGCCCAGCGGGCTTCCGGCGGCAGGTAGAAGCGCAGCAGCGAGTGGTCCGACTCGGCGATCTCCAGGGCGGTGGCGCGGTCGCCGTACTCCTCGGCCAGCCGCTCGATCTCGTCGTCGAACACGTCGGACAGGCGCTTGAGGAAGAGTAGCGGCAGCAGGTAGTCCTTGAACTTGGCCGCGTCTTTCTCGCCGCGGATGGAGCAAGCCGCGTCCCACAGCATCTGCTCCATGGGTTTGGTGGTGGGTGTCGCGGCCGTTGCCCGGCCCGTGCGACGTCGGGTCACCTGAGCGGCCGCTTCAGCGGGCGGGGGGGCTTCGGCGCCTTCGACCCCCGCCTCGCGAGCCAGCGCAAGGATCGCCTCCTGCGCCGCGCGCTGGGGCTTGTTGCCGCCACCTTCCCAGCGGTTGACCGTGGCGAACGAGACCCCGAGCCGCTCGGCGAGCTGTTCCTGGGTCAGGTTCAAGGCCGCGCGCGTAGCACGGAGGATTGTGGGGAAGTCGGGTTGTTGTGTCATGTTTGAGATGTTTGCTATAGTTTCTTTGCTTGTCAAGCAGATCGTGAAGCCGCAGCGACGGAGCGAACCTCAAAGGGAGCTGGACCAACCGTGACCGTGCGAACGGCTGGGGGCGGCACCGCCCGCGAGGAAAGTCATGCTCGTTGTGTATAGTCGGTAGTTATTGACATCTACCGACATGTAGCAACATCATGGCGGCATGCACAGTTCGCACCAGCGCATTCTGGAACTGGCCGCCCAGCGCGGCCTGATTCGCCCGCTCGATCTCCATGAGCACGGGCTGCCCTCGGTCGCGCTCACGCGGCTGGTGCGGCAAGGGCTGCTCCAGCGAGTGGGACGGGGCCTCTACGCGATTCCGGACCGGGCCGTCTCGGAACACGGCGCACTCACCGAGGTGGCACGCAAGCACCCGCAAGCCATCGTCTGCCTACTGTCGGCACTGCGCCTACATGAACTCACCACACAGTCGCCGTTCGAGGTCTGGCTGGCAATCCCCAACAAGGCACGCGCGCCAAAGATGGACTATCCGCGGCTTCGCATCGTGCGCTTCTCTGGCGCCGCGCTGACGGAGGGGATCGAGGAGCACCTCATCGATGGTGTGCCGGTGCGCGTGACCAACGTCGCCCGCACGGTGGCCGACTGCTTCAAGTTCCGCAACAAGATCGGCCTGGATGTCGCGCTGGAGGCGCTGCGTGAGGCCTGGAAAGGAAAACGCGTGGGCATGGACGAGCTGTGGCGGTCTGCCCAGCTGTGCCGGGTGGCCAATGTCATGCGCCCCTACTTGGAGAGCCTGACGTGAGCAGCCGCAACACCGCCGCCTCGGTACGCACCCGCCTGCTCAACCGCGCCCGCGAGACCCGGCAAGACTTCAATCTGATCTTGACCCGCTATGCGCTTGAGCGCCTGCTTTACCGGCTCAGCATCTCCCCCCACGCCGACCAGTTCCTGCTGAAAGGTGCGCTGCTGTTCGACTTGTGGTTCGACATCCCGCATCGTCCGACACGCGACGCCGATCTGCTGGGCTTCGGCTCGGCCGAGATCCCGCATGTCGAGGCGGCGTTTCGGGACATCTGTACGGTGGAACTGGACGACGGCATACGCTTCCAGCCTGACTCGGTACACGCGGAGGAGATCCGCAAGGAAGCCAACTACTCCGGTGTCCGGGTCACGCTGATCGGCCTGTTGGACGGTGCCCGATGCCACGTGCAGGTCGACGTGGGTTTCGGCGACGCCGTGACGCCCGGCCCCGAGGCCGTCGACTACCCGGTAATGCTGCCGGACATGCCAGCCCCGAAGCTGCGCGCCTACCCCCGCTACACGGTTGTCGCCGAGAAGCTGGAGGCACTGGTGTCGCTCGGCATCGCCAACAGCCGCATGAAGGATTACTTCGATCTCTGGATCTTGTCGCGCTACACCGACTTCGACGGCGCGCTCCTGTGCAAGGCGATCCACGCCACCTTCGAGCGCCGCAGGACACCGCTGCCGGATGGCGTCCCTTTCGGATTGAGCGACGAATTCGCGCAGGATCGGCAGAAGCAGACTCAGTGGCAAGCATTCTTGAGGAAGAATGCCTTGGACGAGCTTCAGCTTTCCGAGGTCGTTGCCGGTCTGCGTGCCTTCCTGTCATTCCCGCTGGACGCGCTCCAGCAAGGTGCTGCATTTCCGCAAACATGGCTTGCCGGAAATGGGTGGACGTCGAGTAGCGAGGAATCCAGCCGATGACCTGGAATCCCGATATGCTCTTGGAGGATTTTCACCGTGTCGCCGGCATGGCTGGCGTCTCGTTGGCGCATGACGCCATCGCGATCGATCGACGCCCAGCGCCGCATGTGCCGCCCAAGTCACTGCCGCTCGGCAAGATGGCCGTCTACGTCTTCTCATTCGGGCGGCATGTGCTGAAGGTCGGGAAGGTCGGCCCCAACAGCGCTGCTCGCTACACGGCTCAACACTACAACGCCGGCAGCGCGAAGAGCACTCTGGCAGCCTCCTTGATCAAACACGGCGAGCGCATCGGCGTCGCCGGCCTGAACGAAACGAACGTCCCCGGCTGGATCAGGGATCACACCGGTCGGGTGAACTTCATCCTCGATGCGTCGCTCGGTGTCCACGTCCTCAACCTCCTCGAGGCATTTCTGCAGTGCCGCCTCCGGCCTGAGTTCGAAGGATTTGCCAGCCAACGGATCGATCGCGAGGGCGGACAGGCATGAAAGAGGACATCCTCGAACAAATGGTGGACGAATACCTGCAGCACAAAGGGTACTTCACCAGGCACAACATCAAGTTCCGACCCGCCGGCGATCACGCGGAGTACGACACCCGCCAGGATGCCGTGCATAGCGACATCGACGTGATCGGCATCCACCCGCGACTCGACGGCGCGCGCCGGGTGATGGTGGTGAGCTGCAAGAGCTGGCAGGGTGGCTTTCGTCCCGAATACTGGATCGATGCGATCGCCAAGAACAAAGTGGTCTCGGGGCGTGAGGCCTGGCGCGGATTCCGCGAGCTGACCAAGGAGAAATGGGCAACCGCTTTCATGGCGACGGTCGCCGAACTGACGGGATCGTCCTCGTTCACCTACATCACGGCCGTCACGAAAGTCGTGGGCAGCCGAGCGGCGTGGCAGGACAACGCGGCGTTCCGTGAGCATCTCGGCGGCAACCCCATCGAGATCTTGACCTTCGGCGACATGCTGAAGGAACTCTTCCCGTTCATCGATACCACTCCGGCATCATCCGAAGTCGGACGGGTTCTGCAACTGATCAAGGCCTCCGGCTGGTCTCTCGACAAGTAATCCAAACCCAAAGGGTTTACAGCCGGCGGCAATCAGCGATCGATGATGGCCCGCTGCTCCTCCCACAACAATGGCGTCCCCGATGCCAGATCGAACAGGGTCACCTCCGGCGGCAGGGTCTCGTCAAGGATGGCGGCGACGATGTCCGGCGCCAGTGTGGTGAGGCTCACCATCCGGCTCACGTAGGCCCGATCCATCCCCTCGCGCTCGGCCACTTCGGATAGCGTGCGGGCCTCGCCGGACTCCACCATCGCCAGCCAACGGTGGCCGCGGGCGAGCGCGAGCTGGATCGGCGTCGGCGTGTCGTCCCACGGGCGTGGTTGCATGGCGCTGCCGTCCGGCAGGGCCACGGCCTTGCGGCTGCCACGGCGCTTGATCCGGATCGGCACGGTGACGGTGAGGCTGCCGTCGCTCGCGGTGATCACCTTGGCCTGGCCAGTCTTGTCGATCAATATCTCGTTCATGCCACGGCCTCCTCAAGGGTTTCCGGGGTGGGCTCGGGGCGCAGCTCCAGGGCGAGCACCTCGATGCCGTTGGGCCGGAACCGCACCTCGATGTCGTTCGGCGAGACGACCACCTTGTCGATGAGGAGCCGCACGATGCGTTGTTGCTCGGCCGGAAAGAGCTGATCCCAGATCGCATCCAGCCGGGTCATGGCCAC
>JBKBWD010000015.1:0-93829 GCA_046289265.1 Bryobacteraceae bacterium | reverse complement strand
TCAAGGGCGAAGTATACGTTCTGACGAAGGAAGAGGGCGGGCGGCACACGCCGTTCTTTAACGGCTACCGGCCGCAGTTCTACTTCCGGACCACGGACGTGACGGGCGTGGCAAAGTTGCCCGAGGGCACCGAGATGGTGATGCCGGGCGACAACGTGCAGATGGAGATCGAGCTGATCACGCCGGTGGCCATGGACAAGGGTCTGCGCTTCGCAATCCGCGAGGGTGGACGCACGGTCGGCGCCGGTACGGTGAGCGAAATCATTGAATAGCAGGGCGGCTGCGGGCCGGCCGGAAAGGCCGGCCCCGGAACCTTGCGCGAGCGTGGGACACACATAGCAAGATGCTGAGAGAACGCATTCGAATTCGACTAAAAGCCTACGATCACCGGGTGCTGGATCAGTCGACGACCGAAATCGTCGAGACGGCCAAGCGGACCGGCGCCCAAGTGGCCGGCCCGATTCCGCTTCCGACGGTCCGAAACCGCTACACGGTCTTGCGCTCGCCGCACGTTGACAAAAAGTCGCGTGAGCAGTTCGAGATACGGACGCACAAGCGGCTGCTGGACATTTTGGAGCCGACGCAGGATACGGTGGACGCGCTGATGAAGCTCGACCTGCCGGCCGGCGTGGATGTCGAGATCAAGGCATTCGGGAAAGACAGGAAGTAGAGACTCCGCCGGACGGTCCTGCCGGGCGACGCCAGTGAAGGCGAAGGCGGTGAGGCCGGCGCGGCGCAACAAAGCACCGGGACAGCCGGGGGGACCGGGAGAGCCGGGGAACCGGAGAACCGGACAGAGGGATTATGAGCCCAGGAATTCTTGGCAAAAAGATCGGTATGACGCAGGTGTTCCGCCCGGACGGGCAGGTGGTGCCCGTGACGCTGGTGAAGGCGGGACCTTGCGTGGTGGTGCAGCGGAAGACGCCGGCCACCGACGGTTACGACGCTGTGCAGCTTGGTCTGGTCGAGTACGGGAAGCCGAACAAGCCGATGGCGGGCCACCTTGGCAGGGCCGGCGCCGACGGAGCAAAATTTCTCCGGGAACTGCGGCTGCGGCCCGGCGATGACGACCTGAAGTTGGGAGACCGCGTTCTGGTGGACGAGTTCAAGCCGAACCAGAAGGTGGATGTCATCGGCGTCAGCAAGGGACGCGGGTTTGCGGGTTTTGTCAAGCGCCATAACTTCCGCGGCGGCGACGCCACGCACGGTTCGATGTTCCACCGGGCGCCGGGTTCGATCGGGGGCTCAAGCTTCCCCTCGCGCGTCTTTCCGGGGATGCGTGCGGCAGGCCAGATGGGGAACCAGCGCGTGACGGTGCGGAACCTGGAGATCGTCGACGTCGACACCGAGGACAACGTGCTGATGGTGAAGGGCGCGGTTCCGGGACCGAACGGCTCCTACGTCATGGTTCGCAGGGCGAAGAGGTAAGCGGAGATGCCGAAAGTCGATGTAGTGGATTTGAGAAATCAGAAGGTCGGCGAATTGGAGCTGGCCGACTCGGTCTTCGCGGCTCCGGTGAACGAGGCGCTGCTCTACGAGTCGGTGCGGCACTACCAGGCCGGCCAGCGGCGCGGGACGGCGAAGACGAAGACGCGGCATGAGGTCTCCGGTTCGGGCAAGAAGCTGTGGCGGCAGAAAGGAACCGGGCGCGCCCGCATGGGTTCGATCCGGTCGCCGCTTTGGCGGCACGGCGGCACGGTGCACGGTCCGGTGCTGCGCGACTACAGCTACCGGCTGCCCCGGAAGATGCTGCTCGGGGCCTTGCGGTCGGCGCTGACCGCCAAACTGCGGGACGGCGAGCTGAGCGTGGTGCAGGCCTTTGCGCTTCCGGACCACAAGACCAAGACGGTGCAGGGCGTTCTGGCGACCTTCGATGTGCGCAAGACCCTCCTGCTGGTGGACAACGACGACAACAACCGTAACCTGGCTCTGGGTTCGCGCAATCTTCCGGGTGTCAAGCTGGTCGCAAGCCGCGAGGTGACGACGTATGACCTGCTCGGGCACGAGCGCGTTCTGATGAGCGAGGCGGCGGCTCGGAAACTTTCGGAGGCCCTGGCGCAATGAACCAGTACGATGTGATCCGTCGGCCGATCATCACCGAGAAGGGCGTCGGCAAGAAGGATGCCGAGAATACGCTCTGCTTTGAGGTGCATGAGGACGCCAACAAGGTGCAGATCAAGGCAGCCGTTGAGAAGCTGTTCAAGGTGAAGGTGGAAGAGGTTCGCACGGCGAACATGTCCGGAAAGCTCCGGCGCCGCGGCCGCTTCTCGGGCTACCGCTCGGATTGGAAGAAGGCATACGTCCGGTTGAAGGCCGGCGAGAAGATGCCGGAGTACGCGGAGATCTAAGATGCCGATCAAGACCTATAGTCCAACGACGCCGACCCGCCGGTTCCAAACCGCGGTGTCGCGCCAGGATATCACCAAGGAGACGCCGGAAAAGTCCCTGGTGGCTGGAAAGAAGCGGACCGGCGGGCGCAACAGCGCCGGGCGTGTGACTTCACGCTTCCGCGGCGGCGGGGCCAAGAAGGCCTATCGCGTGGTGGACTTCAAGCGCGACAAGTTCGGCGTTCCGGCCAAGGTGGCGGCGATCGAGTACGATCCGAACCGCTCGGCCCGGATCGCGCTGCTGCACTACGTGGACGGCGAGAAGCGCTACATCCTGGCTCCGGTGGGCCTGGAGGTGGGGCGAACGGTGGTCTCCGGACCCGATGCCGACATCCTGGTCGGCAACGCGCTGCCGCTTAAGAGCATTCCACCCGGTACGGTAGTACACAATATCGAACTCCGGCCCGGCAAGGGCGGCCAGATGGCTCGCTCGGCCGGCAGCCAGGCGCAGTTGGTTTCCAAGGAAGGGGCGCTGGCTTTGTTGAAGCTGCCCTCGGGCGAGATCCGGCGCGTTGCGGTCGAGTGCATGGCCACGGTCGGGCAGGTCGGTAACCTTGACCACGAGAACGTGTCGCTCGGCAAGGCAGGCCGTAAGCGCTGGCTCGGACGCCGGCCGCACAACCGCGGAGTTTCGATGAACCCGGTCGATCACCCGCACGGCGGCGGCGAGGGCAAGACCTCGGGCGGACGCCACCCGGTGACTCCGTGGGGCCAGCCGACGCGCGGCTTCAAGACGCGCAACAACAAGCGCACCGATCAGTGGATCGTGAGCCGGAAATCGAAGAAGAGGTAAGGACTCATGAGTCGTTCGCTCAAAAAAGGACCGTTCGTTGACGACCACCTTGTGAAGAAGGTTGCCGTCATGAACGAGAAGAACGAGAGAAAGGTGATCCGGACCTGGTCGCGGCGGTCCACGGTACTGCCGGAGTTCATCGGGCACACGATCGCCGTTCACAACGGGAAGAAATTCATTCCGGTCTACGTGACCGAGAACATGGTGGGCCACAAGCTCGGCGAGTTCTCGCCGACCCGGACCTTCAAGGGACACGCGGCCAAGACCGAGAAGTCGGGGCGCGGGTAGAGGACCGGCGGAGCGGCAGCCGAACGAGAGGAACTGATGCAAGCAAGAGCGGAAGCCAGATACATTCGGGTCTCGGCGCAGAAGGCGCGGCTGGTGGTGGACCTGATTCGCGGACGGAAGGCCGGCGATGCGATCACGATCCTGCGGACGACCAACAAGCGGATCGCCCCGACGGTCGAGAAGGTGTTGCGCTCGGCCATCGCCAATGCCGAGAACCGCTCGGCCGACGTGGATGTCGACCGGCTGGTGGTCTCCGAGGCCTACGTGAACGAGGGTCCGAGGATGAAGCGCATCCGTCCGGCGCCGATGGGCCGGGCCTATCGGTACCAGCGGCGCATGGCGCACATCGTGGTCGCGGTCGCCGACGAAGGCGGAGAGGAATAACTCATGGGACAGAAAGTACATCCATACGGATTCCGGCTCGGGGTGACCAAGACGTGGCGCTCCCGGTGGTTCGCCAAGCAGGACTACGCCAAGCTTCTGCTGGAGGATCTCGAGCTGAAGGAGTCTCTCCGCGAGCGGCTGAAGTCGGCCGGCGTGAGCTCGATCGAGGTGGACCGGCCCGGCAATAAGCTCCGGATCACCATCCGGACCTCGCGGCCCGGCATTATCATCGGCCGCAAGGGCGCCGAGATCGAGAAGCTGAAGCAGGACCTGGCCAAGAAGACAAAGCGCGAGGTCTTCATCGACATTCAGGAAGTGCACAAGCCGGAACTGGATGCGCAACTGGTCTCCGAATCGATCGCGCTGCAGCTTGAGAAACGCGTGGCTTTCCGCCGCGCCATGCGGAAGGCTGTCGATTCGGCGCTGCGCTTCGGCTGCAAGGGAATCAAGGTGCGGGTCTCCGGCCGCCTGAACGGCGCCGAGATCGCGCGCAGCGAGTGGTATCTGCAGGGACAGCTTCCGCTGCATACCCTGCGCGCCGACGTCGACTACGGCTTCAGCCAGGCCTACACGACCTACGGTGTGATCGGGATCAAGGTGTGGGTGTACAAGGGCGAGATTCTGGAAGGGCAGGTGCGCCGGGGCCTCGGCCGCGGCGAGCCCGAGCCGCGCCGTCCGCAGCGGGAGCGCCGTGAGCGCGGCGACCGGGGCGAACGTGGCGAGCGCAGAGGACCGGCGGGACCGCCGCACCAGGCACCCATCGGGGCTGCGCAGCCTGTGGCGCCTCCTCAGCAGCCGCCCGCCGATCTGCCGCAACCGGCCCGGTCGGCCCAGCCGATCATGCCCCCGATGGCGCCTCCGCAGCCGGCCTGGAAGCAGGAGCTCAGGCAGGAGCCGGAGGCGGCGCCAGCGGCCGAGACGAATCCGAACCCGAGTCCAGACCAGAACCCGGGCGAGGAGCAGAACCAGTAGGCAGCGTCCGTACAGGACAGCAGGAGTAAACGGAGACAACGCTATGTTAATGCCAAAGAAGGTGAAGTACAGAAAACAGCAGCGCGGCCGCATGACCGGAAAAGCCTGGCGCGGCTCCACGCTGGCCTTTGGCGACTACGGATTGAAGGCGATGTCCTGCGGCTGGGTGACCGACCGGCAGATCGAGGCGGCTCGTATCGCCATGACGCGATTCATCAAGCGCGGCGGCAAGGTCTGGATCCGGATGTTCCCGGACAAGCCGATCACGAAGAAGCCCGCCGAGACCCGTATGGGTAAGGGAAAGGGCGCTCCGGAGCAGTGGGTGGTGGTGATCCGCCCCGGAAAGATCATGTTCGAGATGGAAGGCGTGCCCAAGGACATCGCCGATGAAGCGATGCGTCTGGCCGCCATGAAGCTCCCGGTGCCCTGCAAGGTTGTGTACCGGCAGCCGTTCGAGTAGGCGGCGCGCGAGGGCGAAGGCTTAAGGGATTACGCGATGAAAGCGGAAAAGATTCGAGAACTGGACGTCAAAGAACTGGAGACGCGGAACCGCGAGATCGAGGAGCAGTTGTTCCGGCTGCGCTTCCAGATGTCGATGGGGCAGACCGAGGGGTTAAAGAAGTACCGCGAGCTGCGCAAGGACCGCGCCCGCGTGCTGACGGTCCTGGCCGAGCGGGAAGCGGCCGCGAAACAGGATTCGACGAAGGGGAATAGTTAGCTATGGCCGATCAAACCGAAGTCAGGCACAAGGCCGAAAAGGTCGGCGAGGTGGTCTCGACCAAGATGGCCAAGACCATCGTAGTCGAGGTGACGCGCCGTGTTCCGCATCCGCTCTATAAGAGGATCGTGAACAAGCGGAAGAAGTTCTACGCGCACGACGAGGAGAACTCGGCGCGGGTGGGCGACGTGGTCCGGATCATCGAATCGCGGCCGCTGAGCCGGTTGAAGCGGTGGCGCCTGGGCGAGATCATCCGCCGCAGCGCCCTGGCGACCGTTCCCGAGGTTCCGGCCGACGAGAACCGGTAAAGGGCATAGGACAGGACTAAGGAGAACGTCATGATCGGAATGCGAACGATCCTCCAGGTGGCCGACAACAGCGGCGCGCGGAAGCTGCAGTGCATTCTGCCGCGCGGCGGCGACCTGGGACTCCGGGCCGGTTTGGGCGATATCGTCACGGCGAGCGTGAAAGAGGCGGCCCCGGACAGCAATATCAAAAAGGGTAAGGTGGTGCGCTGCGTGATTGTACGGATGCGCAAGGAGACGCGCCGGCGCGACGGCACCTATATCCGCTTCGATTCGAACGCGGCGGTGCTGGTGAACGATCTGGGCGAGCCGATCGGCACCCGCGTGTTTGGACCGGTGGCCCGTGAGCTGCGCGACAAGCGCTACATGAAAATTGTTTCGCTCGCTCCGGAGGTGCTCTAATGGCGGTGAAACCGACACGGCGGCGTTCGCTTGCGCCGAAGCAGGAGCTGCGGATCCGCATCAAGAAGAATGACATGGTGAAGGTGATCACCGGCCGCGACAAGGGTAAGACCGGACGCGTGCTCGACGTCAACCGCGAGACCGGGCGCATCCTGGTCGAGGGCGTCATGATCACGAAGAAGCACACGCGGCCGAATCCGGCCCGGCAGATCAAGGGCGGTATCGCCGAGCGCGAGGGATCGATTCACGTGTCGAACGTGATGATCCTGACGACGGGCGGCGTGCCGACGCGCATCGGGACCAAGGTGGAGACGGTCGGCGGCAAGGTCCGCCGCACGCGCATCGCGCGCAAGACCGGCGAGACGCTGGATAAGAAGGGTTGAGAGAGGCCATGAAGGCGAGGCTAAGAGAGCACTATCAGAAGACGGTCATTCCGGCGCTCATGAAGGAGTTCGGCTACAACAACATCATGGCGGTGCCGAAGCTGGAGAAGATCTCGCTGAACATCGGGCTGGGCGAGGCGACTCAGAACGCCAAGCTGATGGACAGCGCGGTCGTTGAGCTGGGCCAGATCGCCGGACAGCGGCCCGTGGTGACCAAGGCCAAGAAGTCGATCGCGGCGTTCAAGCTTCGCGAGGGAATGCCGGTCGGCTGCATGGTCACGCTCCGGGGCGACCGGATGTATGAGTTTCTGGATCGGCTCATGAATGTCGCGCTGCCGCGCGTGCGCGACTTTCGCGGCGTTTCGAGGAAGTCCTTCGACGGCCGCGGCAACTACACGCTCGGGCTGAAGGACCAGTTACTGTTTCCCGAGATCGACTACAACAAGGTCGACAAGCTCAAGGGGATGAACATCTGCATCACGACGACGGCGCCGACCGACGCCGAGGGTCTGGCCTTGCTGAAGCACCTCGGGATGCCGTTCCGGCAGTAGGCGAGGAGAGGAAAGGAATTTACGATGGCAACCACCGCCAAGATCGCCAAGGATCAGAAAAAGCCGAAGTTCGCCGTGCGCCACCGCAACCGGTGCGCGCGCTGCGGCCGGCCTCGCGGCTATCTGCGCAAGTTCAACCTGTGCCGGATCTGTTTCCGGCAGCTCGCCCTCGCCGGGGAGGTCCCCGGCGTGACGAAGTCGAGCTGGTAGAAGCATTGGCGTCCGCGATTATCGAAGGATAGAAGGGTTTTTAAAGAATGAGCACATCGGATCCCATCGCCGACATGTTGACGCGAGTCCGCAACGCCCTTGCCGCGCGGCATCCGAAGGTGGACGTGCCGGCCTCTCGGTTGAAGATGGATATTGCGCGCATCCTCAAGGACGAGGGCTATATCCTCAACTACAAGCTGGTGGAGGACGGGCCGAAGAAGACGATTCGCGTCTATCTGAAGTACAGCGGGGGCAATGTCCCGGCCATCTCGCGGATCGAGCGCGTATCGCGCCCGGGCTGTCGCGTCTATGTGGGCAGCCGGGAGGTCCCGGCCGTGCTGGGCGGGCTTGGAATCAATATTCTGACGACGCCCAGGGGCGTCATGACAGGCGCCACGGCGCGCAAAGAGCGCGTCGGCGGCGAAGTCCTGTGCCAGATCTGGTAGGCGGAGCGAATTAAGCCATGTCGAGAGTTGGAAAAAAGCCGATTCCCTTGCCGGCAAACGTCAAGGTTAAGATCGGCAACGAAATGCTGGTCGAAGGTCCGAAGGGCAAGCAGACGGTCCCGATCCCCCAGGGAGTCCGGATCTTGCAGGCCGACGGACGGCTGGAAGTCACGCGCGACGGAGACAGGTACGCCGCGCTCCACGGTCTCACGCGGGCGCTGGCGGCCAATGCCGTCCAGGGCGTCTCGAGCGGATTCGTGCGGGAGTTGGACATCGTCGGCATCGGCTACAGGGCGGATGTTAAGGGCAAGGTGGTCACCTTCACGCTCGGCTACTCGCACGCGATCGAATTCCTGCTGCCGGACGGAGTGGACGCCAGGATCGATAAGCAGAGCCATATCGTGCTGAGCGGCAGCGACAAGCAGGTGGTCGGCGAGGTCGCCGCCAAGATGCGCGCGCTGCGCCCGCCGGACCCCTATAAGAACAAGGGCGTCCGCTACACGGGCGAGGCGCTCAGGAAGAAGGTCGGCAAGACCGGAGCCGGAGGCAAGTAAAAATGGGCGCAAAAGTATCGAAAGACGTTATTCGAGTTCGCATTCACAAGCGCATCCGGCAGAAGCTCCGCGGCACCGCGGAGCGGCCGCGGCTGGCCGTGTTCCGGAGCTTGAAACACATCTATGCGCAGTTGATCGACGACCGCCAGGGCCGCACCCTGGTTGCGGCCTCCTCCCAGGGAAAGGGCGCGGGAATCGGCAACGGCGGAAATATCGGCGGTGCGCGGGAAGTCGGCAAGCTGGTTGCCGAGCGCGCCAGGGAAAAGGGCATCACCAGGGTCGTTTTTGACCGCGGCGGCTATCTCTATCACGGCCGCGTGAAGGCCCTGGCGGACGCGGCCCGCGAAGCCGGATTGGAGTTCTAGGCGAATGGCAGCCACACCTGTAAAACGGATCGATCCATCGACGCTCAATTTGAAAGAGCAGGTCGTTTCCATCAACCGCGTGACCAAGGTGGTCAAGGGCGGCAAGAACCTGAGCTTCTCGGCTCTGGTGGTGGTCGGCGATCCCGGAGCCAAGATTGTCGGCTTCGGAACCGGCAAGGCCAAGGAGGTCCCCTCGGCGATCAAGAAGGGGATCGAGGCGGCCAAGAAGAACCTGCGGAAGGTGCACGTCCTGGAGACGACGATTCCCCACGTGGTGCTCGGACGCTTCGGCGGCGGCCAAGTGCTGCTCAAACCGGCTCCGGAAGGAACCGGGGTGATCGCCGGCGGGCCCGTGCGTGCCGTCATCCAGGCGGCCGGCATTCCGAACGTCCTCACCAAGTCGATCGGTTCGCACAACCCGCACAACGTGGTCAAAGCGACCATTGACGCCCTCGAACAGCTCCGTGACCGGAGCGAGGTGGCCGATCTGCGCGGCCTGCCGGCCGAACGCGTCGGATTCGGTCCGCGGAAGGAAGCCTGAGGCGGGAAGCAAGGGTTATGGCCGAAGCAAAGATCAGAATCAAGTTGGTGGGCAGTCCGATCGCGACGCCGGAGAGTCACAAGAAGATCGTGCGGGCGCTCGGACTGCGGAGACTTAACAGCGTGGTGGAGAAACCGGACACCCCGGCGTTCCGGGGTATGGTGAAGAAGGTTCCGCACCTGCTGGCGATCGTTCAGGATTGAAGCGTGCCGCTCGGGCGGCCAAGGGAAGGCGCGCCGGCCGGACCGGCGCAGGGGATAGAGGCTTATGAATCTGAGTCAATTAAAGCCACCGGCTGGACAGAAGCACGCGAAAAAGCGCGTCGGCCGGGGTATCGGTTCGGGCCGCGGCAAGACCTCGGGCCGTGGCCACAAGGGCGCCAAGAGCGTCAGCGGCTACAGCATGATGCGCGGCTTTGAGGGCGGCCAGATGCCGCTGCACCGGCGGCTGCCGAAGCGCGGATTCACGAACATCTTCAAGAAGGAGTACGCCATCGTCAACGTCGGCGTGCTAGATGGCCTCGACGGCGATTCGTTCAGCCCGGAGCGGTTGATCGAACTCGGCGTCATCAAGAAGCTGGGCGACGGGCTGAAGATCCTCGGCTCGGGTGAGCTGACCCGTAAGATCAGCGTCCAGGCCCACCTGTTCTCCAGGTCCGCTCTCGAAAAGATTCAGGCCGCCGGCGGCGCCGCTGAGCCGATCAGCGGAGCGAAGAAGAAAGAATAAACCGTCGCTCAGTGAGAAAGAGCGAAAGAGCAAGCCATGTCGAAGTTTTTTGAAGCGATTGCCAATGTGTTCCGGATCCCGGATCTGCGCAATCGAGTTCTGTTTACACTGGCCCTGCTGGCCATCTACCGATTGGGCGGCTTTATCCCGACACCGGGCATCGACTTCCTCCGACTCGAGCAGTTCTTCCAGCAGAACCAGGGCACCCTGTTTGGGTTTATCGATCTGTTCTCGGGGGGCACCTTCCGGCGCCTGACGATCTTCGCACTGGGCATCATGCCCTACATTACGGCGTCCATTGTGCTGCAGTTGCTGACAGTCGTGGTCCCGACGCTCGAGAAGCTCCAGAAAGAGGGTGAACTCGGCCGGCGGAAGATCACGCAGTGGACCCGATACCTGACGGTCGGCCTCGCTCTGATGCAGTCGTTCTTCATCGCGATGGCGCTCCAGAACAGCGAAGGGCAGTTCGTACTGAACCCCGGCGTCGGTTTCACCCTGATGACGATGCTCAGCCTGACCACCGGCACGGCCTTCATCATGTGGCTTGGGGAGCAGATCACCGAGCGCGGCATTGGCAATGGCATGTCGCTGATCATCTTTACGGGTATTGTGGTCGGGCTGCCGGGCGCCATGGGGTCGATCTACACCAACGTCTTCGTGACACGCGAGTGGAACCCGCTGCACCTGATCCTCCTGATCCTCATGATGATCGCGGTCGTCGCCTTCATCGTGTTGGTGGAGCGCGGCGAGCGGCGCATCCCGGTGCAGTACGCTAAGCGCGTGGTCGGACGGAAGATGATGGGCGGGCAGTCGACGCACCTGCCTCTTAAGGTCAACGCCGGCGGCGTAATCCCGGTCATTTTCGCGCAGTCGCTCCTGACCTTCCCGCAGACGCTCATGCAGGTGCCGTTCTTCCGGGATAGTCCGTTCTTCAGCGGGATGCTGGCGGCCATCCGGCACGGCGAACCGCTCTACGTGTTGCTCTATGTGGCCGGAATCGTCTTCTTCTGCTTCTTCTACGTCTCGATCATCTTCAACCCGAACGAGGCGGCCGACAACATGCGGAAGTACGGCGGCTTCATCCCCGGCATCCGCCCCGGCAAGAACACGGCCGAGTACATGAACAAGATCCTGACCAAGATCACGGTGGTCGGCGGCTTTTACTTGGCGGGGCTGTCGCTGCTGCCTGAGATCATGATTTCAGGCATCAAGCTGCAGCACCTGCCGCCCCTGGCGCTGGGGAACTGGATCGATGCGAACTTCCCGCGCTGGCTGCTCGACGGCCTGAACGTGAACTTCTATTTCGGCGGCACTTCGCTGCTCATCGTGGTCGGAGTGGCGATGGACACGGTCAACCAGATCGAGGCGCAGTTGATCATGCGCCACTACGAAGGATTTACTCCGCGCGCCGGTCGAATCCGCGGCCGGCGGACGATGTAATTGCGCGGCGTGACGGAGGCAAAGACAGTCAGAACGCGGCTCAAGGCCGCACTGGTCCTGTTCGGACCCCCCGGATCGGGGAAGGGCACCCAGGCAAAGCTCCTGCAGAGCTGCCTGGAGGTGCCCCACATCTCGACCGGAGACATGCTGCGGGAGCATATCCAGGCCGGCGACGCCGTCGGCCGCCGGGTCGAGCAAATGATGCGGTCCGGGAACCTGGCTCCGGACGAGCTGGTCAATGATCTCGTACGGGAGCGGATCGCGCGCCCCGACAGCGCCAACGGATTTATTTTGGACGGCTACCCGCGAACCGTTCAGCAGGCGGCAACGATGGCCGGAATGCTGGCGAGCCGCGGACTCGGGCATTTGGTTGTACATTTGAAAGTCGATTACAATAGTCTTATTGCCCGCCTGACGGGTCGCCGCCAGTGTGCTCTCTGTGGCGCTCTGTACAATCTGTCCTCGAATCCGCCGGCAGCCCCGAATCTGTGCGACCGGGACGGAGCGGAATTGACGATTCGGGACGACGACCGCGAGTCGGTGATCCGGCAGCGGTTGGAGGCTTACGAAAACCAGACCCGGCCGCTGCTGAACTACTTCGCCACGAACGGGCATCGCTTTTATGAAGTCGACGGGAACGAGAAGGCGCCCCAGGCGATTGTCGCCGAGATCTGTCGGTTGATCAGGAACGGATGATTATTCGGAAAAGTCCTGCGGAACTGGAAAAAATGCGCCGCAGCGGCTTGCTGGTGTATGAGATTCTGCAGAAGCTTGCGGGGATGGTGGAGGAAGGAATCACGACGCAGGATCTCGAAGTGGTGGCAGAGCGGATGATCCGAGACGCCGGCGCGCGGCCCGCTTTCAAAGGCTACTATGTGCCCGCCGCGAAGTCCCGCTATCCGTACGTGCTCTGTACGTCGGTGAATGAGGAGATCGTCCACGGGATGCCTTCGCCCAAGCGTGTGTTGAAAAAGGGCGACATCGTTTCAATCGATACGGGCGTTCAGTTGGACGGCTACTTCGGCGATTCGGCCATTACGGTGCCGGTGGGCGAGGTGCTCGAGCCGGTGCAGAAGCTGATCGAGGTGACCCGCGAGTCGCTCGAACTGGCGATCGAGAAGGTCCGGCCGGGCAACCGGCTGTTCGATATTTGCGGCACGGTGGAGAAGCATGTGGTGTCCAACGGTTTTTCGATCGTCCGCGAGTTTGTGGGTCACGGGATCGGGACGCAGCTTCACGAGGAGCCGCAGGTGCCAAACTACATCGACCGGCGGAACGAAAATCCGCGGTTGAAGGAGGGCATGGTTCTGGCGATCGAGCCGATGGTCAATGCAGGCCGGCCGGAATCGAAGGTGCTCGCCGATAAGTGGACAGCGGTTTCCAAGGACGGCTCGTATGCGGCTCACTTCGAGCACTGCGTCGCCGTCACGGCCAATGGGCCCTGGGTCCTGACCCGGCCCTGAGAGGGGGATCCGGTGGCCGAACCGACCGATGCGGTGGAAGCGACGGTGCTCGAATTGCTTCCGAACGCCGGGTTCCGGCTCGAGCTGGACAGCCGCGAGCAGGTGATCGCTCACGCGGCGGCCGCGACGGCGGCCAACTTCGTCCGGCTCCGGCCGAAGGACAGAGTTTTGGTGCGGTTGTCACCGCATGACCGGACGCGGGGCAGGATTATCGGATTGTTGAAGAAGTCTTGAGAGGGAAGGAAAGAAGACGAAATGAAAGTACGGGCTTCTGTCAAGAAATTGTGTGACAAATGCAAACTGATCCACCGCCACGGCGTGGTGCGGGTCATCTGCGTCAATCCAAAGCATAAGCAGCGGCAAGGATAGTGGGAGAAAAGTATGGCGCGTATTGCGGGCGTTGATCTTCCGGCAAGGAAGCGGGCTGAGATCGGCCTCACTTACATCTATGGCATCGGACGCACCCGAGCCAAGTCCATCCTGTATCGGGCGGGCATCGACTTCGACAAGAAGGTCGCCGACCTGAGCGAAGAAGAGGTCAGCAAAATCCGCCAGATCCTCGAAGCTGAGGGCGCGGTGGAGGGCGACCTCCGCAAGGAAGTCTCGCTCAACATTAAGCGCCTCATGGAGATGGGTACCTATCGTGGTCTGCGGCACCGCCGTGGTCTGCCGGCGCGGGGCCAGCGCACCCATACCAACGCGCGCACCCGGAAGGGACCGCGCCGAGGCACCGTCGCGAACAAGAAGAAGGCGACGTCAAAGACCTAAGGCGGTAGAACCCGCGGAAGCGAAAGAGTAGATTCATGGCAAAAGCACCAGCGAAATCCGGCAAGAAAAAGACGTTCAAGAAACGCGAAAAGAAAAACATCCCGGTCGGTGTAGTCCACGTGCAGGCCACGTTCAACAACACGATCGTGACCATCACGGACAGCATCGGCAACGTGCTCGCCTGGTCGAGTTCGGGATCGCTCGGCTTCCGCGGTTCGCGCAAAGGCACCCCCTTCGCCGCCCAGCAGGCCTCGCTGACGGCCGCCAACAAGGCGAAGGAGTACGGGCTCCGCACGGTCGAGGTTCGGGTTGCCGGCCCGGGCGCCGGGCGTGAATCGGCTGTCCGTGCGCTGTCGAGCGCCGGAATCGAAGTCCGCGCCATCAGGGACGTGACGCCGATTCCGCACAACGGCTGCCGGCCGCCGAAGAAGCGCAGAGTGTAAGAGCATACCGCTCCCCAGGTCGCAGCTCAGCACCATATCATGCGCGGTCGTAAGCGAGCGGAACAGTTAGCAAGCAGGACGAAGGTCTCCAGACCGTAAACTGCACCTTGAAAAGAAGGTAGGAGGCAATTTGGCACGATATAATGGCCCGGTCTGCCGGCTGTGCCGGCGCGAGGGCATGAAGCTTTATCTGAAAGGCGAGCGCTGCCACTCGGAGAAGTGCGCCATCGAGAAACGCAACTTCCCCCCAGGGCAGCACGGCAAAGACCGTAAGCCGAAGATCGTCGGCTACGGCCTGCAACTCCGCGAGAAGCAGAAGGCCCGCCGCTACTACGGCCTGCTCGAAGGCCAGTTCCGGAACCTGTTCGAAAAAGCTAGCAGGCAGAAGGGCATCACCGGCGAGAACCTGCTCGCCATGCTTGAGCGCCGTCTCGACAACGTAATCTACCGGCTCGGCTTCGGTACCAGCCGCGCCCAGGCGCGCCAGATCGTCCGGCACGGGCACATCCAGGTTAACGGCCGCAAGGTCAATATTCCGTCGGCGGTGGTCAAGCCGGGCGATGTCGTGGAAGTCCGCGAGAAGAGCAAGCAAAATTCGACGATCCTTGCCGCCCGCGACGCTACCGCGCACGCGCCGACGCCGAACTGGCTGGACGTCGACCGCGAGGCTCTCCGGGCCCGCGTTCTCGCCCAGCCCAAGCGCGACGAGCTGGTCCAGATTCAGTTGAACGAACAGCTCATCGTGGAGTTGTACTCGAAGTAAGGGAAGGAGAGCTATGTTCAAAGGCTTTCAGAAACCAAAGCGTCTGGTCGCCAACACCGAGTCGCTGACGGAACGCTACGGTATGTTTACCGCACAGCCGTTCGAGCGGGGCTTCGGCACCACGATCGGAACAGGGCTGCGCCGCGTGCTCCTGAGCTCGATCGAAGGGGCGGCCATTACCGCGGTTCGCATCGAAGGCGTTGCGCACGAATTCAGCCCCATCCCCGGCGTCGTCGAGGACGCCACGGATATCATCCTCAACCTCAAGCAGGTCCCCTTCAAGATGATGACCGAAGGGGTGCGTACGGTCCGGCTCCGTGTGGACCAGGCCGGCGAAGTGCTGAGCGGCCAGATCGAGACCGACCCCGATGTCGAAGTGCTCGACCGCAACATGCACATCGCCACCGTGGCCGAAGGCGGGAGCCTGAGCGTAGAAATGCGCCTCAAATCCGGGCGCGGCTACGTCAGTGCCGACCGCAACTTCGACGAGGATCTGCCGATCGGCTACATCCCGATCGATTCGGTCCACTCGCCCGTCCGCAAGGTCAATTTCACGGTGGAAGCCGCCCGTCTCGGCCAGATGACCGACTACGACAAGCTCACCATCGAAGTCTGGACCAATGGCGCCATCTCGCCGCAGGACGCCGTTGGGCAGGCCGCGAAACTGCTCAAGGATCACATGACCATCTTCATCAACTTCGAGGAGCTGCCCGAAGCGCCCGAGGAGCCGATGGAGCGCGGCATGGGCCAGATGAGCGAGGTGCTGAACCGCTCGGTCGAAGAGCTGGAGCTCAGCGTCCGTTCCTACAACTGCCTCAAAAACGCCAATATCCAGACGATCGGCGATCTGGTCCAGAAGACCGAAGCCGAGATGCTTCGCACCAAGAACTTCGGCCGCAAGTCGCTCAACGAGATTCGCGAAATCCTGGGCGGCCTCGGCCTCGGCTTCGGGATGAAGCTCGATGCACAGGGGCGCCTCGTCATGCCTGCCGGCGGGCCCGCACCGCTGCCGCCACCCTCCGAGGGCGACCAGAACGACAGCGAGGACGAACTGAGCGGAATCGGTGATTAGGGGATTGTAGATGAGACACAAAGTAGCCGGATATAAGTTGAAGCGCGACGTCGGCGCCCGCAAGGCCCTTCTTCGCGGCCTGGTCACCAACGTCATCGAGCAGGAACGGGTGATCACCACCGTGCCTAAGGCGAAAGCCGTCAAGCCGCTGGTTGAGAAGATGATCACGCTCGGCAAGCGCGACACGCTCCACGCACGCCGCCAGGCGGCTGCCTTCCTGCAGACGCCCGCGTCGGTCCAGAAGCTGTTTGAAAAGATTGCGCCCCGTTTCGGCCAGCGCAACGGCGGGTACACCCGCATCGTCAAGCTCGGCTGGCGCAAGGGCGACGGCGCGGAGCAGGCCATTCTTGAGCTGGTCGGTTCCGAGCTCGTCAAGCGAGCCGCGGAACGCGCCAAGCGCCGCGAGGAGCGCCTCAAGGCATTGAAAGAAGGCCGTGAGGGCGAAGAGGGCGAGCAGCAGTCGTAAGTAGTCCGAAAAACACGTAGTCACCCAGACCCGGGAGCAGCAGCTCCCGGGTTTTTTGTGCCCGGCATTGGCGCTCCACGTGGCGGAAGATCGGCATGGGGCGCATCCGCTACGCGGTTGTCGGGCTCGGGCACATTGCCCAGACCGCAGTCATCCCCGCCTTCGTCAATGCGGCAAACTCCCAGCTTGCCGCCATCGTCTCCAGCGATTCCGGGAAGCGCCGCCGGACGCTACGGAATCCGCCTGGCCTGCTCCTACGAACACTACCAAAAGTGTCTCGAAAGCGGCGAAGTCGATGCCGTCTACATTGCTCTGCCCAATCATCTCCACCGCGACTACGCCGTACGGGCAGCCAAGGCCGGCATCCATGTCCTGTGCGAGAAGCCGATGGCCATTACCGAAGCGGACTGCCGCGCCATGATCGCGGCCGCCGAGAACGCCAAGGTCAATCTCATGGTTGCCTACCGCCTGCATTTCGAGCCGGCCAATCTCGAAGCCGTTCGCCTCGCCCTCTCGGGAGAACTCGGCGAAGCGCGCAACTTTGATTCGGTCATCGCCCAGCAGGTAAAGAAGGGCGACGTCCGCCTATCCTACCCGCAGGAGCAAGGCGGCGGAATGTTGCACGACATCGGCATTTACCCGATCAACGCCGCCCGCTACCTCTTCCGCGACGAACCGATCGAAGTCGCGGCCTTGCAGGCCAACAACGGCGAGGAGCGCTTCCGCCAGACCGACGAGATGACGGCGGCTATTCTACGCTTCCCGGGCGAGCGTCTCGCTGTGTTCACATCGAGCTTCGGAGCCGCCACCCACTCCACCTACACGCTCGGAGACACAAAGGCCGCGCTCAGCGTGACCAACGCCTACAACTATCTCGGAACCATCCGCCACCGCCTGAAACGCAATGGCGAAACCCGCGAGCGGGCCTTTCCGGCACACGATCAGTTCGGCCTTCCGCTCGTGCACTTCTCCGACTGCATCCTGAACGACCGCGAGCCAGGGCCTTCCGGCGAAGAAGGTCTGGCCGACATCCGCATCATCCGTGCGCTACACCGCTCGGCCGAGTCCGGACGCCCGATCAGTCTGGAGCCCTTCACCCGCAAGCACCGGCCCACACCGGAGCTTACGATGGAGCTTCCGCCCGTGGAGCAACCCGAACCCGTCGAAGCGTCGCCGCCTCCGGGCGATTGAGTCGTCCCGCTGCTTGGCATATAATCATCGCAAGCAGTTCGGGAGGCCCTCGTGTCGTTCCAGTTCCTCTGCGGCCGGTTCTCTATCCTCCTGCTCATCACGCTCTCTGCCCACGGCCAGGACAGAATATCCTTCGTACGCGATATCGAACCGATCTTTACGCAGAGCTGCTGGAAGTGCCACGGCGCCGCGATTCAACTCGCAAAGCTCGACCTCCGCACCCGCGAGTCCGCGCTCAAGGGCGGCGAACACGGCGCCGCACTGGTCCCCGGCGACGCCGAGCGCAGCCGTCTCTACCGTGCCGTCGCCGGACTCGACAAGCCGCGTATGCCGATGGACGGCGCGCTCGCACCCGAGCAGATCGCCAGGATTCGCGACTGGATCAACCAGGGCGCACACTGGGAAGGCGACAGCGCCAAGGCCGCTGAATCCGCCAGTGCCGGCCTCGCCGCACTCGAGGAAATAGAGATCCCCGACGAGGCGCGGAGGTACTGGGCCTTCCAGCCGATCCGCCGTCCGCGCCCGCCCGACACAGCGTCGCACCCCATCGACGCCTTCCTCCAGCAGGTCCGCCGCGAGAAGGATCTAAAGCCTGCGCCGCTTGCCGACCGCCGCACCCTCCTTCGCCGCGCCTATCTCGACCTCACCGGCCTGCCGCCCACGCGCGCCGAAATCGCCGACTTCCTCAACGACGATTCGCCACAGGCCTGGGAGCGCCTCATCGACCGCCTCCTCGATTCGCCCCACTACGGCGAACGCTGGGGGCGCCACTGGCTCGACGTCGCCCGATACGCCGACTCCAACGGATACGAACACGACTTCGACCGCCCCAACGCCTGGCGCTACCGTGACTACGTCATCCGCTCCTTCAATCGCGACACGCCCTTCAACGTCTTTCTGCAGGAGCAGATCGCCGGCGACGAGCTCGACTGGGTCAGCTATGACTCCCTCATCGCCACCGGCTTTCTGCGCAATCACGCCAAGGTCGGGTTTCGCGAGAAGGACAATCCGCAGTTCCGCTACGAGTACCTCGATGACATGATCGCCACCATCGGGCGCGGCATCCTGGGCCTCACCGTGCAGTGCGCACGCTGCCACAATCACAAGTTCGACCCCATTCCGCAGAAGGACTACTATCGCCTCCAGTCCTCGCTGTTCGGCTACGTCGAAGTCGATCATCCGCTCGTTTCCGAGCGCGAGGCCGAACGGCACGCCCGCAAGATCGCCGAGATCGAGGCGCGCCTGGAGCCGCTACGCCGCGAGATCCGCGAAATCGAGCAGCCCTATCGCGACAGGCTGCTTCCGGCCAAGTACAAGCGCTTTCCCGAGAACGTCCAGATCGCGATCAACACACCGGAGGCCGAGCGCACGCCCGGCCAGAAGCTCCTGGCCAGTCAAATTATCCTGACGACGCGCGTCTCCGAGGCCGAAATCGATCGGGTCATCACGCCTGAGGATCGTGCCCGCAAGCAGGCGCTCGCCGCTCAGATCGCTGAGATTGAGCGGCAGCGCCCCGCCCCCATCCCCGTCGCCATGGGAATCACCGATGGCGACTACCGCTTTGCCCCCGATGGTCCCGGCGACGAGCCCGCACCCGGCAAAGGCGTGAAGCAGGAAGTCACCGACGGCAGCTATCTCTTCAAAGGACCGGGCCGCTACACGCCGCCGCCGTCGTACTTCCTGTTCAGCGGAGACATCCACAGCCGCGGCTCGCAAATGCAGCCGGGCTTCCTCACGATCGCGAGCCGGCCCGAGTATCCGACCGAGCTTCCACCCGCGCACGGCCGCACTTCCGGCCGTCGCCGCGCCCTCGCCGAGTGGCTCACTGCGCCCGACAACCCTCTCCCCGCGCGCGTCATCGTCAACCGCATCTGGCACCACCACTTCGGCCGCGGCATCGTCGCCACGCTCGACGACTTCGGCAAGAACGGCGAGCGGCCCACGCACCCCGAACTGCTCGACTGGCTCGCCTCCGAGTTCATGACTCGCGGCTGGAGCTTTAAACAGATGCACCGCCTGATCATGACCTCCGATGCCTACCGCATGGCCTCGCAGTTCGAATCGCCCGAGAACGCCGCGATCGACCCCGAAAACCGCTATCTCTGGCGCTACCGCCTCCAACGCCTCGAAGCCGAAATCGTGCGCGACTCGATCCTGGCGGTCAGCGGCGGATTGAATCGCGAAATGGGCGGCCCGCCTATCTTCCCAAAGATCTCCGAGGAAGTGTTGGCGACGATGAAGAACGGTATCTGGAAGCAAGGCGACCAGGATGGTCCCGACACCTGGAGGCGCAGCGTCTACGTCTACCGAAAGCGCGGACTCCCGTTCCCGATGTTCCAGGTCTTCGACCTCCCTGACCAGAACACCTCCTGCGGCCGCCGCAACGTCAGCACCGTCCCGACTCAGGCCCTGACCCTGCTCAACAACGAGTTCGTCCTCGAACACGCGCGCCTGCTCGCCGGCCGGATTCGCGAAGAGGCGCGCGAGAGCCTCGGCGCGCAGATCGACACGGCATACGAACTCGTGCTGGCGCGACCACCCGATCAGGCCGAGCGCGGACTCGCCCTTACCTTCCTCGAACGGAATTCCCTCGAGGACTTCGCCCACGTGCTCCTCAACCTGAACGAGTTCCTCTATGCGAGATGATGCGCTTCCCCGCGGATTCGTAAACCGCCGCGACTTTCTCTTCCGCGCCGGCGGCGGCCTGAGCGGCGTCGCGCTCGCCTGGCTGCTCGGCGCTGACGGGTTGCTTGCCGGAACCTGCGAGCCCTCCCCGGCCAACGCCAAGCCGCCGCACTTCAATCCGCGCGCCCGTAGCGTGATCTCGCTGTTCATGAGCGGAGGCGTCAGCCACGTCGATACCTTCGATCCCAAGCCCGCGCTCGACCGCTACGCCGGGCAGCCGCTCACCGGCAAGGGCGAAATCGTCGTCCGCCAGGGCCATCCCGGCCCGCTGATGCCGAGTCCGTTCCGCTTCAAGCGCTACGGCCAGAGCGGCATCGAAGTCTCCGAAATCTTCCCTCACGTCGCAGGCAAAGTCGATGAACTGGCCTTGATCCGGTCGGTTCACGGCAAGAGCAACGACCACGTGCAGGCTCACTACGAACTCGCTTCCGGCGTCATCCGCATGGGGTTCCCGAGCCTCGGTTCCTGGGTGACTTACGGGCTCGGCTCCGAGAGCCAGGGACTCCCCGGCTTCGTCGTCATCTACGATGCGCGTGGGGGCCCCTTCGGCGGACCCGCCAACTGGAGCGCCGGCTTCATGCCCGCCGCCTACCAGGGCACCGTCTTCCGCTCCGCGGGGGATCCGATCATCGACCTGACGCCGCCCGCCGGGGTCAGTCCCGAGGCGCAGCGCGCGCGGCTCGATCTGCTCGCCCAACTCAACGAGCATGACCGGAAGCGCTACCCGGGGAGCTCTGAGCTGGCGGCGCGCATCTCCTCCTACGAGCTCGCCTACCGGATGCAGGGCTGCGCACCCGAAGCCGTCGACATCCAGAGCGAGAGCGAGGCGACGCGCAAGCTTTACGGGCTCGACGAGGCCATTACCGAGCCCTTCGGCCGCCAATGCCTGATGGCGCGCCGGCTGGTGGAGCGCGGCGTCCGCTTCGTGCAGCTCTTCCACGGAGGATTGGGCAATCAGAACACCGACACCTGGGATGCGCACTCCGACGTGCGCGAGAACCACACCCAGCACGCTGCCGAGGTCGATCGCCCAATCGCAGGTTTGCTCACGGATCTCAAGGCGCGCGGCCTGCTCGACAGCACGCTTATCATCTGGCAGGGCGAGTTCGGGCGCATGCCGATCTCACAGCGCGGCGTCGGCCGCGACCACAACCCCGGCGCGATGACGATCTGGATGGCAGGCGCCGGCATTCGCGGCGGACAGGTCATCGGAAGTTCCGATGAGTTCGGCTTTAAGGCGGAAGAGCAGCCCGTCAGCGTGCACGATCTCCATGCGACCATCCTGCACCTGCTTGGCCTTGACCACACGAAGCTGACCTACCGGTTCAACGGCCGCGACATGCGCCTCACCGACGTCTACGGCGACCCGATCCCGCAGATCGTCGCCTGATCAGTCGAACACCACGGTCTTGTTCGCATAGCAGAGGACCCGGTGCTCCAGGCGCCAGCGCACGGCGCGGGAGAGCACCAGGCGCTCGAGGTCCCGGCCTTTCTCCATGAGGTCCTCTACGGAGCAGCGGTGTGAGACGCGCGTCACCTCCTGCTCGATGATCGGTCCGTCGTCGAGCACATCGGTGACATAGTGGCTCGTTGCGCCGATCAGCTTCACGCCGCGCTCGAAGGCGGCGTGATACGGACGCGCGCCGCTGAAGGCCGGCAGAAACGAGTGATGCACGTTGATGATCGCCCTTGGATAGCGCTCCACGAACTGCGGTGAGAGCACCTGCATGTATCGCGCCAGCACCACCAGGTTCACGCCGTGGTCGCGTAGCAGATCCAGTTGCCGGCACTCGGCTTCGGCCTTGGTCTCCGGCGTGACCGGTATGTGATGGAACGGGATCCCGTGGAACTCCGCCAGCGGCCGGGCGTCGGGATGGTTGCTCACGATAAGCGGGATGTCGCACTCCAGTTCGCCGATCTCGTGGCGGTGCAGCAGGTCGACGAGGCAATGCAGGTAGCGCGAAACGAAGATCGCGACTTTCGGCCGCTCGGAGGCGTAATCGACGCGCCAGTGCATGCGGAACTCCTCGCCGATCGGCTGAAACCGCGCGACAAACTGCTCACGCGTCAGATCGAAGCCGTCGAGCGAGAATTCGACGCGCATGAAGAACAGCCCGAGGTCGTTGTCCTGGTGCTGGTCGGCGTGCAGGATGTTGGCTCCATGCGAGTAGAGGAAATTGGCGATGCCGGCCACCAGTCCGCGGCGGTCCGGGCAATCAATCAGTAGAATGGCCGTGTTCTTCATGCAAATGCGGGGCTTTGCTTCCAGTATAATGCGAGGCCGGAGGACCCAACCGCGATGGAACGCAAGAGCTATCTCTGGCAGCACCACACCTGGCAGGAACTCCGGGAGTTGGTCCGGCGCCAGCCCGTCGTCATCCTGCCGATAGGATCGGTAGAAGACCACGGCTATCACCTGCCGCTTGACGTCGACAACTTCCTGATCTGGAACATCTGCGAGGAGGCGGCCCGCCGCGCCGGTGGAGAGATCCTCCTGATGCCGCAGATCCCCTACGGCTTCGAAACCCATCACATGGACTTTCCCGGCACCATCGATATCCGGATGGAGCATCTTCTCAACTTCGTCCTCGACGTTACCAAGAGCATCGCGCACCACGGCTTCGAACGCATCCTGATCGCCGACGGACACGGCTCCAACATGCCGATCCTCGACCTGGTCGCCCGCCGCACCGTTCTCGAAACCAACGCACTTTGCGGCGCCTTCATCTGGCCGTCGCTCGCGCCCAAGGCGATCGCCCAGGCGCGCGAGTCCGGACGCGGCGGCATGGCGCACGCCTGCGAGCTCGAAACCTCGGTCTACCTGCACCTTGACCCAACGCGCGTCCAGATGGACAAGGCGCAAAAAGAGCAGGGGCTCCCCGAATCCGAGTTCATCTGGATGGACCTGATGGAGGGCTCCGGCGTGCTCTTGATGGATGAGTGGACGCGCTTCAGCAAGAGCGGCGTCGTCGGCGACCCTACGCTTGCCACTGCGGAAAAGGGCAAGTTCATCTTTGAGGCGGTCGTCAACGCACTCGTGCGGCTCGCCCGGGAATTCAAACGGCGCCCGCGCGGCGAGCGGACCGACCACCATCGGAGCGCTGCGGCTTCGTAGCCGGCGCAGGCTCGATCCCTACCAGCAGATTCGCCAACTCCCGTCCGCCCTGGGCGATTACGTCGGCCAGCGTGTAGCGGTCCAGTTCGGCGAAGAAGGCGTCCATCGCCTGGTGGAGCACCGGCCGCAGGCTGCATCCGCGCACGATGCGGCATGTATTCGCATTCTGATCGAAGCACTCGACCACGTGGAAGTTCGGCTCGGTCTTGCGCACCACATCGCCGATTCGTATTGCGGCCGGGTCGCGTTCCAACACGACACCGCCCGTGCGTCCGGGCTTCGCGGTCACGAAGCCGTGCCGGTTCAGAGTCTGGACAACCCGCACCAGGTGGTTTTTTGAGATGCCGTAGGCGGCGCTGATCTCCTGCGTCGAAGCCGCCCGGCCGGGGCGTCCGGCTAAATACAGCAGGACTCGCAGGGAATAGTCGGCGTGAAGGGTGAGCTGCACAGCAAAACGCTCTTTCTGATCACCAAGATAACAGGTTGGATCGCAAGGCTGGCCAGTCAAGGCTAAAATGCCAATATGGATCGGCATTGGGCGGGCGGATTTAGCGTGATCGTCCCCTCGTACAACCGGCCAAGGCAGTTGCTGACCTGTGTTCGTTCGCTGCTGCGCCTTTGGGCGCCCGCGGACGGCTACGAGGTGATCCTCGTTGACGACGGCAGTGCCCCGCCGGTCGTACTTCCGCAGGAGATCGGCGCCCGAGTGAAGCTCATCCGCCAGAGCAATCAGGGGCCGGCGGCGGCTCGCAATGCCGGAGCCCGGTGGGCCGAGGGCCGCTATCTTGCATTCATCGATGACGATTGCGAGGCGGAACCCGACTGGCTGCTCGCCTTCGAGCGGACATGCCGGGACAAGCCGGCGCCGATGCTGCTCGGCGGCACTGTCCGCAATGTGCTGGTCGATAATCCCGCCGCAATCTTCAATGAAGAAGCTTTGCGAAGCCATCGTGGAAACGCCGGCCGAACAAGGTGGTTTCTTCCCTTCCAATAACTGGTGCCTGCCCAGGCGGGCGTTCGACCAGCTTGGAGGCTTTCGTACAGGCTTTGCCACAGCGGCGGCTGAAGACCGTGACTTCTGCATGCGCTGGCACGCTGCCGGCTGGCAGCGGCGCCTTATTCCCGATGCGGTCGTACGGCGCATCACGGCCAGACGTTGCGGCAGTTCGGGCAGATGCATACGCGCTATGGGCGCGGAGCCCGGCTCCTGGTGCAGGTAAATTCCCCCGAGACGCCAACTCGTCTCAACCCGTTCACGCTGGCGGCACGCACTTTGACGAAAACCGGCGCGAAGGGAGTCCCCTTCTATCTCCTCTCCCAAATCGCCACGGCGTTCGGCTATTTCAGCCACGGCTTCTCAATGGCGGGCGGTCGGCGGGGAGGCGGGCATGACGTATAGCCCCGCGTCTCTCACGGTTGTTATTGTCTCCTACAACTCCCGGGCCACCATCGGACGGACTCTTTCGGCCTTGGAGAATCAGACCGTGCAAGGATTCGAAACGCTTGTCGTCGACAGCTCCGATGACGGCAGCGAGATGGAGATTATCCTGCGCTTTCCGTGGGTGCGGCTGCATCATGAGGCCGAACGTTTGTACCCAGGCAAGGCGCGCAACGTCGCCCTGCAGCATGCGCGCGGCGATCTGATCGCATTCGTCGACGCGGACTGCATCGCCGATCCTGACTGGGTGGAGCGAATCCTCGATGCGCATAGCGATCCGGCGCATGCGAATCGCCTGATCATCGGCGGTTCGGTGGGAACGGCCAACGTGGAAGATCGGGATGGCTGGGCATCGTTTTTCTGCGAATTCTCGCCGTGGCTGCGGGTGGGAGAAACGCGCGTGGCGCCGGACATTCCGACGTGCTGCTACTCGATGAAGCGGGAGGCGTTCGCGCGCTTCGGGCCGTTCGATGAGGAGGGTTACTGCTCCGACACGATCTTCAACTGGCGTGCGGGGGCGGAGAATCAGCATCCCCTTTTTGTTCCACGCATTCACGTCCGGCACATCAATCCGACCGACCGGCGCCGCATCCTGGCTAAGCAGGGGATGCATGGCGAGCGCTTCGCGACGGTTCGCGTGCGGGAACACGGGTGGAGCGCGATGCGCGCCTTATTGCACGCCTTTACCGCGCCCTTCCTGCCGCCGTTGCTCTGGTTACGCACCGCTCGCCGGGTCTGGAGGGTAGAGGGCTATCGGAGCCCGTTTCTGCGAGCAACGCTTGCCCTGTGGCACGTGCTGAGCGCATGGTGTCTCGGCGAGGCGCGCGGCTACTGGCGCGCTGCCCGGCCGGCGCCGCATTCCAAGACTCGCCGAAGCCTGGATCATGACGGAGGGAATCTTGCCCATTAGGGTTTCGATCATCGTCGAGGGGTATAACGAAACGCTGGAGATCGGCGCGCTCGATGAGACGCTTGCCGCGCTGGCCGCCCAGGACTTCCCTTTGGATCAGGTGGAGATCCTGCTGATCGGATCGGCGGAACAGGCAAGCGCCTGGTCCGCCTATGAGGCTGCTCCCGCCCCGTTCGCCGCGATCCGCGCGATCTGCGCCGAGGGCGACCACTACTACGCATTGAAGAACCGCGGCGCCCGCGAAGCATCGGCCGGCATCGTCGTGTTCGTGGACTCCGACGTCATGCCGGAGCCTGGTTGGCTGGCGGCTCTGGTTCGCGCGATCGAAGGCGGCGCGGTGGCCACGTGCGGGCCGTCGCTATTCCGGACAGAAAGGCTGGAGAGTTCGCAGCGGCTGCCGCTCCTGGGTGGCGGCTTCGATCTCCTGGGGATTCATCTCAGACCGCGGCGGCGAAGCCAGAGGCTTTCTCAGCCATAACCTCGGATTCCGGAGCGATGCCTTCGAGCGCATCCTCTACCGCACCGAGTTCGGCCGCACGCTTGCAGGCAGTGTGCTGCTCGAAGACATGCGGAAGGCGGGCATTCGGTCGTCCTTCGTGCCGGAGCAGCGCGTGGCGCACGCCTTCAACTGGCGCTGGTGGTGCACCCGGCTGCACGTTCGCTTCGGACACGAGGTCTATCTGCTGCACCGGCTGAACCTCTCCTCGGTTTCGCGCCGCGCACGCTGGCTGGGGCCCCTGGATGCGGTCGCCACGCCGGTGTGGCACCTGCTTCGTGACTTCCCGCAGTGGTGGCGCTACAGCCGTGTTCTGCGATTGAAGCTCCACCGGCGCGTCGCCGGTCTGGCGCTTGTGTTGCCGTTATCGCTCCTGGCGCGCGGCGGGGAGATGTTGGGGATGCTCGGCACCATTTGGTCACTGCCGCGAATGCGCGAGTTCGCGGCGCGGAATTAGGAGCGATCCGCGAGCGCGCGCCGCAGACTACCGCACGCCTCACCCATTGCCCGCACGGCAAACGTCGCGGTCAGTTGCAGGCTGACCTTCCAGAACTTCCGGCGGTATTCCGCGGTCTGCGCCGCCTTTTCGTACGAGCGGGCAAGGAGCGTGGCGGCAATCAGGGGAAAGGCCATGGCCCGCAACAGGTGCTTCCATCGAGGCAGCCTCAGGCTTGACCCGTAGGCCAAGCCGTAGCGGAAAGAGATGGGCCAGAACTCGACGATATTGCGCTCATAAACGTGGCCGATCACCAGCGCGGGCTCGTGTACGATGCGCCGGCCCGCTGCGGCCAGGCGGCGGAGCAGCTCCGACTCGAGGCCAAACGCGCCCGCCTCGAAGCCGCCGAGTTCGTCATATAGGCTTCGCCGCATGGCCCAGTTCGAACCCGGCAGATCCGCCGTGTCCGGCTTCGGAATGCCGGCGAGCCATTTCGAATACTCCGCGAAGTAGTGGGCCCAACTGCCGGAGGTTCCGGAGTTGGCATTCGCCACCGAGCCTCCAACGACGTCCGCACCCTTCGCAAAGGCATCGAGAAGCACTTCCAGGTAATCCCGCAGGAAGCGGATGTGATCGTCGACGAAGGCCAGCACCTCTCCCCGCGAGACCGCCACGGCCAGGTTTCTTCCCTCGGGAATCGTGACCCGTTCCGAAGTCCCGAGGAGCGTGACCCAGGGGAACTCCCGGCGGTATCTGGCCTCGCGTTCCGGCGCCGCCACATCGACGACAATCACTTCGCGCGGGACGGTGCTGGACTGAGGAAACGATGCGAGCGTCTCCCAGACGGAGTCCTCGCCGCGGTTGGGTGAAGAGACGAGAATTACACTGATTCGCAGGGTAGAGGCATGCACGTGGATCACCGCGCGACCGCGAATCTCAGTCTATCAACACGACGTCTATCAATACGACCGGACGCGGGGTCCGGCTATGCGGCCGGCGTAGGTACGAATGCGTCGCTATGGATATCCCTCGATGACATTCCGGCAAGAAAAACCTTCTTCTTGAGACTGTTCACCAGGGTGGGATCACCGCAGAGAAAGCCCCGCCAATCGGCGAGCTTCGGGAAGCGCGCCGCCAGCAACTGGTCAATCGACCCGGTATGGACGCCCGCTTCCGCGCCGTCGCGCAGCACGGTCGGACAGTATTCGAAGTGCGGATGCCGGCTGGTCAGTTCCTCGAGTTCGCGCCGTAGGTAGAGGCCGCTTGGTTCCACGGCGCCGTGCACGAGGCGGATCGGCCCCGAGTGGCGGCTGCGCAGCGCATCCCGGACGATCCCATAGAGCGGCGCCAGGCCGGTCCCGGTCCCGACCAGCAGCAGCGGCTGTTCGGGCCGGCCCGGCACATAGAAGCAGTCGCCTGCCGGACCCTGCACCGCGACCGGATCGCCCGGCCGCGCCTCCTCATGCAGCCAGGTGCTCATGCGGCCCGAAGGTATCTTTCGCACATGCAGGGCGATCGTGCTCTCCTCCGGCAGACTGGCGATCGAGTAGCTTCGGGCCAGCCCGTCCGGCGTGCGAATAATCGTGACGTACTGGCCGGGCCGATAGTCGAGCGTCCGCTTGCAGCGCAGCCGGACCTCGACGACGCTTGCGCTCAGACGCCCGACCTCCGCGATCGTGCCGGGCACTTTGAGATCGTCTTCCGCCTCCGCGATCCCGAAATTTGACTCCGGCCGGCACAGGCATGCGAGGAAGTAGCCGCGTCCCTTCATCGTCTCCTTGAGGCCCTTTTGCGACGAATCCGGCGGCGCCCCCTCCCGTGCCCGCATCAGGCAGGATTGGCAGACGCCAACCCGGCACGAGTTCGGTACCTGCATGCCCTGCCGGAGCAGGCACTCCAGCACACTTTCGCCGGCCAGCATCTCATAGTGCCGGCCCTGATAGCTCAGGACTGCCATGATGGATCCGTGTGCGAGCGCTTAGCGCGACAGAACGTCGTTGCGCGTGCTTTCGGCGATCGAGGCGACCTGCTGGATGAGTTCAGGCGCGACGCCGAGTTCCTGGAGAGTCTGGCCGAGCAGTTCGACGACGGCGTCGAAGTGCGTATCGTTCAGTCCGCGCTGCACCAGGTGCGCATGACCTTTGCGCATGTCGAGGCCGGAATAGTTGTTCGGTCCGCCGAACACCATCGTGAGAAAAGCTTTCTGCTTTCCAATCTGGCGGTCCATATCGACCCCCTCGAAAAAGTGGCTGATCCGGTCATCGGTCAGTACCTTTCGATAGAAGAGGTCCACCGCGGCGTCTACCGCCGCCTCGCCGCCAATCTGCTCATAAAGAGTAGGCATCTGCTGAATCACTCCAAACTATGATTTTGAGTACAACGTTGCATTCAGAATGCAAGATTTGCCATATGAATGTCAAACGCCGCCGGTGGAGTCGTCTGCGCGTGCCCCTTCCTTCATCCACGTGCGCAATCCGGCCGGCAGATCGATCAGGCGGGACAGAAAAATTCCAAATCGTCACAAACTGCTAGAATTGCCCTTGGAGTCGTTCCCTCTCCAGCAGGCGCCAACTGTGCCTGGGTGGCGAAACTGGCAGACGCAAGGGACTTAAAATCCCTTGACCCGCAAGGGTCGTGTGGGTTCGAGCCCCACCCCGGGCACCACTCCCCTCTTAAGATGCATGTGCGCCGCTTCAAGGAAACTGTCTGCGTGCCGTTTAAACCTGTTTGGGAGGCTGGCCAGGAGATCGTGAGATCTTGTGCGCCGCCTGGGCGAAGCTACTGCAAAGGGACCTGCTCCCGGCTGAGATGCGCCGGATCATCGGCGCGCACATCGAAAGAGTGAGCGCCGCATCCGCCCAGGTACAATAAGACTTTCCATGAAGATCGCCCTCGGGCAAATCAATCCTACTGTCGGTGACCTGGCCGGCAATGTTGACCGGATGGTCCGGTTCTCCAGAGAAGCGGCCGGGCGTGGCGCCGACCTGATTGTCTTTCCGGAGCTTTCGCTGAATGGTTATCCGCCTCGCGACCTGGTCGAAAAGCCCAGCTTCCTCGAGCGGACCCAGCAGGAGCTCGAGCGCCTGGCTGCCCTCACCGCCGAACTGCGCCTTGCCGTCGTCTGCGGCTACGTCGGCCCCTCGGACGCCCGCTCCGGCAAGCGCGCCACCAACAGCGCAGCTCTCCTTCAGGGCGGCCGCATCGTTTTCCGCCAAACGAAAATGCTGCTGCCGACCTACGACGTCTTCGACGAGGCCCGTTATTTCAGCCCCGCCGAGCGTCAGTCGGTGGTGTCCGTCGCGGGCGTCCCGACCGCCCTCTCGATCTGCGAAGACGCCTGGAACGACAAGCAGTATTGGGAGCGCCAGCTCTACGCCAAGGACCCGGTCGAAGAGCTCGTCCGCGCCGGCGCGCGGCTGCTCCTTACCATCAACGGATCGCCCTACCACATGGGCAAGCGCCAGCTCCGGCGCCACATCTTCGCCGCCGCCGCGCGCCACCACGGATTGCCGGTGATCTACGTCAACCAGGTCGGCGGCAATGACCAACTGGTGTTTGACGGCAGCAGCTTCGCGATGGACCCGAGCGGACGCGTGATCGCCTCGGCGGCGTCGTTCGAGGAGGACCTCGTGCTGGTCGACACAGGAACGCTCGAAGGCGACCAGCGCGAGAGCTTCACGGAGGACGAGTGCGAGGCCGTCTACCAGGCGCTGGTGCTCGGCACGCGTGACTACATCCGGAAATGCGGCTTCGAGCGTGTCCTGATCGGGCTCAGCGGCGGCATCGACTCCTCGATCACCGCCGTCATTGCGGTGGACGCCATTGGCCGGGAGAACGTCATCGGCGTCGCGATGCCGGGGCCGTACTCCACCGAGCACAGCCTTACCGACGCCCGCGCGCTTGCCGAAAGCCTGGGTATTCGATTCGAAGTCGCTCCCATCACCAAGGCATACGAGCAGATGCTCGAAGGCATGCGCCCGTTGTTCGGCCAGGCGCCGCCGGACGTCACGGAGGAGAACCTCCAGGCGCGCCTACGCGGCGTCACCCTGATGGCGCTCTCCAACAAGTGGGGCGCCATGGTCCTGACCACCGGCAACAAGAGCGAGCTGGCCGTCGGCTACTGTACGCTATATGGCGATATGTGCGGCGGACTGGCCGTGATCAGCGACGTGCCGAAGACGATGGTTTACGATCTGTCCCGCCTCGCAAACCGCCGGCACGGACCCGTGATTCCGGAAAGCGTCCTGACCAAGGCGCCCTCGGCCGAACTGCGTCCGAACCAGAAGGACTCCGATTCACTGCCGCCCTACCAGATCCTCGACCAGATCCTCTGCGACTACATCGAAGATTACAAGCCGGCCCGCCAGATCGCCGAGGAGCGAGGCTTCCCGCTCGCCCTCGTGCGCGACATCGTGAACAAGGTGGACCGTAACGAATACAAACGCCAGCAGGCCGCGCCGGGCCTGAAGGTCACGACCAAGGCCTTCGGTATCGGACGCCGATTCCCCATAGCCCAGAAGTTTTACGAATGAGCGTAGCAATCAGAGTTCTTGTGGCAGTCGCCGGCGCCGCCGGCCTGCTATTCGCCCAGACCCCCGCAGTCGAGCGCGCCGGCCCGCGTTCGGACGGCAGCTTCCTGCTCAACAGTGGATGGCTCGTCCAGCCGGCGGGCACGCAGATTCCGGTCGGCACATTCCCGATGAACTCGGTGCTCTCGTCCGACGGCAAGTACCTGGTTGTGCTGAACGGTGGCTACGCGCCCCCGACTCTGAGCGTAATCGATTCCGCCTCGGCCAAGGAGATCCACCGGGCGCCGGCGCCGGACGCCTGGTTCGGGCTGGTGTTCTCGCGCGATGGCCAGCGTCTCTATGTTAGCGGCGGCTCGCAGGCGAGCGTCTACGAGTACGAGTTCGCCGCCGGCGGCCGGCTGATCCCGGCCCGGACCTTCGAAATCGTTGCGGCTGCCCAGCGCACCTCGCAGGACTTCATCGGCGACGTCGCGATCTCGCCCGACGGCCGCCTGATCTACGCCGCCTCGCTCTACCGCAATCACATCGCGGTAATCAATCCGCAGTCGGGCCGCGTGATCGAGCGCTTCCGCACGGGACGCCGTCCCTATCGTATTCTCTTCCACCCGGACGGCAAGTCCTTATTCGTCACCAACTGGGCAGACGGAACGCTCCACCACCTGGATGCTCTGAACGGCAGCCGCTTGGGAGCGGTGCGCCTGGGCCCGCACCCGACGGACCTGGTCTGGCATGACAAGGCCCCTGTGCTTGAGGAGGACGAGAAAGCGCCGTGGGCAGCCCGGATCTTTGTGGCGGCCGCGAATACGAATCGCATCTTCGTGGTCGGCATCTCCGACAGCAAGGATCTGCGGCAGGTCGAGACCTTGAACCTGGCGATGCAGCCCTATCAGCCCCTCGGGATGACGCCTTCGGCGCTGGCGCTGAGTCCGGCGCAGGATCGTCTCTACATCGTCTGCTCGGATGCCAATGCCGTGGCGGTGGCGGATGTGACGCAGCTCAGGAGCCGCGTGCGCGGCTACGTGCCCTCCGGCTGGTATCCCACGGCGGCGCGCGCGCTTCCGGATGGCCGGCTGGTGATCCTGAACGGGCGCGGCGGCGGCTCTCAGCCGAATCCCAAGGGTCCGAATCCTCTCGATCGCGCCGCGCGGCCCTACCGCCCGGATTCCGGCGTGCAGCACGTCTCGCTCCTGCAAACCGGCACGCTTTCGATGGTCCCCCCATTCGATGACGGGCAGTTGGCCGCTTACAGCCGCACCGTGCTGCGGAACACTCCCTATCGCGATGAGATCGGCGATGTTTCGCCGGCGGCCCTGACGCTGCCTGGCGGTATTGAGCACGTCATCTACATCGTGAAGGAAGGCCGCACCTATGACCAGATCCTCGGCGACCTCGGCAAGGGCAGGGGCGATCCGGCGCTGACGCGATTCGGCGAGCCGGTTGCTCCCAACCATCGCAAGCTCGCGCGGGAGTTCGTTCTGCTCGACAACTTCTACACCAACGGCGACGCAGCCGCGGACGGCATCCAGTGGTCCACTGCCGCGATCGCCAGCGACTACGTGCAGCGCATCGGCCCGAACATGGCTGCCGGACGCCGGCCCGCCGTCGACGAGCAGGGCCGGGAACCGCTCGAGCTTCCCCCGGCCGCCTACCTCTGGACCAACGCCGCCTCGGCCGGCATCCCGCTACGGAACTACGGGTTCATGGTGACGAACAATCCGCCCGGGGCCGCACAGCAGGTGCAGGTGGTCCGCGACTCCACTCTCCGGACCGTCACCAGCCTGACCTATCGCGGACCCGATCCCGAGTACCCGGACGTCGAGCGCGCCAAGGCCTTCCTCGACGAGTTGAAGGGCTTCGAGGCCGAGGGCCGGATGCCGAAGCTCATCCTCGTGCGGCTGGGAAACGACGATTGCGGCGCCACCCGCCCGTCGAAACGAAGCGCTATGGACCTCATGGCGGACAACGACCAGGCCCTGGGCATGATCGTCGAGGCAGTCTCCCGCTCAAGTTTCTGGCCCCGGACCGCCATCTTTGTGGTCGAGGCGAGCGCCGAGGACGGGGCCGATCACGTCGATTCCCACCGTGCGCCGGCATACGTTCTTTCGCCCTACACCCGCCGCGGGGCAGTCGATAGCTCGATGTACAACACGGCTTCGGTGCTCCGGACCATCGGGCTGATCCTTGGGCTGCGGCCGATGACGCATTTCGACGCCGCCGCGCGTCCAATGTCTGCGGCATTTACCGACTCGCCGAATCCGGAGCCATATTCCGCAGCCGTTCGCTGATCCGCGGGCACGGTCAATGCGCGCTGTATGATTGGGAAAGGCGTCCTGCGCCCCACCCGGCGGCCGCCTTTCCGGTAGCAGGCTGCTACGCAAACGCCGAGAGACGGAGAGCCATGCCTCACATCTACCTGTGCTTTGTCTGGCACATGCACCAGCCCTTCTACAAGGATCTGGTGACCCAGGAGTACAAGCTGCCGTGGACGCGCATGCACGCGCTCAAGGACTACTACGGTATGGTCCGAATCCTCGAAGCGTTTCCGCAGGTGCGCCAGACCTTCAACCTTGTCCCGTCGATGATGGTGCAGGTGGAGGAGTACGCGGCCGGAGAAGCCTCCGACGCCTTCCTGCGCTGCGCCCTGACCCCTACCGAAGACCTCACCCCGGAGCAGCAGGACTTCATCCTCCAGTACTTCTTCCAGGCGAATCCGCAGCGCCTGATCCACCGCTATCCGCGCTACGCCGAACTCTACGAGGCCTGGCAGGCGGCCGACCGCAATCCGCAGCGGGCCCGTCGATTCTTTGGCGCCAGTGCGATGTGCGACCTGCAGGTGCTTTCGCAACTGGCCTGGTTTGACGAGTACTTCCTGGCCGAGGACGAGGAGGTGCAGGACCTGGTCCGAAAGGGCCGTGACTACAGCTCGCAGGACCAGGCGTTGATGGGACGAAAACAGCTTGAGATCCTTGGCCGCGTCCTGCCCACCTACAAGGAGTTCGCCGAACGCGGTCAGATCGAAATCTCGACGACGCCGTTCTACCACCCGATTTTGCCGCTGCTTTGTGACTCTGACATTGCAGGCGTCTCGCATCCGTACGTGCCGCTGCCCAGCCGCTTCCGCTATCCCCAGGACGCGCGTGTGCAGCTTGAACGCGCCCGCGAATACATGGGTCGCCAACTCGGACACGTGCCTGCCGGGCTCTGGCCGTCGGAGGGATCGGTCTCCGATGAGGTGCTGCACGTGGCATCGGAGATGGGCTTCCGATGGATCGCCACCGACAATGGCGTCCTCAGCCGGACACTGGGTCATCCGGCAGGAGTGCACGAGACCTACCGGCCCTACGTCTGGCGGCAGAACGGCGGCGAGATTCACGTTCTCTTTCGCGACCACCTGCTCAGCGACCTGATCGGCTTTGTTTATTCGCGGATGGGCGCGGCCGAGGCGGCCAGCCACTTTCTCGACCGAATCCGCGAAAACTGTCACGGCCTGTTCACCACCGGCCACGACGCGCTCGTGCCGATCATCCTCGACGGCGAGAATGCCTGGGAGTACTACGAAGAGAACGGACGTCCCTTCCTGCGCGAACTCTATCAGCGTATTACCGAGGACCCGTCGATCTCGGCCGTCACGGTCAGCGAGGCGATCCATCGCATGGCCTCGCAGCCGATCGATCACATCTTCCCCGGCTCATGGATTAACGCGAACTTCGATATCTGGATCGGCGCCGAGGAAGATAACAAAGCCTGGGAGTATCTGCTGCGCGCTCGCCAGATGTACGACAGGGTCGTGAGCGGCGCCGATGGCGACGGGATTCCCGAGGAGCGCAGAGTGCTAGCGATGGAGGAACTGCTGATCGCCGAGGGCAGCGACTGGTGCTGGTGGTACGGTCCCGAGCACGATTCGGCCAACCGGCCGGAGTTTGACCAGTTGTACCGGACACATCTGGCCAACGTCTATCGCGCCCTGAACGTGGTTCCGCCCGAGGAATTATCCCGGCCGATCCTGAAGATTGCGGTCAAAGAGTTTCACGAACCGCCCACGGGGCCGGTACAGCCGAGCATCGATGGTGACGTCACCTCCTACTTCGAGTGGCTTGGAGCGGGAACCTATCGCGTCGATGAGCGGAGCGGCGCCATGCACGGCCAGCGCTACATCATCCGGGAGCTCCACTACGGCAGCGACGGGAAAAATCTGTTCCTGCGCCTGGATTTCGAAGGTTCGGCCAACCTGACAGGGATGGAGGCGCGCTTTGTGGTGAAGGCGCTCTCAGATGGGGCGCCCGAGAGCACGATCCGTACTCACTTCGTTGAGGGAGGCCTTACGTGCACGGACATCCACCTGGCGGCCGGCGGGGCTCCGGAGAGCCGTGCTGTTTGTGAGTTCGCCTATCGCAAGGTTCTGGAATCGAGGCTCTCGCTACAGGCGCTGGCGGTGGGCCGTGGCCAGTCGGTGCGGTTTCAGGTCTCTATCTGGCAGGACGGGCTGCCGATGGACGCACTCCCGCGCCAGGGATGGCTCGAGTTCTCCACCGCCGAGCCGAGCGAGTGGCCGATCTGAGCCGCTACCGCCGGGCGGAGTACTTGTTGAGAAGCGAAACCAGTTCCTGCGCCGGAGCCGGAACTTCCACGTTCTCCATGACGATCGTGCGATTGGTGATGGAGCGCCGGTAGATCTCCCGGTTGGTGCTGCTGTCCTCGCGCAGAGTCGCGCCTTGCAGGGAGACGCCCGCGAAGACGCCGCGTGAACGCGACCATGAGAGGATTTCCGCCGTCATGAAGGCGTCGGTCTGTGCCGTGGCCGTGCGCCCGACCGGTCCTGCCGCCACCGAGGCATCACCCCCAAGCGTGAACCTGCTCGACAGCAGGCGCTCGGCGCCGCGCCGGTTCATCACCAGCATGATGACGTCGGTTTCCGAGCCGCCGATCTGGAGCCCGAAGCTGCCGCCCTCGACGCGGATGGCGCCGGGAGCGGACCATCCGGCGCCGTCCTGTTTCCGGCAGGAGAGGAAACCGCGTCCGAACTTGCCACCGAAAATGAAGGCGCCCTTCTTCAAGCCGGGAACGATCACGGCGCACTCGGCCTTGTCCAGGAGTTCCTGCGGGATCGCCTTGTCCGCGATCGACATCACCTCGGAGAAAACCGAAGCCGCCGCTGAAAGCCGCCGAATATCCTCTGTGCCGGCGAAGACGACGGAGGTGATCAGAGGGAAAACCATTAGCTTGATACGCTTCACAAAAATGTCCCCAGTAACAGAGATTTAGCTCTTATTGTATCAGCCGCCCGGAAGCGGCGGTCGTTAAAAACTGTAACGCAGGCCGAGCAGAAAAAGGGAGTTGCGTCGGAACTGTCCGAGGAAATCGCCGGCATCGCCGCGGAGCCATGCTGCCCCGGCGGTGGCGCGCCAGTGCTGGCCGAGCAGGTGTGAGTATTCGAGCTTCGTGAAGGAGCCGCGGCCGTCCTGCCGGATTGCTGTCTCGATCGCGATGCTGCGGCTGGCGTCGATGGTGTAGGCCGCGCGGCCCAGAAACGAGCGCGTCAACCCCCGGTCCGGAGCGAAGTCGAGCGGGTTGCGCCGCAGCGTGATCGCCTCACCCGCGTATCCGCCGACAAAGGACCATTCGCCCAACTGGCGTTCGAGTTGCGCCACGTAGATGACGTACTCATCCGCACGCAGATCGCGCGAACGAAAGTAGCCCGCCTCGCCCTTGATCGTGAACCATCGCAGCGGTACGGCCGCGTCGGCGCCGTACATTCGCATCTGCGGATAGAAGCGGCGGAACTCGATCGCCGGGACGGGAGCCGGGCTGGCGCGTCCTTCAAACAGCGGCAGGTGATTGAACCCCTCGTGGAACGAGAGCGAGAACTCGTATCCGGAGCCCAGGTGGTTCCATCGCGCGCCGAACTGCGGGCCGCTCGGGAAGACCGGATCCAGGTCGATCAGCGGCGCGCCCTGCAGTTCGGACGGGAGCACGGTCCAGCGTTGGTTGAGCAGCGGAGTGCGGCTGGGCGTGAAGCGCGGCGCCCAGACGAACTCGACCGTGTCGGATGCGGTCTCGTAGGTCACGCGGCCTGCCAGGATCGCGAGATAGTCGGGATTGGCGACGTTGAGGAAGTCGCGCGGCGCGAAGCGGTCGGTGGGGTTGAGGATGTCGGCCTTGCCCCAGCGGATGAACTGGCGTCCGGCCTCCACCGTGAACCGGTCGCGATGGTAGACCGCACTGAAGCGCCGCAGCGAAAGCGCCGGACGCTGGATGGAGCGGTCCTGCCAGTCGACGCGGAGGCCGCGCTCGAATTGGCGGTGCGAGTCAGTGCGGGCATCGATGCTGCCGAACAGACGCAGAGCGGGCGTGGCGCGGTACGAGGCCTCGTAGCGGAACAGCGATTCGCCGACAATGTGCCCGCTATCGTTGGGCGCGGCTTGCGGATACTGGAACGAGCGAAAATCGAAGTAGCCGCGCTGGAGGACGCTCGGAGAGGTGTCCTGCGCGAGGATGGGGCCGGCAGCCGCAAGCAGGAGAAGCAGCACTGCTTTCATGACTCGCGACGCAGCGTCTGAAGCGTGAAGTTCTCTTCCTTCATCGGGATGTTGTACTGGAGCTTCTCCAGCGTCAGGATGGTCCGACTGTTGCGGCGCAGATCTTCCATCTCGAGCGTTCGGGCGGTCCGGATGCCCTGTACGTTCTCGATATCCGAATACTTCAGCCGCCGCACCAACTTGTCCTTCACGTAGCTTTCGATCCGGGCGAACACGTAATCGGACTTCCGGATCCACAGGCGCGAAGAGGTGTACTGCGATGACTTCGTCTCCTTGGGCCGCGACTCGATGAGCCAGCACGCCGCGCCATCGACGGTCTCTTCGCCAATCATGCGGTAGTGGAATTGGTCGACATCGCGCTCTTCCAGGTCCTCGAAGCTGAAGTCGGTGCCGAAGAAGCGCGTCGAGCGGTCCTGGAAAGCGATGCGGCGCTCGCGATTGATGGCGGGCGTCCACATCCACTGGTCCGAGGCGCGGTCGGTCTGATTGTGAATGAGCAGCGCGACCCCTTTCACCTCGGCTGGCGCGGTGAAGCGCAGGATAGCCTTGCTGCGGCCCGCGGCGCCCAGGCGATCGTAGACCCAGCGCTTTTCGGTGATCTTGCCCCTGGCGTCGATAACTCGCAGCGTTCCTTCGTAACGCTGCGAATCGGCGCGCGAGCGCTTCTGCGACTCCTCAACGATCTGGCGCGCCTCCTGACTCCATGCGAGCGCCGCGCCGAACAGCAGCAGCGTGATGCCTCTATTCATACTCCAAAGCCTCCACGAGCGATCCTCTTACAGCCGACTCGGCCGGGCCAAGGGCCGACAGCAGCGCCGATCCGAGGATCACGGGCAGCAGAGCGGCGGCCGTCGATAGCGGGAAGTCATAGTCGAGCCGCAGACCGGCCAGGTCGCGGCGAGAGATCTCGAGCGTGTAGTAGAGATGCCCGGCCCCAAGCGCCAGCCCGAGGACAAGTCCGATGAAGCCGATGCAGAGCGCCTCGATCCAGACCGTGTGGCGGACCTGGTTGCGCTGCGCGCCGACGGCTTGCAGGACGCCGAGTTCGCGGCGCCGGTCCGTGATCGAGACCGTCAGGGTGTTAACGATCCCGAGCATCGCGACCAGCACTGCAACGGCAATCTGGACGTAAGTAAGGCCGAACCATTGGTCCGTGAGCCGCAGGATGTAGTCGCGCACCTGCTGGTTCGTCAGGACAAAGAGCCGCCGGTGCGAGCCGAAGCGCTCCAGGATGCGCTGCTTGACTTCGGCGGCTGAGGAGCCGGGCTCCAGGTAGACGCGAAAGACGTTGACGGTATCGTCGTTCCACAGACGCCGGTAGAGCTTGCGGTCCATCAGAATCGTCCCCTGCTGGTCCGAATAGTCGAAGACGACACCGAGCACCGGCAGGCTCACGACGCCGCTGGGAGTGGCCAGTTCGAGCACGTCTCCCAGGTGGACGTTCTTGAGCAGGGAGAAGTTGTCGGAGACTACAACTCCCTTGCCCTCCTCAGCCAATCGGTACATCTCGTCGGCGTTGCCCTCGAGCGGCGCAAGGCGGGCGGTGTGCGAGAGCTTGCCGATTTCAATCGAGACCAGCATCACGGGCTCGCCGCGGAAGGGAATACGGGCGCTGCGTGCGCGCTGGATCTGGCGGATCCCCTCGATGCGCTCCAACTCTTCGCCCATCTCGGCCGGGAAGCGGAAACTGCGCGCGGTCAAGCTTTCGGAGGTGCTGACGAACAGGTCGGGATTCAACGCCGTATTGAGCCAGCACAGAATCGAGTTGTAGCTCGCTCGGGCGACGCCGCTCAGTCCGACGACCAGCGCCAGCGAGAGCATCAGGGCCGCCACAGTTCCCGAGGTGCGGCGCGGGGCCTGGATCAGGCTGTCGGCGGCGAGCGCACCCTCCACCGGGCGGACGGCCTTCAGCAAAGGCCGGATCGCGCGCGCCAGCCAGAGCGCGAGGGTCGGGGTCAGCAGCAGGGCCGCCACAATCGCCAGGAAATATCCGGTGTAGAAGATCGGGGAGTTGCTCGCAAAGGCGAATGAGACGACGGTTCCCGCGAGCAGCACGCAGGCGGCGATGCGGCGTGCGCGGTTCTCGCCGGCGGTGAGCAGTTGGTATCTGCCCTTCTGTAACGCGTGGACGGGATCGACGCCCGCGGCGCTCCGGGCCGGCAGCCAGCCCGCTACGATGCTGGTGGCGATGCCGATCGCCATGGCGAAGGCCAGCAGGCGCGGGTCGGCCGAAATCTCCTCGGCGCGCTGCGCCACGCCATACACCTCGCCGAGCAGGCCGCCGATGTAGCCGGCCATCGCGCGCGCGATGAAGATGCCGAACACGAGTCCGGCCGCCGCGCCGATCACCCCCGCCATCGCGCTTTCCGCGAGAAAGAGCGTGCGGATCTGCCCGCGCGTCGCCCCGAGCGCCCGCAGGATGCCGATCTCCGATCTGCGCTGCGTCACCGCGATCGAGAAGGTGTTGTAGATGATGAACATCCCGATGAAGAGCGCAAAGAGGCTCGTGATGTTCGCCATCGTCGAATAGATGCGCGCCATCGACTCGAACTGGCGGCCGCGCGCCGACGGAGGCTCGACGTCGAAGCCGGGCCCGAGCATGGCGCGCAGCTTCGCCTGGACGGCCTCCGGCGTGGCGCCCTCCGCGACTGCGAGATCGATGCGATCGAATTTCCGCCCGCGCCCGAAGACAGCCTGGGCGGCGTAGATATCCATCACCGCGAGGTTGCCGCCGAAGGCGCTGTTCAGGCCGCCGGACTTCATGATGCCCCGCACCGTGAAGGACTTGTCGCCCTCCATCGTGCTCATCGAGAGGCGGCTGTTGATGTCGAGGTTGTTCCGCTCGGCGAATGGGCGTGTAATGATGATCGAGTCCGGCTGCGCCAGGAAGATGAGCGGATCGTCGACAATCTCTTCGTCGCCGCTTTCGAAGTCGTACTCGCGCAGGCTGCGGTCGCCCGTCATATCGACCCCGAGGATGAGGATGTTCCCCTGGCCTTCGATGCCGGTGCTGACGACTGCTTCGATCACGGGCACGGCCGTTCGGACCCCCGGCAGCGATTGGACCCTCTCGAGGACCTCTTCGTCAAACCCGGTTTCGCCGGCCGAGACCTGCAACTGCGTGGCGCCGGCGATCCGATCCACCGTCTGGTTGAAGGCGTAGAGCACAGACTGGTTCGCCGTGTGAATCCCGACGTATACGGCGACGCCCAGGACAATGCCGGCGGTAGTGAGTACGCTCCGCAGCTTGTGCTTGCGGAAGTACTGCCAACTGATGAGACGGAGCAGGGTCACCGCCGCACGTCCTCCACGATGCGGCCGTCGCGAAGCGCAATGGTGCGCGGGCAGCTCTCGGCGACGCCGCGGTCGTGCGTGACGATCAGGACCGTGGCTCCCAGCCGTTGGTGAAGGTCGCGGATCAGCGCGAGAATCTCGGCGCCGGTCTGTGTGTCGAGGTTGCCGGTCGGCTCGTCAGCCAGCAGAATCGGCGGGAAGACCGAGAGAGCGCGCGCGATGGCGACGCGCTGGCGCTCGCCTCCGGAAAGCTCCTCGGGCAGGTGATCGAGGCGCTTGCCGAGCTGGACCAGGTGCAACAGCTCTCTTGCGCGCTCCTCAATCTTCCTCTTCGGCCAACCGCGCAGGTGCAGCGGCAGCGAGACGTTTTCGAGACAGCTCAACGTAGGCAGCAGGTTGAAAAACTGAAAGATAAACCCGATCTTGTCGCGCCGCACCCGCGTCAGCTCATCGTCGCTGAGCCCGCCCAGGCGGCTCCCGTCGATGACGATCTCGCCGGCGGTCGGCTGGTCGAGACCGCCGATCAGATTCAGTAGGGTCGATTTTCCCGAACCGGAAGGCCCGATGATGGAGACCATTTCGCCGCGCGCGATCGTGAGGTTCACCTCGTGAAGTGCGGTGACCTTCCGTTTGCCGTCGTACTGCTTGACGACCCTTTGGAGTTCAATCATTGCGAGATACTGGAGTTCTTACCTTTCAGGATGACACAAGCCGGAGGGCGGCTCGAAGTGACCATGCGAATCGGCGTCGATGCGGGCGGAACGTTTACGGACTTCGTGGTGCTGCACAAAGACGGGCGGATCGAAAGCTTCAAGCTCCGGTCGAATCCGCGTTCCCCGGCGTCGGTGATCCTGGCCGGGCTGGAGCGAGCCGCGGCAGGAGCGGCCGCCGACGTCGTACACGGATCGACGGTCGCGACCAACGCGCTGCTCGAGCGCAAGGGCGCGCGCACGGCCTTCGTCACGACCGAGGGTTTTGAAGACCTGATCCACATCGGCCGGCAGAACCGCGCGCAGCTTTACAACCTAACGCCTCCCGAGCGGAGATACCTGGTCCCGCGCGAGCTGTGCTTCGGCGTCGGCGAGCGCTCGCTGTTCGACGGGAGAATCGAGCGGGCGCCGTCGGCCGGCGAGTTGAAGGCGCTACGGCACAAGCTGCGGAAGGCGGGCGTTCAATCCGTGGCGATCTGCTTCCTGCACAGCTACCAGAATCCGTCGAACGAGCGCATTGCGGCCCAGGCGCTCGGGCAGGAAGTCTTTCTCTGCGCTTCGCACGAGATCTGCCCGGAGTTCCGCGAATACGAACGTTCGTCGACTACGATACTGAATGCATACGTCGGTCCTCTTATGGCGGCCTACCTCGGGGAGTTGGAGCGTGGCTCGCCGAGCCCGATCTCAATTCTCCAATCGAACGGCGGTTTTATGACGGCAGCGGAGGCCTCGCGGCACGCGGTCCGAACGATCCTTTCGGGGCCGGCGGGCGGCATCGTCGGGGCGGTCGAGATGGCGAAAGTTTCGGGCTTCTCCCGCATCCTCGGTTTCGACATGGGCGGCACTTCGACGGACGTCAGCCTCGCCGAGGGTGCTCCGCGCGAGACGGCGGAAGCCTATGTGGATGGCATGCCGGTGCGCGTCCCGATGCTTGACATCCACACCGTCGGGGCCGGCGGCGGATCGATTGCGCGCGTCGATGAGGGCGGACTGTTGCGCGTGGGGCCGGAGAGCGCGGGCGCCGATCCCGGCCCGGCCTGCTACGGCGCGGGCGACCAGCCGACCGTAACTGACGCGCACGTGATTCTGGGCCGGATTGTAGAGGAGCAGTTCCTCGGGGGCGGCATGAGAATCTACCGTGAGCGCGCCGAGGCGGCGGTCGACCGCATCGCCGGGGCACTCGGGCTCGACCGCATCGCGGCAGCGGCCGGGATCGTTCGAGTTGCCAACGCCAACATGGAGCGGGCGATTCGGGTCGTCACGGTCGAGCGCGGCTACGATCCGCGCGAGTTTGCTCTGGTCGCCTTCGGAGGATGCGGCGCGCTGCACGCCTGCGAGATCGCCGAAGCGCTCGGCATCCACTCCGTCATCGTGCCCAGGCATGCGGAAGCGCTCTCGGCGCTCGGGATGCTGCTCGCCGATCGCGTGCGCGACTACGCGGCAGGCGCCTTGGGCGCAAACGTCGCGGAGCGCTTCGCCGCACTCGAGAGGACCGCGCGCGCGGAGATGCCTCGCGCGCGGCTTGAGCGCCACGCCGACCTGCGCTACGCCGGCCAGAGCTATGAGTTGACCGTCCCGTGGAATCCGCGCGATCCGGCCGCGCTCTTCCACGCGGCCCATCAGAGGACCTACGGCTACCACGACGAAGCGCGGGCGGTCGAGGTCGTGACCATCCGGGTGCGCGCCCGCATCCGCGTAAAGCGTCCGGAGTTGAAGGGCGGCACGGCTCGCGCCGAGGGGAGGGATCGCCCGTCCGAGCGCCGCATTCACGTCGACGGCCGCTGGCGCAAGGCCCTGGCGTACACACGCGAGCAGGTCCCCGCGCGCGCGACCCCCGGACCGGCGCTTGTGCTTGACTATGGCGCAACGACACTGGTGCCGTCGAACTGGCGCTTCCGGCGCGAACCGGCCACAGGCAACCTGATCCTCACATCTCGCTGAGCCGCTACAATACCAGTAGTCATGAGAACGCTGATCGCCATGCTGCTCGTCTGCGGGAGCGTGCTTGCGCAGGACTTTTCGAAAATCCAGATCGAGAAGATCGCCTCCGGCTACGCCTACACTGAGGGTCCCGTCTGGTCGCGCGAAGGCTTCCTGCTGTTCAGCGATGTGCCGAACAACACAATCCATCGCTGGACGCCGGGCGAGGGCGTCGAGCTCTTCCGCAAGGAATCCAACGGCGCCAACGGCAACGCCTTCGACCCGCAGGGACGCCTCTATACCTGCGAAACGCGCGGGCGGCGGGTCACGCGCACGAGCCGTACCGGAAAGATCGAAGTCCTGGCCGAGAGCTACGAAGGCAAGCGGCTGAATGCGCCGAACGACATCGTGGTACGCAAGGACGGCAACGTCTACTTCACGGATCCAGCCTTCGGGGCCCAGCAGGAAGGCCGTGAGCTGGATTTCTTCGGCGTCTACCACATCACCTCGAAGGGGCAGCTCAGCCTGATCGCGAAGCCGGGCGGGAGGCCCAACGGCATCACGCTCTCGCCGGACGGACGCATCCTCTACGTCGCCAACTCGGATGAGCGCAACATCCGCGCTTACGATCTCGACCGTGGCGGGACGGCTTCGAACGAACGCGAGGTGATCCGCGACATCGACGGCGTGCCAGACGGAATCCGCACCGACGAGAAGGGCAACATCTACGTCACGGCCAATAAGCTGGCGGTGTACACGCCGCAGGGCAAGCTCATCGAAAGCATCACGTTCCCGGAGATGCCGAGGAACCTTGCCTTTGGCGATCCTGACTTCCAGTCGCTCTACGTTACCGCCCGGACCTCCATCTACCGCGTTCGACTCGACGTGAAAGGTGCGGTGCAGTATTAACCGGCGCTATCCGGAACGGCCCGTCCTTGGGGTCGGAGCCCTGATCTTCGACGGTGATTCGATTCTCCTGGTGGAGCGCGGCCGGGAGCCGCTCAAAGGCTACTGGTCGCTACCCGGTGGCGTGGTCGAAACCGGCGAGCGGCTGGAGGAGGCGATCTGCCGCGAGGTCCGCGAAGAGACCGGCCTTATCGTGCGTCCCACCAGAGTCGCCGAGGTCTTCGAACGCATCATGAAAGACGCGGAGGGCCGTGCCGAGTACCACTACGTGCTGATCGACTATGTCTGCGAACCCGCCGGGGGAGAGTTGGCCGCGGCCGACGATGTGAGCCGCGTGGAGTGGGTCCCCATGTCCGACCTGAAAAATTACAGGCTGACCGAAGGCACGATTGACGTCATTAAAAGCATATATAAGCAGAGATGAGAAGCAACGCCCTCGATCTTTTGGAGTACGAGCCGCTGCGCGAGTTGGTCTCGCGCTATCTCGGCAGCCCGATGGGGAAGGCGCGCCTGGCCGCGGCCGCTCCCGGCACCGGCCGCGAGGAGTTGGAACACAACCTGGCGGAGACGGGTGAGGCGATCGAGTACCTGCGGGCCGCCGCCGAGCCGCAGACCGCCAACTCCATCGCGGCGCGCGGTGTTGCGATCCGAATTCGATTCGAGTCCCTGCCGGACCCGACCGTTGCGGCCCAGAAGCTTCGCATCGAGGGCGCGGTACTCGATGGGACCGAAATCTTCCAGCTCACCGAACTGCTCGACCGGGCCGCCGACGTCCGCTTCGCCCTGACCAACGCCGCCGAGCGCCACCCGCTGCTAGCTCAGCGCGCCGCCTCGATCGGCGACTTCCGGCCCGTGCTGCGGGAGATCGCCGGCAAAATCCTCCCGGACGGCAGCGTCGCCGACGATGCCAGCATCGCGCTCAACCGCATCCGCCGCGATATCGAGAAGCAGCAGAGGCTGATTCAGGAATCGCTCGAGCGCTTCCTGCGCAAGCATCGCGACGAAGGCGTGCTGCAGGAGGAGTATGTCACGATCCGCAACGAGCGCTACGTCGTCCCGATCATCGCGGGCAGGCAGCGCCGCATCGACGGCGTCATCCACGGGGCCAGCAACACCGGTCAGACGCTCTTCGTCGAGCCGCTCGAAACCATCCAGCTCAACAACGATCTCGTTCGCCTGACCGAGGAGGAGCAGCGCGAAATCCATCGCATCCTCCGTGAGATCACCGAAAAGCTGCGCGTCTCTTCGGGCGAGGTGCGGCAGACAGTGGAGACGCTCGGCGAACTCGATCTGTTGTTCGGCAAGGCGAAGTTCGCGATCGACTTCGATTGCACGATCCCGCGCTTCAGCCCGAAGGCCGAGCCGAAGCTGCTGCTGCGCGAAGCGCGCCATCCGCTGCTCGAAGACGTGCTGCGGAAGCAGAAGCGGCGGATTGTGCCGATCTCGCTCTCGCTCGACCGCGAGCGGCGCACGCTGCTCATCAGCGGCCCGAACACCGGCGGCAAAACGGTTTCGATGAAGACGGTCGGGATGCTGTCACTGATGGCGCAGTCCGGTCTGCCGGTTCCCGCCGCGGAAGCCGAATTTCCGCTGTTCGACCAGGTGCTGGCCGATATCGGCGACAATCAGTCGATCCAGGAGAGCCTGAGCACTTTTTCGGCGCACATCGCGCAGGTTCGGGCGATGGCCGAACAGGTCACGCCGGATTCGCTGGTGTTGCTGGATGAGTTGGGGCGCGCGACGGACCCGGAGGAAGGCGGCGCGCTCGGGGTCGCGATCCTCGAACACTTCCGCCGCATGGGCGCGTTTACGCTCGCCTCGACCCACTTGCTTGCCCTGAAGGTGTACGGAGCGAATACGCCGGGCGTGGTGAACGCCTCGATGGGCTTCGACGACCAGACGCTCGAGCCGACTTACATACTTCGGCTGGGCGCCCCCGGCAAGTCGGCGGGTCTGGATATTGCGATCCGCCTGGGGATGCCGCCGGCCCTGATCGAGCGTGCCCGCGCCGCCATGACGACGGCCGAGCGCGACATCGCCAGGTTCCTCGAAGAGCTGCACCGGCGGATTGCGGAGGCGGCCCAACTTCGCGAGGAGCTTGAGGCGGAACGGCGGCGGCTGCACGCGCGCGAGCAGGAACTGGCGCGCGAGTGGGAGCGCCGCGAGTCGGCCAAAATCCGCGAACTCGAGCGCCGCACCGAGGAGCTTATCGAGCGCTTCGACGCCCAGGCGCGCGAAACGATCGACGGTATCATCGAAAGCGCCGAGCAGCGCAAGGCCGCCGACCAGGCGCGCCGCAAGGTCGCCAAGGCCAAACGGGAGTTCCAGGCCGAAGTAACCGCCGCGGTCCGGGTCGGCAAGGCGGAGACCGCGCCGGTGCTGCGGATCGAGGAGGGCGCGCGCGTCCGGCTGAAGGGGGTCCGCGAACCGGCCCGTGTCCGGCGGAAGCTGTCCGGTGATCTGATCGAGGTGGAGGCCGGGTTCCTGAAGATGCAGGTCTCGGTGGAGGACGTCGAGGAGGTGCTGCCTGAGACCGGCGCCGGCGCGAAGCTGCCCGGCGGAGTCAGCTTTCAAAGCGGACCCCGCTGGGATGTCTCCTATCGCGAAATCAACGTGATCGGCCAGCGCGCCGAGGAGGCCTGCGACCAGGTGGATAAGTTCCTGGACAGCGCCACGATGGCGTCAGTGGACCGCGTGCGCATCGTCCACGGGCACGGCATGGGCGTGCTGCGGAAAGCGATTGCGGACCTGCTGTCGCGGAGTCCTCATGTCGAGAAGTTCTATCCCGCTTCCCCGGCCGAAGGCGGGACGGGCGCGACGATCGTTGAGTTGAAGTAAGCTCAGCCGAGCCGGCGATAGTTCGCCGTCATGAAGCAGAACCACTCTCCGTTATCCCGCAGGACGTGCGACTTGAAGGTGCGGTGGTCGTCGGAGACGAACTCGATCATTTCACGGTATTGCGCGGTGCCGCCGTCCGGGGTCATGGAAGGTCCGGTGGTGTCGAGTTCGAGCCGCTTTCCGCTGTCGTCGAGCTTACCCTCGTAAACCCACATGTGGGTCATCATGGACCCGATCCACGTCCCGACGAACTGACCTTTCTGCGAATCATAGCCGAGCGTCAGAATGGTATTCGCGGGTGTACCGTCCGGCATGGCGCCTTGTCCTTCCGCGACCACCCAAAGGCCGCCCAGCGACCGGACCTTCTCAGTCCCGCCGCTCTTATGGACCGGCTGATCTGGATCTATGAAGCCTTCAGCCTCGAAGGTCCAATCGCCAATCATCCTGTGCAGCCACTCGTGCTCTTTTTGCGGTTCTGCTTTCACGATTTCTCCTTTAGCTACGTGAGATCGGCGAGCGCCTGCAGCACCTCGGCGGCGTGTCCGGAGGGCTTCACCTTCCGGAACACCCTGGCAATTCTGCCGTTTTTTCCAATCACGAAGGTCGCCCGCTCGACGCCCATGTACTTGCGGCCGTACATGCTCTTCTCGACCCACACGCCGAAGGCCTCGGCCGCTTCGTGGTCCACGTCGGCCAGGAGGGGGAAGGGCAGTCCGTACTTACCCTTAAATTTCGCCTGCTTCGCGGGCGCATCGGGTGAAACCCCGAGGACCACGGTGTCCTTGAAGTTCGGGAAAGAGTCCCGGAACTCACAGGCTTCTGTAGTGCAGCCGGGCGTGTCGGCTTTCGGGTAGAAGTAGAGAACAACGTTTTTGCCGCGCAGACTGGAGAGCCGGAGCCGCTCTCCAGTGTCGGTTTCGAGTTCGATGTCGGGCGCTTCGGAATGAATGTCCATCAAAAGGCTATTCTACCGGAACCGTTCGGCCCTTCTTCTCCTCGCGCCGGGAGAGCCGCTCGATGCGCTTGTCGATCAGTTCGCGAACGCCCTTCAGGAATTCGAGCCGCGCCGCGCGGAAGTGGGACATGGCCGACTCCGGGCCGAGCCGCTTCAGCATCTCGGTAAACGCCGGACCTGCTCCCATGCAGAAGCACTCGCCGCGTACCTGGCCGCAGCCGCCCCTGGTTTCTTTCTCGTCGCTCATGACGCCTCCTTCATCTCAACCGAGAGTACATTGTTGTCGAGACGTGCCCGCACCGGCGTCAGGGCAGCCATCGATGTGGGCAGGCCGATGTGACGCCGCAGCGTGCCGATCTCGACCACCAGTTCGTCGTTCTTCTTGAACAGACCGATCTCGCCTTTGGTCGCGAACGGCAGGTTCAGGTGGACCTCGTAATGCCCGTTGACCTTGAGAAAGCTGTACGGCCGCTCACTGTGGTGTATGACGGCAGGATCCGCGCCGTCAGCGTAGAGCGTGGCCGCGAGTTCCTCGAGGCGCTGCCGTCCCATCACCTCGCGGGTGAACAGCGGAACGCGCTTCACTTCCACCGGCGCGAAGTATTCGTCCATCTCGGCGAGCACCTTCTGCTGGCTCCGGCGCCAGTCGGCGAAGAAGACGTCGCTGACCGCCTCCGGCAGAACGCGATTCACCACGATGCTGTCCACCGTGAGCCCGTGGAGCGAGAAGTAGACGTAGGCGCGCTGGGTTTCGCGCAACACCATCTGTTCGGCATTGGTGATCAGGCGGACGCTGGTCGTCTGGGGATCCTCGAGGGCCTCATCGATGCCGACCAGTTTGGAGAAGAGATCCTGGACGTTTCCGAAGTAGCTGTCGGATGGAAGCTCGACCGGCGAGACGCGGTTGGCCAGCGGCCGGACGGCCTTCATGAGGCTGCGCTGGAAGGGGAAGATGTGCTTCATGAACCAGTCGAGCGTAGTAGGCATGCTGACGAAGCGGATGGATTCGGCGGTGGGGGCGCAATCGAGCACGACGACGTCGTAGCGGCTCTCGCGGCGGTACTGGTTGACGTACATCATCGCGCTCAGCTCTTCCATACCCGGCAGGATGGCGAGCTCTTCGGCTTCGACTTCGTTGATGCCGGTGGTTCGGAGCACGGCGATCACGTAAGCGGAAATCTCCCGCCAGTGGCGTTTGATCTCCTTCTGGATGTTGACCTCGTGAATGTCGAGATTGTCGCCGACAGTGTAGGGGTCGGCGGTCTGGGCATGGAAAAGTTCCGAGCCGATGTGGAAGGAATCGGCCAGGCTGTGGGCCGGGTCGACGCTCATGACCAGGGTTTTGTACCCCAGGCGGGCGAGCTGGACGCCGGTGGCGGCGGCTATGCTGGTCTTTCCGACGCCGCCTTTCCCACTAAACAGAAGAATCCTCATATTTCCTTGGATGCGCGCCCAGGGTCACGCGTTCACGCGATTTATTTGTGACGCCGGAGCCAGGCGGCGGTGTGTTGAGGCAGGTCGGGTGAGGTGCGCAGGCGCTTGAGGTCGGCGGGCGAGTCGATGTCGAACCACGGTGGCGCCAGTTCGACCGAGAGGCCGCAGGCGCGGACGGCGCGAAGCGTGGCCTCGAGCGTGTCGGGCCGGGACCAGGGAACGGCGTCAAACATAGCCGGGTGGGCGCGGCGGCAGGCGATCGACCAGTAGCCGCCGTCTTCGGAGGGCCCGAGTGCGACGTCGGCGGGGCAGCCCAGCAGCCAGGCGAGATGCTCGGCAGGCAGTGTAGGGGCGTCTGTTCCGAGAATGATCACCTGCGGGGCGCCGGCAGCGAGGCGCTCCTCAATGGCGTGCAGCATTTTACATCCGAGATCGCCTTCGATCTGGACCCTGCGCGCAACTTCCGAGCTGCTCCATGCGTCCGTGTGAGTGTCCGTATGTAGCTCGACATCCGCAAGGGAGGCGAACTGCTTGGCCTTGTCGATCATGTCGTACACGAAGGCGCTGTGCAGCCCGGCGGCTTGGACGGCCGTCAGGGGAGGCTGAAGGCGCGTCTTGACGCGGCCGGGCGCGGGCGCCTTCGCAAAAAGGATCATGGCGGGCCGCACGGGAGAAATTGTATAATATTGTGTTCTGACCAGCTGCTTAGAGAGGAGTTTCAGGAATATGGATTCCAACTGGGTTTTGTGCGCCGCCGCGGCGGCCCTCCTGCTGAGTCCGGCCTTGAAGGCCGCCGATGTCGAAAAGGGCAAGGAGGTGTTCGAGCAGTGCGGCGTCTGCCATAACGCGGACTCCGACGAGAAGAAGATGGGCCCCGGCTTGAAGGGACTCTTCAAGAAGGAAAAGCTCGCCAACGGCAAGAAGGCAAGCGAAGAGAACGTCAAGGCCATCATCAACAACGGCGGCAACGGAATGCCGGCCTATGAGGACATGCTGACCGATGAGGAACGCAACGACCTCATGGCGTATCTGAAGACGCTCTAGCGACTGCCCTGATTTGACGAGTCGCCTCTTGCGACGGTAATCTAATTGGTGAGGCTGCGTCCTGCAGCCTCGCACAGAAGCGTCCCCATCGTCTAGCCCGGCCTAGGACACCGCCCTTTCACGGCGATAACGGGGGTTCGAATCCCCCTGGGGACGCCAAATCCTGTTTCTCCAAACGAATCAAGGGACCGGCCCCCCCCTTACCGCTCCACTCGCCGCTCTACAATATTCCGAGTATCCCGGACCAGTTGCTGGAGTTCGGGCAGGACCGCCGCGTCGCCGCGCGCCAGCGGGCCCATGATCTCGTCGCGGCGCGCGAGGATGCGGTCGAGTTCCTCACGGGCTTCGGCCGTGCGGGCACCGGCAGCCAGCTCTTCCGCTTGAGCGAAGTAAGCGGCCGCGTGCTGGTTGGCCAGCCCGTAGTTCAGTGCCGACGCCTCCAGTTGCATCATCGCCGCCAACTCGAAGAGGCGGTGGTAGCGGGCATTCCACTCGTAGGCATCGATGCGGTCGCTCGCCGTCGCAAGATCGCCCCGGAGCTCCCGACGCGCCATGTACTGCGGCGCGAAGCCCAGCAGGAACACCGCTACCAGTGCGATGCCCGCAATAATGACCTTATTCCCCGTTGTCATTGGAACTCGACCTCCCTGCTTTGTGCAGCGCTCTATTGGCGCGCTGCGGTCACACGATCGACCAGTTGCCGGAAATCTGTGCTCTCCATCGCCTCGCCTTCGAAGTGGATTTTGTAGCCGGACCCATTGAAGGGATCCACCGATAGCTCGTACGGGTTGCTTAGCTTCAATTCCTTGAGGTCCCGGAGAGCCCAGCGCCGGGAGTGTGACAGATTATCGATCGATTCGTAGACGAGCCGGTCGTCGGCGACGATCAGCCGGCCCCGGCAACTTCCGATCCGGTGGTTGTGCCGGGCGTTGTAGGCGCGGCCTTTCGTAGTCCCGTTCTCATTATCGGCTGGCGCCGGAGCTGCCGCTGCCGATTCGGCCGCAGCCGACGCGGGAATTGGCTTGCCGTCGAACCAAGCCCCGATGGTCGCGAAATTCGCATCGTTCAGCAGCCGGAAGGAGATGCGGCTGCGCTCGCCGGAGCGGTCGCGAACTGGCTTCTGGACACTGATCGAAAGGACGTCGGTGGCGCTATTTTCCCGCCGCGCGTCGGTACGCGCGACCACAAAGGAGTACTCCGGCTTCTCCTCATCCACGAAGACGAGGTGTTCCGGCAAAAGAAGAAGCTTCCCCGATACCGTCCCGAAAGGGACCGCCAGTTCGACAAGGTGCGCCTGGCCTCCCGTTTGTCCGGCAAGATGCATAGCTCCCGCCGTCAACAGTGTGAGCCCCAGTGCAATTGACCTAAACATACATACCCTCCTAGTATGGATTGCTGCTTCATTTTAAACCAGATCTGCCAATTCAAGCCAAGATTACATAAGATTACAAATGTAGTACAATCGCCCCGTGACGTTCCTCATCTTTTCTGACATCCACAGCGACTTGAGAGCGTTGAGCCAACTCATGCAGACCGAGGCGGACTACTACTTCGCCGCAGGCGACCTTGTGAGCTGGCAGCGCGGGCTGGATGCCGCCGGCGAGGTGATGCGCGAGAAGGGCGACCGCGTCTACGTCCTGCCGGGAAATCACGAGTCGGCTATGGATATTGCGCGGCTGTGCGACAAGTACGGCCTGAACTTCTTCCATGAGAAGGAGATCGAGCTGGGCGGTTATCACGTTGCCGGACTGGGCTACTCGACTCCGACGCCGTTCGACACGCCCGGCGAGTACGGCGAGTCCGATTTCGAAGAGAAGCTCAGCGTCTGGAATGGGCTGGAGCCGCTGATCCTGATCTGCCACTGCCCGCCGAAGAACACACCCCTCGACCAGGCGCGCCCCGGCCTGCATCTCGGCAGCCAGGCTGTTCGCGATTTCATTGAACGCAACCAGCCGGAGTACTTCTTCTGCGGTCATATCCACGAGGCCGCCGGCATCAGTGTCGAGCTCGGAAAAACCCGCGCGACCAACGTCGGCAAGCGCGGCTATTTGCTTGATTTTGATAGAATAAGTAAGGAATGACCCTCGACGAACTGGAAAGAGAGTACGTTACGCTCCGCCAGCAGGCTGAAGCTGTGCGGAGCTATCTTTGACGCGCCTGCTAAGCAGTCCCAACTAGACAAACTGGAAGAGCAGATCTCCTCGCCGGACTTCTGGAATCAACCCGAGAAGAGCCAGAAAGTCATGCAGGAGCGCAAGCGCCTGGAGGAGGCGATCGGCAAAGACCGGCAACTCATCTCGCTGGTCTCCGATATGGATACGCTCTTTGAGCTCTCCCGTGAAGGAGAGGACGTCGCCGCCGAGCTTACGCGCGAGTTGCGGAGCCTGTCGTCCCGGCTGAAGGAAATGGAGACTGGGATGCTGCTCGGGGGCGATAATGACCATCGCGACGCCCTGATGACCATTCATCCCGGCGCCGGCGGGACGGAAAGCCAGGATTGGGCCGAGATGCTGCTCCGGATGTACCTGCGCTGGGCCGAGCGGCACAACCTCGAAGCCGTGGTGACCGACCGTCTGGAAGGCGAAGGTGCAGGCATCAAGTCGGCCACGCTTGAAATCAACGGCGACAACGCCTACGGGCTGCTACAGGCCGAGGTCGGCGTCCACCGCCTAGTGCGGATCTCGCCCTTTGACGCCAACGCGCGTAGGCACACCTCCTTTGCCTCGGTCTTCGTCTACCCGCAGATCGACGAAGAAATTAAGATCGACATCCGGCCTGAGGACCTGCGCGTCGATACCTACCGCGCCAGCGGCGCCGGCGGCCAGCACGTCAACCGGACCGATTCGGCCATCCGCATCACGCACCTGCCGACCAGCATCGTAGTGCAGTGCCAGAACGAGCGTTCCCAGCACAAGAATCGCGCCAGCGCGATGAAGCAGTTGCGGGCGCGCCTGTACGAGCACGAGATGGAGAAGAAGCGCGCCGAGGACAAGAAGCTCGAAGACACTAAGATGGAGATCAACTTCGGCAGCCAGATCCGCAGCTATGTCCTCGCGCCCTATCGCCTCATCAAGGACCATCGCACCAAGCTCGCGATCGGAGACGTGGACCGCGTCCTCGACGGCGATCTCGACGACCTGATGCACGCCTTCCTCGTCTGGAAAAAGACCGGGAAAACGGCCGGGGACGGCAAGGACGAACTCCCGGAGTAACGAGGCGAGAGCGTGCAGCACCCTGACATCCCCCGCGCCGCCCAAATGATCCGGGAGGGGCGCCTGGTGGCTTTCCCGACCGAAACGGTTTACGGGTTGGGCGCCAACGCCCTCGATCCCGAAGCGATCGCCCGGATCTACGAGGCCAAGGGGCGGCCTGCTTCGAGCCCTCTGATCGTTCACGTCGACTCGCCCGAGATGGCCAGGGAGCTGGTCAGCGAGTGGCCTGCCGAGGCCGATCTTCTGGTCCGCCGGTACTGGCCCGGCCCCCTGACCCTGGTTCTGAACAAATCGGCCTGCGTGCCCGACGCGCTGTCGGCCGGCCTGGGTACGGTCGGCTTGCGGGTCCCGGCGCACCCTCTGGCTCTCGAACTGATCCGTGCCGCCGGCGTCCCGATCGCCGCCCCCAGCGCCAACCGGTTTACGCGGCTCTCGCCCACCACAGCCGAGCATGTGCGCCGCGGGCTGGGCGGTCGCGTGGACCTCATCCTGGACGGCGGACCGACCACGGTCGGGATCGAATCGACCGTGCTCTCGCTCGCCGGTCCGCGTCCGGTTCTGTTGCGTCCTGGGATGATCTCGCGGCAGGAACTGGAGGAGTCGATCGGTCCCGTGGAGATCGCAACCACGACACCGGATCGGGCCCATCCAGCGCCCGGAATGCATTGGAAACACTACAGCCCGTCGACTCCTCTGGTCATTGTGGGGCCTGGAGTGCTTCCCGACCAGGGCCGGGGAGCCGTTCTTTGGCGACTGCGCCCGGTCGAAGCCGCCCGGTCCATACGAATGCCGGTAGATCCGGCCGCTTACGCCGCCGCGCTCTATCAGTTTCTCCACGAAGTGGACGAGGAGGGCTGGGACTGGATCGCGGTCGAAAAGCTCCCGGAGACTGGGGAGTGGGCGGGGATTCGCGACCGGCTCGCGCGCGCTGCTGCCGGGGAGCGTGTTCACGCTAGAATAGCCGAAGAGAAGTGATCCAGCCCCTACAGCAAGGCCACACCCTGATCGAGGAGATCGAACAGAGCGAATGCCCGGCACCGCGCCTTTGGTGGCTGGGGCAGAGCGGCTTTGTCGTCAAGTACCACCAGATCGTCTTCTATATCGATCCGTACCTCTCCGATTCCGTGGCCGCGCGCTTCAGCGCCCTGGATTTGAAGGCATCTCGGGAGCGGCTCACGGAGGCGCCGCTGCGGCCCTGGCAGGTCCGGCACGCCGACCTGGTCCTGTGCACGCACCACCATGACACTCACATGGACGAGCAGACGCTGCGGCCCATGTTGAACGCCTCGCGCCGCGCCCGGCTGGTGCTTCCCAAGAGCGCCGCGGGGCGGGCCTATTCGTTCGGCATCGACTACCAGCGCATGACCACCACCGACGCCGACCTGCGCGTGGAGTACTTCAAAAACGGTGACTACGGCCGTATCTACGCGATCCCTTCGGCGCACGAAGGGCTGGACTATACACCTGTCGGCGGCTATCCCTATCTCGGCTACCTGATCCGGTTCGGCGAATACACGATATATCATGCAGGAGACTGTGTGCCCTACGAAGGACTGGTGGACCGCCTGCGTCCGTATAATGTTACGGTTGCGCTGCTTCCGATTAACGGGCGCGATCCGGCCCGAGGGGTTCCGGGGAACTTCTTCATCGAGGAGGCCGCCCAACTGGCCGCCGACATCGGCGCCCAGTGGCTCGTGCCGATGCACTACGACATGTTCGCCTTCGACACGGTCGACGTGAACCGATTTGTCGATCATATGCTCTTCTCCCGGCCGGCCCAGCGGTTCAAGGTTTTCCAATGCGGCGAAAGCTGGGCGATCCCTGAGGAGTAGCGCTCCGGGGCGGCCGTATGGAAACCCTTACAGTTCACGAACCGCTGCTCGTTAACACGCTGGGACATGCCGCCGGCGCCCTGATTTTCGGCATTTTCGTCTACCTGCTGCTGCGGGACCGCGCCGGGGCCAGCCTCCGGGGCAGCCGGCTCTCGATCGCGGCGGCCTGCCTGGCGTTCCTGTGGAATTTCCTTTCTCTGACCGTACTTGCGATGGAGTCCCCGACCGGCGTTTCGGCGAGTCTGCTGGTGACTATGAGTTCATCCGTCCTGAGTCTGCTGCCGGCCGTGCTGCTGCATCTCTCACTCGAAGGCCGCTTCCGGGGGATCGTCGTTTCGGCTTACCTGCTGAGCGCCCTCACGATCCTGATCCATGCAAGCGAGATGGTGCTGGATGAGCCGCACTACCACCGATTGGCGCTCGTCATTACGACGGTGGGCTTCGGCGCCCTGACGATCGCCTCGGCCGTGGGGGTCTTCTCGGTGGCCGACGACCTGGACCGGCGCCGTCTGACCTCGCGCATCCTGGTCACGATGTCGCTGTTTCTGTTCGCAATGTCGTTCGTGCACCTGGGGGAGGGAGAGGCGCACCGCTCCTGGCCGCTGGAGCTGTTGCTGCATCACGCCGGTATCCCTCTGGCCTTGTTCGTTCTGTTGCAGGACTACCGCTTCGTCCTGCTGGACGCCTTTCTTCGTTTCCTGGCGAACTTTCTGCTGGCGGCAGGTTTCACCTTCGTCGCCGCGCGTGCCGCCGCAGAATTCGGTCTCCTGACAATTGTATCGAGCCGTCCGTTTGAAGGCGGTCTCCTGCTGGTGGGGGCCTGCCTGGTCCTGATCCTGTTCGCGCTGCTGCGCAGCGGTATCCAGCGCCTCCTGACCATGCTGCTGTTCCGGCGCCCGGCGCTGGAGACCATGAGCGCGTCGCTCCGCGCGGCCGGAGCGGGCGCGGCCGATGAGCGCGAGTATCTGGAGCAAGCCCTGCGTCGCATCGCCGAGCTGATGGAGGCCGATCCTGTCACCGAGGCCGGCGAGGAGATCGCGGCGGAACTCCACGCGCTCGACCTGGTCTTCCCGGTTCTGGTAGACGACCTCCCGGAACTCCGTGACCGGCTGGAGCGCCGCGGCATCGAGGTGATCGTTCCGCTGCGGCTCGCGCACGACGAAGTGCGCATTCTATGCCTTGGGCGTCGCCGGGGCGGACGGCGCTATTTGAGCGAAGACCTCAATGCGCTGGCCCGGTTGAGTTCGCAGGTGGTCGAGCAGGTTGAGCAGTTCCGGGGCTCCGAGCTGCGGCGGCTGGTCTCCCAGGCGGAGCTGCGCGCGCTCCAGTCGCAAATCCATCCGCACTTCCTCTTCAACGCCCTGAACACGTTGTATGGCATCATTCCCAGAGAGGCTTCCGGAGCGCGCCGCACCGTTCTCAATCTCGCGGACATTTTCCGGTACTTCCTTCAGGTCGATCGAACCTACATTCCGCTCGCGGAAGAATTGCACATCGTGAAGGCGTATCTTGAAATCGAAAGCCTGCGATTGGGACCGAAGCTCCGCACTGAAATTGACGTCGACCCACGGGCGCTACACGCGCCCATTCCGGTGCTGTCGATTCAGCCGCTGGTGGAGAACGCGGTGAAACATGGCGTCTCGGCGAAGGCCGACGGGGGAATGGTGCGCCTGACGGTCGCGACGGATCCGGCGGGCCTGCGGATCTTGGTGGAAGACACCGGCCGCGGCTTTCAACCGGAGGCGGGCGATGGGAAAGGCCACGGCGTCGGATTGGACAACGTGAAGCGCAGACTTCAGTTGTGCTACGGTCCGGAGGCGAATCTGTCCGTGGAGTCCGGTCCGGACGGCACGCGTATATGGTTCCTTGCGCCCGTCGCCAAGGCGGCGGAGGCGGCTGGATGAGAGTACTGATTGTCGACGACGAGCCGATCGCCCGGCAGGTCCTGCGCGAACAGTTGGCAGAGTTTCCCGAAATCGAGATCGTCGGGGAAGCGAGCAGCGGCCTTGAGGCGGTGGAGCAGGTGGACCGGCTCGACCCTGCCCTCCTGTTCCTCGATCTCCAGATGCCCGAACTGGACGGTTTCGCGGTGGCCCGTTCTCTGCGCGACGAACGCCTCCCCCTGATCGTCTTCGTCACGGCCTTCGAGAAGCATGCTTTGCAAGCCTTCGAGAGCGGCGCCGTGGACTACCTGCTGAAGCCGGTTCGGCGGGAACGGCTGGCGTCGGCGCTCGAAAAGGCGCGAGCGCAATTGGCCGGGCTGGGCGGCCAGCCGCGGCGGCAGGCTCCGGCGGCGCCGGTCGCAACACCGCCCCGGAAAATTGTCGGACGCCTCGGCAATGATATGCATCTTCTCGATCCGTCCGAGGTGATCGCTTTCCAGGCCGACGGGGAGATCGTCTACATCATCACGGCGAACGGCCGCTACTATGCCAACCACTCGCTCCGGGCGCTTGAGCAGCGCCTGGGGGCGCCCCGCTTCCGCCGCATCCACCGCAAAACGATTATCAACACGGACCACATCCGCCGAATCTCGCCATTGAGCAGTAAACGCTGGTTGCTAAAGATGTCGAATGGCCTTGAGGTGGTTGTCAGCAAGCGCATGGCGGGTTCAATTCGAGAAGAAACAAATTGGTGAACGAGGCGGGAAGCCATGGTCTGCGTGGTTGCGCAGCTTGCTGCCGGCAGCGCAAGTCCATGGCCCCGATCCGACTGTAACAGTTGGCAGAATTCCGGCGGCACTCCCCCGATGCACGTTTCTTGCAGCTATTGTGGAGGAGCTGTCGGTCCTCATTTGCGGGTAGGCCTGCGAGGCGCCCACCCTATGCCCCTCCGGTGATTGAATATAATTCGTGAGTGCTCGAACAACCACGCACCCGGATCCGCTGGGTCATCCTCGCTCTCATTTTTTGCGCGACGACAATCAACTATCTTGATCGGATCGTCTTCTCGGTCCTGATCCAGACGATTCGCGAGGAAATGGTCCTGGATGACCGGATGTACGGCTACGTCAATGGGGCCTTCCAGTTCGCCTACACGCTCGGATTCCTGGCGATGGGGAAGTTTATCGACCGGTTCGGAACCAAGATCGGGTACTCGGTTGCGATCGCCTGGTGGTCGCTGGCCGCCGCGCTCCACGCCTTTGCGCGGACGCCGCTGCACCTCGGCTTCTGGCGCGCGATGCTCGGCCTGGGCGAGGCGGGCAATTTCCCGGCCGCGATTAAGTCCGTCGCGGAATGGTTTCCCAAGAAAGACCGTGCCTTTGCGACCGGCATCTTCAATGCGGGCACCAACGTCGCCTCGATGATCGGGCCGCCTCTGTTCGCCGTCATGGCAATCAATTTCGGATGGAGGGCCTGCTTTCTCATCACCGGCGCGGCCGGCTTCGTCTGGCTGGCCTTCTGGTGGGTGATGTACCGGATGCCGGAGCGGCACCCCGGCGTGAACAAGGCCGAGCTCGAGTACATCCGCAGCGATGCCGAAGATAAGGCCGCCCCGAGCATCGGCTGGGCTGCCGCCCTGCGCTACCGGCAAACCTGGGGCTTCGCGCTCGCCAAGTTCTTCACCGATCCGGTCTGGTGGTTTTACCTCTACTGGCTGCCGCCCTATCTCTATGACGTCCGCCACTTCAACCTGAAGGAGATCGGCTGGGCGCTTCCGGTGGTCTATCTCATGGCCGATGTCGGCAGCGTCGGGGGCGGATGGATTTCCGGATTCCTGATCCGGCGCGGCTGGGAGAACGGCAAGGCGCGGAAGGCGGCGATGGCGATCTGCGCCGGCTGCATGCCGATCGCGGCGATGTCGGTGCTGGCGCCGAGCCCGCTGCTGGCAATCGCGCTGGTCAGCCTGGCGACGGCGGCCCACCAGGGCTGGTCCGCGAACCTGTTCACCACGACCTCGGATGTCTTCCCCAAAAACGCCGTCGCGTCGGTGACCGGCATCGGCGGCTGCGTCGGCGGATTTGGCGGCGTGCTCTTCTCCGCCATCATCCCAGGGTACATGGTGACCTATTTCGGTTACACGCCGGTCTTCCTCACGATGGGCGTCTTCCACTTGGTGGCCCTAGTGGTCGTCCACAAGTTCCTGGGCGACATGAAGCCGATCGGTCAGCGCGGCTGAGCGGCCGTTTCGGCCGTCAGGGCCGAGGCGATCTCGGACCACTGTTCGAAGGGCCTGAATGGCTTCCGCCGCCGCCGAAGCTCCTGGGCAAGCCATCCGCGCGCGAAGCGGCGCGAGGAATCGACAAGCAGCGAAGGGGCAAGGTCCGGCGGGCCGTTCCCCGCGAAGGCGACCCGCCGGCCGTCCAGGAGCGCCTCGCGCACCGCCGCTTCCTTATCGATCCCGCTCTCGACCGAGCAATAGGGCGAGTGCGCCGGCAGCTCCATCTGAAGTCCCCGTTCCGGGTCGTATCGGCCGGGACTCGCGTGGACCTCAAGCTTTACTCCTGCGCCCTCCAGAACCTGATCGATGTACCATGCGCAGCCGGCCGAGACCACAACGATTTCCCAGCCGTGCCGCCGGAGCCGCTCGACGGCGCCGCCCAGCTTTGGATCCGGCTCCATTTCGCCAACGATGGCTCGCACGCGCTCTTCCGGACCCCGGACGTGGCTGAAGATGCCGCGCATCGCCTCGAAGTGCGTGATGCGGCCGCTCGCGTACTGCTCCCAGTAGTCGGGCAAGGCGGCCCGCTTCATGCGGGAAAGAGCCAGCTCATAGAAGTCGTGTCTGGTGATGGTTCCGTCGAAGTCGGTCACCAGGACGGAGTGGGGTTCCGGATTTGGCACGCTACTGGACGGTACGCTCGCTGCCCTGCTGGGGCTCGAGCTTCACTTCGCCGAAGGCCGCTTCGTACTGCTGCATGTTCTGCTGAAGGACGTTCAGGAGCGCCTTGGCCTGCTGTGGACTCAGGTAGATGCCCTGAAAGTTCTGGATGGAGACGCTGTCCGGCGCGGTCTGGTTGATGATCCCGAAGGAGAGGAAGAAGTCCCACAGGTTCGCCCGCACCTGGACGCTGTTGGAGTAGTTTTCCCGGTAATCGCTCGTATTCACGAGATTGATTTTGGGCTGGGGGTGTTGCGTCATCATAAATTGATCTCAAACTCAACTATAGACGATTCGGCAGGAGGGGAAGGCCCAAAGGGCGAATCCGAAATTCGCGAGAGGGGCTGGCGGGGACGACGGGGCTCGAACCCGCGACCTCCGACGTGACAGGCCGGCGTTCTGACCAACTGAACTACGTCCCCGATGCGTTACGTCGGTGATTTCATCCTAGCACGAGATCCAGCTCGTCAACAAATGCTCCCGGCCTGTTCGGGAAAATTCCCGGCCGGCGAATTCTGAAATGCTTCGCTGCCGGCGGGCATCGTACGGGAAGAATGTCATTCGCAGTCTACATCGTCGGCTTCGCCATCCTCATCGCGGGACTTGCTTACGGCGCCTCCCTCCTTGGCGTGCCGCGGCAATGGATCGTCGTCGGCGTTGTCATTCTGGCCGGGCTGGGCATCATCGGCGCCGCCGGCTACCTCCGCCAGCGAACCTGATTCTCTGATTTTTCCTGTCGTCAGCGCTGCAGCTTGTGATACATTGTCCCGTACACCACGGTGAAGTCCGCTGTCGAATCGGGGTAGTTCATGACTGTGAAACGCATGCCTTACCACGCCGTGAGGCGGCCAGCGGCGCCGACTGGCGCCGATCCACTATGACGAGATACGTCCTTCCCTTAACCATTCTGGCGGCCGCGCTGCCGCTTACTGCCCAGGTGAAGCAGCTCCCTCCGGCCGGAATCGAAGTGCCGGAGGCCGACCGCAAGGTGCTGGAGGCCGGCGTCGAATCGCTCGGCAAACGCATCGCGGCGCTACGCGGAATGCTTGGGCCCAGAATCGACCTTCTGCCCGATGTGGAGATCTACCACAAGGCGGTCGATTACGCCCTCCGCTATCACGAGTTCCTTCGCACCGACGATATCGCCCGCTCCAAGGAGCTGTTGGCCGAAGGCGAGGCGCGCGCGGCGGCGCTGGAGCGCGGTGAGGCGCCCTGGACCCGCGCGACCGGCCTAGTCGTCCGCGGCTACGTTTCCAAAATCGACGGAAGCGTCCAGCCCTATGGCCTGCTCGTTCCGAAAAGCTGGGCTCCGGACCGGCCGCACCGCTACCGCCTGGACATGTGGTTTCACGGCCGTTCCGAGCAGCTCAACGAAATCAGCTTCATCTACGACAGCGAACGGAGACCCGGACAGTTCACGCCGCCCGACACCTTCGTCCTGAGCCTCTACGGACGCTACTGCAACGCCAGCAAGTTCGCCGGCGAGGTCGATCTGTTCGAGGCGCTCGAAGCGGTCAAGCGCCATTACCCGATCGACGAGCGCCGCATCGTCGTGCGCGGATTCAGCATGGGCGGCGCCTCCACTTGGCACGTTGCGGCGCATCACGCCGGCCTCTGGGCCGCAGCCTCGCCCGGCGCGGGATTCGCCGAGACCGCCGAATATCGCCGCGTTTTCGAGACGGGACCGATCCCGCCCTGGTATGAGCAGAAGCTCTGGCATCTCTACAACGCCACTGACTACGCCCTGAATTTCTATCACTGCCCGACCGTCGCCTACAGCGGCGAACTGGACCGTCAGAAGCAGGCGGCCGACATCATGGCGCGCTTCCTCAGTGAAGAGGGAATGCGCCTGACCCATATCATCGGGCCGAAGACCGAGCACCGCTACCACCCGGACTCGAAAGTCGAAATCGACCGGCTTATCGACGCCATCGCCGCGCGCGGCGGCGATCCGTATCCGCGCAAGGTCCGGTTCACCACGTGGACCCTCGCCTATAGCCGCATGAAGTGGGTGACGTTGCACGGGCTCGGCAAACATTGGGAGCGAGCGCGGATCGAGGCCGAAATTGCCGGAGACATCGAGGTTCGGGTAAAAACTTCCAACGTCACGGCCTTCTCGCTCGAGATGGGCGCTGGCGGGTGCCCGCTCGACAACACGCGCAAGCCAACGGTCGTGATCGACGGCAAGCGGATCGAAGCGCCGGTCCCCATGACTGATCGCTCCTGGACGGCCCATTTCCGCAAGGCAGACTCCGGCTGGCTGCTTGTGGAGAGCCAGGAGGACGGCCAACTCCGCAAGCGCCCTGGTCTCCAGGGACCCGTCGATGACGCTTTCCTTGACCGCTTCGTGATGGTGCGGCCGACCGGAAAGCCGGCGGCGCCGGGTACGGTCGGATGGGTTGCCTCCGAGCAGCAGCGTGCGATCCGGGAGTGGCGGCGCATCTTCCGGGGTGACGCCATCGTGCGCGATGATTCCGAGATTGACGATGCCGAAATCGCGCGAAGCCACCTGGTCCTTTGGGGCGATCCCGGAAGCAACAAGGTGCTGGCGCGCATCGCGGACCGGCTGCCGGTCCGCTGGGTCGGACAGGAACTGGTGCTGGGCGACCGCCGTTATCCGGCCGGCACGCACGCGCCGATCCTGATCTATCCGAACCCTTTGAACCCGAAGAAATACGTGGTCCTCAACAGCGGCTTCACTTTTCGCCAACACCACCACGTGACCAACTCGCTGCAGACTCCGAAGCTCCCGGATTACGCCATCGTCGACACCACAACGCCCGCCGACGAGAGCGCACCCGGACGCATCGCCGCGGCAGGCTTCTTCGGCGAGAAGTGGGAACCGCTCCCGAACGACGGCCAGTAAAGCCTACGGTTGCAGGGACTCTGCCGGGACATCCTCGGGTGCGGCGTCGCGCCGCCGCGAGCGCCACTCCTTGGCAATCGCCAGCCGTAGATTGCGGACCGTGTCTTCCAGTCCGAAGCGGACGTGGTGCCGGATGGCGCTGTCAGCGGCCGCTGGATCGCCGTCGATCAGGCAGTCGACCAGGTCCCGGTGAAACTTGACTGGAAGTGAACGCCGGTTCGCGGCTACATCGAACAGCCAGTTCAGAATGAGGACCTGGTTTTTCTCAATAAGCCGGTAGAGCGATTCGCAGGCGGCGCACTGTGCAATATATAGGTGCAACTGTGCGTGATAGCCGTGGACCGCATACTGAAACTCGGGGTCCTCGCCTTCCAGTGCGAGCCGGTTAAAGAGCACGTCGACCTGCTCGCCCATCCGCCGCAGTTCCTGCCGTTGCGTCCGAGTGGCCCGCTGGGCGAACAGCCGCGCCGCCTGGCTTTCGAGCGCCTCCCGCACCTCGTACTGGTCGCGGATGTATTGCTCGGTCGGCACGCGGACGCGAGTACCGGCGCGCGGACGGCTCTCCACGAGGCCGTCGCTCTCCAGGCGCTGTAGAGCCTCGGATACCGGCAGCAGGCTCATCCCGAACTCTGCTGCTAACTGCCGGCGCGAAAGAGCCGCCCCGATACGTAACTGCCCGCGAAGTACGCGGTCCCGAATCGCCAGGTAAGCTACATCGGCGAGGCTCGAGGGCGATGGCGAGTTCGCGTGCTCCTCAAGAAGCATCTTTGGCATGATGATCAGTTATCATACTTCAATTCGCCCGCCTCAATGCGAATCCCGAGTCGGTTCTGCCGCGGCGGAAGTGGGCACGTGGTGTATGGATTGAATGCGCAAGGCGGATTATAGGCCTTATTAAAGTCGAGCACCACCGTGCCGCGCGAGGGTTTAGCCGCATATAGAAAGCGCCCGGACGGATAGGTTTCGCGGCTGGCCGTTTCGTCGCGGAAGATGAAGAAAAGCTGGTCGTCCTCGATAACCGGCTCCAGGCGATGCTCCTGTCCGTGCAGGCGAAAGATTGCGACACCGGGGCAGGGAAGCATCTCTGTGTACCCGAGGATGTTGGGTACTGCGATCTCTTTCGGTGGATTGTAGGACTCAAATCGCGCAGTCACCCGGTAGCTCTCATCCGGCGGAAACCACGTGCGCCCTTTGAATTGGCGCCGCAGCGGGCTGCCGAGATCGCGCAACCGGATCGCAAGGCGACCGCCGCGCTCGATCAGCAGCATCGAAAGCTCGCCGTAGCGGATGGCGTCGGAATCGGTGTCCAACTCGACTTCCCTCACCCGCCGGCCGCGGTAGTCCACCGTCACCCCAGGTGCGGCGCGAAAGCGCGCCCGATCCTGCCGGGTCTCGAACTCCCCGAGTCGCTCCGGCGCCGTCCCCTCCCGCACGACGAAATCATTTCCCGGCCCCGAGCCGATGGTTTTCCGCCCTTCATCCAGCCAGAACAGGCCGGCGATCGTCAACCATCCGTCATCGGCGATCAGACGCGACTCGGCGCGCTCGCGCCACTCCCGAAGCTCCTCCGCGTAAGGAGGCCGGGCGCCACCGCAGGAGTACAGACCTGCGAGCGCCGCGACCCACAAGGCCAAGTTCGGGGAGGAGGGCCTCGAGTGCATTCGACAGGTCAGTATACCTGTTTACGAATGCCGCCAATTGACACAGCGCATGAGTATATGCTCATATAGGATTGCAATGCCGCAGAGCAGGTTTCAGTTAAGCGACCGAATGGTCGAGCTGATCGCTCGCCGCTTCCGCATCCTCGGCGAACCGCAGAGGCTGCGGATTCTGCAGGTGCTGCAATCGGGTGAGCATACGGTCAGCGAGATCGTCGAAGTGTTGGAGGCGAACCAGTCGAATATCTCCCGGCACCTCCAGGCACTCTACGATTCCGGCCTGGTTGGCCGCAGAAAAGCTGGAAACAGCGTCTACTATTCGATTGCCGATCCAATGATTTTCGAGCTATGCCACCTGGTCTGCCGCCGCGCGGCGGCCGAGGCCAGGGAGACGCTGGAGGGTTTCGCCGGCGCTACGCCGGCGGCAGAAAGAGGTAAGCGATGAAGATCGAGCGTTTTGAAGACCCAGGACTGGCGCAATACTCCTATCTCATTGCGTCCAAGGGGCAGGCAGTAGTGATCGATCCACGGCGCGACATTGACGTGTACATGGACTACGCCGATTCCAACCACCTGAAAATCACCCATATCCTAGAGACACACATTCACGCCGACTACGCCTCCGGCGCTGTGGAACTGGCCGAGGCGACCGGAGCGGAGCTCTGGCTGAGCGGGCACGACGAGGATGAGGACTACCGATACAACTTCCCCCACGACCAGTTTCGCGACGGCGAAGAGCTCATGGCCGGGAACGCCCGGATCGTCGCGCTCCACACTCCTGGCCACACGCCGGAGCACCTGAGTTTCCTGGTCTACGATCAGCACCGCTGCGGGTATCCGTTGGCGCTGTTAAGCGGCGATCTGCTGTTTGTCGGGTCTTTGGGGCGCCCTGACCTGCTCGGCGAGGGAGCCCAACGTCAGCTCGCGGCCCAACTCTACGACAGCATCCACCGCAAGATCGCCACGCTCCCGGACGGTGTCGAGATTCATCCGGCGCATGGAGCCGGTTCGCTCTGCGGCGCCGGCATGGCCGACCGCCCACAGTCGACACTGGGCTATGAGCGCTCGTGCAACATCTTCATGGCCGGACGCTCCCGTGACGAGTTCGCTAAGACGATTCTTGCGACCCTGCCGCCGTTCCCCGACTATTACCGGCGGATGAAGCGCATCAACGCCGAGGGGCCGAAGCGCCTCCACGGGATTCCCGGCGGGAAGAAGCTGCCGCCGGCCGAGTTTCGCGCCCTCATTGAGAGTCCCGAAGCGGTCGTCATCGATTTGCGCCGGCCCGAAGCTTACGGCGGCGCGCATATTCCCGGCGCCTTCAATATCGGGGCCGGCCCGAACCTGTCGATGTGGGCCTCTTGGGTGGTTCCGTACGACCGCCCCATTCTGCTGGTAGGCGACAACGCCGTGAACCTGGAGGAAGCACGCCGCGCGCTGATCCGGGTAGGGCTCGACGATGTTGTCGGATACCTGGATGGAGGGATGGCGTCCTGGATCGAAGCCGGGTTCGAACAGGCGCACGTACCGCAAATCTCGGTCGGCGAACTTTATAAAGAGCGGGGCCGCCGGCCTCTCGTGCTCGACGTTCGCAGTGACACCGAGTGGAGTGCCGGCCATATTGAAGGCGCGGTTCACATCCCGGCGGGCGATCTCCCCAAGCGTGCCTCGGAGCTGATTCCTGGATCTCCGATTCACGTCATCTGCGGCAGCGGCTATCGCTCCTCGATTGCAGCCGGCGTCTTACGGCGCGCCGGCTTCGAGAACGTGGTCAATGTTGTTGGCGGCATGGGAGCCTGGAACCGCCAGCGCTTGCCCGTCGTGAAGGAGACTCCCCAGATGAGCCGGGTCTGACCCGTATGGACCCGGCCGCACCCCTGACGCACCTGCTCGCGACGGTGATCGGGCTGACGCGTGGCGTGCTCGGCAGCGGCCGCTCAATTCTGGCTCTGCTGGTTCTGGTCTACGTCGCCGGGATCGCGCCGCCGGTTGCCGTGCCGCGGCGGCGATGCACCTGGCCTCGCCCGTCACCCTGATGCCTATCTTCGCTGGGATTTTGCTTGCCGCCGGCATCCTCATGCTTACCGTGGGCACTCCGGAATCGGAGGGCTCCGTCTGCCGTCCCTACCGATGCGTCGCGGCCGGTCTCGGAGTTGGGCTCCTGACGGGATTCCTCGGCGTCGATGGCGGGTTTCTCATCGTACCGGCCCTGATCTTCTTCGCCGGCCTGAACCCCAGGCGCGCGGTCGGCACCTCGCTCGGCATCATTGCCTTGAACGCAGCGGCGGGCTTCGCCGGCCAGCTCGGCCACGTCGGGATGGCAATCGGGACAAACATTTCCTCCCGGCTTCCCGAGCGGGCGTTGCGGGACGGATTTGGCGTACTGCTGGTCGCGCTCGGGCTGCTCCTTCCGGCGCTGAGCCCGCCTCATGTAAGCTGAGACTCTATGCGAATATTCACCCTCGTGATTTTTGCTCTCTCGGCGGTCTGCGCTTTCGGCGCCGACCCAAAGGCTGAAAAAGAGGTTTTGGCAGCCATGGAGGCATGGAAGCAGGCGACGTTAAAAAAAGACCGCACGGCGCTGAACAATCTGCTGCATGAGCAGCTCAACTACACACATTCGAACAGCCGGAACGAGACCAAGGCCGACGTTCTGCAGTCGGTAACATCCGGCACCCCGTCGAACATCGAATCGATTGAATTCCTCAGCACCAGCGTCCAGGTCTTCGGCAGCACCGCGCTGGTCAAGGGCGACGTCGATATCGGCGTGAGCGCGAACGGCTCCAGGTCCATCGCCAACCTGAACATCCTGCACGTCTGGGTGAAGGGGAATCGCGGCTGGCAGATGGTTGCACGGCAGGCGGTCCGGCGGGCACAGTAACATTCGGTCATGCATCGCCAATTCTGCTGGCGTTAAGCTCCCTGGTGCTTCCGGTTCGGGCCGACAAGCTCGACCTCGTCGTGGTCGGGGTCTTCGGAGGCTGGGTTCGCCTCTACGTGCGCCGTCCCGCGCCCTCGACGCCAGCCGCCGGGCCGGCCGATTGCACCGGGTGCCACCCGGTCGCCCGACAGGTGAAAGAGCGCCGCAGCAGCTTTGTCCACTTCGAACACGTCCATTCGCTGGTGCTTGAGCGGAACTCGCAGTGAACGGCGTGCCATGCCGAGATCGATCCGGCTGCGCAGATCCGGACCTGCGCCGGCTGCCACTTTGGCCACGAGCGACACTAAGATTAAATGTTATTAATGTATTTCCCATAAGCGAACCCTTCCGCCTGGATTTGATTTTTCGATTGGACCTGCCATAGTCTCTCCGATACACTTGCACTTGTAAGCACCTCTCGGTAGTAGGTGCACCTGCCAGCCAGTTTCCTGGCAATCCGGTTGTTTCGGAACCTCTTCTTCCCTGTCTGAACGGAGTTCTCAGTTTTCGACGCGGGCGGCGTGTGTCTGCCCGGTTCGGTGGCGAAGTGCCGGTCCGCCCGGCGGATACGGGTGGATTGTGCAAACGGGACTTGGGGGTGATTCAGGTGCGTACGGATGATGTACAAGGCGTGGCGCTGGTCGGGGCGGGTCCTGGCGATCCCGGCCTCCTGACATTGGCGGCGCTGCGGAAGCTGGCCGAAGCCGAAGTGGTCCTGTATGACCGCCTGGTCAGCGCCGAGATCCTCATGCTGGCGAATCCAGTCGCCGAGTTGATCTACACGGGCAAGGAGGAGGGACAGCAGGAGGCCGTACAACGGGAGATCGAGTCCCTGCTGCTGCGACATGCGCGGGCCGGCCGCAAGGTCGTGCGGCTGAAGGGTGGCGATCCGTTTGTCTTCGGACGGGGCGCCGAAGAGGCCCTCTTCCTGCGGAGCCACGGGATCGGCGTCGAGGTCATCCCGGGCGTCAGCTCCGCCATCGCGGCGCCCGGCCTGGCCGCAGTTCCGCTTACGTGCCGGGGCGTTTCGGCTTCCTTCACGGTGGTCACGGGCCGCTGCCGTGAGGGCGCGGCCATTGACTGGAGCCGCTATGCGGCCGTTGAAACCCTGATCGTACTGATGGGCGTCACCAACCGCCGGGAGATCGCCATCGACCTGATCGCCTCAGGCCGGAGCGCGGAAGAGCCTGTCGCGTTTATCGAAAACGGCAGCCTGCCGGAGCAGCGCGTCCTGGAGGCGCGATTGAGCGATGTGGCGTCCGGAGCCGTCGAAGTGCGCAGTCCGGCGGTTTGGGTCATCGGCGAAGTTGTGCGGATGCGCCAGGAAATAGCGGTGGTCGGGGCTGCCGCCGGAATGGTGGGCGCCGATGAGTAACGTCTCGCTTCCCCTTCTCGATCGCGTCTCGGTCGACGGGACGCAGTTCCTGCTGACGCCATCCCGGCCAAACGGCCTCGTGCAGCTTGCCCCCTCGCCGGCGCTGCGCCTTCCGGAGCGCAAGCCGGCGAGCGGCGAGCAGTACCGCTTTCACTTCGACATGACGAAGTGCATCGGCTGCAAGTGCTGCGAGGTGGCCTGCAACGAACAGAACAACAATCCGGCGGACCTGCGCTGGCGTCGCGTCGGTGAGATCGAAGGCGGCGAGTATCCATTCGCGAAGCGCTTCTATCTCTCGATGGGCTGCAACCACTGCCTCGACGCCGCCTGCCTGAAGGGCTGCCCGGTGGACGCCTACCGCAAGGATGCGCTCTCCGGGCTGGTCCTGCACAGCGCCGATGCCTGCATCGGCTGTCAGTACTGCACCTGGAACTGCCCCTACGGCGTTCCGCAGTTCAATGAAGAGCGCGGCGTCGTCGGCAAGTGCGACATGTGCTATGGGCGGCTCTCGGAGGGCCGCGAACCGGCCTGTGTCAATGCGTGCCCGCAAGGAGCGATCCAGGTGGAACTGGTGAATATCGCCGAGTGGAAGGACTCGTTCCGCTATCAGGCCAATGCGCCCGGCATGCCGCCGGCCGAGACGACGATCTCGACCACCCGCATCACGCTGCCCGAGGCCGCCCGCGGCGCCTTCGAGAAGGCCGACTATCACCGCGTCCAGCCCGAGCATCCGCACTGGCCGCTGGTCGTCATGCTCGTGCTGACACAGCTATCGGTCGGCGCTTTCGCCGCGATCTGGGCCTTCGGAGTTTTCGGGCTGCCGAGCAAGCTCGCGGCCGTGGCGGCGCTGCTGGCCGGACACCTGGCGCTGGGCGCCTCCACGCTGCACCTGGGCCGGCCGATCCACGCCTATCGCGCACTCAAGATGTGGAAACGCTCCTGGCTCAGCCGCGAGGTGCTGAGCTTCTCGGCCTTCGCCGGATTGGCTACCGGATACGCCGGAATGCTGTGGCTCGACCTGCCCGGCTCGGCGACGCTCGGTGTTGCGACCTCGATCGCCGGACTGCTCGGGATCCTATGCAGCGCCTTCATCTACCTGGTCCCGGCGCGGCCTGCGTGGAACAGTTGGCGCACGGTGGCCGGATACTATCTGACCGCGTTTCTGCTGGGGCCGCTCTTTGCCGCCACATTCCTCGGCGCTGCGGCTCCGGATGCGATTCGCTGGATCGCCGCGGGCGCGGGACTGGCCCAATTGCTGAACCAGATCGGCAAGTTCGTCTGGCTGCACTGCGCCGATCAGTTCGAACTCCGGCAGAGCGGACGCCTGCTGGCGGCGGATCTGAAGCGCCGCTTCCTGCTGCGGCTCGCCCTGTTGTCGCTCGGTGCGGCGGCCGCGGTTCTGGCACGCACGCCGCTCGAAACCGCCGGCGCGCTGGCGCTCTGTCTCTCCGCTGAGGTGCTGGGGCGCTATCTGTTCTTCGTCAGTGTCGTGCCGCACAACATGGCCGCGTCATTCTTCGGTGGCACGCAGGAGGCTGCATGAACATCCCAAGACTCCTGGGGCTCGACACGCTCCGGGAAAAGTACAGCTACGGGCAAGACCCTGAATTCGGCTACATGGCGGCTGAAAAGATTCCGGACAGGTGGGTCAAAACAACCTGCGGCTACTGTTCGGTGGGCTGCGGCATGTTGATCGGCGTGAAGGAAGGCCGCGCCGTGGCCGTGCGCGGCGATGAGGGCCACCCGGTCAACCGCGGCAAACTCTGCCCCAAGGGCCTCTCCGAGCACTACACGCTGGCTGCTCCCAACCGAGCGCGCTATCCGATGTGGAAGCGCAATGGAGAGTTCGTCCGAATCGGTTGGGACGACGCGATCGATCTGCTGGTGACCAGGTTCGGCGAGGTACAGGAGCGCTACGGCAAAGAGGCGCTCGGAATCCTCAGCACCGGTCAGCTTGTGACCGAAGAGTTCTACACGCTTGGCAAGCTGGCGCAGCTTGGCTTCCGAACCCGCAACTACGATGGCAACACCACGCTCTGCATGGCCAGCGCCGTCGCCGGCTACAAGCGCAGCTTCGGCAGTGACGGCCCTCCGGGCGCCTACGATGACATGGAGACCGCCGACGTCGTCCTGTTGATCGGGGCCAATGTCGCCGACAACCACCCGATCCTGGCGCAGCGGCTTGAGCGCCGCCCCGGCCGCGTCCTCATCGTCGTCGATCCGCGTGTCAGCAAGACCGCGATGATGGCCGATATCCACCTCCCTATCAAGCCGCGCACCGACATCGCGCTGCTCAATGGAATTCTGCACGTCCTGATCGCCGAGGGCATGATCCGCCGCGACTACGTCGACCGCGCGACCACCGGCTTCCCGGAACTGGCGGCGTTCGTTCAGAAGTACACGCCGGAGCACACCGCCGGGATCACCGGCCTCAGCCCCGACCGCATCCGCGAGGTCGCGCTCCTGTACGGAACCGCCCGCGCCGGCTTCATCGGCTGGACCATGGGCGTCAACCACAGCACCCAGGGCGCCGAGACGGTCAACGCCATCTGCAACCTCGCGCTGGTCACCGGCAATATCGGCCGCGCGGGGGCATCGCCCTTCTCGATCACCGGCCAGTGCAATGCGATGGGCACGCGCGAGAGCGGCTTCACCTCCGGCCTGCCAGGCTACCGCAAGTTCGAGAGTGCTGAGGATCGCGCCGAGCTCGCCGCGCTCTGGAACATCGATCCTGCCGAGTTGCCCCAAGCGCGCGGTCTCGCCTATCCCGACATCGTCGAGGGTATGGTGAAGAAGCAGATCCGCGGCCTCTGGATCATCGCGACCAATCCGCTGGTCTCGTTCCCGAACCAGGAGGTGCTGCACCAGGCGCTCGAAAGTCTCGACTTCCTGGTCGTCCAGGACGGCTATCACCCGACACCGACGACCGAGCTGGCCGACCTCGTCCTGCCCGCCGCCATCTGGGGTGAAAAGGAAGGGACGTATACCAACTCGGAGCGCCGCGTCAGCAAGGTGAACGCCGCCGTTCCACCTCCAGGCGAAGCGCTGCCGGACTTTGAAATCTTTCTGCGGATCGCCGAGCGTCTCGGAGTCCGCGAACGCCTCTATCCCGGCTGGAGCTCGCCGCGCGACGCCTTCAACGAGTGGCGCCTCGTCTCGCGCGGGCGGTTGTGCGACTACTCGGGCATCTCCTACGAACTGCTCGAAACGCACGGTTCCGTGCAGTGGCCGCTGCCCGAAGGCTGTGCAGACCTCGGGACGAAACGGCTCTACAGCGACGGACTATTTCAGACCGCCGACCGCAAGGCAAAGCTGCACTGCATCGAATGGGAGCCCTTCCCGGAGCAGCCGAACGAGGAGTTCCCGCTCGTACTCAACACGGGCCGCACGGTCGAGCACTGGCACACGCGCACCAAAACGGCCAATGTCGAGCTACTCGAGCGCATGAGCCCTCGCGCCTGGCTGGAGATGAATCCGCACGATGCCGCGCGGCTCGACCTGCTGCCGCACGACCGCGTCGATATTGTCTCCCGCCGCGGAAGCGTCAAAGCCGTCGAGCTGCGCATCACCTCGATCGTCGCGCCCGGCCAGGTCTTTCTGCCGTTTCACTATGCCGAGTTCAATGCGAACAACGTAACCCAGAGCGCCTTTGACCCGATCTCGCGCGAGCCCAACTACAAGCAAAGCGCGGTGCGGGTGGAGAAAACCGGAGCGAACCGATGAGAAGAGCACCTAAGAAACAGAAGCTGGTTGTGATTGGCAATGGGATGGCCGGCATCGCCTGCGTCGAACAGATCCTGCGCCACGATCACAACTTCGAGATCACGATCTTCGGCGACGAGACGCACGTCAATTACAACCGCATCCTGCTCTCCTCGGTGCTGGCCGGAGAGAAGGAAATCGACGAGATCACGCTGAATCCGCTCTCCTGGTACATCGAGCACCAGATCGCGCTGCGCCTCGGAATCCGCGTCACTGACATCGACGCGAAGAACAAAGTCGTCACCGGCGACGACGGCTCCATCGTCGACTTCGACAAGCTCCTGATCGCGACCGGAAGCTCTCCGTTCATTCCGCCGATCGAGGGCGTGAACAAGCGCTGTGTCTCCGTCTTCCGCAGCATGCAGGACACGCAGGATCTGCTGACCTGGTCGCGCCCCGGACGCAAGGCCGTCGTCATCGGCGGAGGACTGCTTGGGTTGGAGGCCGCGCGCGGGTTGCAGGTGCAGGGTTGCGACGTCACCGTCGTGCACCTGATGGACACCCTCATGGAGCGGCAGCTCGATCCGATCGGCGGCAGCTATCTCAAGGCCAAGATGGAGCGGCTGGGCGTCAAGGTCCTGCTCGGCCGGAAGACGAAGGCGCTGCTCGGCGGCGAGGCGGTAGAGGCAGTCGAATTCGACGATGGCGAGACGATCGCCGCTGACATCGTCGTCATCGCAGCCGGCATTCGTCCGAACGCCGAATTGGGCCGGCGCGCCGGTCTTGAAGTCAGGCGCGGGATTGTTGTGAACGACTACATGGAAACCTCCAGCCCCGACATCTTCGCGGTGGGCGAGTGCACCGAGCACCGCGGCGAGGTCTACGGTCTGGTCGCCCCGCTGCTTGCGCAAGGCAAGGTGCTGGCCGCCACCATCACGGGCAACAAGGGTCCGGTCTTCGATGGAACTGCACCCGCGGCCAAGCTCAAGATCATGGGCGTCGACGTCTTCTCGGCCGGCGACTTCAGTGATTCGGAGGCCGGCCGCGAAGCAGTCCGCTACGAGGATCCGTCGCTCGGCATCTATAAGAAGCTGGTCCTTCGGGACAACAAGCTCGCCGGCGTCATCCTCGTCGGCGACGCGACGGACAGTTCGCGCTACATGGAGTGGCTGCGGTCCGGCTGCGATCTCTCCGACCAGCGCCGCAAGCTCTTGTTCCCCGACAACGCCGCCGACGCGGGCGCCAACGTCGCGATGCTCTCCGATTCCGAGACCGTCTGCGGCTGCATGGGCGTCACCAAGGGCGCAATCATCACCGCGATCCACGAAAAGGGCGTCTGCACGCTGTCACAGTTGAAAGAAGCGACGCGCGCCTCCTCCGGCTGCGGCAGTTGCGGCTCGCTCTGCCAGGAACTGCTCCGCGCCGTCGCGCCGAACTTCGAGGAGGAGACGAAGAAGGTCCTGTGCAAGTGCGTGCCCTACCCGGAAGACCAGCTTCGCGAAATCGTGCGGTCCCAGAGGCTGCGCTCGGTGCAGGAGATCCTCGACATCTACGGCAACGGCACAGGATGCGAGGTCTGCAAGCCCGCCCTCAGCTACATGGTCGACGTCGTCTGGTGCGGCGAACATGAGGAGGATCGCGCCGCGCGCTTCATCAATGACCGGGTCCACGCCAACATCCAGCGCGACGGAACCTTCTCCGTTGTACCGCGCATCCGCGGCGGCGTCACCTCGCCCGCCGAACTCCGGCGCATCGCCGACGTCGCGGAGAAGTACCAGGTTCCGATGGTCAAGATCACGGGCAGCCAGCGGATCGACCTGCTCGGCGTAAAGAAGGAGGACCTGCCCAGGATCTGGGCCGATCTGGAGATGCCCTCCGGCCAAGCCTATACGAAGGGCCTGCGCATGGTGAAGACCTGCGTCGGCTCCGACTTCTGCCGCTTCGGTACGCAGAACTCGATTGCGACGGGCGTCGAGTTGGAGCGCCGTCTCGAGCAGCTCTACACGCCGCACAAGACCAAGCTCGCCGTGGTCGGCTGCCCGCGCAACTGCGCCGAGGCGACCGTCAAGGACATCGGGCTGATCGGGCAGGAAGGAAGCTGGCAGGTGGTGGTCGGGGGCGCCGCCGGCAAGAGCGTGCGCAGGGCCGACGTGTTGGTGACGGTGGAGTCGACCGACATGGCGCTCGAAGCCGCCGAGATCTTCTTCCAGTATTACCGGGAGAACGGCAACTATCTCGAACGCACCTACGACTTCGTCGAGCGGCTCGGAATCGACAAGGTCCGCCGCGAGACCGTCTACGCCCCCGAGTCCGTCCGGCAGGGTCTGCTCGACCGGCTGCGCAAGTCGAAGGGGCTGGCCCGCGACTCGTGGCTTGAGCGCGAAAATCCGAAAACCGCCAATCAATTTGTACAGATCACGCCTCTGGAACCCGTCGGGGTGGGCGTTTAGAGGAGAAGAACGATGAGTTGGATCAAGATTACGACGACGGACCAGATCCCTCTGCGCGAGGGGCGCTCAGTCCAGCTTGGAAAGAAGGAGATCGCCATCTTCCACCTGGTGGATCGCTTTCTGGCTATCGACAACCGCTGTCCGCACAACCAGGGACCGCTCTGCGATGGCATCGTCTCGGGCGCGACGGTGACCTGCCCGCTGCACGGCTGGAAGGTCTGCCTCGAGACCGGCGCGGTGAAGCGGCCGGACGTTCCCGTCGGGGTGCGAAGCTATCCGGTGCGTGTCAGCGGAGATGTGATCGAAGTGAACCTTTCGGCTGAGATCGTGACCGAAGAGGCTGCCGCCGCAGGAGCAGCCGCATGACGCTTCGCGACTTCCACCGCGCGGGACACACGCCGACGCTGCTCGCGGCGTTCCTCTATTTCGACGTGAGCTTCATGGTCTGGGTGATCCTCGGCCCGCTCGGACCGTTCCTCGGCGAGGCGCTGCATCTTTCGCCCTCGCAAACCGGATTTCTCGTGGCCGTGCCGCTACTCGCCGGGTCGCTCCTCCGTCCCTTGATGGGCGCACTGGCCGACCGGATCGGCTGTAAGCCGACCGCGACGATGGGCCTCGTCGTGACACTGGCGCCGCTGTTCCTCGGATGGCAGTTCGCCGAGCGGCTGGAACACTTCTTCCTGCTGGGCATCCTGCTGGGAGTCGCCGGAGCGAGTTTCGCCGTAGCGCTGCCGCTCGCGAGCCGATGGTATCCGCCGGAGTATCAAGGCCTGGCGATGGGGCTGGCCGGGGCAGGGAACTCCGGCACGCTGCTGGCCACGCTGTTTGTCCCGAGGCTGGCGACGCAGTTCGGCTGGCAGAACGCCTTCGGGCTGGCCATGCTGCCGGTGCTGGCCGTCCTCGTGCTTTTCATGCTGATGGCGCGCGAAAGCCCTGCGCCCCGCCCTCGCACGGGTCTCAAGCAGTATGGCGCTCTGTTGCGCGAGCCCGACACCGGCTGGTTCTGCTTCTTCTACAGCATCACATTCGGCGGCTTCGTCGGACTGGCCAGCTTTCTGACCGTCTTCTTTTATGGCCAGTACGGCGTACCCAAGGTCTCGGCGGGCGACCTGGCCACATTGGCCGTGCTTTCGGGAAGTATGCTGCGTCCCGTTGGCGGATGGCTCGCTGACCGCATCGGCGGCTATCGCCTGCTGCTCGGTGTCTACCTCGGTGCGGCCGCCTGTGTCTTCGCGCTCTCTGCGCTCCCGGCCGTAACGATGGCAGTCATTCTGCTGGTCGTGACGATGGGGCTGCTCGGGCTGGGCAACGGCGCTGTCTTCCAAATGGTGCCGCAGCGCTTCGCGGCAAGCGTGGGGACGATCACGGGCATTGTCGGTGCGGCGGGCGGGCTTGGCGGATTCTTCCTGCCTTCGGTGTTGGGCGTCATCAAAGGCGCGACGGGCAGCTACGCGATCGGACTGGCTTTGTTCGGCGGCATCGTGAGCAGCGGCTTCCTCGCGCTTCTGCTCCTCGGGCCGTTCTGGGCCCGGACCTGGAGCCACGGCGCCATTCAGCGTAGCGGGCTCTTCTCCTATCGCGAGTGGCTCGCCTCCGAGCGGGCCTATTGAGGCGCCCGATACAATGGCCTGAGTGCGCATCAAGGCAATCGAAACGATCGAGATGGCCCGGGGCATCCGCGTGCACGCCGGGCCAATTCAGTGGATGTGGGTCCGCATCTACACCGAAGACGGGCTGGCGGGCATCGGCGAAACCTATCCGATGCCCCAGGCCGCCCGCGAGGTCATCCACAATTCGCTGGCGCCGCTGCTGATCGGGCGCGACCCCTCCGAAATCGACCGCCTCTGGCAGGAGATGCTCCTCCAGATCGGCTACAGCGGGTGGGCCGGCGCCGAGATGCGCGCCATCAGCGCCATCGACATCGCGCTGTGGGACCTGGCCGGCAAGGCCGCCAACCTGCCGGTGTATAAGCTCCTCGGCGGCGCCTCGCGCGAGGCGACCCCCGCCCCCCAAACCTCCTCCGACCCCCACAACTTCCTTACCCCACCAGTCGAACTGGCGCGGTCGCTCGCCCAGTGCGGCATCCGGGCGATGAAGATCTGGCCCTTCGACCCGATCGCCCGCGAAACCGGCGGCCAGCACATCACGCCCGACCAGTTGCGCCGCGGCATCGAGCCGCTGCGCCTGATTCGCGAAGAACTCGGCGATTCGATGCAGGTCGCCATGGAGTTCCACGGCTTCTGGAATCTGCCCTGCGCGATACGGATCGCCCAGGCGCTCGAACCGTTGGAGCCGATGTGGCTGGAGGAAATGCTCCCGCAGGACAACCTTGGCGCCTACCGCGAACTCGCGCGGGCCACTCGCCTTCCGCTATGCCTGAGCGAGCGCCTCATGACACGATGGGGCTTCCGCGAGCTCTTCGAGAACAACGCGGCCCGCATCGTCATGCCGGACATCTGCTGGTGCGGTGGAATCTCTGAGGCAAAGAAAATCGCGGCGATGGCCGAAACCTGGTACTTGCCTGTGGCTCCGCACAACTGCGGCGGACCGGTGCTGCACGCCGCGTCCGTCCACCTCGCCGCGAACGTAACCAATCTGTACATCCTCGAAACGGTGCGCCGCCATTACCTCGACGAATACAACGGGCTCTTTACGGGTCTCCCGCTCGTGAAAGGCGGAAAAATTCTGCTGCCGGAGGGCGCGGGCCTGGGCGTTACGCTGAACGAGGAGGTGCTCGAGAGGGACAACATCGTGGTGCGGCGGACAGAGTGAGGACGCGGCCCGGTAATCCGCCAGAACCGGGCCGCGAACGTTGTGCGACTGGCTTAGTTCGTAATGTCGTGCGTGGAGCTGTACCCGCGGACCGGAAGATAAACTTTCTCCCAGGCCCGGTGCGCCGGGTGATCGTCGTAGGCCTTGAACGCGGCCTCGTTCTCGAACTCCATGACGAAGGCATCGGTGAACGGAGTATGGCGCAGATCGCCCTTCTCGGTCTTCTCGGTGCGGACGCCCTGCACCTTGATGCTCTTGAGCCAGATGTTCTTGATGCCCGGGATCTCGGCGGCCATCTTTTCGACGCCGTCGAGCACCGCTTTCTTCTGTTCCGGCGTGGTGTCCGGCTTGTAGTAAAGTGTTACGACGTGGATGATCGATTTGGGCTTGCCGTAATGGTTGGCGGCGGCCAGCATGCCCGCGCCGAACAGCGCCAGGGCGCCCGCGAATAGCAGGGCTGCTTTCCAGGTTCTCTTGTTCATCGTTGCTTAGGTTCCTTTCTCGGAAAGATTGGGGACAGCGGGTCTGTTCCGCCGCCGCAGGCCGGACCACTCCTCGCAGACCACGATGGAATTGGCCGGGTTATCTCGAAGGTATTTGATAACGGCGGAATCGAGCAGCAGATCCGCGCCTTCCGGGACCTGTTCGCGGAGCGACGAGACATCCTGCGAGGCAACATATGTAACCCCGCGCACCTCATAGGAGTACCTCAGAATATCTCCATGCTGGTCGAGGATGATCCCGTCAGCCATTCGCCCGTTGGCGTGAACCGCCAGCCGACGCCTGCGTTCGCGCTCTTCCGGCGGAACACGGCGCCGTAAGGCAACCAGCGTGCCCACGACCAGCATCGCCGCTGGTATAGCAAGCAGGGCGATGTGTATGTTCGCCATTCGGACAACGGGCGCCGGGGTCCGGTTATCGAGCGACCGGCGCCTCCTGGAAGACCTTGCCCCAGTCCTTCAGGAACTGATCCAGTCCCTTGTCGGTCAGGGGGTGATTGAACAACATGTCCAGCACCTTGAACGGCATGGTGCCGATGTGCGCGCCCGCCTGGGCCGCCTCCACAACGTGGAGAGGCGACCGCAGCGAAGCCGCGAGAATCTGGGTCGTGAATCCGTAGTTCTTATAGATGGTGGTGATGCCGCGGATCAGATCCATGCCCGTGAGGCCGATATCGTCCAGCCGGCCAACGAAGGGACTGATGATGTAGGCGCCGGCTTTGGCTGCCAGGAGCGCCTGTCCGGGCGTGAAGCAGAGCGTCACGTTCACCCGGATCTCTTCCTTGCTCAAGGTCGCGGTCGCCCTGATTCCATCGCGCGTCAACGGCACTTTGACCACGACGTTCTTGTGAAGCTTCGCGAGCTCGCGTCCTTCACGCACCATCTCGTCGGCGGTGGTGGCGACCACCTCCGCGCTGATGTCACCGTCGATGATTTCACAGATCCGGCTGATCTGCTCTTCGATCGGACGGCCTTCCTTGGCGATGAGCGAAGGGTTCGTCGTTACGCCATCGACGATTCCCCACTCCGCTCCTGTCTTCAGCTCGTCCAAATTGGCGGTATCGAGAAAGATTTTCACGTTATTGCCCTCGCGCTGTAACCCCTGCAGGTTCGTCCGGAACGACGCTATTCTCCAAGGTCCCGACGCCATCGATTTCGACTTGAACGATCGATCCAGGGTCGAGGGGGCCCACCCCCATCGGCGTTCCCGTCGCGATCAGGTCGCCGGGTTCCAGTGTCATAAATTCCGTGACATACGCAATTATATCAGCTACGGGGAAGATCATATCCGTTACCGCCCCGTCCTGACGCAACTGACCGTCAACGATCGTGCGGACGCGCAGCGCTTCGAAAACGACTTCGGAGGCAGGTACGATCCACGGCCCCACCGGGCAGAAGGTGTCGAAGCCCTTGCCGCGGGTCCATTGACCGTCCTTGCGCTGGAGGTCCCGCGCGGTGACGTCGTTGACGCAGGTATAGCCAAATATATAGTTGCCAGCGTCGGCGGCCGGGACCTTGCGGGCCTTCCGGCCGATGATGACGCCGAGTTCGCCCTCGTAGTCCACCCGATGGGAGAGCTTCGGGTAAACGATTGATTCGCCGGAGGCGAGGAGCGAGGAGGGCGGCTTCAGAAAGATCAGGGGTTCGGAGGGCACTTCGTTGCCGAGCTCTTTGGCATGTTCCCGGTAGTTGCGGCCGACGCAGACGATCTTGGACGGCCAGCACGGCGGCAGCAGCCGCATATGGCTCAGATGATGCGCCGTGCCCCGGTTGGTGGAAAACAGCGAATCGGTCTCATTGATCGTATCGCCGTCCAGAAAGCCGTAGCGGACGCCGGGGGCGCCGTCTGGAGAGGTGGACGGAGCGCCGGGGTCAAGGCTGAATCGAATGCGTCTGGTCATCGAAAAGGTAATCCTCAGGCGCCGAAGTCCAGCTTCAACTGGCGGCGCGCCATGTAGATCCGGCGGGAGCCCTTGCCGCGCGGCACGGCACGAAACAGGATTTTGCCGCCGAACCGCCGAGCGATCTCGACCGCGACGCTATGCTCCGGATCCTTCGAATTCAACGGAGGCCCGCCGGTCTCGCGGATCCAGCACTCGGTTGCTTCGTTCAGGGCCTCCTCGACGCGCACGTCGGCGCAGACCCATTGTCCCTGCCGCAGAATCGCCTTCTGGCGGTTGATGCTGATCAGAACTCCCATGGAGGTCAGTCAACTATTCTAACCAACGTTTGAACCCTGGATGTATGGCAGGGTCCGATGCGGGCCGACGCAAGCTTCACTTTCGATGCAGATCGTATCCCCTTGCCAAGCATTCCGGATTGGAATACGATTCTCGGAAAAAGATTGGCCCCCGTCGTCCAGTCTCGGAGCCGGCAGTGCAGATAAGTGATCTCGCAGGGAATCTGGGGGGATGGGCGTTCCTCTCGATGTTCGGCGCCTTCCTGGCCTGGGGGCAGGCTGTGCCGATGGAAACACAATTGGCCGTATCTGATGCGCCGGTATGGATCAAGACCGGCGGGCCTCTCGGTGGTATTGGCTACGACGTACGCTCCAGGGCTGACCAGCCGGACGTGATGTATGCGACAGACACTTTTAGCGGCGTCAACATCAGCTTCGATGGCGGCCGAACTTGGTTTGCCTCCAACACGGGGATCACGGCACGCTCCGGTCCTTCCGGTGATGCGATCCCCATTTTCACGCTAACGATCGATCCGCACGACCCCAACATAGTCTGGGCCGGCACGCAGAACGCGCGTGGTCTCTACAGGTCCGCTGACGGCGGCAGAACCTGGACGGAAAAGAATCGGGGCTTTATCGAGCCGTTCCTGACGATCCGAGGAATTACAGTCGATCCGAACAACCGGAACACCGTGTATGCGGCTGGCGAACTCTCCAGCGCGCAATGGGCCGGAGAGAACCGCCTGGGGCGGCGTTTCGACATGACCAAGGGATTCGTTTACCGCTCGGTCAATGGGGGAGACGACTGGACCCCGATCTGGCGCGGCGACAACATGGCTCGTTACGTTGTCGTCGACCCTCGCAACTCCGACGTGATTTACGTTTCCACGGGCTTCTTCGACCGCGAGGCTTCCAATGCTGACCCGCAGCGAGGCTCTCCGGGAGGAGTGGGAGTCGTCAAGAGCGTCGATGGCGGTAAGACCTGGCAGGTACTCGACCAAGCCAATGGGTTAACCGACCTGAACATCGGGTCGTTGGTGATGCATCCACGCAACCCCGACATCCTGCTCGCCGCAGCCGGCAACGACGCTTATGAGAACGATGATCCCGGCGTATTCATCTCGGCGGATGGCGGCCGGACATGGAAGCGGGGCTTGATGGGCGGCCACCCCGTTCGTGGCCGTTTTCAGAGCGTCGATTTCGCGCCAGGCGATTCCGAAATTGCTTATGCGGCCACTCCCCAGGCGTTCTTGCGCAGCGAAGACGGAGGACAAACCTGGCGCGTGGTGAGCGGAGAGGGGGGCTCATCCTCGGACGGCTACGGCCCGCCGGGCATCCGAACGGGGATCCCCGTGGACATCCAAGTCGATCCGCGGAATCCAAACCGCGTCTTTGTGAACAACTACAACGGTGGGAATTTTCTTAGCGAAGACGGCGGTCGCACGTGGCAGGTGGCCAGTAAAGGGTATACCGGCGCGCAGATCCATATCGTTGCGGTTGATCCCGGCGATCCAGACCGGGTCTTCGCAGGAGGCCGATCCGGGCTTTTCCGCAGCGATGACCGGGGCGACGGGTGGCTGGGCCTGAATTTCGATCCCCTCAAAGCCTTCGAATTCACTGCGATCGCCGTGCATCCTCTGCAGCCGGGCGTTGTCCTGGCCGGAGAGGAAGATAATGGCGCACTGTTTCGCAGCACTGATGGCGGGCGCAGTTGGGAACTGGTTTTCCAGCAGCCCGGCCTCTATGGATTGAACTTTCAAAACCGGCACGGTTTCAAGGCCGTCCGGTTTGCTCCTTCTAACGCCGATATCGTTTACGCCGGTATGCGTTACTACGAGCAAGGCGTAATCGAAGGCCGAACGCCTTCCAGCTATGGGGTGTTGAAATCGACCGATGGTGGACGCAGTTGGCGGTATACAAACGACAGCAACATGACCGGGCAGAACGTGAACGCGATCGCCGTCCACCCGGCGAGCGCGGAAACAATCTATGTAGGCACGATTACGGGCGGCGTCCTCGTGAGCCGCGACGGCGGCGCCTCCTGGCAGTCCAGCAACTCCGGATTGCCGTCGCTGGAGGTCCGCTCGCTGGCGATTGATCCTGCGAATCCTTCGGTACTTTATGCCAGCCTGGAGAACAATGGTGTGTACAAGTCCCTCGATGGCGGAGCTTCCTGGCGACCGTACAACGCCGGAATCGAGCCGCAGGCGTCCATCCGCGATATCGTGATCGATCCTTCCAATCCTCAACGGGTCTATGCGGCCGAAATCCGCAGCGGTGTCTTTCGCTCTGAGGACGGCGGGAAACTATGGACCCGGCTCGCGCACAGCCTCAGCACACAGGCCGTGAAGTCGTTGGCCCTCTCGCTCGATGGGGGCACGCTCTATGCGGCTACCGATGGGGAGGGTGTTTTTCGCCTCGACGTTCGTGCCGCCCCTGCATCTCCTGTGCATCCGGTATCCGCCGCAAGCTACGCACCGGGCGCGCCGGTCGCTCCGGATTCAATTGCCGCGCTGTTCGGAGCCGGATTCTCCTCCCAGACCCAATTGGCGCTGGCGCTGCCCCTCCCCACAACTCTCGGTGAGACCTCCGTTGTAATCACAGATGGAGAAGGAAGGGACTTCCTGGCTCCGCTGTTCTACGTTTCTCCCGGACAGGTGAATTGTCTGATCCCTTCCGGCGTGAAGCCGGGCTCCGGACGGGTTCGGATATTGCTCGGAAACCAAGTCGTCTCCCGCGGACCGTTGGAGATCGAGCCGGTCGCTCCAGGGTTGTTTTCCGCCAATGGCGACGGGCGCGGGGCGCCGGCGGCAAGTGTCGTTCGGGTGTCTCCGGACGGGACCCAAACGACGCTCCCCGTTTTCGAATGCGGAGGGCCTACGGGTGGATGTTCGCCTGCTCCCATCAACCTCGGCTCGGAAGCGGACCGGCTTGTTCTGGTCCTGTTCGGCACGGGCATTCGCGGGTCCGTCTCCCGCGTGCGCGTGCAAATCGGAGGCATCGAGGCAGAGGTGCTGGCTGCGCAACCGCAGGGCCAATTCATGGGCCTCGACCAGGTGAACGTACTTGTCCCGCGCGAACTCAACGGCCGCGGTCGAGTAGAACTGATTCTGACCGCCGACGGTAAGCAGAGTAATCGTGTAATCCTTCATGTCGAGTGAACGCTTTCGTCCAGGTTCTGCTGCGGCCGGCGCGTGGGCTTCCCTGGCCTGCCTTCTGATCCCCTTGTCCCTACAGCCGGAGCAGATTTCGGTTTCAGGCGTGGTCCTCTCTCCGTCGGGTCCCGTAACCGGAGCGACCGTGCGTGTGCAAGCCACCAATCGCTGGACGCTGACCGATGATCGAGGCCGCTTTGTGTTCAAGGAAGTGGGGGTACGCCCTGTCCGGCTTACAGCTCATGCAGTCGGCTACTACATCGCAGGACCGGTCCTGGCGCATCCTGGGGCGGCCGATATCCGGGTCACCTTGAGACCGCATCCCGAAGCAGACAACTCCGATTATCAGTGGCTGAGTGCTTTCTCCTCGTCCGGTGAAGCCGAGAGTTGTCAGAACTGCCACTCCGAACCCGGAGTCGCGAAATCGAAGCTCCCGTTCGATGAATGGGTCGCCGATGCGCACGGACGATCGGGGCGGAATCGCCGTTTCCTGTCCGTTTACAACGGAACGGACTTGAGCGGCAGGAACCAGAGCCCTCGTACCCGATTCGCTCTGGACAAAGATTACGGACGCGTGCCGCTGCCGCCTGATCCAGGCCGTCCTTATTTCGGTCCCGGCTTCAAACTGGATTTTCCGGACTCGGCCGGCAATTGCGCTGCCTGTCATCTGCCCAATGCGGCTGTGAGGGCGCCGTACGGCACGGACCCCAATTCCTTGCGCGACGGAGCCGCAAGCGAGGGCGTCGGTTGTGACCTGTGCCACAAGATCTGGTCGGTGAGGCTCAACCCCGCCACGGGCTGGCCTTACCCCAATACGCCGGGAGTGCTATCGATGGAGTTTCTCCGTCCCTCGCACCCGAACCAGTTGTTCCTTGGTCCATTCGATGATGTAGGCGGCCGCGAGGACATCTATTCGCCGCTGTATCGCCAGAGCGCATTTTGCGCTCCCTGCCACTTCGGTGTCTTTTGGGGTGTTGAGATTTACAACTCCTTCGGGGAATGGCTTTCCAGTCCCTATTCCGACCGCCGTGACGGGAAGACCTGTCAGGATTGTCATATGCCGAGGCGAGGCGCGACACACTTTGCGCGCCTCGACCGGGGCGGGTTGCATCGTGATCCCAATGAGATCGGCAGCCATCGAATGCCCGGCGCTTCCGACGTGCGTTTTCTGCGAGAGGCTGTCCAACTTCGTCTGGTCGTAGGGCGGACGGGCGGCGTCCTGCGAGTGACCGCGACGGTCTCAAACGTCGGGGCGGGGCATCATATTCCTACGGATCACCCCGCACGCAATATGCTTCTGGTGATCAGTGCAACGGACTCGTTCGGGAACTCGCTCCCGCTTCTCAGCGGGTCCGTCATTCCTGAATGGGGCGGCAGAGGGAGCGAACCGGAGGACTACGCCGGGCTTCCAGGGAAAGCCTTCGCCAAAATTCTCGAAGAAGCCTGGACAGGTATCATTCCGACGGTCGCGTATTGGAACCCCACTGTCCTACGGGAAGACACCCGCATCGCCGCCTTGGCCCGCGATTCTTCGACGTACGATTTTGAGGCCCCGCCACGCGGCGGACCTGTGCAAGTGACCGGTAAGCTGGTCTTCCGTCGTGCTTTTCGCGATGTGATTCGACGGAAGGCATGGGATGTTCCGGACATGGTCTTATGGCAGACTACCGTGGACGATCCGTTCACCGTGAACTGAGTACCCCTGTGTTATGGCGACGTAATTTCCACGGGTTCCGAGCGCGCGCTCTCATTGCCGGTTCGATCCACCGAGGCCACCGCGTACCGGTAGCGCTTGCCGGACTCGACCGAACGGTCGCTGTATGAAGGCGCTTCCAGAAACGCCGGAAGCTGCTCCCAGGGACCGTCCCCGGCGGCCTTGTACACCCGGTATCCGGTGAAATCGGTTTCCGTGTTCGGCTCCCAGGTCAGCTCGATTGAGCCGGCGCCGGCCAACGCCAGGAGTCCGGCCGGAACCGCCGGTGGAAAGGTGTCGACCGGCACGATTTCGGCATTCTCGGACGGTTCGCTCTCGGCTTCGCTTTCGCCGGCCCGAACATATGTCTGGACCGTGTACTCGTAGCGGCGGCCGTACTGCGCGGAGCGATCGATGAACTCACTTCCGTCGGCAGTCCCGATCAGGGCCGCCTCCTCCTGGTCTGCCTGGATGTCCCGCCGGAAAATCCGGCCGCCCAGACGGTCCCGCTCGGTCCCCGCGCTCCAGGAGACAACGACCCCTTCCGCAGATGCCTGCAACTTCAGGCCGGACGGCCGGGGGAGCGGCTCCACGACATCGAGAAACGCGAAATTAGACCAGTCCGAAACCCTCCCGCGCCGGTTCACCGTGCGGACCGCGACCACGGCCTGCCTGCCCGCGAAATCCTTGATCGATGCCCGAACGCTCACCGGACCGGGCGTCCGGCGCTCGACAGGAATCGCCCTGGTGGACGCCTCCCAGGTCTCCATATGAAAGGGCGGTTCGCCGGCCGGGCCGATCCGCAGGTCCACGCTCTCCAGTTCCCGGATGAGTGTGCCGTCTGTAGTTAGCTCGGGAATCGTGAACTCGACGACCGCGTTCTCACCGCGCTGAATCGCACGAAGGTCGGAGACCGGCATCGGAATGTTCAGGGCCGGAGGCAGCGGTTCGCCGACATAGCCGCACCCGGAGAGCGCCAGCAGCGCGAGGGCGAACGTTCCGGCCTGGACAGACCGCGCTGGCGTCCTATTCGCGGACTTCATGCTAGAGAATGTAGCGGCTGAGATCCTGATCCTTCACGATCTCTGCGAGTTGCTGGCGGACATAGGCCGTATCGATCCGCACATTCTTCTTCTTGAGGTCCGGTCCGGCGAAGGAGATCTCCTCCAGGATCTTCTCCATAATCGTGTGAAGACGCCGGGCGCCGATGTTCTCCGTCATCTCGTTCACACGGGCGGCCAACCGCGCTACCTCTTCCAGGGCGTCGTCGGTGAAGGTCAGCTTAATGCCTTCGGTCTCAAGCAGCGCGATGTACTGCTTGACGAGTGCGTTCTTCGGCTCCTTGAGGATGCGAATAAAGTCCTGCTCGGTGAGGGACTTCAGCTCGACTCGGATCGGGAAGCGGCCCTGCAGCTCCGGAATCAGATCGCTCGGCTTGCTCACGTGGAAAGCGCCGGCCGCGATGAACAGGATGTGGTCGGTCCGAACGAAGCCGTGCCGCGTGTTGACGGTGGTGCCTTCGACAATCGGGAGGATGTCGCGCTGGACGCCCTCGCGGCTGACGTCGGGTCCGTGGCCCGCTTCGCGGCCGGCGATCTTGTCAATCTCGTCGAGGAAGATGATGCCGTTGCGCTCGACGCGCTCGATGGCGGTGCGGGTGACCTGGTCCATATCGATGAGCTTTTGCTCCTCTTCCTGCACCAGGTATTCAATCGCCTCGCTGACGCGCATTTTTCGCTTGCGCGTGCGCGGCCCGAAGATGTTCGGTAGGACATCTTTCAGGCTGATGTCCATCTCTTCGACGCCGGTGTTGGTCGTCACTTCAAAAGTTGCGCCGCGCTCGCGGACATCGAGTTCGACAATGCGGTCGTCGAGCTTGCCGGCCCGCAGCTTCTCGCGCAGCTTTTCGCGCGTGCGCTCGGCGCTGTCGGTCTGCTCCGGCTGGGGCGGCATCAGGAGGTCGAGGATCCGCTCCTCCGCGTTGCGCTCGGCCCGGTCGGCCACCTCTTCGAGACGCTCGTCCCGCACCATGTCGATCGCGATATCTACCAGGTCGCGGATCATTGACTCGACATCGCGCCCGACATAGCCGACCTCGGTAAACTTGCTTGCCTCCACCTTCAGAAACGGCGAATTGGCCAGCCGCGCCAGCCTCCGCGCCAGTTCCGTCTTCCCGACGCCCGTCGGGCCGATCATGAGGATGTTTTTCGGCATCACCTCTTCGGCCATCTCGGGGTCGAGTTTCTGGCGGCGGATACGATTTCGGAGCGCGATCGCGACGGCGCGCTTGGCGTCCGCCTGCCCGATGACATACTTATCGAGTTCGCGGACGATCTCTCGGGGGGTCAGCTCGTCAAGAAGCGGAGCCTCTTCCGATGCTTGCGTTGGAAGATAAATTACCATCAGCTCAGTTCCTCGAACGCGACGCTCTCGTTCGTGTAGATGCAGATCTTGGCCGCGATCCGCATCGCCTTCTCGGCGACTGTGCGCGCGTCCAGGTTCGTATTCTCAATCAGTGCGTTGGCCGCGGCCCGGGCGAAGGGTCCGCCGGAGCCGATCGCGGCTACCTGTTCATCCGGCTCAATGACATCGCCGGCGCCGCTCAGGATGTAAGTGTCATTTTTGTCGGCCACCAGCAGCAGCGCCTCCAAGTGCCGCAGCATCCGGTCGGTTCGCCAGTCCTTGGCCAGTTCGACCACGGCGCGGCGCAGGTTGGTTCCGTGCTGTTCGAGCTTGGCTTCGAACCGCGAGAACAACGCGAACGCGTCGGCGGTGGAGCCCGCGAAGCCTGCGATCACCCGATCGTTCGAAAAGCGCCGGAGCTTCCGGGCCGAGGCCTTCAGCACCTCCTGCCCGAGCGTCACCTGGCCGTCGCCCGCGATCACCACCTTGTTGTCTCTGCGCACGGCGAGTATTGTCGTCGAGCGAATTCTATTTCTCATGGGGATAGATTCATTTTACCGCAGCAGCGGCCTTCTGCCCGCGAACGTAGGTTCGCCAGACGATTCCGAACAGCCGGAACGCCTCCGGCTGCTTGCGCGAAACCAGGTAGCGAAGCATCCCGGCGGCGAACCAGACCAGGTATACGGCCGTCACCCACCAGTGGATGTTCGCTCCCAGAAAACCCCAGAAGCCCGGACCCGGCTGTACCGGCGAGAGCGCGAACTGCACGGCCCAGAGCAGGAACAGCGCCAGCGCCTCCCACCAGTACAGCGCCATGTTCAGCAGGAACAGCATCGCCACCAGAGACTGTCCGATCGTCATCAGGATCTCCAGCCGCTGGTGCCCGTCGAAGGGAATCGTCGAAGGCGCCCCGATGCTCAGCGAAAAGACGATGGGCAGCATCGCCGCAAGCAGGGTCCACTGATTGATATTGCTCGAAACCATGTTCATCAAGGCCATCGAGGCGCGGTCCACCGTGCGGGCCCAGTAGAAGGCCGAGACCTTCTCCGGGAACTCGGAGACGAACGGCGCCACCCACTGGATGAACACGAAACTCGGAACGCCAATCAGCGCCGAGACCGCCAGCAGGCTGCCCAGAAACGGCTCTGCGACATAGTAGATCAGGCCGCCGCCAAGCGCGAAGAATCCGACGATCACGATCGTCCGGATTACGGGCGGCGACTTCACGATCGTGCGCGGGATCCGCTCCAGGTGCTCCACCTGCTCTACCTCCTGCGGCGGCATCCTCGATAGCAGGACCAGGTAGCCCACGTAGAGCAAAATCAGGATTGCGGCGTCCACCAGCCCGAGCGACCCCTTCCACCAGATCACCAGAGCATAGGCCAGCGGCGCTCCGAGTCCTACGACTTCGACGCAGTGCTCGTCCTCCAGCTTGATCCGCTCAAGCGGCCGCCCGTAGCGGAAGTGGTGAAAGGTCGCGGCGACGAAGTAGATCATCGGCCACCCGAGCCCCACCAACAGACGAAGCGCACCCGTGAGATTCGCCAGCAGCAGCGGGACCTGCTGCTTCCAGGCCAGCACGGCCTCCACCGCGAACTCGGGCAGCGTCTGAAGCCAGGCCAGAATCGCCAGCGCGAAGCCCTGGGCAATGAAGAACTGGGCCGATTCGGCCGCCCAGGCGATCAGCATCGCGGCCAGCAGAATCGCCGGAGTCGCCCACAGCGCCGTCGATGGAGAGACCTGCTGGATCGGGATTGCAGCCAGGAGCAGGAGCGCGAAGAGTGGGTAGGAGGGGCCGATCGTCCGTTCACCCGGCGGCGGGAGCTTCGATCCGCGATAGCGGACGGCCGGGCTAGAAGAAGGTGATTTCATTGCCTTGTACTGCCAGGGAGTGCCGCTGGAAGTCGATGTGTTTTTCGGGGAAATCCGTGCGGAAATGAGCGCCCCGGCTTTCCCTCCGGGCGAGCGCGCAGCGGGCGATCAGGAGCGCCACGGTGTGCATGTTCCGCATCTCGAATCGGAGGCGGGTATCGGGCGCGTCCGCCGAGCCGGGCGTCGCCGCCAGTCGATCAACTGCTTCGGACAGCACCGAGTCGGAGCGCACGATCCCGCACTTCTCCCAGGTCAGCTCGCGCAGTTCGCATTCGCTGATTTCCGGGAAGCAAGGCGGCGGCGGAGTGACGGGCTCCACGAAGGGCGCCTTCGCCCACTCCCGCATCGCATTGCCGGCCCGCGCGCCGAAGACTACGCCTTCGAGCAGCGAGTTCGATGCCAGGCGGTTCGCCCCGTGTACGCCAGTAGAGGCCACTTCGCCGGCCGCATAGAGCCGGGGGACGCTCGTCCGCCCGTGCAGGTCTGTGCGGACGCCGCCCATGGCATAGTGAGCGGCCGGATGAACCGGCGCGGGCTGGCGGGTGATATCGACGCCGTAGCGCAGGCAGGTCTCGTAAATTCGCGGGAAGCGCCGCCGGATGAAGTCGCTGTCCCGATGGGTCAGGTCGAGGTAGACGTGCGGCGAGCCGCTCTTCTGCAATTCGCTCACGATCGAGCGCGAGACCACGTCGCGCGGGGCGAGTTCCTCCATCGGGTGATAGTGGTGCATGAAGCGCTCGCCGGCCGCGTTGCGAAGGTAGGCCCCCTCGCCGCGCAGCGCCTCGGAGAGCAGAAAACTCGGGGCGCCCGGTGCGTGCAGCGCGGTCGGGTGAAACTGCACGAATTCGATGTCGCTGATGCCGGCGCCCGCACGATATGCGGCCGCGACGCCGTCCCCGGTCGCCACATCCGGGTTCGTCGTGGCGAGAAACACGCGGCCCAGCCCGCCGGTTGCCAGGAGCACCGCCCGCGCCTGAATCGCAATGCGCTTCCCGCTGCTCTGGTCGAACGCCATCGCCCCGGCGACCGAGCCGTCCTCGGCGAGCAGCAGATCCGTAATCGCCGCGAAACTCCGAAAGGTCACGGCCGCAAGCGACTCGGCCCTGCGGTAGAGCGTGCGGGAGATCTCCTGCCCGGTGGAGTCGCCGTGCGCGTGGAGCACGCGGCTGCGGCTGTGCGCCCCTTCACGCGCGAAAAGCAGCTTGGCGCCTTCCCGGTCGAAGGCTGCCCCCCACTCGATGAGCTGTTGGATCGCGCTTGGCCCCTCCTCCACCAGCATCCGGACCGCCTCAGGGTCGCAAAGTCCGTCGCCCGCCGCAATCGTGTCCTGCTCGTGAAGCCGGACTTCGTCGTCATCGCTCAGCGCGACGGCGATTCCCCCCTGCGCATACTCGGAAGAAGACTCGTGCAGCGAATCCTTAGCCACCACAAGAACACTTCCGGCTTCGGCCAAGGCGCTGGCTGCACGTAGACCCGCAACTCCGGCGCCGATGACCAGGAAATCGGGTTTGAGGCGTTCAGACGTGGTTCCGATCCCTCCATGGTACAACGATTGTATGCCTGTCCATGTCGTGAAGACCCCCCAGCGAACCTATGAAGCCAGGGTTGAGCGGGGCGCACTCAAACGGGTTGCGGACTATCTTTCCGCCTCCGCCGGGAAGGTGTTCGTCGTCACGACCGAAGACGTCTGGAACTACCACGGCGCGGCCGTCCAACAGGCGCTGTCCGCCCGGACCTACTCGGTGCTCTTCTTCCCCGGCGGCGAGGAGCGAAAACGGCTCTCCTCGGTCGAGGCGCTGGCCGACCAGATGGTCTGTGACGGCGGCGACCGGTCGAGCATCGTGGTCGCCTTCGGCGGCGGCATCGTCAATGATCTCGGCGGGTTTCTGGCCGCGATCTTCATGCGCGGTGTGCCCGTCCTGCAGATCCCGACAACGCTGCTCGCCCAGGTGGATGCGGCAATCGGCGGCAAGACGGGCGCGAACCTGGAGAGCGGCAAGAACCTGGTCGGCAGCTTCCACCAGCCCCTGGCGGTGCTGATCGATCCGGACGTGCTCTCGACCCTTTCGGACCGCGAGTACCGCGCCGGACTCTATGAGGTCCTCAAGGCCGGTATCATCCGTAGCCCCGAACTATTTCGAATCATGGCGGACCGCGCGGACGACGTCCTGGGGCGGAAACCGGACGTTGTGAACCAGATCATCTCCGAATCGGTGCGGATCAAGGCCGAGGTTGTCTCGGCGGACGAAAAGGAGGGCGACCTCCGGCGCATCCTGAACTACGGTCACACCGTCGGCCACGCCCTGGAGGCCGAAACCGCCTACGCGCGCTTCCTGCACGGCGAGGCGGTCGCCTTCGGCATGAAGGCTGCGACGATCCTCTCTCACCTGACCGGGGACCTCTCGGACGCAGACCGCGATGAAATTCTGCGCGCCATCGACCGCTATGGCGCCATTCCACCCGTGACGGGCATCACGGCCGAGAGCCTGGCCGCGCGCCTTCGCAGCGACAAGAAGACGATTCAGGGCAAGGTACATTTTGTGCTCGCCACCGGCATCGGCCGGGTCCGGATCGCCTCGGGGATCGACGAGCAGCTTGTCCTGCAGGCGATCCGATCGGCCCTTGCATGACGAGCCGCGCGCACGGAACCACGCCGCCCGGCGCCGCGAGCGAGGAGCAGGCCGCGCGCTGGGTCCGCGGCATGTTCGGCCGCGTAGCGCACCGCTACGACCTGCTGAATCATCTGCTCTCATTTCAGATCGACCGCTATTGGCGTGCCCGGACGGTGCGCCGCGTCCGCGACGTGCTCGCCCGCCCCGACGCCCGCGTCATGGATCTGTGCTGCGGTACGGGCGACCTGCTGCTGGCGCTGCATGCCTGCGGCTCCGGCTCCGATGGCCTGCTCCTCGGAAGCGACTTCTGCCATCCAATGCTGCTCGGAGCGCGGCAGAAGGTGGAGCGCCGGGGAGCGCGCGCCCCTCTGTTCGAAGCCGACGCCCTGCAACTGCCGCTGCGCGATGGCTCGCTCGACCTGGTGACGGTCGCTTTCGGTTTCCGTAACTTCGCGAACTACCGCAAAGGTCTGGTCGAGCTGCTGCGGGTGCTGCGGCCCGGAGGCGTGGCCGCGATCCTGGAGTTTTCCCAGCCGCCGAACCGGCTCTTCGCGGGCGCTTACGGCTTCTACTCCCGTCAGGTCCTGCCGCGCCTCGGAGGATTGATTTCGGGGTCGAAGGACGCCTACACGTATCTTCCGGAGTCGGTCCGCAAGTTCCCCGGCGCCGAAGCGCTCGCCGAAGAGATGCGAGAGGTCGGCTTCGAAGACGTCCGCTTCGAAAGGATGACCTTCGGAGTCGTGGCGCTGCACCTGGGGGTGCGGCGGTGAGGGCCGATTGAAGTGACTCTGTCGCCTTGCGGGACAGGCTGCTATGCTCATTCAGAGAGAGGAACGTGGAAAAGGATACGCTATGTACTACTAACCCGTAGATTCTTTTCTGCCCGCGAAGATTTTCATGCCGCCACCGGAGTCAGTTGCCGAACCGTAG
>JBKBWD010000158.1:0-5014 GCA_046289265.1 Bryobacteraceae bacterium | reverse complement strand
ATAGAGCCCGATACTGTAGAGCACCAAAAACACCACGAAAAAGACATCAAAAGTTATGAGGAGTTGACGAACGAGGGGCTGCGTGATAGGCCAAATGGCAGCCAGACTCAAAGTTAGCTCGTCAATTAGGTCAGGTGGGACAAAAATGGCCATGGTGCCTTTGATAATTGAGCCAAGAGTCGCGTCCGGAAGACTAGCCCACATATAAAGTGCGAAATGCTGACCAAGGGATTCAAACCTCCCTGAAACCAGCCCAAAAAACTGGGCAACGCATCCGTAGAGAACTCCCCCCAATAGGGGACCAAGGAGCCGGAACCTGTCAAGCCTTTTGAGACAGGAAATCGTCCCTTTCAGTATCGCTGCGATGGATTAGCGCGCGGGTTTTAGCCGGAATCTTCCGGCGATGTTCGACACAAGAGCGCCTTCTCCTGCCATCTTTCATGGAGGTAACCTTTCCCGGTCTCGCTGGCGCGTCCGTTCAGGTTTGGGGCTTGTTGATCCATGCGGCCATGGGGATCGCTGGTGGCTCTGGTCGCTTCCGAACGAAACGCTCTGGATGGGTCTCGTAGGCGGCCTGGAGTACCCGCTGCCGTGCGTCAGTGACCACCTCGGCCCTGCCATAGTGCAGGGTTTCCGGCGTTAGCAGCCCGATGCCGGAGTGATGGTGCTCGGTGTTGTACCACCGGAAGAACCCGCGACAAAACGCCCGTGCATCCTCGATGCTGCCGAACCGCTCCGGAAAGTCCGGTCGATACTTTAGCGTCTTGAACTGCGCCTCAGAGTACGGGTTGTCGTTGCTGGTATGAGGCCGGCTATGCGTCTTGGTGATGCCGAGATCGCTCAGCAGCAAGGCCACTGCCCTGGAACGCATCGAAGTGCCACGGTCGGCGTGGATGACCAGCTGTCCTGGCGCTATGCCCTGCTTGGTCTTCGTGTCATGGATCAGGCGCTTGGCCAGCTCGGCGCTCTCCCGGGTGGCCACCATCCAGCCCACGACACAGCGGCTGTAGATGTCGATAATCACGTAGAGGTAGAAGTAGCTCCACTTCACGGGACCTTTGAGCTTCGTGATGTCCCACGACCAGACTTGGTTGGGCCCCGTGGCCAGCAGCTCGGGCTTTTGGTAAGCCGGGTGACGCAACTGGTTACGGCGCTCCCGAACCTCTTTGCTATCGGCCAGGATCCGGTACATTGTGCGGACAGAGCAGAGGTAAGTCCCCTCGTCGAGTAGGGTGGCGTACACCTCCACCGGTGATTGATCGACGAACCGCGGGGAGTGCAGTACGTCCAGAACAGCCTGCCGCTCCGCCTCAGTCAAGGCGCGCTCCGGCTTGAGCCGGGGTTTGGGCACAGTGTCCACGGCAGGTGGACGACGGTGGCGATACAACGTGGCTCGTGCCACTCCGAGAGCCCGGCAGGAAACTGTCACGGGAACCGAGGGTGCCAGCTCTTCAACGGCACTGATCAGTTGCTTCCGCCCCTGAGAGGATTCTCCAAGAGCGCTGAGATTTTTTTTTGGACCTCGATGATCGCTTCCGCCTGCTGCAGCCTTTGCTGCAACCGCTCATTGTCCCGCTCCAGTTGAGCCACGCGGGGGGCAAGCGGGTTGGTCTCATGCGCTTTGCGCCCCGTTTTCTGCGGAGCCAGGGCCTCCTGCTCTGCTATCTGACGCTGCTTACGCCACTTTGCCAGGTGCGCATAGTACAATCCTTCGCGCCGGAGCAGGGCACCGAGTTCTCCAGGCGCACACCGATCGGCTTCGCGCAGGATCCGAAGCTTGTACTCAGCGGTGAACTTCCGGCGGGCTGCCGTTTCAACCACCTCCGGATTGGGTGGAGACTTCATCTGTCCATCCTGGGCCGCGACCTCTCTCGCCTTATCTTCGGCCTTAGTAGCCATCTGGACTACGCTCACTTTATCCTCACCTTTTTTAACTCGGTTTAATGCTTATCCACACAATCCACACGATCCACACGATCCACAAGGGTTTTCCCCCCGCGCCCCCCATTCCCAATGACTACCACTCCGACCACGAGCCTTCCCGGTCTCCGTCCATCCATCCATCCATGCATCTAACTATACTCGTTTCAAATGTATCGGTGTCCCTCCTAATGTTGTCACAGAGGGAACCAGGAAAGGAGTGTCACCAACCATGTCCTATGTCCTTCAGGTCTTTGTTGTTGTGCTTGGGCTACTTCTGTGGGTTGGCTCTGTTGGAATCTGGCGACAAACCCGGCAAAGCACCGTTCTCACAAGGCTGGCCCTATACCCCGCTATCCTGGTCCTCTACGCCTTCGGCTACTTTGCCGTGCTTGTTGGCCTGGGCATTGACAGGTGGGACGATTCGTCTGCCTGGTATTGGGATACCTGGTTACTGTTTGGGTCAACTGCGATTCTGGGAGCCGGTTATGCGATTACCAGGTTTATGGGGATTCTGCGGGTCTTTCTGGCGGCAATGCCGGTGATCGGATTTGCAGTCCTGGTCTGGTTCTATGTGAGTATTCCATAACTTCACCCGGTATCACGAGAAGCGAGCGACGCCCCGGCCAATCAGGCCGGGGCGTCGCTATATATAGTCGGCACGCGGCGTATTCGGTTCCGGGAGAAGAAGTACGGAACCCGCGGAGGATTTACTTTGAATTACGCAGGGTTTCCAACGATTTTTCCGGAGGGGGTTGCTCATGTTCCTGACGTTGCTCGTCATCATCTTTGTCCTCTTTCTTGGACGGCTGCGTGTGCTGCGACTGCAAGCGGCTGGTCATATCGCGATCACAACGCCATGGCCTCAAGTGATATGGACAGCTTTTGTGCTGCCGGGTGCCCACGTTCTGTGGGCGAGCATGTATGAGATGCTGCGCACCATCACCCGTGGGAGACGGCAGAAGCCCCCTCTTGACGCATTCCTGCTGGCTTGGGTAACGCAACGGCCACAGCCGGTAAACAGGACCATCGCCGTGACGGAGACGAACGGCCAGAGCCGAACTTTGCGCGTTACCGAATGGGTGCGACCGCCACGACCGCCGGGGCGGCCCCGCAAACACCCGCAGGGTTGGCAGGCAGCCCGGCGCACTGGACGTCCCCGCGGACGCCCACGCAAGGCCGTACCCCCAGCCGACGGTGCCGGTCATGACGAGTAGTCCCTTGATGCTGATCATGCTCGTCGGCGCCGCCATCATCGTAGTGGAGGCGCTGCAATGGGCCGTGCGCTCCTTGGTGACGGTTCTCCCAGTTGAGACCACCCTCGTGGTCGCCCCTCTGGCAATCCGCCTGGGTATGGTGGCGTTTCTGACGATCAGAGTCGTGCGTACAGTGCAAGATGTGCAACGGGTCATTGCCACCATCGAAACGGTCGGCCGATGGTAGGCGAAAGGAACAAGCGACGACGGCAGGCACCACACGGGGTGCCTGCCGTCGTCGCATACCGTTGAAAATGTTTACAGTTATTTTCGATCTGATTGACCGCGCACGAAACTCTAGGACTTCATCTCCATTTTTCCAATTATTACATGCCCATGCCCGAGAACAAAATACCCCTTCCTTGCTGTTTAAGACTTGTGAAGTCGCAAGGAAGGGAGGCCGAGGCATGCAGAGGGATTGAGAACAAAATCGAAAGTTTCGTTCGGTGACGGAAGTTTTCCAGATGCCGAGTCATCGATGAAACGTCAAGGAGTACCCCAACAATACAGTCCAGGGAGGTTTGCCTAGTGAAGGGCTATACAGCGGCCGGTTGGATCAAGCTGTGGCGTTCTGCCGTGCAGGAAGACATGGAGTTGACGCCACACGAGTTCAAGTTTTGGACCTTGTTGCAGGCGATTTCGGTGCATACCACTTCGCGCAAGATGGATCGTGGCTCGGTGGAACTCTCCTACTCGAACATTCGCGTTATCCTGCGCGGCGAGGACTCCCGTGCAAAGGCATACTCGTACAGCACCTTGTCCAAATCGCTGACCAGGCTGATCGAGACGGGCCGGATCGAGCGTCTGGATCCGGGCAAGGGCAACCGGGTAAGGGTTCGCATCAAGCAGTGGGACCTCCTTCAACACGGCAATTATGACGCTGTGTCGGGGGCCAAGGGTGGGTGGCTTAAGGTTTGGCGGTGGGCTGTGCTGTACGAGGATATGGACTTGTCGCCGGACGAGTTCAAGCTCTGGTATCTGCTCCTGTCCTTGGCCAGCCACGCTGACTCGGAAGACGCCAGGCGGACGCGTGGCACCGTTAAGACGACGTTCTCCAACCTTCGAGCGACTTTGACTGATGCCTCGAACACGGATAAAACCCTATCGCGGGTGTTGAAAAAGCTGGAGCAGACGGATCGCATCGAACCGCTGTGCGATGCAAAGGGCGGTATATTGCGCCTGCACATCTGTGATTGGGACCTGATGCAGCACCGCGATTACCTCGCTGAACGGTGGGACGCCCTGTAGGGTTCAATGTTGGGCTTCGTGTAGGACCACCTGTAGCGGTCGCCCCCCGGAACCGTTGACATGAAAGGAACCCGGCCTCTCTAAGAATGTTAGCATTTCAAGACCGGAAAGAACCCTGACTGTTACGTTAGTACCTTAGTCGTAGTGCCGCGCTTCATCCAAGCTGAGACAGTTCGCACTGTGAGGATCGCCTCGGTAAAATAGGGAGTAGAGGTGATCCTGGTGGCGCAGAAGAGCTGGAGTGTTGAAGAGAAGCTGCGGATCGTATTGACGGGGATGACCAAGGATGTGAGCATTTCGGAGCTGTGCCGGCGCGAGGGGGTTACGGAGACGACCTACTACCGGTGGCGAGACGCCTTCCTGGAAGGCGGCAGGTCTGCTCTGGGCGGGAACGGGCCGACCAACCGGGAAAAGCAGCTGGAGCGGGAGAATGAGCAACTCAAGCAGGCCCTGGGTGAACAGATGCTGGCGAACCGGCTGCTAAAAAAAATTCACGGAGCGGACTGAATCTTGCTGAATTAGAGTCGCTGCGGCAGTCTGAGGGGCTGTCCGTGGCACGCGTTTGCGCCCTGCTCGGCGTCAGCCGAGCC
>JBKBWD010000157.1:0-5226 GCA_046289265.1 Bryobacteraceae bacterium | reverse complement strand
TGGGTCGGCTCACCAAGAGCGTGACCTTCGACGTGGCCACGCTCAACGCGCTGCGCGGCGAGAAAGGTCCCGATGAAGGCAAGGTATTCAACCTCGTGCGCGGGTTGCAGCACGAGATCGACGAAGACCCCGCCGCAGCCCCGGTGCTGCAGCCACTGAAAGACCGCGCCGAACGCATCCTCAAGGACCTCGAAGACCGCAAGACGACCGGTCTGGCCGCGATGGACCAACTCGCAGCGCTGGCGGCCGAGAAGGAGACGGCGATGAAGGCGGCGCGCGACAGCGGACTTTCCCCGCGCGCTTTCGCTGTCTACTGGGTCTTGCGCGACGACCCCGCCGTCAAGGCGGCATCGGTCGACGCCATGGCGCTCGCAAAGGATGCCGAGGCGCTCCTGTCGCGCTTCCCGAATGCATCGGTGAACCCCGACGAGCAACGCCGCCTGCGCGCCGCCATGTACAAACCCGTGTTGGCGCTCGGACAGGACGAGCGCGCCCGCGTGGTCGACCTGATCATCCGGCTGCTGCTCGCGGAGGGCGAGGCGTGAAGGCGTCCCTCTACCCTGCGCAAGAACTGCGACGACGGGCGCTGACCTGGGCGGTGAAGCTGCGTGTCAACCCGCGCGTCATTCGGGTCCAAGAGATGCGCAGGAAGTGGGGCTCCTGCTCGTCCGCGGGGACGGTCACCCTGGCCGCCGATCTGGTCAGTCAGGACGAGCGCTTCCAGGACTACGTCATTGTCCACGAGCTGCTGCACCTGCGCTATGCCAGCCACGGGCGCATGTTCAAGGCGCTGATGAGCGCGCATGTGCCGGGGTGGCGAACTATCGGGCGAAGGCATCTTGGAGCCTGCCATCCTTGGCCTGTTCACGCTGGTGAACCTGCGCGACCGCGGCGAAGTCGCGCGCGGTGAGTTAATGCGCTACATGGCCGAAGCCGCCTGGTATCCGACCGCGCTGCTGCCCAGCCAGGGCATGCAGTGGGCGCCCATCGACGAGCGCAGCGCACGCGCCACGCTGGTCGACGGCGACGTGCGGCTGACGATGACGTTCCACTTCGGCGACGACGGGTTGATCGAGGCGATCCGGGCCGAGGATCGCGGCTTTGCCGACGGCAACCGGATCGTGCCGATGCCGTGGGAGGGCCGGATGTTCGACTACCAGCGGCGCGACGGGATGCTGATCCCGGTTCAGGGCGAGGTGGCCTGGCTCACGCCGCAGGGACGAAAGCCCTACTGGCGGGGGACGATCACCGAACTGACCTACCACCGGTAGTTGGCGTCGCGCGGACGGCGACAGCTTGAGGTTCGACATCGAGGACTGCCCATCCAAGCACGATGGCGAACCGATCGCGGTGACGCACGCGCAAGTCATTGACGCACAAGGCCGCCTGCGTGCGCTTCCGCCGAGAAGTTGGCGCGAGTTTTGAGAGAAGAGAGGGCAAGAAAGAGTCGAACTGGGCGACTTTGGGGCATCGCATCGGCACCGCGTGGCACACGAAGAACGCCGCGGAACCCCGCGTGGTGTCGCGGAACCCGGAAATGAAAACGCCCAACCGATGAGGGTTGGGCGTTGGGTATTGGTGGTGGACTTCACTCGAAAAGACAACCCAACTTCTCCATCAGGGCGCGTTTGGGCGGAAAACCGCGGGCTGGCGCGGAGCCCTCGCCGATTACGCCGGAATCTCGCCAACTGGAAGGAAGTCGCCCTGCTCGTCATCGCGCAGGCTGATGTACTCCAGGCGCCACTGATCCACCCGGCGCAGATCAGCCAGCGTCAAGCGTGTGTCTGCCACGGCTTCGCAGGCGTCGAGCGCGATCTCAGTGGCAATGTCGGGCTTGCCGTAGGCCGTTTCGAACAGCTCGCGGAGCTTCGCGGCGACACGCTCCGCCGCCCCTCTCGCTTCGCTGCCTCCCTCGGCGGCATCGTAGACAACCGACACTGACAGGGCGTAGGGCTCCCCTTTGACCGCTTCTGCGCCTCGCTGCTCACCCAGATCGAAGAACAGCCCGACCAGGTATTTCGCATCGGCCTCCAGAATCTTGGCGATCTGCTGCTCGACCGTGCGCTTGCCAGAGCGCTTGCGCAGCCGCTCTTCGAACTCATTGGGAAATGCCGGTCGGCCGTATCGTGCGGCGAGCCATTGCTTCAGCGCACGCTTGGCGTCAACCGGCAGCGCGTGGCTGTTGTCTTTGACTGCGCGCTCGGCGAAGTCGCCTTTCGGTACGCTGCGGCGATCACCGTGGCGGAGCTCAAGAATCAAAGGCGCAGCGTCGGTGCCCTCGTAGGCGAGGTGGAGTCGTCGTGGGTTCTTGGCGTATGAGAGCTGCGGGTCCGGCTTGGGGTCCTTGACGACCAGCTCGGCGACGATGACCTCGACGCATAGCTCGCTGTCATGCGGCAGGTCGCAGTCATGGGTGATGACGATGACGCGGCGCTCTTGGTCGGCCGCACCGACCAAACCCAATGCAGCAGCGGCCTCGCAAGTTAGAAGATCACCCTGTCGCCAGTCCGTATCGCGCGCCAGCATCCATCGCCCCCCGACCTATCGCTCGGGGAACCCGGGAATGGACATCTCGGTACGCCAATCGTCCGAAGGCTTCGCTTTCGACTTCGCCAAGCCTGATCGGTCGTAAGCCGCATCCATCGCCTGGGCTTCGGCGATCAGCGACCGGATGTGCGACGGCAAGAGCTGACCGGCAGCAGCGAGGTCCATCAAGGACCGGCCGTCAAATGCCTTCATCTTCAGCATGGAAGACGCACGCGTGATGCCAGCGTCTCGGAAAGCGTCGGCTGCATGGCTGAGGGCGCGAATCCGCTCGAACTTGTCAGGCTCGGGCGTGGCCTCTCCGCCGATCCACTTGTAGATCGCCTGCCTGGAGACGCCGAACACCGTGGCCAGATCGGCGATAGCCGGATTCAACACCTGGCGGATATTGCCGAGGTGGTCAGATGCAGATCGCAGATCAGGGCGTTGCTCCTGGCTGTCGTCTGCCATCCCCACGTCGACGTGGAATGGAACTCGCGCCTCCAACATCCTGCGCCAGTCTCCGGCGCGGGAAATGTCGAAAACGCTGCCGGTGCCACCGACCGCAAGGGCCGAGCCAAGCAGCGCAAAGGCTGCGGTGGCGGCAGCTCCAATCGGCGCGGCGAACGGCATCGATCGATAAGTAGGTAGGGTCGCGGTGTACATGGCGTCTGGTTTTTCCGGTTCAGGCCCACGCGTCGCGCGCATGATCCGTCGTCGTTGCTCCGAAGACAGACTTAATGGTCGCATGCAGCGAGAGCACCTGCTCACCCAGCTTGTCCATGTCGATCGGCATGCGACCTTCGACAAAGTGGTCCGTATCGATGACCGCATGCGCCCGTGGCTCCCTCACCTCGAATTTCGGATTGATCATCAAGCCGTTGGGCTGCATATCTGGCGGAAACCCCAGCGGCGCGGTCATCCTATGCACCCGGGTCACGAGCGTCCCCGTCGGCACCAGTGGGCCGGTGTCCGTCCCAAAGACCGATTCCGTCAGCCTGTACCGCGGCGTGGCATTGAACTCAATGCCGTGCAGTCCGCCGACGAGGTACTGCTCCACGCTCTCACCGGCGCGAGGCAACACGGCATCCAGGTAGCGAAGACCCAACCGACTGACGTGGTCGAGGGTTGCCACCTCGTGCACGGCCGCCAAACCGCGCAGCAGCTCCGGGATGAACTCGTTGTGCGTGTCGTAGTGGGTCGTGTGGTACGTGATGGCCGACGGCGCCAGGATGAACCCAGCCGTACGGTCGCTGCGCGTGATGAGCCAAGAGACCGTATGCGTAATCTGCGGCTCTGCTTGCTGCGCCTGGCCTGGAGCCGGCACAACCAGGTGCGTGACCTGTTGCGGCTCGAACAATGGATATCCCTCGCGCCGCAGACGATCCTGGATCTGATCCACGTACTTGGACATCGCGGCGACAGGATTGAAGTGCGCCTGCGCGAGCGCGTAATACACCGGCGCGTTCGACATCCTCTCGCTCACTGGTAGGCTCCGATCTTCTCTTGGTTGACAGTCCAGTTGTCAGTTTACACCTTGGTTGACGCTGTGGCCAGAGAAATCCGCGGCCTCTCCCGCGCGCAACTGGCCCGCAAGACCTCCCGCTCGACGACAGTAGTAATCATTTTGCGATTCATATAGTAGCTTTTTCAATCTAATTGACGTTCTGTTTGGATGAGTGTATGATGCACGAAACAATACTGAAGCCAACGCGCAAACATGTCCAGCGACCGACTCCCGGAGATGACCCAGGCGCAACGCGACCGGCTCGCGTTCGTCGAGTTGCGCCTGCGGTTCGTCGGCGAGATCCGCCGGCAGGACTTGGTGACGCGCTTCGGTATCCAGGCCGCTGCGGCCACGCGGGACATCGCCCAGTACAAGGAGCTGGCCCCAGGCAATATGGAGTACGACACCAAGGGCAAGGTCTACGTCCGTGCCGCTTGGTTCCGCCCCCTGTTTGACTTCCCCGCCGAGCGGATCCTCACTTGGTTGTCCCAGGGCTACGGTGACGGCGAGCCCATCCGCTGGAAGGGTGTCGTGGCACAGGAGGGCACCAGCCTGCCGGGCAAGATTGATCTGGATCTGCTGTCCGTCCTGACCCGCGCCATTCACCAAGGCGCCGCTGTTGAGGTCGCCTATCGCGCACTGTCGAGCGGGCTGACGACCCGGGAGATCGTCCCGTTCGCACTGGCCGACAGCGGCCTTCGTTGGCACGTCCGCGCCTTCGATCGGCGCAGCGGTGAGTTCCGCGACTTCGTGTTGGGCCGCCTCGACGCCGCCCGCATCCTGCCCGGCCCTGTGGCCGACCACGAGAAGCCCGATCAGGACATCCAGTGGAACCGGATCACCGAGCTCGAGCTCGTGCCGCATCCGGCCAACGTGCAGCACCCCGACACCATCGAGGCCGAGTACGGCATGGACGGCGGCGTGCTCAAGGTGCGGACCCGTGCGGCGATGGCCGGCTACCTGTTGCGCCGCTGGAACGTGGACTGCACCGAAGATCACAGCCTCAAGGGTGGCGAGCACCACCTGTGGCTGCGCAATCGCCAGGCCCTCTACGGAGTTACCAACTTGGTGCTCGCGCCGGGCTATAGCGAGTCCAGCAAGTAGGGGTGACCATGCGATCACCCCCACCTGCAATCCCGTCGACCGTCACCGCCGAAAGGAGCCCCATCATGGCTAAGCCTCCCGCCAACCACGGC
>JBKBWD010000156.1:0-5268 GCA_046289265.1 Bryobacteraceae bacterium | reverse complement strand
GATCAGCAGCGGCGGCGAGATCCTCAGATGCTGTCCCAGCCGTTTGGTGCGGAAACTAATTTGGACAAGAGTGATCTTGTACATGGATTTCAGCCTCTCGGTCAGCATAACCAAGAACGCTTCCCCTGGCAAAGATCCATCGATGTTCGCGACACCCGCCCGTACCTTCACACGCAGCGCACCGCACGCGTGCTGGCGCGGTATTTCGACGAGGTTTTCCGAGGATTGGAACCCACGAACGGGCAGTTCTCGCTCCTGATGGCGTTGAATCGCCCGTCACCGCCCGTCTTGGGCGAGGTCGCATGGCTGCTCGCCACGGACTGGTGACGGTGACACCGGACGTGAACGATCCGCTCTGGAAAGAGGCGCGCGCCGGAATCGAAAAGAGTCTCGGAGACGCAGACCGCCTCCGGACCGATCTGATGAAATTGGCGCTCGGCGGGAAGCCATCGCCCCGTTGCGATCGTGCTCGGTGCATGGTGGGCTCGAGTAGACTCGAACTACCGACCTCTTCCGTGTCAAGGAAGCGCTCTAACCAACTGAGCTACGAGCCCACACCGTGGAAGTAAAATCGAGTATACCATCCGTCCAAGCGGGTGTGCCACCGGAGGCCTCACATTTTTTCACCGGAATGATTTGGGACGCCCCCGGCGACGGTCAGTGCGCATGGATGCGATCGTAGGTCCTCTGGTAGGCAAATCGAACGGCATCGCGGAACACGTTCCACTCGCCACCGTAGCGGTTCTCCCAGTCCTTCCTGGCCTCGCGCTCGATCTGGTTCCAGTCCTTATCCAGAAACCGCCGGTCCTGCGCGAGCGAGTTTCCGAACCGGTAGGCCGGCGCAACCTGTTCGTAGTAGTAGCCGCGGCCGCGGTAGCGGGAATCGAAGTGGGCGCGGAAAGCCGCCTCCCCATACAGTTCGTCCGGCTTCTCCCGCCGCGTGGTCCGGGTAGCCTCCGATCTCGGGCCGCCTCCCTTGACCTCGCGCGTACCTTCGATCCGAATGCTCCCGGACTCGGTGGCCGGAATTGCCGGACCGTTCCGCTCGGTGATGCCGGACGAACCATGGCGTGTCATGAGATCCGTCACGCGGTCCGCCGTATCCACGTCAGGGCACTGTACGAGCACGAGCACGCCGCCTCGGCGCACGGCGTCCTCGTAGTACTGCGCATCGCTCTCGGAGACGCCTGCCTTCGTGAGGGCCCCGATCAATCCTCCCGCCGTCGCGCCGATTCCGCCCCCGGCCAGTCCCGCCACAATCGGTCCCACCGCGATAATCGGTCCGATACCCGGAATCATTAGGGCAGCGAGTCCGGCCACCACGCCGAAGCTGCCGCCAATCGCGGCGCCCGCGCCCGCCCCCGTTCCGGCTCCTCGGGTCGCGGCGGATCTGTCCGAGACCGCTTCACGCACGTCCGCCGACTCGTCCCGGCCGAGGATGCTGATCTCCTCGCGTGCTACTCCCTGTTCGACAAGGTCGCTTACGACGTTTTCGGCCTCGCTGAGATTTTGAAAGAGTCCGACTACAGTCTTGGCCATCTATGATTCCCCTCAGAACAGCAGAGCAACCACCGGGCCAATTCCACAAACCTCGATGGAGCAGTTCAGCGTAGAATAGAAGCCAGCCATGAGTCTGGTCATCGAACAACGAGAAAAAGAGGGGATAGCCATCTACGACCTGACCGGCCGGTTGACCGTCGGCGAAGAGGTCACGCTGCTCCGCGAGCGCCTCACTGCGGCAGCCGCCGCGGGACAGAACCGCGCGATCCTCAACCTGGAGGGCGTCGAGTACATTGACAGTACGGGCCTGGGCAGTCTGGTGATCTGCTACACCGCCATGAAAAAGGCCGGCGGCGCCCTCAAGCTGCTCAACCTCAACAAACGGAACGTGGAACTGCTAATCCTCACCAAGCTCACCACGGTTTTCGAGGTCTTCCGCGACGAGCAGGATGCCGTCAACAGCTTCTTCCCAAATCGGGAGATCCAGAAATTCGACATCCTGAGCTTCATCAAGGAACAGCAGAAGGGCCAGGGCAGCAGCTAGACAGATCCGGCTATTCTGAACCACTGGTAAACTAAGGGCATGGCGCCTAGGACTCGACGGCAAATGCTGGAGGTCGGTGAGAAGGCCCCCAGCTTCCAACTTCGGGATCTGGAAGGGCAGGAGCAGTCATCTGCCGATATCCTCGCCCCCGGCCCGGCGATCTTCGCGTTTTTCAAGACCACGTGCCCAACCTGCCAGTTCACCTTCCCGTACCTCGATCGGCTGAAGAAGCACAGTGACGTGCCGATCTACGGGATCTCGCAGGACGACCGCGAGACCACCCTTGAGTTCAACGAGGAGTTCGGCGTGACGTTTCCGACCCTGCTGGACCCGAAACCGGCGTATCAGGCCAGCAACGGATTCGCGATCACGCACGTACCGTCCATCTTCGTGGTCGAAAAGGACGGGACCGTCTCGTTCGCCTCGGACGGGTTTTCCCGACGGGACCTGGAGTCGCTCGGCCGCAGGGTCGGCGTCGAGATCTTCCAGCCCGGCGAATACGTGCCGGAGTGGAAAGCCGGTTGAGGGTCGCGAAATTAGGCTCCGGTCGGGAGCTGCGGTAATCTAAGAGAAAGTCGAACAGTCATGGCAAAGATCAACCAGATTCTGGAGTCCGCGTCCGCCATCGCAAAGGGCATGAGCGTGACGTTCAAGGAGATGTTGAATCCTACCCTCACGGAGGATTACCCTGACGTCCCGCCCAAGTTCCAGGAGCGGTACCGCGGCCTCCACGTGCTGCAGCGTGACGAGAACGGGATGGAGAAGTGCGTGGCCTGCTTCCTCTGCTCGGCCGCCTGCCCGGTAGAGTGCATCTACATCGAAGCTGCAGAGAATACCGACAAGGTCCGGATCAGCGGCGGCGAGCGGTACGCCTCGGTCTATAACATCGACTACAGCCGCTGCATCTTCTGCGGCTATTGCGTCGAGGCCTGCCCCACCGACGCCATCACGCACGGCCACGGTTTCGAACTGGCCGCCTACAACACCTCCGCCCTGATCTACCGGAAAGAGCAACTGCTCACCCCGATCCCCGCCGGCGCCAAGCCGCCCGTGGTGGAAGAGGAAGTCAAGGCCGCCGGCCACTGATCGCCTGCCGGGTTCGACAAACAGGACTGCCCTGCTGGCCTATGCGTCGATGGAATGCGACGGCAAAGCTGCTGAACACGTCGCAGGGCGAATTGATAACGCCAATCCGAGTGCGGTCAGACGTCTGGAAGAAGGCTTGACGTCGCAGTTCACCGGCTCCAGCTTCGGCCGCGGTTGCTGCAAACACTGGCCAGCACCAGTTTCATCCACGCGATGTTCGAAGTCGTCGAGCCAGTCTGCGCAAACCTGCGGCGCAGGCCGCCAGGAGGCTATGAGAGAAATACTCCCGCCAAGAAGACAATTCCGGAAGCCGCGAACTGCTTTGCCATCGGAATCAACGCGACACATTAGGCTTTTTGACGATGGAGGGTGGCAAGAAACCGGAGGGGTGCTCGTTTGTTGGTTCGTCGTCGGGGACCCGCTCGCGTTGTGGATACCCAGTGAAGATCGGGGCAACGTTCGCACCGGCGCGACTATCAGATAGATTACAGCTTTCGCATCAGAAAGCACGGACTGTGGGGCGGATGTAGCCGCCGCACGATTACCGCCACCGACATCTTTCCGGCGTTGCCGTAACCTCATTCATGACGAGATCTTCTCTCATCGAACAGACTAGTGGCACGACGAGGAATTTACGTTCAGGCTTGCAGCGAACACCGCCGACTAATGAATCGTCCAGAACCTTATTTGCGACGTATTCGTCCACGCGATCAGCTGCTCACCCTCGGCGCCGCACAGCTGAATCACATTGCGTCGACCATCACCTTCCAGAGTGCTCCGTCGAATCGGGATCCACTCCCGACGAACCGCGTCCAAGCGATACATCAACCACTCGGAAGATCGGAGCGATGTGAAAAAAACATCACCCCGGTCCGTAATTGCATAACCCATTTCACGCTCACCTGCCGGAAACAGCAAACCGCTAACCTGCTTCGTCACACCTGACGCAGAGAGCTCGATGTATTGCCCGCTTCGTGCCGAATACCACACGATGCGATCACTAACAGCTGAGAAAATATTTTGGTCCTGAACCAGCACCGCCGGGTCTCCCTCGATGTCGGCAAGTGAGACAAAACTGCCATTCATCTCCCCGGAGTCCTGGAAACGGCGAAAGACCGGGGCTGTCGGATCGCTATGCACAATACCAACAGTCCAAAGAGATCCATCAGCGGCAAATGCCACCTGATACGGAACGTAGGGATATGTCCGAAGTACCCGCACATCCTGCCCATCGGGCGAAATCCAGGCGACAAAACTGGCTGGGCGCCCAGCACTATCAGCGGCGCTGCCACAGAGCGCAATCGTCCCATCGGTCCGACGAGATGCATCTTTGAGCAGCAAGTAGGTCGCCTCCGGAAGCTTGAACGGAACGTCAGAGATCACCTTTCCCTGACTGTCAAGCGACCTTATTCGAGCGGCAGTTGTCCCCACCATTTCACGGACAACAAGGGCGCCATTTCGCCACTTGGGAAGAGGCTTGCCACCCAGATCCACTTCGAGGCGCGCTTCCGATTCCAACACAGCCGAAACCTCTGCACCTAACGGTGTTAACGGCACCAGCAGTGCTGCCATGAGCAGCGTGATTATCAAAGGCATTGAAAAATTCTCCTTCCCAAGATTTAAGGGCAGAACTCGTTGTAACAACTTTCGACAGTGCAGCCACATTCGGAGAGCCCGCTGCAATCGTAACTCATCCCGATCCAAGTTCCAATTTTAGACGATTCGGGTTCTGGCATCGGATAGCGGTAATGTCCAGTATCACAGTTGAAACTCTGGCACGAATGAGAAGCCGCATAGATGCCGCAACCCGCACAAGGACACTGACTTCCTCCACAATCACACACTGCGGCAGCTTGAACCACCGACTCAAGCCCGATTTTCCGCGCGATGCGATCGAAGTACCCAGGAGGCTCGCATTGTGCGCGACGCGCAGGTTCTGCATTCAATCGATCCAAAAACGCCGGCTGCGGCTCCTGCCCGACGAATAGGCTGTCCAATTTCGCCCCATCAATCGAGTTCAGATGCAAACGCTGATGCCGCACCTCCTCGGCCGGAGATGTGGAATCACTCTTGTCCAAATTAGTTTCCGCACCAAACGGCTGGGACAGCATCTGAGGATCTCGCCGCCGCTGCTGATC
>JBKBWD010000155.1:0-5376 GCA_046289265.1 Bryobacteraceae bacterium | reverse complement strand
CCAGAGAGGGGAGAGTGTCGGGCACGAGGCCTCCTCGTCTTAGTGTATACATACACCAAGATTCACGTCACAAAAAAGAGATGCTCTAAACCCTCACTTCTACGTCGCGCACCCGCCTTCCGTCACCCCATTGACCATCGGAGCGATAATGTTAGAGAATGCTCCGCACCATCCGGGAACAGATCGACACGATCTTCAGAGAAGATCCGGCCGCCAAGAGCGTCCTCGAGATCGTACTCTGCTACCCCGGCTTCCACGCCATCCTGCTCCACAGGTTCGCCCACAGACTCTACAAGGCCCGCATCCCCCTCCTGCCGCGCTTCCTCTCCCAGATCTCCCGGTTCTTCACCGGCATTGAGATCCACCCCGGAGCCAGCATCGGCCGCCGCTTCTTCATCGACCACGGCATGGGCGTCGTCATTGGAGAAACCACTGAAATCGGAGACGATGTACTCATCTACCAGGGCGTCACCCTCGGCGGCACCGGCAAGGAAAAAGGAAAGCGTCACCCCACCATCGGCAACAGCGTCGTCATCGGTACCGGCGCCAAAGTCCTCGGCAACATCCGCATCGGCGACAACGTCAAGATCGGCGCCGGCTCCGTCGTCGTGCGCTCCGTCCCCGATAACTCCACCGTCGTCGGCATCCCCGGCCGCGTCGTCAGAATGCGCAGCGAACCCGACGATGCTCTCGAACACGGCAAACTCCCCGACCCCGAGGGGCAGGCGATGGAGGAGATGTCCCGCCGCATCGAAGCCCTCGAAACCCAGATCCGGGCGCTGGTCGAGGACCGTATCCCGAAAAGCACGGGAAGATGAAACCGTACTGTCTCATACTGTATCTGGTAGGAGTCTATACAGCGTGTGGTGAAACGCTCCCCTACTGGATTCAACCCTGTAAGGCGACGGAATCAACAGGTTGTGTCGCTCAGGACGCCCAGCTCGCCGAATGGGCCCTCGAAGCCTGGCAGCGAGCCTCCCGCGGCCGCATCGAACTGCAATCCGTAACTCTCCCCCGCGAGGCCCGCATCCGCGTCTATTGGGCGCGCCCCCAACCGGGCCAGTACGGCTACGCCCAACCTTTGCTGTTGGATGGAAAACCGGGCGCCGAAATCTACGTCCGCCCCGACCTCGACTCCCTCGGACCCGAAATCGCCGAAGAGGGCCGCAAAGACCCTCTCTTCCGCGACTCCATCCTGTATCTCACTTGCCTCCATGAGATCGGCCACGCCCTCGGCCTCAACCACACCGCCGAGTTCGACGACATCATGTACAACTTCACCCTCGGCGGCGATCTCCGCGAATACTTCCTTCGCTACCGCCGCAAGCTCAAGACCCGCAACGATATCCGCCGCGAGTCCGGCCTTTCCCGCCACGATGTGACGCGCCTCAACGCCATCCTGTCAGTTCAAGCTCCTCAGCCGGCGCTTCAGCCTCAGTAAGGCGCTCGCGCTCGGCCCACTCCCGCTGCAACTGGCGGATTCCCTCGCCGCCCTCCTTCCACGCCAGCGGCACCGTCGCGAACGTCAGCCCCGCCGCCGCCAGGCACCACGGACACAGCGCCCGGTGCTTCTGAATCTGGTCGATCGTCAGCTTCACCGCGCCCACCGCGTTGGCAATTGTCCACAGCAGCAGCCCCGCAGGGCGAGACGGCCGTGTCCGCCAGCGCTCCTCGTTGCCCGTTGCCGCCAGGCACGCCGTCACGGCATAGCTGACAATCCCCAGAAACGCATCCGGAGTCTCGAAATACTTGTACGCCTCCGGAGCTCCGTTGACCCGCTTCGAATCGAACCACCGGCCGCGCGGCTCCGGCACGCGCCGCAGGATCCCAAGCTGGTATAGCGCCGGAACCGCCAGCGCCCCGATCGACGCCAGCGACAGCGCCGCGACCTTCCTACGCCTCCTGAGCGACTCGCTCGTATGCTCGCGCAGCTCGTGGCTGAGCTGCTCGGGGCTGAACCGCCCCTCCGCGATCTGGTGCATGGATCTCTCCTTTCCTGTTCCGTACATTGCGTCCTGCCAGCGCCGCCAGTCCGAACCCCACCAGCCCGGCCCCAAGCCGCAGCAGCCACGACCCGTGCGTCAGCGCCATCACCTGCGGGCTGAACGACCATGCGCGATCGTCAAAGATTCCCCGCGCTCCCCAATCCCCCGGCAGCGGCTCGAACAGGTTGTCGCGCCGGTCGATATCCACCGGCTCATCGAGCTGCTGCGACTGGTAATCGGCCAGATAATGATCGAGCCATCCCGGGATAAACTTCTGCCCGAGAATCGCCTTAATCGTCGGCCACCCGACCCACACCTCGCGCCGCCGCTGCGCCGCTGCCCACACGATCGCCTTCGCCATGATCTCCGGCTGATAGATCGGCGGAACCGGCTGCGGGTGTCCCGGAAGTCTCGTCCGGCACCAGGAGAACTGCGGCGTGTTGACCGCAGGCAGGTGCACGGCCGTGATGTGGACGCTGCTGCCTTCGTGGATCAGCTCCGAGCGGATCGAGTCGGTGAACCCGACAATGGCGTGCTTGGCTCCGCAATAGGCCGACTGGAGCGGAATCGACCGGTAGGCCAGCGCGGAGCCCACCTGCACAATGCATCCCCGGTTCCGCGGAAACATCCGATGCAGGGCCGACATCGTGCCGTGAACATACCCCAGGTAGGTCACCTCGGTCACGCGCCGGAACTCCTCGGCACTCAGCCCGAGGAACGGCGAGAAGACCGTGGTCATGGCATTGTTGATCCAGATGTCGATCGGGCCGAACCGCCACTCGATCCGCTCGGCCGCCCGCTCGATCGCCTCCGCATCGGCCACATCGGCCTCGACCGCGACTGCGTGCCCTCCGAGATGCTCCACCTCCCGCCGAGTTGCATCGAGTCCATCCGGACCTCGCGCAATCAGCCCGATGGAAGCGCCCCGCCGCGCGTAAGCCCGGGCCACCGCCCGTCCCACGCCCGCCGTAGCGCCTGTAATGACAACCACTTCCGGGTTATGCGGATGCACCACGCCGTCTACCTCTGTGAAGTAGACTCCCGTTGGTGTACGCGGTTACGCCGCGACCAAATGGAACACACTCCGTGACCACTTGGCCAGCTCCGGATCAGTTGTACAGAGGAGCTGGACAGTTCTGGATTTGACCAAAATCTTCCGGCTGCACATGTCAAGGTTCACCAGACTGCAATACCCGTACATTGACGAGGTGTACAGCGCAACTGTACACTCTTAATTTAGCTTTGTCTTCTATTAGATTGGAAGGATGCAGGAGACGGCAAATGAATCGACCGAGCAGCGTGTCGGCCCTTTGTTGAGAGGGTTGCGTGAGTCTCGCGGCTTATCCGTCAGGACTCTGGCCGCGCGGGCCGGGTTCTCTCCAAGTTTTATCTCCCAGGTGGAGAATGGGCTGGCATCTCCCTCGATCGCATCGCTCGAGCGCATCGCTCGCTGTTTGAACGTGAGCCTGGTTCAATTTTTCCAGGCCACGGAGGCCTCATCGGATCTGATCCTTCGCCTTGAGCAGCGTCCGCGCCTGGAGAGCCAGTGGTCGAACGCCAAGATTGAGAGCCTCTGGTCTTCGGCGAATAGTTCGCTGGAGCCCGTAATGGTCACGATTGCTCCCGGTGGTAGCAGTGGGAAACGACCGCATTCGCAACCCCTGAACCTCTTTGCGATCGTCTTCGATGGCGCAATCACTCTGGTGCTGGGTGACAGACCGGCCGTCCTCCATCGCGGGGATGCCGTCGCGATCCCCGCGCACCGGCAGCATCGCTGGGTAAACGAAGGAAAACAACCGGCCCAGGTGCTGATGATAACGCTGCGTTCTTTATAGCTGCTTCCGATGCTGATAACCGATTGTTTCCCTCCCTAGGCTCCCGAAGGCCGTTCAGGACGGGTCTTGCGCGTGCCGATCCAGATCACAGTGATACCGGGGCGATACGGCGGAACCGGGCGCATCAAACGAGTCACCAATTTCATAGAAGCCATCGGTATTCGTGTCGCCCGGGAATTCGTGGGAATCGGTTCGGACCAGCAGGCTGAAAGCGTCACTGCTGCGATTGAGTCGCTGCACCCTGCCTGGACCTTGCTGCTGCAATCTTTCACATGAGGTTTGGGGCGAGTGATCCGACGGCTCCCAACCATACCGCATTCGCTGCGCGATTCGGCAGAGCTGTAACTCTGATCCGCGAACGAATGGCGAGGGCCGCGCGCGGGGAACTCTTCTTGAAAGCTGCTGGGAGGTTGCAGGCGCTTTGAGGGCATTTCGGTGGAAGAGATCGGCTTGGCGGAAGCCTGCCGTCGTCTTGTTGCGTCTCCGGGCTCCTTGGACCTCATTGTCGCTCCAGGTCTGCTCGGCACTCTTAGCCAGCCAACAGGTCAACAAAGCGGCGCGGCTCGGTGATGTTCACATAGTGAGCGAAAGCACGGTTGTCTGCACCGAATCGGTGGATGATAGCGCTTCCGATGAAGTGAGCGTCCGTTGGACCGGCTCTCTGCTTCTGTACCGGGCAGGAAGCACAGAACTTGCCCGCCGCTTGCTCGCTGAGATTCCCTGATCCGGCGGTCGCCCAAACGCGTCAATTACTGAGCCGGAGCAGTCCGCGTGAGCATCCCGATTCCGCCCCATCCCTGCCTCCAGTCCTCCACGAACTCCCGATACGGGTAGCGATCCCGCAGTTCGATCCAGAATCTATCGACTTCGCACCATGCCTGCCGGGGCTGAATGGGTACGATATCGTGGAGCGCGACGATACCGCGTTCCCCGGCGAGAGGTGCGTACATCTCGAAGTCCTGCTTCACGCCCATATAGCTGTGGTCGCCGTCGATGAAAAGAAGATCCAATTTCGAATCCTCCAACAATCCCTTTACATTCGAAAGTGTGCGCACGTCGTGTGAATCTGCCCGGAGCAGATGGATGGACTGGCCCGGGAGCTTGAAGGCGTGGTACAGTTCAGCTTTCCATGGCGGGTAGGAGAGTTCCCCATCCGGCAGGTCCACGCTGATGACGGAAGCATCAGGCGCTGCGATTCGACAAAAGAGGAACAATGTACCCCCGGAAGCGGTGCCGATTTCCAGTATTCGTCGCGGACGGAGGGGAGCGACGTATTCGAGCAACGCCAGTATCTCTGAGAAGACCTGAATCGGCCGGATCAAACCTTGGCAGTATCCGAACGCGAAACGTACGAGATCGACTACTGCGTGCCGCCGGTGATCGAAACTCTCGATTGCGCGCCGGCATTTCCAGATAGCCGTCTGGCATTCCTCCCAGTTCTTGAAGCTAAGTTCGTGCTGCTCCATGAATCCCACCTCGCGGAACTTGTCAACGACTTTGAGACACCAGCCCGCATAAATTAGTGTTGCTCCTGTTCGCTCGCCGCCCGCGCGGGC
>JBKBWD010000154.1:0-5602 GCA_046289265.1 Bryobacteraceae bacterium | reverse complement strand
TAGAAGCGGTTCAACAGCAATGGGTTAGCGACTGCGGCCTCGTGGGGATGCCTCCACTACGAGTAAACTCCCGCTAGAGGTGAACATCCGTTCCAGATGAGAGAATGAGGCATACCATGGATCACAAAGTGGAAGGCCACCGCCTTCAGGCGGTGGTGTTCCACTCCACAGTTGGCTGTATTCCCGCTCACTCACGCACGCGGCTCGGTAGTCCGCCTACGGCCGTGCTGCTGTCATCACCTGGGCGTCGGCTTCTTCGGCGTAGAGGTAGAAGGTGAACAGCGGGGTGGTTTCGCCGCGGCCCCAGCGGTTCATTTTCCATTGGGCTCGGAGGTGGGTGATTTCGGGGTGTTCGGTCAGGTCGAGGAGGAGGCTGTAGACTCCGCAGTAGAATTTTTGCGGGAAGGACAGGAGGGGCTTGGCGCCCCAGGTGTCGCCGTCGGGGGAGCCCCAGATCGAGACGTCGAGGCTCTCCTGCTCGATGATCCGGGTGATTCCGAGCGTCAGGGTCAGGATCTTCCCCGCAGCGGCTCCTAACGGGAGCGCCGGGCCGTTTCCGGCTTCTCGCAGTTCGGTCTCCGGAAGAAGGAAGTTCGGTAGCATCCGCACGCTCCGTCAGGCGGCCGAAAGGGCCTGTAAACGTCGGCTGGCTTCCTCCAGCGTCTCATATTTTTTGCAAAAACAGAAGCGGATCAGGGAGGCTCCGCGCGCCGGGTCGGCGAAGAAGCTTGAGCCGGGGACGGCCGCCACTCCTACGGTCTCGATCATGTGGCGGATGAAGGCGACGTCGTCCGGGAAGCCAAAGTTCGCGATGTCGGCCATCACGTAATAGGCCCCCTTGGGAACGAACGGGCGGAAGCCGGCGGAGCGCAGGAAGCCGACGATCCGGTCGCGGCGGTCCTGGTAGTTGACGGAGAGCTTTTCGTAATACGAATCCGGCAGCGAGAGCGCCAGTGCCCCGGCCTGCTGGAGGGGCGCGGCGGCGCCGACGGTCAGGAAATCGTGGACCTTGCGGATGCCGTCGGTCAGGTCCGGCGAGGCCAGCACCCAGCCGACCCGCCAGCCGGTGACCGAGTAGGTCTTGCTCATGCTGTTGATCAGGATGGCGCGGTCGCGCATTCCCGGCAGAGTCATGATCGGGACGTGGCGGGCGCCATCGTAAAGGATGTGCTCGTAAATTTCGTCGGTGATGGCGAGGGCATCGTACTCCTGGCAGAGGCCGGCGATGAACCGCAGCTCCTCCACGGTGAAGACCTTGCCGGTGGGGTTGTTGGGCGAGTTCAGGATGATCGCCTTGGTGCGTGGGGTGAAAGCGGCACGGAGCTCGTCCGGGTCGAAGGACCAGTCGGGCGGCCGGAGGGTGACGAGCTTGCGGCGTGCTCCGCAGAGGAGCGCGTCGGGTCCGTAGTTCTCGTAGAAGGGCTCGAAGATCACGATCTCGTCGTCGGGATTGGTGACGGCGAGGAGGGAGGCGATCATCGACTCGGTGGCGCCGCAGCAGACGGTGATCTCGCGCTCGGGGTCGAGGTCAAGCCCGTACCAGCGCCGGTATTTTTCGGCGATGGCATTGCGGAGGGGGCGGGCGCCCCAGGTGATGGCGTACTGGTTGATGTCGCGGGAGATGGCCTGGCGGGCGGCCTCCTTGATCTCTTCGGGCGCGGGGAAGTCAGGGAAGCCCTGGGCGAGATTGACGGCCTTGTGGTGGAGCGCAAGGCGCGTCATCTCGCGAATGACGGATTCGGTAAATTCGGATGTCCGCTCGCTACGGAAGCGGGCGCGCAGATCAGTCGTTGTCGGCAGCACCTTTTGTCGAGAGTACTGCAGCGGAGGAGTCGCCGTAAAGACGCCGGTAGATATCGGCGTTCCGGAGCACGATCTGGACGTAATCGCGCGTTTCGGTGAACGGAATGGTCTCGACGAACTCGGCCGGTTCCCGGTAGTCGGCCCAGGTGAGCCAGCGGTCGACGCGGGATTTGCCGGCGTTATAGGAGGCGAGGGCGAGCTCCCACTGGCCGTTGAAGACGTCGAGGCGGCTGCGAAGGTAATAGGTCCCGATCTTCAGATTCGTATCCGGCTCAAACAACAGGTTGCTGTGGAAGCCATTGATGCCGACGCGGCGGCTGACCTCGCGGCCGGTGGCGGGCATGACCTGCGTGAGTCCGTAGGCCTTGGCGCGGGAGAGGGCGCGCGGGTTGAACAGCGACTCCTGGCGGATGAGCGCGGCGACCTGGGCGGGGTCGAGGGCGTTCTGGCGCGCGTAGCGTTCGAGCGAATTCCGGAAGGGCATGGGGAAAGCCAGACGCCAGAACTCGTCCGGGGCGCTAGCCGGCGGCAGGTAGAGATAGCCGGGAACGAGGCTGATGATGTAGCGGATACTCTGGTCGTGCGCGCCGCGGCGCTGGGCCGACTGGGCGAGTTCCATGGCGAGGAGCGGGCCGGAGCCTTCATTGCGCGCGCCGAAGCGGAGCTCGTTTTCGGCGTGGTCCTCGAGGCCGGCGGCGGCGAGGAGGCGTGAGCGCTCGATACGGCGCGTAATGGAGATGCTCTGGTCGAAGGAGTACTTTGAGTTGGTACGGTCCGGGAACTCGATCTGCTGGAGGAAGAGCGCGACGTCCTGCGAGGCGGAGGCGCGGCTGATTTGCGGCTCCTGGAGGCGTTCCCGGGCCAGGACGCCGTAGTAGGAGTTCGGGAAGCGGTCGGCCAGTTCGCCGTGGTAGAGGCGGGCGGCGGCGTAGTCCCTGGACTGCTCGGCGATGCGGCCGAGGAAGTAGAGGGCAGCGCCGGCCTTTTCCGAGCCGGGATACCGCCGGACGTGATCGGCGAGCATCTGGCGGGCGCCGGGGCGGCGCTGGATATAGTGCAGCCAGGTGACCTTCCAGTGGCAGTAGGCGGATTCGGAGTCGTCCGGGAAGCCCTGGTAGCAGGCGCGGTAGAGGGGCTCGTACTTCTCCCAGTCGTAGGTGACGAGGTAGCGGTTGCCGGCCCAGGAGAGGGCCTTACGGCGCCAGCCAGAGGTGGGGTGATTGCGGTCGAGCTCGGCGATGGCGCGCTCCATTTCGGCGTCATTGTCGAGGCGGCGGGCGGCGGCGACGATGTAGTAGAGGCGCTCGGCGTCTGCTTCCGGGGCCGAGACGCTGAGGGCGCGGAGGTAGCGGAGGGCCTCGGAGCTGCGGTTGGCGTGGTAATCGGCGGCTCCGACGCGGACGCGGGCGATATCCTGTTCGGCGCCTCCGAGCTGTGGAATCATCCGATCAAACTCGCGGCGGGCAGCGGCGTATTGTTTAGCGTCGAGGAGGCGGGAGGCGCGTGTGAGCAGGGCCTGGGGCATGGCGGGCGGGTAGTCCGGGCCCATGCGCTCGCGGAGGGCGGCGAGGGCGGAGGCGGCTCGCTCGGCGTCCGATGAAGTCGGGTAGTGGTAGTAGACGCCCTGGTAGGCGTCGGCGGCGGCAGCCAGGCTGCCGGCGGCTTCGAGGGCGGCGGCGCGGGCCATCTCGCCGGCAGGCTGCGGAAGCTGCCGGGAGTGCTTGTGAAGGACTTCGATGGCTTTAGAGGGCTCGTTGAGTTGGGTGTGGGCGCGGGCAGCGAGCAGGGCGGCGCGTCCGACGAAGGGCGAGACAGGGTTGGACTTCCAGACCGGATCGAGCGCGGCGAGGGCGGCGGTGTAGTTGCCGATTTCGACCTCGGAGGCAGCGACGGCGTAGGCTGCGTAATCGGAGAGCCGGGGCAGGCGCGATTGGGCGGCGCGCAGGCTGGTGACAGCCGTGGGGTAATTATTGCGTTCGTAATCGATGAGGCCGAGGGCGAGCAGCGCGAGGGCGCCATTCTGGTCTTTGGCGTTGGAGGCGGCGTACTGTTCGAGGGCGGCTCGGCGTGCGGGGGCATAGCCGGCGCGGTAGGCTTTGACCAGTCCCTCAAGGCCGGAAGAATAAATGATGGGAGCCTGGGGAGCGGCGGCCTTTTTCGGCGCGGCTTTTTTCGCCGGCGCTGCCTTCGTTGCCGTGCGGCGGGCAGGCGCGGATTTCTTCTGAGGGGCCTTCTTCTGCTGCGCGGCATGGGCCGGCGAGTACTCCATGCCGAGCGCCGCGGCGACGAGTGCTACAACGATCCACTTAAACCAGCGGACCGGGATAGTCGGGGCCGAATGAAGATACATCATCGTTGGCTAACGTCCGTACCAATTCCAGGTGGAAATAGTCGACCATCGTCGGAGTCGCATCGACGAACTGGCTTTGAAAGGCCTGGCGCCCGGCATCGATATCGTCGCGGAGCGCGGCATAGAGGTCCCTGGCGGCGCGGCCGGACTTGACGGCATCCGCCTTATAGAGGCGCATTTCGGCGACCTGGACGCGCGCGAAACGCTGGGCGCGAAGATGCAGATCCTGCTCTTCGCGGGAGAGCGAGGCCCATCCGGAGGGTTCGGTTTCCGTCTGGGGCTGTGCTCCGGCGATGGCGACGAGGCCGACGGCGGAACGGGCAGCGGGTAGAACGTGAGCTTCGAGAGCGGCGGCGGCGAGCGAGGACAGGAGTTCGAGGGCGTTGGCGTCGACGGGCTGATCGCCGCCTTCGGCGTACAGCACCGCAACGGTCCGTTCGCGGCTCGTCAAGGGAAAGAGATAGACTTTGCGATCGCCGGCGACGCCGAGGGCGGCGGCGACCAGTTCGGAGAGTTCGCCGGCCGTCTTGAGGGCGACGACGGTGTCGCGGGAGTCGGCGGCATTGGCGAAAGCGGCGGCCAAGGTAAGCGGGACCTCCTGGCCGGCGAGCGCGGCGGCGCCGTCGTTCTCGGGGGCGCGGAGGGCTTCGCAGCGCAGGGTTTGATCGTTGAGCGTGAAGACGGCGGCGGTTTCGCAGAAGTCGGCGGCGGCGTCGAGGAGCGCGGCGCTCCATTCGCGGAGATCGGCGCTCTGGCGGAGGCGGCGGGCGGATTGATTGAGGAATTCGCTCTGCTCGCGGCGGGCGAGGCCGCGAGCGAGCGAGACGGCGGTCTCCATGTCGGCGGCGAATTTGTTGGAGAGCGACTTGTGGAATTCGGATTCGAGGCGGTCGGCGAGCTCGGTGAATCGCTCCTCGAATACGCGTTCGATCTGGTCGCGCCAGCCGGCGGCGAGTTGTTCCTGGACGCGGTCGATGTAGAGCTGCCAGGCGGCGGCGATCTGGTCCCGCGCGGTGTCGCGCGCGTCGGCGAGGGCCTCATGGAGAAGGCTTTGGTTTTGCGTCACTGCGTGAGGGCCCGCCATGGTTTCGAGTGCTCTCCGACTCTCCCTCATTCTAACGCACATCTCGCATCATAAGTACTCAGAATTGTTTTGGGGAACATGGGCGTGAGCAGCGGGTTGGGTGCGGATGAACGGCGTGGATGCAATGGGGCCGCGATCAGCTGATCGCGGAATTCCATCGGGGCCTCGAGCTCGGTCACAGTGCCGCGGATGCTTCAATGGGGCCGCGATCAGCTGATCGCGGAATTGACCGAAACCGCGCCGGCGTCCGATGAGCCCGCGGGTGCTTCAATGGGGCCGCGATCAGCTGATCGCGGAATTACCGTCTCCGCAGCGATGTGGGCGATCGCTCCCATGCTTCAATGGGGCCGCGATCAGCTGATCGC
>JBKBWD010000153.1:0-5642 GCA_046289265.1 Bryobacteraceae bacterium | reverse complement strand
GGATGGTCGTGGAAAACCAATATCCTACGAGATCGGAAACGCCGTCAGTGTTTGGTTGCGGCTACGCCGCGCTGTGATAAGGTCATCAGGCCCTTGCTGGCCGCCAGCCAACCCCCCGATTCACAGATGTCAGCAATCATCAGAAAACGTAGTTTTCTGAGCGTCGCCCGGTAGCGGCAACATCATCCGCGCCGAAGGCGCGAGTCATCCGTCCGATCATCAGCCAAACTTCCCAATCAGGTAATGTGACTTCGAAGGCGGGATGGAGAGCGGAACCCCGCCGTTGGAAGCAGCGGGGTTCCGCCATGGCAACCTTCGTCAGGTCACCACACAATCAAGCAGTTCTAACCTGCCACGAAGCCGGCGCCGTTGTCCAGTGCCGCCTGCGATGACACATGGCGGCACACGGAGAAGTGGTTCTACGGCAGCGGTTTTGCCATGCCGGCGAATGCCGGGCAATGTTCCTGCTGTGCTCCCACTGTGACCGCGGGCAGCGCTACTGCAGCGTGGCCTGCCGCCGGCAGGCCCGCTTGCGCCAGCATCGGGCGGCCCATCGCCGCTACCAGCAAAGCCCCGAGGGGCGGCTGGATCATCGCGACCGCCAACAGCAGTACCGCGAGCGCCGGTGCCGGGCGCGCGTGACGGATCAGGGTTCCCTTTTGAGCGCTGGCTCGGCATCATCCCAATGTGGAGTTGTGGAAGCGGCCTCGCGGGATGCTCAGAAACCAGTCGCCGCCGTCGTGTTCTCGCCACGGCCGGAAAACTGGCCGGGCCTCCGGCTGTGCTGCCGGGCGTGTGGCCGCGTGGGGCGCTTCATCAATCAGTTTCCACCCATTCCCCGACGAAGGTGAGCCCTGGGCATGATCGATCCGACAACGCGTGTGCAGATCCGACGCTACTTTTCCGCCGAGCATTGGAAGATCGGGACCATCGCCCGCGAGTTGGGCGTGCATCCCGACGCCGTGCGCAACGCCATCGAGGCGCAGCGGCTGGGTCTCGGCGGCCAGCCGGTCCGGCCCTCGATGGTCGATCCCTACCTGGCCTTCATCCGAGAGACCTTGGACCAACATCCGCGGCTGCGCGCCACGCGCATTTACCAGATGGCTCGTGACCGTGGCTATACCGGCAGCGTGGGCCAGTTGCGGCGCGCCGTGGCCCGCCTGCGCCCGCTGATCAGAGAACCATTCCTGCGGCTGGAAACGTTTCCTGGCGAGCAGGCGCAAGTCGATTGGGCGCATTTCGGCCATGGGATGGCCGGTCGCGCCCGCCGCGCGCTGTCCTGCTTCGTGATGACGCTTTCGTATTCGCGCGCCCTGTATCTGGAGTTCTTCTTCGATCAGACGCTGGAGAACTTTCTGCGCGGCCACGTGCGTGCCTTCCAGTCCTGGGGCGGCCAGCCGCGCACAATCCTCTACGACAATCTCAAATCGGCGGTGGTGGAGCGGCGGGGCGTCCTGATTCAGTTCCATCCCCGGTTGCTGGAACTGAGCGGCCACTATCACTTCGCACCCCAAGCTTGCCAAGTGCGCGCCGGGAATCAAAAAGGCTTGAACTCATACTGCACCTCGTAAAGCATGTGGTGATGAAGTTGCCGGTTCGACCTGATATTCACCTTTGTGAGCATACTTCGCGGGCAGGTCTTCCGGCGGGATTTCGTAAAGATAGTTACCGCGGTCGTCGATGGGATGTGCGCGAAGCAGGCCGCGCCGGCGCCAGAGGTGAACGGTTGACAGGACGACATCCGTTCAACCCCGATCGCATCGAGGCTGTATGTTCGCGCAAGACGAGCGGAGAAACTTCGAGGAGGGTTGAGAGAGGTGAAGTTCGCGCTGCAATACATTGCTATGTCCATCAAGATAAGAATGATTCATTGTAAGCTGTTGCAAAAATTGGAGATGAAAGATTTGCACGAGGGAGATTCTCCGGTTCGAAAATTCTGTCAATCCGAGCAAAAACCGCAGTTTTCCACAGCTTTTCCACCGGCTGGATGCATTCGTCTAATTTTCGCTTGACAGCTTCTGCCGAAAGGCCCTGCAGTGTTATGAATTCCATAATCGTGCTATGACTGGCGAACACCGGTCATCTCATGACCTGCTGAAGTACGTACTGGCAACTTCCGCGCACAGCTTCCGGAGTCAACTTTCTGTCGGCAGCGATTGACGCCGCCGCGAGGCTGTCGCGTCTGCGTCGGCTTGATCTCAGGACCACGGGACCACGATAGTTCCCATGGCCAAGAGAGTTCAGATGGCCATCGAAACGACAGGGGTTCGCCGATGTCCTGATCGCGGCACGAGAAGCGAGCTCATGGCAGGTTGGCTTGGCGCAGGGCGCGGCGGAGCTCTCGGAACACCTGGTCGAATGGCGGCAGCACGGCCATCTGATTCGCGAGTCGCGCGGACCAGAGCGCCTTCAGTCGTGCCTCCTTCTTGAGGATGGCCTCCTGGATTCCCGCCGCCTCCTGCTGCCGGAAAGCAAGCTTGGCCCTCATCGCGAGCACCAGTTCCGACAGGTCGATGCCTTCGCGGGAGATGAGATACCAAAGATCATAAAGATCGCGCGGTTCATTGCGGGCGCGATCAGCCAGTGCCAGGACTTTCTCCGCAGCAGTCTCGGCAAGGGAATACACCTGGATTACGCGGCCGTCCGGCAGATCTGAGAATTCGTCGTAGGTGCGAAGAACTGGTCGCGACTCAAGTGGAAAGACGATCTCCTCACGAATGGTGATATCCACCTTGACACTGCCGCCGGCGGGCAATGGTCCTACATACCGTAAGTAGAACGTGTGGCTGTTTGCGTGCGAGTGACGGTCCTCGCGGTCGAACGTGAATTCAATGGCGCAGGCTTGGCGAACGGCGGCGTAGACCGATTCCAATCGCCGGCGAATTTCCTCAAATGGCAGCGGCTCGATTAACGTGAAATCCAGATCCTCCGAAAACCGGTAGTCGCCAAAGTAGCAGCGTTTGAGTGCGGTTCCGCCTTTGAAGGCAAGGCTCCTCCGGAGCTCGCTTTCAGCCAGTTCGGCGAGGAACCAAGCCAGGCAGTAATCGCGTTCGAGCACGCTTTCGGGAATGCGACGGCCGCCGGCCTTCGCGAGACGGTTGGCAAGGAGCGACAGGTTGCGCTGCGGTATCAGTTCAGGTCCTCCGGACAGTTTCGAGTTCGTCGGGCGCCACGTTCAATCGCAGGCGCCAACTGGAAACGTATGGGCCTTCGGCCGGCAGCGTGGGGTCGAGCATGGCATATGTCGCGCTGAGAGAACTACGAAGGCGATCCAGCTCCTCCGGCGCGGCGATCTGATACAAATCGAGCAGGTAGCCGAGCCGCCGGACGACAGCCCCAACGCCCAGACGAAGGGCGTAGTCGATCAGCCGAACAGGGTTCACGTCCTGGCGGCGCATCCAGAGGCCCTTGGCGACCTCGGTGATGCCGCCGCAGTATGCCGGCAGGTGCAGCCCGTCGATAACCGTCCGCTCGATGTCGCTGATCTTGACCGATTCCTGTTTCGAGATCCAGTGAGTCGTCACACCAAAAACATCTTCATGGTGAACGAGAACAAACCGGAACTCCGTGCCGTGAATGGTTCGCTTGCGAAGGCGCTTCGTTGTGCTGGTGAATATCACGAACTGGGGCTGCGTGACCATTCGGTGCAGCTCCATGGCGGACGCGTGTGAAATGAAGTACTCGGCTCCAGCCGCGAGCTGTCGGGCGATGATATACGGGTTGCCGGCGAACTCCGTCGCTCGGCCGAGTTCCGGCGGCACGAGTACAAAGAGACCAGGTTCCAACCGGGACACCACACCTCGGGCTACAGCATGGCGGATCAGACTCCGCGCCGACGCCGGCGGCAACCCGGTGATGCTCTCGACGTCGGCGTGCGTGAAGGTTGTCTGGCCACTTTCGTAGAGGGCGGTCATCAATTGGGCAGTCCTTGAGCCAACCGTTTTCAACGGTGCCCTGGGTTCGGCGTGCAAGATGCGTGGCATAGGATCTCGCCAGTCCCATAATAATGGTCCGTGTGCGTTTCGTGCAATGGCATGACACTAATTGCGCGTGAACCATAACGGTCAGACAGAGAGAAAGTTCGAACACCGTCCAGACCGGGGAGCCACTGTCCTGTGATTCGAACCCCGCGGCCCGGTTTTCTTGACAGAATCGCGGCTTGATTAGCGTCTCTGTATCCCACACATTTTGCAGGATTTGTGAGTTGCACGCTCTCAGCGCCCGGAACGCGCTGACGCGCGTCCGGGCGGTTGGAAGCGAGGTTCAGCCCGGGACCCCAGGCGTTTTCGTGCGAATTCTCACGTTTCTCCGGTTGACAGGTTGCGTTTGTTGACGGCAGTGTCCAACTTGGGCGGCCGAGGATGGTGGTTGCGAACAACGCGGAAATCGTCGCACGGATTGTCCCACCGGCGCCCGTGAGCACCGGTGGACGCGTTTGTAGCGAAGGCTTCCAATACAGCGGCCTCGATCGCAACTTCGACACTGCAACTCCAGCGACGCCGCAACCCGACCGAGGCACGGATCGCAATTTTTCAAGAACGCGTTTCTGGGGGCGCCGCTGCTGGCCAAGGGACATGAAAACGAAGTCCGGCTGGTGGCCTAGAACGTGTTGGCGCACAATCTCTGGTTGCTGGCCGACTTGCCCAAGCGCGGATCGAGCGCGCTGCGCATAGCGAGCTGAACCCCCGAAATTTCCGACAGTCCGCCGCGGGTAGCCCGCCGGAGGTGTGTTCGTTGTGCGCCGATAGGCGGCTCCGGTTCGATTGCCGGCCATTACTCCACTACCGATTCAGCCGCGAAGAGCCTGTTCAGCTGTCATCGGCTCCCAAATTGCCGTAATATCGGACAGACTCTAATGTATAGTCCCGGGTGGCTGCCGGGCTCAGTCATTCGCACCCAGCGCGCGAGTGAATCCGCCGTTGTAGCCGCAGCCGAGCTTCCGCTCCAGTGCACGTACTTCCAGTCCCATCCCGATCCGATTGTAGATCGGATGAGGGGAGGGCCGCAGCTTTACTATCCGCCTGCGGTAAGCAGGAACTTTGGTAGCCGCTTCAGCACTCAGATTGCCTGTGTTCTCCGATCTTCAGGAGAGAATGCCCAACTATCTGCAGTTTATGTTCATTCAGAAGGCGCTGCCATTGCTCCCGGAATCCAATGCTCGACCGCGAGAGGAGACCGAATCCCTCTTCCTGGCGCGTCAGCTCGGCAAACGTGCCGTATTCTGGGTACAACGGATCAATGAACGTCTCCTTGCGGTGAAGGATCGGCGGATTCTCGGACGACGTAAAGTCCCTGATCGTGTAGGATGCGCTGGGCAGATGGACGCGCAAACTATGAATCAGCGACGGATGTGCCTCCTCGTCGAAGTTCCCGTAGTTCAGAAAGGAAACTTTACGTCCATCCGTTGCGATTTTGAGAATGTTATACTCAATCTCCCCGACTATCTGGCGCGCCGCGAAGAGCAACAAACGCAACAGCGCGGGCAGGGATTCTTCGGCTGATCGATGCAGATAAAAATCGGAAGGGAGGCGCTTGCCAACGGGCGCGGCGAGACATGCGTCCCGAATCACTGCTGTCCAAATTAGCTGACCACCCTCAATCGGGCAGTTGATTCCAAAGGACATATCTGCGCCTTCTGAACC
>JBKBWD010000152.1:0-5718 GCA_046289265.1 Bryobacteraceae bacterium | reverse complement strand
CCGTCATCGTACTGCACGGGCACGAGCGTCCAGCCCTCGCCGGCCTGGCTGCGGATGTAGGCCTCGCCGGCGTCGCGTTGGGCGTCGAGCGAATTGAAGTCCTGGTTCAGGCCCTCGTCGGTGGACTTGCGCGTGTAAATGGCGCACCGGACCGGCTTCGGCGCGCCGTTCGAGTTATTCCCGTTCGCCATGCTTCGCTCCGGGCCGGTGGCCAAGGTTGTAAAAGGCAAACCCGTTCCAGCGCGTGCCTGTCGCCTCGGTGACCGCGCGGCTCAGCGAGGTGTAGATCCTGCCGTTGCATTCAAACCCGCCATCGGGCCGGACGTGGACGATGATGTCCTTGCCCTGATAGCGGCGGATGAGCGGCGTGCCCGGCAGCGGCAGCCGTGGATCGAGCGACGGCTTCATGCGGGCTTCCGCGCTTCGGTCCCCGTCGTCCGGCTCGCGCAGGAAGTTCTTGGGCGCCCGGATGCGGAGATCGGCGTCGTCCGCAATCTCGAGCGCGCGTTGGCGAGCGCGTTCAGAGAGGCCGCCCCACGCGTTTGCCTGGATGCGCCAAGCGATGCGGCGGAACAGGAACTGCTTGTGATTCGATCGGGACTCATCGCCGAAGACCTCGCGGTACTTCTGCTTGAGTTGCGCCGTGGTCAGGTTGCGGAGGTCCTCGATCTCCTGTCGAATCTCGTTCTCAGTCTTCATGGCGTTAACCAGCAGTCACATGAGGGCTCTCTGTCTCCGGGAAGTCAACAGGCAGGACGGCGGGATCGGGGAAGACCAGGCGGACGATTGCATCACCCAGGATGGCAGCAACCTCACGGATGGCTTGATCGAGCGCGGCGTCGCGTTCGCGCATGAGCGGTCTCCTTCAGAAGACCACCCACGACGATCTCCGCTCGGCGGTCGAAACGCCGTCTGGTGGATGGGATCGGCGCGGCGTGTTGCCGCGTCTGTTAACTATATTCGCCGCCCGGTTTGGGAACGTCCGGTCTGGGGTTGGACAACCCCGCGATGGTGTTAACCAATTCCTGGATAGGCCCGATGTGGGGGGCATCGAGGGATGGGCCAGAATTCTCCATTGACTTTATACAAACCAGTCGGTATCATCGATACATACCACCTGGTTGGTATACATGCCAAAAGCTGCTCCCATACCCGCCAAAACCCGGTTGATGAACGCCGCTCTGGCGCTGTTCCGCGAACGCGGCTACACCGACACCACCGTCGATGATCTTTGCCGCGCTGCCGGCGTCACAAAGGGCGCCTTTTTTCACTACTTTGCCAGCAAGGAGGCACTCGCTTCAGCGGCGATCCAATACTGGAGCGAAGTAACCGGGGCACTGTTTGCTGGGGCCCCATATCAGACCGTCTCAGACCCTCGGGAGCGTCTGCTGGCTTACCTCGACTTCCGTGCCCAACTGGTGCACGGCGAGCTGCGGGAGTTCACTTGTCTGCTGGGCACCTTGGCACAGGAGGTTTTCGCCAGCCATCCAGCACTGAGAGCCGCCTGTGGCTCCGGCATGGAGGAGCATATCCGCACGTTGTTGCCAACCGTCGAAGCAGCCAAAGCCCGTTATGCGCCGCAGGCTGACTGGAGTGTCGAAGGCCTTGCACGCCACACCCAGGTGGTCCTGCAAGGAAGCTTCGTGCTGGCCAAGGCACTGCACGAGCCAAAGGTTGTGCACGAGGCCATCGAACATTTGAAGAGATATGTTGAACAGCTTTTGCCCGTGAAGAAGAAAGGAACGAAATGACAAGAAGCGAGACCACGACGGCTTCCGTCGACACGAAGGGTGGCATCACCCCGTACCTGGCAATGGCCGGTCAAACGGCCGCTGCCTGTGATTTTTATGTGCGTGCTTTTGGCGCCAACGAGATCGCGCGGCACCCGTTCCCCGATGGACGGCCGGGACTGATGCATGCACAACTGGAGATCAATGGGGGCTGTCTTTGCATGACCGATTGCACCACGATGAGCGATACGAAAGGCACGCCCCCTTCACGGCGGTTCGGCCATCTGCAACTCGAAGTGGCTGAGGGACACTCTTGGTGGGAGCGTGCGGTCGCGGCGGGTTGCACCGTGCTGGCGGCCTATGAACGTCAACCCTGGGGAGACGATTGGGGACTTCTCGAAGACCCTTTCGGCCTGCGCTGGGCCATTCTGCAGGCTGGTGTCCTGACAACAAGAGGCGTTCAACAATGAAAATGAGCACTGGTAATGTTTGCAACTTTGAGATTCAGGCCGAAGATCCGCTAGCGCTGGCTACGTTCTATAGAGAGGTGTTTGGCTGGCGATTCCACAAGCAGGCGGGCCTGCCGGTTGAGTACTGGCGGATCGAGACAAATGGAATCGCCGGGGGGCTGCTGAAGAGACCCCTTCCGAACCCGCCCGTTGGCTGTGGCACGAATGCGTTCGTGTGCTCGATTCAAGTGGACCATTTCGATTCCGCCGCCGAGGCGATTCTACGCTGCGGGGGTTGTGAAGCGCTGCCCAAATTCGCTGTTCCCGGACGCTGCTGGCAGGGCTATTTCATCGATCCTGCTGGCAACACCTTCGGCATTTTCCAGCCCGATGAGAACGCCCGCTGAAGAACAGAGTTCGATCACACGCTCAACACTCACACGGTAAAGCCTGAAAATAGGAGATGTTTCATGATCCCCAAGAATACGATTTGCGTTTGGTATGACACCGAGGCCGAAGCCGCCGCGACGTTCTACGCATCCGTCTTTCCCGATAGTGCTGTGAAAGCCGTGCACCGCTCACCGATGGACAACCCCGGCAATAAGGCCGGTGATGTTCTGGTAGTCGAGTTCACGGTTTGCGGAATTCCCTGCATCGGCCTGAATGGCGGGCCACAGTTCCCGCACACGGAAGCCTTCTCGTTCCAGATTGCCACCGACGACCAGGAAGAGACGGACCGCTACTGGAACGCCATCGTTGGCAACGGCGGGCAGGAAAGCGAGTGCGGTTGGTGTAAAGACCGCTGGGGCGTAAACTGGCAGATCACTCCACGGACGCTGACGGAAGCGATCGCGGCTGGTGGAGACGAAGCCAAACGTGCCTTTGCCGCGATGATGACCATGCGGAAGATTGACGTCGCCGCGATTGACGCTGCACGAAGGGGCTGAGGCCACCAGCCGGCCCTTTGCGCCTGATCCATTCCTTGATTCGCCCTTGGCGGCAGTTATAGTCCGTGACTGCCGCCGAGGGAGCACCGGGCTCGAAGTAGAGGTCGAAAACCGCCCGGACGCAAGTGGCCTGTGCCTTTCACCAGCAGGGTACCGTCACGCTGCCGTGGTCGGACACCAGGATCACGCTGTTAACGAAGTCTTCGTGTCGGTCTCGCGATGGGCGGATCCCACTGATTGCGACGATGCAGCGATTGTACTTCTCCGCTGCCGTTAAGCTGCCGCGCCTCTCCGGTTTCGGAACGTCCGGCCTGGGGTTGGACAACCCCGCGATGGTGTTAACCAATTCCTGGTTTGGGCCGGAGAACGGGAGAAAACGGCCTCCGGGGGGCGTTTCCGGGCGCAGGGTTGGCGTCCCAAGCGGGAAACGGGAGACAAACGGAGAGACCGAGAATGCGCGAAAGCACGGCCACATGGGGACTTGGAGACAGAGCCTCGCCGTCAACAAACTGCGGGGGAACGTTGCGGGGAGAAGGTTTGGCTCCTCAGGTCAAACAAAGGGTGTGGAGCGTAGAAGGGGAGACTGGAAATGCATGATCCCAGGGCACCTTGGTAAATCGCCGGAGAGGTCCGTCTGCGGGATCGGTGAACGGGGCAGCGACCATCCCGTGACGGCTTGTGACGCGGGCCCCCGATTAGCTACTTCCGCCTGCCGCTCCAGATAACTCGGAATTGGAACTCTACTTGGTCTGATCGGGTCTGAACATCGTGAGACCAAGGGAAGCGATCCTTGGCCCACCTGGTGTAACGAATGCTCGGTGCGAGCGAGAGCGCTCGCCATCGGCCTTCGATGCCAACTCCGGCACTCACGCCGTGGTTGGAAGGATTCGTCGCGTTCAGATTACCCGCCGTGCGGAATGCCGGACCGCCCTCCAAAAAGGGTTTCACCTTGCCAGATGAGAACCGATACTTTGCCAAAAGTGGAAACTGCCAAGTGACTACAGTGGCTGGTGCAAAACCGATTGTACCGTCTGCGTAGAAAGTTGCCCCTTGACTGTAATGTAGCGGTTTGTAAAGTGCATCTGCAACGAGAGATAGCCCTCGCACGAAGCGCACTTCGAATGTAGGCCCCACAATATACCCGCCTGAGTCAGATATCGCGATATCAGGGAGAAAGCCCGGTGTGGGAATATAATGTGACACGAAGTCAGCATTTCCGTATCCACCCACCACCAATCCTAAAGAAACCCTCTGCGCAGACATCTTGGTACAGAAAAGACATAGCAATGAAGTCGCCACAATTCTTACAAGAGCGCTAGACCGCAAGATTGGCCTCCTTGCATGTAAATGACGTTAGGCGACGTGACACGAGGCTGGTTCTGTAATCGGCAAACAAAGATTACCGGTAAAGACGCTGTCCGCCTATCAGTCATCGTCGGGCGATCGATCACTCACCGTCGTCGTCGCGCGGTAGAGGTACCACGACATCTGCGACCCCACCTTCGACTAGGGTTATCTCTGTTCCAGCAGTATTTGATGCAGAAAACATGGTCGCATTGCGGAGAGCCTCAGGGTCGAGAGAGGTTCGGGCAAACACTCGGTAGCGACCTGGGGCAAGCCCCCCGATATCGAAGCCGCCATCTGCATCAAAATAGCCCAACCTCACGTCTAGCAGTGGCGATTCCCGAAACTGAGGAACTACCACAAAGTACGCCCCGAGCGAGACGCGTTCGCCCCCACCAGCCTTTTTGTTCTGTCCAACACGTTCGGACCAACGTCCTAGAAGACGCGCGGCACCGCGCCGAAACACTATTTCAAGCTTCGCATCCTGGCCAGTGACGTTGATCCGAGAGTCTGTCACTTCGATGCCCCCGTACCTCATCTGCTTCACGTAGTACCCATCGGGCGGCACCACTTCAACAGTGTACTGCCCAGGACTACAATCCTTCAACTCGAAGCCCTCATTGTAGTCATCGATGGTCGCGCCGTAACTTGGACCGATCACCAGGTCCGCTGAGCGGAGTCCAATTCTGCCTGGCGGAAGACCGTCCAGATCCCCGTTCTCGACAGTTACGCGCCCTGTGATCGTCACGGGAGGCAGAGCATCGATCTCTAGGCCCACGACATCTCTGTCGGCCACTCGAACAGCACGCCTCCCTGCGCTAACGCCGTGTCCAAGTCCAGCAACAAAGTGCAGCTCGTACTCGCCGACAGGAACGCCGGGAAAACGAAACTTCCCTCCTGGGCCCAACACTCCACTGCCGACGACAAGCGCTGGAAGGTTTTCGCCAGAAGGCACCAAGCTCACGGAGGCGAACTCTGGCTGGAGTTCTGCTGTCCGAAGTACACCCTCCACGTTGTACCTGGGGGCCCGCTGCACCACAATATCTACACCAAGCACCGACTCCCCCGATCCAACGGTCACGACCGTGGCGGAAGTAACTGAGCGTGCATTCGGATAATAGGTTGGGACTGGCAGAGTGGAGAGATCAGGGCGGGTGACGCCGCCCATATCAGGACTAGCCAAACATATTTGAAATTTCCGAAGCGAGCCGTAGGAGGCGCTTGGTAGGATAGCCGAGTATCGTGCTG
>JBKBWD010000151.1:0-5795 GCA_046289265.1 Bryobacteraceae bacterium | reverse complement strand
CTCCCCAATCGCCGCAAATCCTGTTAATGCTTGAGCTTGTGCCGAGAATCGTGGTGCGTCATTGGGGTGAACATCCGCTGCAATTCCGCAGAGCACGCCGCCGGGGGATGCGGAGGTCATCGTAAAAATCGGCGGATTTCAAAGCCAGTCGGGCGTTACTGTGGCGGTGGGAAAGTAGCTGGCATCATCGAATAGACCCGGATCCTGTGGTCCGTAAAGGTCAGGAAGGGCAGCGGCGAGCTTCGCTGCATGTGGCACGGCAGGCAGTCGCGGTTCTGTTCACGGCCGCACCTAGAACCGGTGCGCGTTGATTCTGCGTGGCACGAGAGGCACCGCGCGACGTAGTGGGAACTATCGCGCACGAGATTCTCATGAGGATCGTGGCAGGTCACACAGGAGAGCGTTTCGCTTGCCTTGTAGCACTTGCTTGCCAGCAGTCCAACGGGCTGGAACCGGATTGAGACCGGATCGTCGCGCTCTGGTTGTGGGCTGAGCTTGGAACCCTCGGGGCCGCGATGGCACTCCGCACAGAGCTGGATCGACGCGGCAGCCGAACGACCCGAGTGGGAGACGATGTTTTCGCGCGACGGGCCGCGGACGTGGTCGGAGGCAGGCCCGTGGCATCGCTCGCAGGTGACGCCCGGCAGCATCGCGGAGATGTCGGGTCCGTCCTTGACGGCGGTGGCATGGCAGCCGAAACAGCGCGTGATGGTTTCGAGATTTTGCATCTGGCCGAGCGCGCGCTCCGGTGAGCGCGAGGGCTCACCAGGATGGCCGATGGTCCGGGCCGGGTGGCCGGGTTCGGTATACCAGGAGATGCGGTGTTCGAAGTAGCTGCCGCGGAAACGGCCGACCGGGGTGATGGCTTGAACGCCGGAGCCGAAGGCCCACTCGATCAGCGCTTCCAGACGGTCCTTTCCTTTTGTAATCGTGACCATCACGCCGGAGTCGGATGGCGCGTAGGCGAACTCGACTCCTGAGCGCTCGCGAAGAGGCACGGATCCCAGCCATTCGGCCAGAGGGGTTTGCGCGGCGGGCCGCAGGGCGGTGGCATGGTTGGACGCCGACTGCTTCCGGAACTGCGCACTGTGGCATTCCCGGCATGCTTCCGGGCCCACGAACGACGGGACGACGAAAAGCAGAAACCAAAGCAAGCAGTTATACAATATCACCATGTGGTGGCTGGCGCTTTTGGCTTTCGCTGGTTCGCCGGGCGTCGAGAAGCTGATTGCCACGGGCAACTACCAGGAGGCGCTGACGCAGCTCGAGGCGGTCGAGGAGCGCCCGGCCGCATGGTATGTCCAGGCATCCAAGGCGTACGACGGCCTCAATGATCCGGCTCGCGCCGTGGAGGCCGTCGAGCGGGCGCTGGCGATCGATCCGCGCTTTGAGCCGGCGCATCTTCAACTGGGCAGCATCTTCCTGAGCCGGAACACACCAAAGGGCGCGCTCGAGGTCTTCACCGAAGCTAAGGCGCTGTTCCCGGAATCTCTGGTCGTGCGGCTCGGGCGGGGCCTCGCACTGAAGGAGTTACAGCTTTATGAAGAGGCGGAGAGCGAGCTTGCGGCCTGCTGGCCGAACGCGCTGGCTGTCGATTCGCTGGGTACCATCTACCTGCACCTGAACAAGTTCTCGGAGACCAAAGAACTGGCCAGACGGTTTATCGATGTGCAGCCGGGCGATCACCGGGGCTACTACTTCCTGGCGGCCGCAATGGACGGGCTGCAGGAGACCGGGGCGGAGGCATTGCTGCGCAAGTCCCTGGAACGCCGCCCGGACTTCGCTGCCGCTCATGCGCTTCTGGGGAAAGTCCTTTTAAGAAAGGGGCAACTCGAAGAGGCAGCGCGATCCTTCGAATCCGCCATTCGATACCGTCCGGACCTGACGCAGGCGCATCTTCAACTCGCACAGACTTACCGGAAGCTGGGGCGTGATGAGGATGCGGCGCGGGAGTTCGAGATTGTGCGAAAACTGAAGATCGAGGAAGCACGCCCGAAGCCGAGCCTGCGCTACGGACGAGGCGACAAGTAGCTCGGGAAAACCGAAAAAGGTGGAGGGTCCGGCCAGCTTGGCCGGACCCTCTAGTCTAAATCAGAAGTGGAACCGAAGCGCCATCTGCATGAGCCGCGGTTGGTTCTGAACTGCGGTGATGCGGCCGAAAACGCCGGCTCCGGCAGTCGTGTTCGGGTTCGCGAAGTACGGCGTGTTGCTGAGGTTGTAGGCTTCTGCGCGAACCTGGAGCCTGTAGCGTTCCGTGAAGTTGAAGAACTTGCTGACAGTCATGTCCCAGTTCGCGAGTCCGGGGCCCCAGACGAGGCCACGACCGGCATCACCGATTGTCCATTGAGCGGGGCTCGAGAAGACACTGGTGTCGAACCACCGGTTCATGGTCCGCTCGGATTTTGCCAGGTTCGGATTTCCACTGACGTTGGGGCGATTTTGAACGCCAGGGCCACAGGCGCAGGTGTTGATGTTGTTGCCCGGCGTTAGCGGGAATCCGGCCTGGAGGGTCGTGATGCCGCTGACCTCCCAACCTCCGAAGGCGTGGTCCAGAATGCGGTTGCGATTGAGGAACTGGCGACCGCGCCCGAAGGGGAGTTCGTAGACGTAGCCCAGAGTGAATCGGTACGGTGCGCTGTCGGGAGCGATGCCGCGGTCCAGGTCGCGGTTGTTGACCGGGTCGCGATAGCCTTCCTCTCCGACGTTGATCAGCTTGGAAAAAGTGAATGCGGCCAGGTAGCTGAGCCCGTACGAGAACCGGCGCTCGGACTTCATCTGGAGCGAATGGTAGTTCGAGGAGCCGATCCAACTTGCCGACGTCGCGCCGTTCGGAAACTGCGGATACGGAACGAACGGTTCGATGAACCGGCCCCGAGCCTCCGGCGACAGATGGACGGGAATTGCGTTGAGGTTGTAAGCGCCGTAGTGCAGGTGCGTACCCTTGCTGCCCGCGTATCCAATCTCAATGAGGTTGCCCGCGATTTCGCGGCCCACGTTGAAATTCCACTGCGAGAAGTAGGACATGGGGTTGTGCTCCGGGTGAACAATGACACTCAGCGCGTTCCGACCCGTCTTGTCGGCGGGCTCGTACGGGACGCGGTCAAGCGTAGTGCGCCAGCGGATCTGGTCCGTAGTGCCATAACGTCCGGCATCGGCATCGGCAAAGATCGGATCGGAAGGCATGAATCCGAAAGCCCCCGAGGACATCGTGCCCACGGTGAAGAGGCCAAAGCCGCCGCGAATGACCGTTTTGTCCGCCACGTTATATGCGAAGCCGACGCGAGGTCCGAAGTTGTTCCAATCGTTGTTCCAGGGCGTTCGGCGGAAACCGTCCTGACCGAATTGCCGGTACACCCCCATGTTGAGGTCGAAGGTTCCGGAGCGGTTCTCGGCCTCATGGTAGTAGAGTGGCGCATCCCAGCGAAGGCCGAGATTGACGGTCAATCTCCGCGTCACGCGGATGTCGTCCTGGATGAAGAGTGCGTAGACCCAGGAGCGTGACTTGAACATGCCAGGGAAGATCCGATACTGGAAGTTCTGCGGCAGTCCCAGAAGGAAGCTGGCGTAGTCCCAACCAGTATTCGGCACGTTGAGCTGGTTGGTGTAAATGGGCGCGAAGATCCAGCGAGTAGTGCCGGGGTTCGGCTGGAAGTTGTCGGTTCGAATCTGGCGCGCCTCGCCACCGAAGCGCACCGAGTGCTTGCCCTTCATCATCGAGGTGACGTTGACGATCGAGTTGGAGTTCTGCAGCTCGAAGAAGAGCGTATCTCCCGAAGAGCCTAGCGGGGCGTAGTTGGTGAACTGCATGTCCGGCGTCCCCAGCTTCTCATCTCCGTTGGGAAGGCCAAAGATGCCGAGGGAGTTCGTTGAGACCTCGCCGTAGCCGGCCACGGTGCGTTTCGGATAGGTCTGGAACCAGCCGAGGTGAAGGTTGTTGGTGACCGTGGGCGAGAAAACCTTCACGTAATTGGCGACAACCTGGCGGCTGTGATTGATCGTCTGCCCGAAGCCAAGCTGGCCCGGATTACGGCCCCCAGCACGCGGATCCGGGAACGGGGTTGCCGGACTGGAGTCGGTCGTGCGGCCCGAGTAGCGGACGAAAATTTTGTCGTTCTCGGAGAAGTTGTGATCGACTTTGATGTCGTACTCGAAGTTATCGTTCTTGACCGTGCCGAAGAAGGTGTAATTGGCGAAATCGGTATTCACTAACGGCGCCGGGTACAGTTGCTGGATATTCAGCGCAGCCGGACTGAACCGCGAGGCCGGGATAACGTTTCCCGGGAACGGACTGCGAAGGTTGGTACCGTCCTGGGTGGTCATGGGATCGAAGATGGTCACGGGTCTGCCCGCCACGTTTCGCAGTTGCGAGAAGTCACCGGCACGATGGGCAGCCGTGGGCACGGTCAGGTTATTGAAGGCGGAAGTGCCGCGTTGCGTGGTGACCTGCGCCGCGCCGAAGAAGAACGTCTTGTTACGAACGATGGGTCCGCCGACTGTTCCGCCGAACTGGTTCCGGCGAATGATCGGGCGCGTCTGGGTGAAGTAGTTGCCGGCGTTGAGCCTGTCGTTCTGCAGGAACTCGAACAGGGTGCCGTGGATCTCATTGGTACCGGACTTGGTGGTCGCCTGCATCACCGATCCGCTGGTCTGGCCGAACTCGGCGGAAAAGCTGTTGAGCAGGACCTTGAATTCGTTGATCACGTCGGGATTCGGATTGACCGGGTTGCCGGCCCAAACGTGGTTCGAGGAGTGCGCGCCGTCGATGTAGTACGGATCCTTCCGCACGAGGCCGCCTTGGGCGACCGTATTGCCGCCGCGCTGGACGATGCCGGGGACCAGAAGGCGAAAGTCTTGCGGATTCCGGCTCAGGGTCGGCAAGGCGAGCACCTGACGGTTTTCGATAGTCGAGGAGAGGGCGCCTGTCTCGGTTTCGAGAAGTGGCGTTTCAGCGGCTACTGTTACCGTTTCCGTCACGACACCAGTCTCCATTGCGATATCGATACGAAGCTGGCGGAACATTTCCAGCGTGATGTTCGTGCGGCTGAACCGTTTAAACCCGGGCGATTCGGCTTCCACCGAGTATGTGCCGGGCTGCACGAAGTTGAAGAGGTAGTTGCCCGAACCGTCCGAATTGGTTGTGGCTTGAACACCGGTTCGAGTGTTGGTGAGTGTGATCCTGGCGCCGGGAACAATGGCGTCAGAAGCGTCTGTGACGGTTCCGACGATGCTTCCTGTGTTTCCCTGGCCGAAAATGAGGCAGGCGCTTAGCAGTGAGCCTGCGACTAGCGAGAGCAGTCGTTTCGGCATGGTTGTTAACCTCCGTAATTCGCCCCTGAAAGGGAATGCAGCTTACGGTGGGCTAACGTATCACATTTCAATTGCGTAATCTAGTGGGGTGGATTACGGTCGTTTCCTGGCCGATGGATCGCGAGGCGGGGAGTACGACCTGCAGCCCCCATCCTCCAACCAGGGGGCCTGCACCGCGCCCGAATTCAGCCGGCGCGGGCGTATACTGGACCGATGGCGCTTGTGCTCGCGATGGCGGCGGCGTCGCTGCTTCCAGCCCTGACCTTGGAGCGGATGTTCACCTCTAGCGTTTTGAGGTAACCCATTGACCGGTCGTGGCTTAGCCCGGTTTTTAGGTTGTATTATGTAGACATGCATGATTTGCAAGTAATAACGTTGTGTCCCTTGCTTTATGCTTCTTGTTCCCTCATGATGTGGTCATGTACATCTCCCGCGCCTCCTGGCCGTCCTCCAACGGGAAGGTCTACCAGACCATCTATCTCCGCGAG
>JBKBWD010000150.1:0-5817 GCA_046289265.1 Bryobacteraceae bacterium | reverse complement strand
CCCCGTCCGTCGCAAATCCCGTTAATGCTTGAGCTTGTGCCCAGAATCGTGGTGCGTCATTGGGGTGAACATCCGTTTTGAGCGAAGGCGGCGCTACAGGCCAGGACCGTAGGCCGGGATAGGTTCAGTTGTTGGGCGATGGCTTGATGCCGTCACGCAACAAAGCATCCGGCGCGGACTTTCAAGCGTGCTCGTGGAGGATGCGAAACAGTTGCGCACCGTACTTTTCGATCGTGTTCATCGAGATTCCGTGAATGGCGAGCAATTCACGGGTGCTCGCCGGCCGCTGCGCCGCGATCGCGTCGAGCGTGCGATCCGTTAGGATGCGGAAAGCCGGAACTGAGCGCCGCTTGGCCTCGGCCAGTCGCCACGCTCTCAATGCCTCCCGTAATCGTGCGTCTTCATCCTCGGACTCGGCCGCCGGCGCACGTTTGCTTTTCTTCGTGGGCTTCGGCGAGGACGCGGCCTTGGCCTTCGTCATCTTCGTTTGGCGGGCGGGTTCCGGCGCGTCCTTGCGTGGCATCTTGATCGCGAATGGCGTCTCGAGGGGGCCGGAGCCGGCGATCGGGGCAACGCGGCGGAAATCGATGCGCCGCCCGTCCTTCTCAAAGCTCGACTCGGTCAGATCGATCAGCCCGGCGCCAGCCATGGCCGCCAGGATGCGCTCGAACTCGCGGCGGTCGATGCCTCTGCACTTATGCTGCAACTCGGCATGGAGCTTCCCCGACGAGGTCCCGTTCGATCCCTTGAGCGCTGCGAGTATAGCCTCGGCGACTCGCATCTCGTCGGCAGCCGCGGGACGGTGTGAGTAAGCGATCCCCTGCTCGGGCGCGCAGTGATCGCAGATGCCGCACGGATCCCTGGCGTCGGCAAAATCGCCGAAATGACGCACGAGCAGTCGCATGCGGCACTCGACGGCCTCGGCGTAGCGCAGCACCTGGTTGAGCTGTGCCATCTTCTGCTCGCTCTGCGCCCCGTAAGGACGCTGCCAACCGTCGGCGCCGCGCGTGATGTTTTCGGCGAAGTCGATGACGGCTCCTCCGTGGATCCAGAGCTTTTCGAGCGCCTTGTCGAAGACCTCGGCATCCATGCGGATGCGCTTGCGCAGTTGCGCCTTGGGTTCAGGCTCGGAGGTCAGGGTAGCGAAAATCGTGTCGAGCAGCTTGATGTCCGGATAGTCGCGCTCGAAGAAGAACTCGTGCGTCTGACGATCGACATAGGAGTGCATCAGGATGGCGCGCGAGGCCTTCCCGTCGCGGCCCGCGCGGCCGATCTCCTGGTAGTACCCTTCGATACTGCCGGGCATGGCCGTGTGGATGACCGTACGGACGTCGGGCTTGTCGATCCCCATACCGAACGCGATCGTTGCTACGATGACGTCGAGCTTGTCGCCGAGGAAGGCGTCCTGGATCCGGGTCCGGGTATCCGGGTCAAGCCCAGCGTGGTAGGCCGCGGCCGGGAACCGGACCTGTAGTTCCGCGGCGAGCGATTCGGCCTGCTTGCGCGTCGGCGTGTAGACGATGGCGGGCAGGCGGCCGGCATCGGAGAGGATCGACTCGACCAGGCCGGCGCGGCGGCTCGGAAGCACTTCGACCACCTCTATCGCGATGTTGTCGCGGCGGAAGCCATGGATGAACAGCGACGGCGCTTCCAGTCCAAGCTGCTCTGCGATGTCGTTCTGCACGATGGGCGTCGCGGTGGCCGTAAGCGCTATCACCGGGGCCGGGCGAAGCTGCGGCAGATGCTGGCCGAGCATCCGGTAGTCCGGGCGAAAATCGTGGCCCCATTGCGAAATGCAGTGCGCCTCGTCGACGGCGATCAGGTTGGGCTTGCGCTTGGCGAGCATCTCGGGGAAGCCCGGCACACGGAAGCGCTCGGGCGCTACGAAAAGGAAGTCGAGCTTCCCCTGCAGGTAGTCGATGCAGACCTGGCGCGACGCGGCGCGGTCGCGGCCCGAGTGGATGCGCTCGACGGAAAAGCCGCGCTTCTTCAGCACCGCGACCTGGTCCTCCATCAGGGCGATAAGAGGGCTTACGACCAGCGTGGTCCCGCCGCGTGCGATGCCGGGCAGTTGATAGCAGAGCGACTTGCCCGAGCCGGTCGGCATGACGAGCAGGACGTCGCGGCCCTCAGTGGCGGCGCGGCAGACCTCCTCCTGATTGGGGCGGAATGAGTCAAAGCCGAAGGCCTCACGCAGCAGTCGATGCAGGTCGGACGGAGAGGAGGCGGCTGCGGAGTTCACGGGGACGGGACGCGGCGCCGCGGCGGCAGCAGCGGCAGCGCCAACGGCAGCTGGGGTCCGTTGCGGCTGTCCTTTCACAACCTTGCCGACCACCTCGCGGACGTAGTCCTCGATCTGCTCCATGAACGGAGGCAGTGCGGCCTCACCGCGGTGAATACGCTTAAGAAACGCCTCCCACTGGCCGGTCATTACCGGGCTCTTGACCTCCGGGTGCACCACTTCGATGAGCCGGATGCCTTTGTCCGTTGCGGCCAGGCTCTTGCCCTCACGCGTGATGTAGTTGCGTTTGAGCAGCACCTCGATGATTCCGGCGCGAGTGGCTGGGGTCCCGAGACCGGTCTCCTTCATCGCGTCGGAGAGTTCTTTCTCGTCGAGCGTCTTGCCCGCTGTCTCCATCGCGGTTAGCAGCGTCGCCTCTGTAAAGCGCTTCGGAGGCCGCGTCTTCTTTTCGACTGACTCGACCTTCACGACATCCTGAAGCTGTCCCTCCTCAAGTTCTGACGGAAGCTGCTGGCTATCCTGCGGCCCGCCGTCTTCGCCGGCTTTCTTCTCCTTACGCGGCTTCTTCTCGGGCGCCAGGTCGAGCACCTTCCAGCCCACCTGCTGGACGGTCGATCCGCTCGAGTGAAAGCGGTCGATGATGGTGCCCTCTGGACCGGCGTTCGAGGTCGCAGTGATTACGGTGGTGACGGACCAGATGTGGTCGGCGTGCCAGCACGTCAACAGGCGGCGGCAGACCATGTCGTAGATCTTTCGCTCTTCCGGCGACAGCGAGGCTCGTCCGGGCGACGTGGTGGTCGGGATGATGGCATGGTGGTCTGTAACCTTGGCGTCATCGATGAAGCGTTTGCCGAGCGGCCGCTCGCCCGTGCCTGGGGCAAGCATGTCTTTGTAAAGGCCCGCGATTGTCTGGACCACGCGCCCGAGCGTGTGCGCGACATCGGCCGAGAGGTGCCGGCTGTCCGTGCGCGGATAGCTGATGAGCTTGTGCTTTTCGTACAGCGACTGCGCGAGTTCGAGCGTCTTCTGCGCGCTGAAGCCGTAGAGGCGATTGGCGTGGCGCTGCAGTTCGGTGAGGTCGTAAAGCGCGGGCGGAGCCATGCGCTGCGTTTCGGCCCTGATCGATTCGATGCGGCCCTCGCCGCGCTTGGCGCGCGCGACGATCTCCTTCGCCTCGGTTCCGTCGGCGGGCAGGCGCATCGCCATCTGGAGCTTCTGTTTGTCCTCGGCTTTGGCCACGGGCGCACCGGAGGCGTCCGATCGGAACCACGTACCCTGGTAGCTCGGCGAGTGGTCCCTGGAGCCCGTGGGCGAGAAGGTGGCGATGACTTCGCGGTAGTTCTCGGGCACGAAGGCGCGGATCGCCAGTTCGCGCTCGACAACCATCGCCAGCGTTGGGGTCTGCACGCGCCCCACCGAAAGCTCGTCGCCGTACGCCAGAGTGTAGGCGCGCGAGAGGTTCATCCCGACGAGCCAGTCGGCGCGGCTGCGTCCGCGGGCCGCATCGGCAAGGCCCTCGTACTCGACGGCGGGACGAAGTTTGGCGAAGCCCTCGCGGATTGCCTCGGGGGTGAGCGAGGAGATCCAAAGCCGCTCGACCGGCTTGGTGCAGCCGGCGGCCTCGTAGATGTAGCGGAAAATCAGTTCACCCTCGCGGCCGGCGTCGGTGGCGCATACGACCTTCGAGACGCGCGGCGAGGTGAGGATGCGGCGAACGACCTCGAACTGGTCCTTGGTCTGCTCGTAGACGACCAGCGGCCACTCGCGCGGCAGCATCGGGAGGAGTTCGCGCCGCCAGGACTTCCACGCCGGGTGAATTTCGTGTGGCTGCGCCAGCGCGACCAGGTGCCCCACCGCCCACGTAATCACGTAACCGCCGCCGTGCAGATAGCCCTCGCCGCGGGAGGTTGCTCCGAGAACGCGGGCGATGTCCCTTGCGACTGAAGGCTTTTCGGCGATAACGGCAACTTGGGTCGGTCCGTCGCGGCCGGACGACGGAGAGGAGGCGGAGCGGGTCATCGGGAAGCTTTTATTTTAGCGGACGGGAAGGTCCGCGATGCTGTCCCGGGAACTCCCGGCGCGTCACCGGCTTTCCGCAGCCTGCTCGTTCGCTTTCATCACCCGCAATAGATTCAAGCCCATGATCTTCCGAACATCACGGTCCGTGTAGCCGAGCTCGATCAACCCTTTCACGATTGCCGGATACTTCGAAACGTCCTCCATTCCGACCGGTACCATACCAGAGATGCCATCGAAATCCGAGCCCATGGCTACGTGATCCACGCCGGCGATTTTGGCGACATGGCCGATGTGCTGCAACAGCACCTTCACGTCCACCTTGGGCATCTTCTCGTAATACTTCTTCTGGATCGCGCGCAGCCGCTCCCATCTCACAGGGTCGTCCGGCTGGCGATTGAGCAGTTCCTTGATCTCACGGTCCCGCGCCGGGCGGTTCCTGATGTAGACGTCGTAGGCAGCCTGGTCCAGATAACCGGCGTGAAAGTTGATGCAGATAACGCCGCCCTTGCCTGCAACCGCCCGGATTACGTCGTCCGGCATATTGCGAACGATCGGCGCGATGGCTTTGACGGACGAGTGCGACGCGATCACCGGCGCGTGGCTTTCCTCCACCGCATCCAGCACGGCTTTGTCCGAGATATGCGAGACGTCGATAATCATTCCCAGACGATTCATCTCGCGCACCAGCGCGCGGCCGGCCTTTGACAAACCCCTATGGATCTCCTCGCCGGTCATGGAATCGGCATAGCTGTTCGTCTGAAAGTGCGCCAGCGTCATGTACCGCACTCCCATCCGATGAAACGCGCGCAGGACGCCGAGGCTGCCAGCGATCAGGTGGCCGCCTTCCAGACTTACCAGTGCGGCTAGTTTGCCCGACTTGTGAATACGTTCGACATCGGCCGCCGTGCGGGCAAACTCCATGTCCTTGTGATTTGCTTCGATCTCGCGGTGCAGAGCCTCGAGGCATTCGATGGCCCGCGGCAGCCAGCGCTCGGGAGGGAAATCCTGCGGCTGCGCATAGATTCCAAAGAAGACGGCGCCGAGCTTCCCCTTCCGCATACGCGGAATATCAAGCTCGTAGTAGTCGTGCTCGTCCGCCAGCCGGTATCCCTCGTCAACGAAGTACCGTGGTGTGTCAATGTGCGCGTCGAAGATCAGGATGTCGCTCATGAGCTGCTCGTAGCGGTCCTGCGCGGACAAGCAGGTGAAGGCCCATAACACCAGCAGGTAACGCATCATGGGAAGAAGTATACACCCCGACTGGGTGCATGGGGGTTCTGCGCAAATGCCCCTTGCGGGTGGAACCCGACCGTATCAGTTATCACCCCAATGATTAAGACTTATACATGCACTAGTTGGCGGCTCGAAGATCTCATTTTTGTAATTGACATCCTCGATCAGATCTTATATACGTCTTTACACATTGATCCGCCGCCTATTCGCAGTGGGCAACTTCAGGCGTAGGAGGGATTCATGTCGCCTAAATTATGCACGCATCGAGGGCGTTCGTCGCGATTGACGCCCTGAGTGGACCCACCTGTCGGCGGCATCCCGCC
>JBKBWD010000149.1:0-5848 GCA_046289265.1 Bryobacteraceae bacterium | reverse complement strand
GTTCAGAAGGCGCAGATATGTCCTTTGGAATCAACTGCCCGATTGAGGGTGGTCAGCTAATTTGGACAGCAGTGGAGGAAAGCCTAAGGTGTGTACGAGAATTTTCCAGTCCTAGTGGAGCTTTGGATCGGAAGCCCGGTGCCCACCCCAGACTTACCCTCCATCCACGCTATAATCCTCCTCAGGATGGACATCTTCGAAGAACTCATCCGGCTCCGTCGCGCCGGACAGAAGTGCGCCATCGCCACCATCGTCCAGGTGCGCGGCTCCATTCCGAGCTTCGAAAGCGCCAAGCTCCTGGTGCGCGAGGACGGTTCCATGCTCGGCACCATCGGCGGCGGCTGCGTCGAAGCCGAGGTCTGGAACGCCGCCCGCGAAGTCATCGAGGAAGAGAAGCCCCGCAAGCTCAGCTTCAGCCTCGGCCAGGACGCCGCCTATGACAACGGCCTGATCTGCGGAGGACAGTTGGAAGTCTTCGTCGAACCCGTCGTGCCCCAGCCCCGCGCCTTCATCTTCGGCGCCGGACACATCTCCAAAAGCCTCGCCAAAGTCGCCGACCTCGCCGGCTTCGGCGTCGCCGTCATCGATGACCGCGAGCAGTTCGCCAACCGCGACCGCTTCCCCGAAGCCCAAGAGATCCACGCCGGCGAGTACGAGTCCATCTTCCCCAAACTCGAAATCAATTCCAGCAGCTACCTCGTCATCGTCACCCGCGGCCACCGCGACGACATGCGCGTGCTCCGCTGGGCCGTCACCACCGAGGCCCGCTACATCGCCATGATCGGCAGCCGCCGCAAGGTCTACAGCGTCGTCAAGGAGCTCGAAAAAGAGGGCTTCTCCCGCGCAGCCTTCGACCGCATCTTCGCCCCCATGGGCTTCGAGATCGGCGCCGTCACCCCGGAAGAGATCGCCGTCTCCGTCGTCGCCGAGATGATCGCCGTCCGCCGCCAGCCCGACGCCAACTGGCGTCCGCTCTCCAAGTCCGTCTTCGCCAAGGACACGGTACGAGCCGCCGCCCAGTGATCCCGGAACCGGCCTACGCCGCCATCATACTCGCCGGAGGAGCCTCCCGCCGCATGGGCGCCCCCAAAGCCCTCCTCAAATGGCAAGGCCAGTGCTTCCTGGACCGCCTCATCGAACTCTTCGCCCAACACTGCCGCCCCGTCATCGTCGCCCTCGGCCACGGCCATGAGCGCATCCGCGCCGCCCTCCGCCGAACCGATCAGGCCGAATTCGTCATCAACCCCAACCCTGAGCGCGGCCAGCTCAGCTCACTCCAGACCGCCCTCGCCGCCGTGCCGCCCACCGCGCGCGGCATCCTCTTTACACCGGTCGACTATCCCGCCTTCCAGCCCGAAACCGTCGAGGCCCTCATCCGGACCCTCGACGCCTCGCAGGGCGGGGAACTGCTCGCCATCCCCCGGTGCGAAGGACACCGCGGCCACCCCATCTGCGCCGCCCGCCCCATAATCGCCGAACTCCTCGCCCTCCCCGCCGAAACCGGCCAGGCCCGCGAGGTCATCCACCGCCACCGCGGCCGCACCATCTACGTCGATGTCGACGACCCCGGCATCCTCCAGGACATCGACGAGCCCCAACACTATCAGGCCCTCCTCAACCCGGACTCCGCCCTATGAAGCACGCCCCCCGCCGCCGGCTCCTCCGCGCCGCCCTCTTGCTGCTGGGCTTCTTTCTCACGGCCGCCGCCGTCGCGCCCTTCGTCAGCGCCGACAGCCTCCGCGAGCCCCTCCGCCGCGGCCTCGAGCGCTCCCTCCAGCGCAAGGTGCAGATCGGACGCGTCCGCCTCAGCCTTCTCACCGGACCCGGCTTCTCCCTCAGCGACGTCGTCATCCACGACGACCCCTCCGTCGGCCTCGAACCCCTCGCCTACGTCACCTCGCTAAAGGCCCGCCTCCGCATTCTCAGCCTCCTCTTCGGACGCCTCGATTTCTCCAGCCTCCACCTCGACGAACCCAGCCTCAACCTTACAAAGACCGAACGCGGACCCTGGAACTTTCAACTCCTCCTCGACCGTCAGGACCAGGCCCCCGCCCGCCTCCCCGACATCGCCGTCTCCTCCGGCCGCATCAACTTCAAATTCGGCCTCCGCAAATCCCCCTTCTATCTCACCCGCACCAACCTCGAAATCTTCTCCCGCCGCAACGGCCTCGACTTCCGCTTCAGCGGCGCCCCCGCCCGCACCGACAGCCCCGCCCAGGGCTTCGGCCGCTACTCCGGCGAAGGAAGCTGGGAACGACCCGGCTCCGAGGAAGCCCGCCTCAACATGAACGTGGAACTCGAGCCCAGCGCCCTCGCCGAGGTAATGACCCTTTTGGTTGGCCGCGACATCGGTGTCCACGGACTCGTCTCCTCCCGCGCCCGGCTCACCGGACCCATCACCCGCCTCTCCGTCACCGGCCAACTCCGTGTCGAGGACATCCACCGCTGGGACCTCCTCCCGATTCGCGGCCGCGCCTGGGCTCTCAACTACCGTGGAAATCTCGACCTTTGGAACCAGCGCCTCGACCTCGAAACCGTCCCGCAGGCCAAGGACCCGCTCCCGGTCGCCATCCGGCTCCGCGCCGCCGACTACCTCACCCAGGCCCGCTGGGGCGTTACCGCCACGCTGAAGGAATTTCCCGTCGCCGCCCTCGTCGAGGTCGCGCGCCACATGGGCGCCGGGCTTCCCGACGATTTCCGGATGGACGGTGCCCTCACCGGCGCCATCGGCTACTCGGCCCCCGGCGGCGCCCAGGGCCAGTTCACTGTGCAGGAATCCACCCTCGCCCTCACCGGCCTCAGCCCGCTACGCCTTGACAAAGCCGAGATTCTGATCGACGACGGAACGCTCTCGTTCCCCCCGACCCCGGTTCAGCTCGGAGACCGCCACGCCGCCACCCTTGCCCTCAACTACGACCCCGCCACTCTCGCGACCGACCTGCGCGTCAACGCCCGCAGCCTTCCGATTCCCGAAACCCTCGAAGCCGCCACCCGGTTCACCGGAGCCGCACCCCTGGACTTCCTTAAGGAGTCTTCCGGAGGCGAATGGAAAGGGACGCTCCGCTTCCGCCGCCTCGCCGCCGGTTCGGGCATCTGGTCCGGCCAACTCGACGTCAGCGCCCTGACCCTCCCCGTCGAGGGACTCGCCCAGCCCGTCGAGGTCGAGACCGCGGCCGTGTCGATCCAGGGCGAAAGCCTCGCGCTCCGCAAAATGCGCGCCCGCGCTGGCCAGATCGAGGCCCTCCTCGACTACAGCTACACCCCGGCCGCCATTCGGCCTCACACTCTCCGCATCGTCCTCGACCACGCCGATGCCGCGGGCCTCGAACGCCTCCTCGCCCCCACGCTCCATCGCCGCCAGGGCTTTCTCGCCCGGACCCTCGGCCGCACCCCAAGCCTGCCCGCGTTCCTGCGAACCCGCCGCCTCGAAGGTTCGGTCCACATCAAAACCCTGACCCTCGGCCCGTCCGCCGCGGCCAACGTCCGAAGCTCTGTCTACTGGGACGGGACCTCGATCGAGTTCCCCGAACTCACTACCCGAATCAACGAAGCGCCCTTTGCCGGCCGCATGACCATCGACTTGCAGAACCCCGAGCCTGCCTACCGCGTCACCGGCCGGCTCGATCGCCTGAAAGCCTTTGGAGGTACGGTCAACCTCGAGGGGATGCTCGAAACAGCCGGCGCAGGCCCGGCGCTCCTCCTCCGACTCACGGCCGCCGGCTACCTCACCGCACCCACACTCCTGCTCGGAGACGAAGAGCTCCGCAACGTAGCCGCCTGCTACGAGCTGACCTTCCCCAACGGCTCCCCATCCCTGAAATTAGTTACCGAGCCGCGACCGTAAGGGAGCGTGAAACCGCCAACGGCTGCCGCTTCCAGTACGTCAGCGAACGCCACAGCCACTCCGCCGGACCGAACTGAAAATACCGCAGCCACAGCGGACTCACCGTGAGGTTCACCACCCACATCCCAAGCACAACCCAATACAGCTCATGCCGCGACAGTTTGGCGAAGTAACCCAGTCCGTACCCGTTGAAAAACAGCGTACACAGAATCGACGTAAGCAGATAGTTGCTGAGCGCCGTCCGTCCCACTGCCGCCAGCGGCCGCGTCAGGAAACGCAAGCCGCCCTTGGACGCGATCATGATCAGCGACGTATACGCAAGCGCAATCGAGAACCGGCCGAGATCGGCCGTGGATCCGATATAGGTGAACTGCGCCGCCGTCGTAAAGCCGGCGGCCCGGTACTGCTCCGCGGCCCAGGTATTCACCGGGATCCCCACGGCGAATCCAGCCAGTGCAATCAGCCCATAGAATCGATACGACCGCGACGCATCGAACATCCCCGCCTTCGCCAGCCCCATCCCCAGCACCAGCATGCAAAGCACGTCCAGAAACAGGAACTGGAAAAACAGCGTGAACTCGAGCAGCGACGCCTCGGCGGAACGCAGCGGCAGCACATCGAGCCACCCGCCCCTGTGCGCCGCGATCTCCTTCTCAACGGCCTCGGGAGTGGGTTCGAAGATCTCGGCGACCTGCTCCCACTCGCGAATCGTCTTCCGCTCCTCGGCGGTCGGGTTCGGAATCGCTGCCGCCGCGATCGCCTTCTCCCGCAGCTCGCCGATCGCGATCCCGCCGCCCAGGCCTTGCACCGAATGCAGCACCAGGATCACGCTGCCGGTAATGAGCAGCGCGCGCGCCGACAGCCGCCGCAGCGGAAACAGCAGCAGCCCGACTACTCCGTAGTGATAGAGAATATCCCCACCCCAGATCAGATGACCGTGAATCAGGCCGAAAACGATCAGCCACATCGTGCGGCGGTAGTAGATGTCGGCAGCCTCGATGCCGGCGCCCCGGCGCTCGGCCCTTTCCAACAGCAGGACAGCGCCCGCACCAAACAGCATGGAGAAGATACACCGCATCTTCCCGTCGAAAAACACCTGCGCGATGAACCACGCCGCCAGGTCGCGCCCGGAGTCGCCCCCGTAAACGCTGGGATTGAAATAGGCGCCCATCGGGAGCCCGAACGCGACAATGTTCATCAGCAGAATGCCGAGCAGCGAAAAACCGCGCAGCACGTCGATCGAGGCAATCCGGTCCTTCCGGCCCACGGGCCTCATCGGTTCGGTTAAGTCAGCCATCGAGGAGCGATTATGGGGGAACAACCAAGGGAATGCAAGGGGCGAGTACCCGCATTCGCGCAGTCGGGAAATCGATTCCACTTTCGCACTGGCCGAACGCCCACACTCCAATCCACTGCCACCTCGACCGCTGAAAGACAGCTGTGTCCCGCCTCAGTTGAAAGTGGAGAGAGCGTTCGCCCGTTAAGATAAACGGAGAGAACGCGTATGAGAAAGAAGCGAACGAACTACACGGCCGAGGAGAAGGTGGCCGTTCTGAGGCGGCATCTGCTGGAACACGAGCCGGTCTCCAAGCTTTGCGACGAACTGAGCCTGCAGCCGACGGTCTTCTACCGCTGGCAGAAGGAATTCTTCGACAACGGGGCCGCCGCCTTCCAGGCGAAAGGCCGCCCGAAGCCTCAGGCCGAGCAGGAGCGGATCGAGTTTCTCCAGAAAAAAATCCAGCGCAAGGATGAGGTTCTGGCGGAACTGATGGCCGAGCACGTCGCCCTAAAAAAAGAACTTGGGGAACTCTGACCGGGGTCTGGGTTCCGCATGACACGCGGGACCAGATCGTGGATTTCGTCCGGCGCTGGTCGGAGGCCAGCGAGATCGGCGTCGGACGATTTGTGCAGTGGCTGGATGTAGCCGCACTCTTGTCCAAATTAGATTTGGCGCCACTGGAATATGGTGGTTGACGGAGGAGGCGGAAGCTGCGGTAGTGTAGA
>JBKBWD010000014.1:62213-93946 GCA_046289265.1 Bryobacteraceae bacterium | reverse complement strand
GCGCCAACTGCGGTAGTCGATACTGCCCAGCACCGTGGGCACGGGCGGCTGGAGTTCATCTTGTTCCGGAAGTAGCGCAGGCAGCGAGACAAGGAGTTGCTCGGGCAGCATGAGCAATCATAACGATGCTTTTTACCCGACTTCAACAAAACAGCAGTGTTTTGTTTTATACGCCATTCAACGGCAATCCCGGCCAGCTCAATGGCAGAGGCTTCTATGCTTTCATTGGACAGGCTCTAGTTAAGGCAGTTCGGCCACGACGATCTTTCGGAAGTCGAGATTCGTCGTCGGATCATGGGCCTGTAAGCTGATCGCACCCGCTCCCAACCGCGCCTCCTTGTTCCGCACGACCGCACCTTCCGGATGCGGATCCTCCCAGGAGCTCACCGGATAGCCGTTCACCCAGATATTGATGCTGCGGCCGTACGCGACAATTGTCTTGGTGAAGAACTCGTTGTCCCGGCTCACCACCTTGCGGGCAGGCTGGTAGAAGTAGACGCCGCCGGTGCCGAAGTCGACGGGCTGCGCCGGGTCGCCGTCCTTGAATTCGTTCCGGATCTGCGATTCGTAACCCGTCCAGAAACCGCCGGGCTCACCGCGGAAGAAGACGCCGCTATTCGGGTGGTGATTCGCGTCGCGCGCATTCGCGCGGACGTCGAGCTGCAGGACAAAATCACGGTAGAGGCTCTCGGTTTCAAGCTGGCCCGGTCCTTTGACGACGTTGATCATTCCGTCCCGAACCGACCAGACCGGCGGCTCCTTGGCGCGCGGAGTCCCCACCTCCTTCCAGCCCGCGAGATCGCGCCCGTTGAAGACCGGCTCCAGGCCGAGCGGCCTCAGCCGGACGCTGCGGAACTCGATGTGGTGCCCCCGGTTGTACTGCAAGCCGATATGGCCGGCGGCTGCGTGCGAATCGAGTCCATCGAGCACCGTCCGGCCGTCCACCTTCACAATGATCTGTTCGCCGGAGTGTTCGATCTCCACAGTGCGCCAACGGTTCGGCGCCGGCGCGACTCTGCGCGGCTTCAAGTGGTTGACCAGGGCGCCAGTGGGATAGCTCGGGTGCGTGTCGAATATCTGCACTTCGTAGCCCATCAGCGCAGGAGGGCCGGTGCGCGGCGCGCGCAGCAGAATCCCGCTATTCACATCGGCCGAGGCGACTCGGTATTCGACCCGAAGCGCGTAGTCGGCGAAGACGGCATTGTGACGCAGCCAGCCCGATTCGCCCTCCTCCGGAACGATCGCGCCGTTCACGACGCGCCACTTCGAGCCGCCTTCCGGCGTCCAGCCGAACAGGGTTTCGCCATCGAAGAGTGCGATCCATCCTTCGGCGGCCTCCTGCGGCGTCACTTGAGAATAGGCGAGCCCCAGGCACACTACGAACAAGACGAGCAGACGCATAACTTATCGACCATCGTACCCTACGGCCCGCCCCGTGTTAGCGCGATATATTGATCTTTATGCCTTCAGGAGCAGAACTGTTCGTCCGGGCGGCCAAGGAGCTTGGCATCGACCGCATCTTCACCCTGGTGGGGGACCACCTCAACGAAGTGCTCGGGGTGGCGGCGAGAGCCGGCATGGAGATTATCGACATGCGCCACGAGTCCGGCGTCACGCACGCGGCCGACGCCTGGGCGCGCATCACGCGCAAGCCCGCGCTGTCGCTAGTAACCGGCGGCCCCGGACACACCAATTCGCTGACCGGCATCGCGACGGCGTATCTGGCCGCCAGCCCGCTGATCGCCGTCAGCGGCAGCCGCTCCTCCAGCCTCGCCGAGCGCCAAGCCTTTCAGGATATCGAACAGGTCAACATGACGCGCCCGGTGGTGAAGTGGGCCGCCGAAGCGCCCAACGCCGCGCAGGTGCCCTTCTATCTCGGGCGCGCCTACGCCGAGGCCAACTCCGGCCGGAAGGGTCCCGTCCATTTGACGATCCCGGTCGACGTCTTCACCGGCAAGACCGAAGCGCCGGCCGCGACTCCGCAGATCCAGGAGAATCTGGCGCCCGCACCCGGCTTGCGCGAGGTCGAGCAGGCGCTGGCGATGCTGCGCGCGGCCGAACGCCCCGTCGTCATCGCCGGCAGCGGAATCTGGTGGACGAATGCCGAACAGGAGCTGGAGGAGTTTATCGAGCGCACTTCCCTGCCCCTCTACACGATCACGATGGCGAAGGGCACGGTCTCCGACGAGCACCCGCTCTGCATGGGCTACGCCGACCCGGCCCTGAACCAGGCCGTGCATAAAGCCTTCCGCGAGGCCGACGTGTTCCTGGTGCTCGGCAAGCGCATCGACTACCGGCTGGCGCTCGGCGGCGCGCGACTGTTTTCTCCCGAGGCGAAGTTTATCCAGGTGGACATTCATCCGCAGGAGCTTGGCATGAATCGCCGGCTCGAGGTGGCGATTTGCGCCGACGTGAAAGCGACGCTGCGGGCGATGACCGATGCTATCGGGGCGAAGCCCTGGGAGCCGCGGCCGTGGCTCGAACGGCTGCGCGCCCTGCGGTGTGAATGGGAGCAGGAAGTGGCGCGCCGCGCCTGCGACCGCTCCTCGCCGCTGCATCCGGCGGCGTTCTATGCCGAATTGAAGAAGCACCTTCCGCGCGACGTGCGCTATGCGTGGGACGGCGGCGACTTCGCGCACTGGGGCCGGGTCTCTCTCCCGGCCATCGAGACCGGCCGGTGGCTCAGGCTCGGGCCGCTTGGCACGATCGGGTCAGCGCTGCCGAATGCGATCGCTCTCCAGATGGCCAATCCCGGAAAGCCCGTCGCACTGATTACCGGCGACGGCTCGCTCGGCTTCTACATCGCCGAGCTGGATACGGCGGTGCGCTACAAGCTGCCGTTTGTCACGATCGTCGGCAACGATGCCGGCTGGGGCCTGGAGCGGGAGTTGCAATCCGAAACTTTCGACGGACAGCCGACCGTCGCCTGCGAACTGCGCTCGACAAGATACGACATCGTCACGAAGGGCTTCGGCGGCGGAGGCGAAACCATCGACACTCTCGAGCAGGTGGGTCCTGCCGTCGAGCGCGCATTCTCCTCGGGCGTGCCCTACTGCCTGAATGTTAATATCCGCGGGGTCCGCTCGCCGTTTACGGACTGGCAGGTGGCCGGCAAGAAGAAGTGAGCAGGTTGCTCCGCACCGGCTGCCTGTGATTGAATCACGCTAACATGCACCTCAGTCGACGATACGCCATCAAGCAGTTGGTCGGGATGTTCGGAGCCACCGCTTTTGGCCTCAGCCAGGACACGACCCGCAACCCCGGAGTGGTTTTCGACCACGACGATCCCCTGATGGGGCCGGTTTCGGTTATGGACTTCGCCGAACTCGCGAAGAAGAAGCTGGATCCGATCGCCTGGGATTACCTCGAAACCGGCACGCAGGACGAGGTCTCGCTGCGCGACAACGTCGAAGCGTTCAAGAACATCATCATTCGTCCGCGTGCGCTCGTTGACGTTCACAAGATCGACCTCTCGTTGACGCTGTTCGGCCAGAAACTCGACTACCCGATTCTCCTCGATCCGGCCGGCGGGAAGAACTGCTTCTACCGCGATGGCGAACGCGTGGTAGCGCGCGCCGCGGCGAACGCGAAGGCGCTCCATATCACCAACGGCGGCATCGACGACGTGGTGGCAAGCGGCAAGGGGCCCGTCTGGTGGCAGGTGACCACCGGAGCGCAACTCCGCAACACGCAAACGATGAAATCGTTTGTCAAGCAGCTCGAGGACAAGGGCTGCAGCGGCATCTGCTTCACCACCGACATCATGTACGTCTCCCAGCGGGCGCGCAATGTGAAAAACCGGTTCGAGCGCTCCTGGTGCGAGACGGGCATTCCGCAGCGCGATGCGCAGGGCAATCTGCCGAAGTCGCGCAACCCCGAGCGCGTCGGCATCTACCCGTCCCGGCCGTTTCCGACGCCGACCTGGGAGAGTGTCGGCGAACTCGTCTCCCTGACGAAGCTGCCGGTGCTGCTCAAAGGTCTGCTTACCGCCGAAGACGGACGCCTCGCTGTGAAGCACGGCGCCGCCGGCATCATCGTGTCGAATCACGGGGCGCGGCAACTTGACCATGTCGGCGCGACGATTGACGCGCTGCCGGAGGTCGTCCGGGCCGTCGAGGGCAAGATTCCCGTTCTTTGCGACGGAGGCTTCCGACGGGGCAGCGACATCCTCAAGGGGCTTGCACTGGGCGCGACGGCCATCTGCGTTGCCCGGCCCTATCTTTATGGACTCACCGCGTTCGGACAGCCGGGTGTGGAGCGAGTCATCGAACTGCTGCGCACCGAACTGGCGCTCGATATGGGCCTGGCCGGCGTACCGAATCTCCGGTCGATCGACCGGTCGTTGGTGCGCTACCGGCACGAGCGCGTATGAGCGGCCGCGGTCTCGCCTTCGCCATGCTGGCGCTCCTGTGCTTCGGACAGGAGGCCGATAAAGGGCCGGGATTCCTGCGCCCTTTGGATCAATCGATCCTGAAGCCCGGCGCCCTGTCCGTGGTGGCGCGAACCGAGGGCGAAGCGAAACTGCTGCTCGACGGCAAGCCCGTCGAGAGCAAGTCCGATGCCGCGGGCGTCCTTTCAGCGACCGTGAAACTGGAGGCCGGCAAGCACGAGCTTGTGCTGGTGACCGGCGGCGCCGAGCACAAGGCGCGGCTGTTCGTCGGCGAGGGCGCTCCGGCGGGCTTCGAAGCTTTTCGCGCGCATCCTCCGGCAGCCGCCTGCACAGCCTGTCACGCGGCCGAGGGAGGCGCGTGGGGATTCAAGGGCGGTTCGCTCAAAGAGAACTGCCTGGTTTGCCACGACCAGAAAACATTTGTGGAAGCGCATCAGCACACCCCGGAGGTTCTGGAGGAGTGTTCGCTATGCCATCAGCCGCATGGCTCCAAGGTGCGGTTCCATTTGAAGTACGACCGAGATACGGCCTGCAGGCTCTGCCACGGGTAAGCCTGCGCCCTCAGTGTAGCAGGCGGTGTCAAGTAGACAGTTGCGAGACCGCTTCGAGTGCTTCGGCGAGGATGCGCTCGGTCGGCTGCTCCGTGACGCGGATGATTCGGATGGGACCGGCTCCGGTGGGACGCCAGCGGGCGAACATCCGGTCGGAGACGGCTCCGGCGAAAACGGTCACGAGCGGCGTTTTCGAGGCGGCGGCGACGTGCTGGCCGGCTGAGTCGTAGCCGATGTAAAGGCGGCTCGCCGCGATACTGGCGGCAAAGGGTGCGAAGGCTCCGTGGTGCGTCTCGATGCGGCCGCCCGCTGCCGCGATCGCCCGTTCGACGCGCTGCTGCTCCTCGCCCCCCGCTCCCTTGTCGATCAGAATGCGCGCGCCGGTTGCGGCGACGGCGCGGAGCAACTCCTGTTCGAACGGGTCGGCCACGCGCTTGGCTGGGTTCTCTCCGACGCCGAGGCTGATCGTCACGTCGGCGGGCACGGGCTCACACGGGGTGGCGATGTACGGGCCGGCGTCCGGCGCATCGAAGGTCTCGGCCAGCCAGCGGCTCGTCAGCTCCGTAATCGATTCGAGACCGTAGCCGCCGTAGCCGCGGCTCTCGAAGAAGTAGTAGTTCTCTTCGGCACAGACAGGCAGCAGGCCCAGTTGCGTCAGGCGCGAGTCGGGATCGATGACGATCGCGCCGGGGCGATCGAGCAGTGACTTCAATTCGGGCCAGACCGCGAGGCGACCGGGCAGTGTCGCGGTGCGGCCGTAGTCGACGTTCGCGTGCGACAGGCGCGGATCGGCGGCGAAGAGCTCCCAGCTTTTCCGCGGGCCGACGAAGTGGATACGCGCCTTCGGGAAACGGCGCTTCGCCGCGTCGAGCGCAACGCTTGTCACGGCGACGTCGGCGCCGAGCGTGATGCGCGACAGGACGAAGACGTCGTGGACGCGGTCCAGGTCGCCGGTGAAGCGGCGCGGCATCCGGATGCGCCGGTATCGCTCGACGAGGTCCTCGGAGGGGAGTTCGGGATAGACGAACTCAATGGCCCGCGAGAACAGGTTCGTGTAAGCGTCGCAGAGGGCCGGCTCGAAGAGGTCTCCGAGACGCTCGACGACGATGTTGAACAGTGCGCGGCTGCCCTCGGGCCGTTCGGCGGAACGGAGCAGCGCGTCCAGTAGATCCGTCGGAGGGGCGCTGCCCCGAAGGCAGTCGTTTAAAATTTCGAGCGCGAGGTCACTGGGCGAAATACTTTCCAATGATCGGCTCCAGCTTCTTTCGCGTCGCTTCGGGAACGACTTTGCGGTCCGTGATGAGAGCGTGCTTCAGCGCGGCGCCGCACTTGCAGCCGCGGCCCGCAGGCATCGCGGCGACGGTGGCGGCGACGACCTTGCAGGCGTTCTCGGCGTTTTTGACGAGATTGGCGATGATGTCCTCGACGGTGACGGCGTCGTGCTCAGGGTGCCAGCAGTCATAGTCGGTGACCATCGCGACGGTGACGTAGCAGATCTCGGCTTCGCGCGCGAGTTTGGCCTCCTGGAGGTTGGTCATGCCGATGACGTCCATGCCCCAGCTACGATAGATGTTCGATTCGGCCTTGGTCGAGAAGGCCGGGCCCTCCATGCAGAGATAGGTTCCGCCGAGTTTGGAGGTGACGCCCTGCGACTGGCAGGCGGCGTGGACGACCTGGGCGAGTTCGGGACAGATCGGATCGGCGAAGCTGACGTGGGCGACGAGGCCCTCGCCGAAGAAGGTCGAGATGCGGCCGCGCGTGCGATCGAAGAACTGGTCCGGGATGACAAAGTCGAGGGGCTTGTGCTCCTCCTTGAGCGAACCGACAGCGCTGACCGAGACGATGCGCTCGACGCCGAGGGTTTTGAATCCGTAGATGTTGGCGCGGAAGTTCAGCTCCGAGGGCGAGAGGCGGTGGCCGCGCCCGTGGCGGGCGAGGAAGGCCACGTCGCGGCCCGCAAGTTTTCCGACCACGTAGGCGTCCGAGGGGGCTCCGAACGGCGTGTCGAGACACAACTCCTCTTCCGCTTCAAAGCCCAGCATCGAGTAGAGGCCGCTGCCGCCGATGATTCCAATCTGTGCTTTCAAATCCCGAATGCTCCTTCCGTATTGACTCAACGCAGGCCGATTCGCTCCATCCACTCGTCGATGACCGAGTACGGGTCGCGCCGCTGGGCCGCCACCTCCTCGGCGGCGGCGTCGATGTCGAGCGCGTTGATGCGCTCGGTGAGCCGGTCGCGCAGCATTTCGCGAAGGCGCTGGCGCCAGGTTTCGGCGCTGCGGCGCCGGCGCGCGTGCCCGGCGACAAACGATCGCACGGCTTCGAGCGCTTCCCCGATGCCCTGCCCTTCGCTAGCGATGGTGCGGACGATGGGCGGGGTCCAACCGTCCGGCCGTCGCGCAAGGCTGAGGCTGGCCTGGATTTCGCGCTCGAGCCGGTCGGTGCCCGGTTGATCGGACTTGTTGATGACGAAGACGTCGGCGATTTCCATGATACCCGCTTTGATGGCCTGGACATCGTCGCCCATTCCGGGGACGAGGACGACGACGGTGACATCGGCGAGGCGGGCAACGTCGATTTCGTCCTGGCCGACTCCGACGGTTTCGATCAGGATGACGTCGCGGCCGGCTGCGTCGAGCAGGAGGGCGATGTCGGTTGTGGCGCGGGCGAGTCCGCCGAGGGCTCCGCGGGTGGCCATGGAGCGGATGAAGACTCCGGGGTCATCGTGGTGGCGCTGCATGCGGATGCGGTCGCCGAGGATGGCGCCTCCGGAGTAGGGGCTGGAGGGGTCCACGGCGATGATGCCTAGGGTTTTGCCGGCCTGGCGGAGGTGGGTGGCCAGTTGGTCTACGAGGGTGCTTTTGCCGGAGCCGGGGGATCCGGTGATGCCCAGGATGAGGCCGTTTCCGGTGTGGGGGAAGAGGGCCTTTAGGAGGATGTAGGATTCGGGGGCTCGGTTTTCGATGGCCGTGGCGGCGCGGGCCAGGGCGCGGGGGGCGGCGGCGAGGATGTCGGTGGGGGCGGGGGTCATTGGGGTGGCTTGGGGACTGGCCGGTTGGGGGGGCGGCGGTCATTGGGGGTTGGGGGGGTTAGGGGACAGACTCGGGTTTTCGCTTGCGAAAACCCGGTCAGTCCGCAGCGGTCGTCCTTCGGGTGGCGGTGGCGGTTATGGGGACAGAGTCGGGTTTTCGGTGGCGGAAAGCCGGTTAGTATGAGGGAGCGGCGGTCATTGGAGGTTGGGGGGTTAGGGGACAGACACGAGTTTTCGCTTGCGAAAACTCGGTCAGTCCACTGCGCTGTTGCCTCGATCGTCATTTTTCCAGGATTACTTTTGGAGGAGTTGGCGGGCTATTACCAGTCTTTGGATTTCGCTGGTGCCTTCTCCTATGGTGCAGAGCTTGACGTCGCGGTAGAACTTTTCGACGGGGTAATCCTTGATGAAGCCGTAGCCTCCGTGGATCTGGACGGCTTCGTCGGCGACGCGGACCGCGATTTCGGAGGCGAAGAGCTTGGCCATCGAGGATTGCTTCGTGACCCTTTTTCCCTGGTCCTTTAGCCAGCCGGCCTGGAAGGTGAGGAGGCGCGCGGCTTCTATCGAGGTCGCCATGTCGGCGAGCTTGTTCTGGGTGGTTTGAAATTCGGAGATCGGACGGCCGAATTGCTTGCGGTGCTTCGAGTAGGTCAGGGCGACTTCGTAGGCTCCCTGGGCCAGGCCTACCGAGAGGGCCGCGATCGAGATTCGGCCTCCGTCCAGTATTTTCAGGCTGTCGATGAAGCCTTCTCCGGGCTTTCCGAGGAGCTGGGAGGCCGGGAGGCGGCAGTTTTCGAAGATCACTTCGCCGGTGTCGCTGGCTCGCATTCCGAGCTTGTTTTCCTTCTTTCCGGTTCGAAAGCCGGGGGTTCCGGTTTCGATGATGAAGGCGGAGATGCCGTGGTGGGAGGCGGCGCGGTCGGTGACGGCCATGGCGACGCAGACGTCGGCGTAGTGGGCGTTGGTGGTGAAGGTCTTGCTGCCGTTCAGCACCCAGTGGTCGCCGTGGAGAACGGCGGTGGTGCGGGTGCCGGCGGCATCCGAGCCGGCTTCGGGCTCGGTGAGGGACCAGCAGCCGATCCACTCGCCCGAGGCGAGGCGGGGGACGTAGCGGCGACGCTGCTCCTCGGTTCCGGCCTGAAAGATATGGTTGGTGCAGAGGGAGTTGTGGGCCGCAACGATTAAGGCCACGGACGGGTCGACGCGGGCGAGTTCTTCGACGACGATGGCGTAGTCGATGTAGCCGAGTCCGGCGCCTCCGTACTCTTCGGGGAAGATGACGCCGAGGAGGCCCATTTCGGCGATCTTTCTGATGGCGTCGAGGGGGAAGGTCTGGTCCTCATCCCACTCCATGACGTGCGGGGCGATTTCGGCCTCGGCGAACTCACGGACGGCTTTTCGAAGCTGTACCTGTTCAGGGGTGTAGGCAAAGTCCATTCGGCGTCAGACGATCTCCTCCCTGGCGGGATCCCAGCGCACGGTGCGGCCTTCGCGGTAGCTGTCTACCGCCATGCGGCAGGCGATGGAGACACGGTAGCCGAGTTCGAAGGGGCAGTTGGGCTCTTTGCCGGAGCGGATGCAGTCGAAAAAGTTCTGCATGTGGGCGCGCGGCGGCGTGGGGGTGCGGCCGAGCGATTCCGTGCCGTCGGGGCGGTTGACCTTCTGGGGAACGTAACGGATCTGCTGGCTTTTTAGGATGGCGCCGTCGGTGCCAAGGACGTCTTCGGAGACGCCGAGCTGGTTGTTGCCGAAGCCGGAGTCCCAGGTGAAGAGGATTTCTTCGGGGTGCTCCATGGAGACGCTCATGGTATCGGGGACTTCGCGGCCGTCCTTCCAAAGGTAGATGCCGCCGGTCATGGTGACGGCGGTGGGGATCCGGAGGTTGAGGGTCTTATACCAGAAAGAGAGCTGGTGGCACATGTTCTCGTAGACATTGCCGCCGGAGTAGTCCCAGTAAAAGCGCCAGTTAGCGTAGCGGTGCGCGTCGAATTCGCGATCGGGGGCTTCGCCGAGGAAGGACTTCCAAAGGATGTTCTCGGAGGTCATGTCGGGGTAGAGGATGCGCGTCCACTGGGGCTTGCCGTGGGGCGTGTTGCGGTACATGTGGGCGTGGATGGCGGTGATTTTACCGAGGGCACCCGAGCGGAGGAAGTCGAGGGCGTCGGTGACCTGGCCGGAGGAGCAGGACTGGTGGCCGATCTGGACGGTGCGTTTGCCGGCGCGGCGAAGGGCTTCGCGCATGCGCCTGGCGTGGTCGACCGTGAAGGCCATGGTCTTTTCCTGGTAGACGTGCTTTCCGGCGTCGAGGGAGGCGACGAAGTGCTCGCAGTGGAGGTGCTGGGGGGTGGCGATGATGACGGCGTCGATGGACTTTTCCTCGAGGAGGTAGCGGTAGTCGAGGAAGGTCTTGGCGTCGGGGGCGAGTTTTTTGGCTTCGTCGAGGCGGCGGGTGTAGACGTCGGCGAAGGCTACGACTTCAGTGTTTTCACAGGCGAGGGCTTCGCGGACGAGTTGGACGCCGCGGTCGCCGGGACCGATGACGCCGAGGCGGATGCGGTCATTGGCTCCGAGGACGCCGGCGGGCGAGGCGAGCGTGGCGGCGAGGCCGGAGGCGACCCTGCCGATAAATTTACGACGTGAATCCATGGCCAGTCCTTTTGGGCGTGCGGCGGCGCGGGACCGGCGAGGCCGGCCGCGGCCGCGGGCACGTCAAGTTGCTTACATCTTAACACCTTGGGTGCTGAGGACCGGGGGTTCGATCGCTGGCGCGGCCGGGTGTGTCGGGGGTGTCCGGAAATGGGATTCGGTTTGATTTGTAATTTTTATTTTCTGCCCGGCTTGGGCGGCTGCTTCGCGGAGGCGCTGCAGTTCGGTGTAGGCGCGGAAATAGGACCGGCGGAGGGTGGATTCGTAGCGCGCGAGTTTGTTGAACATGCCGGCCTCCTTGGAGTCGACGCAGAAGAGTTCGCCGAGGCGGAGGTCCTGGCGGCGCTGGTCGTAGATGGCGCGCGCGGTGGGTTTGAGGCGGCGGCGGTGTTCCTCCTCGCGGGCGGCTTCTTCGGCGTGCTCGTCGGGCTGGGGCCGCACTCCGAACTCGCGGTCGATGGCCCTGAGTTCGGCCCTGAGCCTGGCGGCCGCGGCCTTTTCGCGTTCGATTTCGGTGAGGCGGTATTCGATGGCTCCGACCTCGATACGGGCGATGCGGCTGAGACGCCAGTGGGCGTTGACAAGCTGGTCGAGGAGGAACTTTTCGGCGGTATTGGAGGGCTGGAGGAGGCGGGTGTATTGGTCGTGGAGTTCGAGGAAGTCGTCGGCCTTCTCCATGCCGAGGACGGCGGTGGAGGCGAAGAGTCCGTGGGTGAGGGCGTTGCGGCTGGAACGGGCTTTGCCGGCGGGGGTTTTGGGGCCGCCGTGGGCGCCGTTGCGCCGATTGGCTTCGGTTTGTCGTTTGGATGGCATGGTGGTATCTCCGGCCACAGGGTAGCGCGGGGGTGGGTGGGAGATTGGGGTTTTAAGGCGTGGTTGGGTGGTATGTGGTTGAAAAGGGGGTAGATATTTTCGTGGGGTGATTGGTGAACACGATTCCCAGCTCCTACGGAGCTGGCAGTGGCGGGGATGAAAAGCCGCTGCGCGGCGCATGCCATATTGGGGCCGGGCAAGGGGGTGCGAATGCCGCATGTTACACACTCGACAGCCGCTTAGAATGTTAGGATGGGGTCCTTTGCCAGCGTGGAGGAAACGAGCGATGAGCGAGTCGGGGGGCGACGGCTGAATCAACTCGAGTTTTACGGAACCCGGCGACGGAAGGTCAATAGAGGCTACCCGCGAGCGCTGGATAGGGTCCTCGAAAATGCGAGACGCCGACACCGCGCCCAGGGCCAGGCGATAACTCGCGAGTCGGGCCTCAACCGCCCCACTCCGGCCCACTTGGGCGGTTCGACTTGCCTCTGGTTTCCGCGTATAATGAAGAAACTGCCTATTCAGCAGTAGTGTGTCGGCACTCGCCCCGAAGTCAGAGTAGTCCGAAACCTCAGCAACAATGTTCGATACCTTATCCGATAAGCTGCAGCGCGTTTTCAAGAACCTGCGCGGCGAAGGGAAACTGACGGCCGAGAACATGGAAGCGGCGCTGCGGGAGATCCGCGTCGCGCTGCTGGAGGCCGACGTCCACTTCCGCGTAGTCAAGCAGTTTATGGAAGGGGTCAAGCAGAAGGCGATGGGCGAGGAAGTGCTCTCCGCGCTCTCGCCGGCCCAGCAAGTCGTCAAAATCGTCCGCGACGAGCTGATCGAGGTCCTGGGCGCTCACCAGTCCCGCCTCCGGACAGCCAATGATCCCCCGACCGTCATCCTGATCGTCGGGCTGCAAGGCTCCGGCAAGACCACCACCACCGGAAAGCTCGCCCGCTGGTTCTCCAAGAACGGGCAGAAGCCGCTCATGGTCTCGGTGGACGTCTACCGTCCGGCCGCGAGGCAGCAGTTGAGCATTATCGCGCGAGACCTGAAGCTGCCGATCTACGAGGGCAAGCCGGAAGAGACGCAGCCGCTCGATCTGTCCAAGTCGGCCCGGCGCGAGGCGCTCCAGACCGGCCGCGACGTGCTGCTGGTGGACACCGCCGGCCGTCTGCACATCGATGACGAGCTGATGGCCGAGCTCCAGCAGCTCAAAGAGGCGCTCTCCCCCACCGAGATCCTGTTCATCGCCGACGCCATGACCGGCCAGGACGCGGTCAAGTCGGCCGACGAGTTCAACAAGCGGCTTGGAATCACGGGTGCGATTCTCACCAAAATGGACGGCGACGCGCGGGGCGGCGCGGCGCTCTCGATCCGGCACGTGACGGGGCAGCCGCTCAAGTTTATCGGCACCGGGGAGAAGTTCGACGGGCTGGAGCCGTTCCACCCCGAGCGCGCGGCTTCGCGCATCCTCGGCATGGGCGACGTGCTTTCGCTGATCGAGAAGGTCGAAGAGACCATCGACCAGAAGAAGGCCGAGGAGATGCAGCGGAAGCTGATCGAGAACGAGTTCACGCTGGAGGACTTCCGCGACCAGTTGCGGCAGCTCCGCAAGCTCGGGCCGCTCGAAGGCCTGCTCGGAATGATGCCGCAGATCGGCCCGCTCAAGGACCTGAAGAACGTGAAGGTGGACGAGAAAGAGATCACGCGCGTGGTGGCGATTATCGACTCGATGACGCCGCGCGAGCGTGCCAATCACATGATCATCAACGGCGCGCGCCGACGCCGGATCGCCAAGGGAAGCGGGACGACCGTGCAGGAAGTGAACCAGCTTCTCAAGCAGTACGCGCAGGCGCGCAAGATGATGAAGTCATTTTCGGGCGGGATGCTCGGCAAGAAGCTGGGCAAGTTCAAACTGCCGTCGCTCGGCGATTTTGGCAGGTAGCCGGCCCGCGGGATACGATACACAGGAGTGGATTGAACATGCTGATGATTCGACTGGCGCGGTTCGGCGCCAAAAAGAAGCCGACTTACCGGCTCGTGGTGATCGAAAAGGCTCGCGGCCGGGATAGCCGCGCCGTGGAAGTGGTGGGCCACTATAACCCGGTGGCGCAGCCGACCCAGGCGCACCTCAAGCACGACCGGATCGACTACTGGATGAAGCACGGCGCGCAGCCGTCCGATACGGTAAAGCGGCTGATCCGGAAGTTCCCGGCCGAGGTCGAGCAGCCCGTCGGGTAATTTTTGCATCCTGTTGTCTTCAGGCCAGTTGCGCCTCCAGCGCCCGCGCGGCCGGGAAACTGCCGTAGATAGGGTGGTATCATCGAAGCAGCAGGAGGTCCAGGGATGGCTGGGATGAAAGAGTTGGTTGAAGATATCGCGAAAGCTCTCGTTGACATCCCGGAAGAGGTCGCCGTCAGGGAAGTTCAGGGAGAGCAGGTTACCGTGCTGGAGCTCAAGGTGGCGCCGAGTGACCTGGGCAAAGTGATTGGGAAACAAGGTCGTACGGCACGGTCGATCCGCACGCTTCTTGGAGCCGCAGGAATGAAACTGAACCGGCGGTTCACGCTGGAGATCCTGGAATAGTCCGGAAGCCGCTGTCTGAATCGGTCGAAGACTGGGTGACGGTCGCGCGGCTGACCAAGCCTCGGGGGATTCGAGGCGAGATGTACGCCGTGGGATTGAGCAGCCGGCCTGAGCGGTATGCACAGCTCCGGGCGGTGACGCTTTTCGGTCCGGACAACCGGCCGCTTCCCGGCCAGCCCTGCGAAGTGGAGTCGGTCTGGGAGCATCGCGGGATGCTGGTCTTCAAGTTCGGCGGGATCGATACGCGGAACGAGGCGGAGCTGTTGCGCGGTGCGGAGGTCCGGATCCCGATCTCGGAGCGTCCACCGCTGCCGGACGGTGAGTATTATTATTCCGACCTGGTCGGCTGCGAAGTGGTCGAGGCGGGTACGGAGGAGCGTCTTGGCTCGGTAACGGGCTGGACGGAGGCCGGCGGAGCCGGCCTGTTGCATGTTGAGGTACCCGGACGAGCGGATGAACTGCTGATTCCTCTGAGCCGGTCGATCTGTATTGAGATCGACACGGCCGCGAAGCGGATCGTGGTAGACCTTCCGGAGGGTTTGAAAGAGCTGAATTTCGCATGATTTTTCACGTGCTCACGATTTTCCCCGAGTTCTTCCGGGGGCCGTTCGAGCACGGTGTCGTCGCTAAGGCGGCGGAGGCAGGGGCGCTGGAGATTCGGATTCACAATCTCCGCGGCTGGACCTTCGACCGGCACCGCAGCGTGGACGATCGCCCGTTCGGGGGCGGAGAGGGAATGCTGCTGAAGCCCGATCCGGTCTTCCGGGCGGTGAAGGCGATCTGGCCCGAACGGGAGCCGGGACAGCGGGCGATCCTGCTTTCAGCGCAGGGCCGGCTGTTTGACCAGCGGGCGGCGCGGCGGCTGAGCAAGGAACGCGAGCTGCTGCTCATTTGCGGGCGCTACGAGGGCGTCGATGAGCGGGTGGCCGAACACCTGGCCGACGAGGAGATCTCGATCGGCGATTACGTGCTGAGCGGCGGGGAGTTGGCCGCCGCGGTAGTTTTGGACTCGGTGGCCCGGCTGCTTCCGGGCGTGCTGGGGAACGAGGATTCGGCGGTCCGGGAGTCATTCGGCGGCTCCGGCGAGGAGCTGGGGATTCTGGACTGCCCGCAGTATACGAGGCCGGCGGAGTATCGCGGCTGGCGGGTTCCGGACGCGCTGCTCGGCGGCAACCACGCCGAGATCCGGCAGTGGCGCCGGAAGGCGGCCCTGGAGAAGACGGCTCGGCAGCGCCCGGATCTGCTGGAACGGGCGGCGAAGGCCGGCGCCGGGGAGTCCGCGGCGGCAGAGATTGAAGAGAAGAAGGAAGTGTGGCAATGACCAACGCACTGTTGACGAAGGTGATTAACAAGAACAAGCGCACGGACATCCCGGAGTTTCGCCCGGGCGACACTGTCCGCGTCCACGTGAAGATCAAGGAAGGCGACAAGGAGCGTCTACAGGCGTTCGAGGGAACCCTCATCGCCCGGAACAACACGGGCATGGGTGAGACGATCACGGTCCGCAAGATCAGCTTCGGCCACGGCGTGGAGCGCATTTTCCCGCTGCATGCGCCGGTGATCGACCGCATCGAGGTGGTCCGGACCGGCAAGGTGCGGCGCGCGAAGCTGTACTACCTGCGCGGCCTGCGCGGTAAGGCGGCCCGTCTGAAAGAGCGGGGATAGGCGAAAGCTTGCCGACTCGCACGGCGGTCCGGTTGCGCTGCCAGGGCATCCTGGAGCGCGAGATCCGCAACCGCGGATATCGTGCCGTGGCAGGTGTGGACGAGGCCGGACGAGGCTCGCTGTTCGGGCCGGTCTTCGCCGCCGCCGTGGTGCTCTCGCCGGAGCGGCCGATTCGCGGGTTGCGCGACAGCAAGATCCTGGAAGCGGAGCGGCGCGAGGCGCTCGCCGAGCGGATCCGGGAGCGCGCCGAGGCCTGGGCCGTGGCGGCCGCCGATGCCGTGGAGATCGACCGCATCAACATTTATCAGGCATCGCGGCTGGCGATGCGCCGCGCCATTGAGGCGCTCCAACCGCCCTGCGATTACGTGCTGCTCGATGCCATGCGGGTGGATCTGCCGCTGCCGCAGGAATCGTTGATCAAGGGCGACGCGAGGGTCCAGGGCATCGCGGCGGCTTCGATTCTGGCGAAGGTGGCGCGCGATGCCTGCATCCGGGCCTGGGATGCCGTTTATCCGCAGTACGGGTTGGCCCACCACAAGGGCTACAGCACGCCCGCTCACCTGCGGGCGCTTCGCGACTACGGTCCCACTCCGATCCATCGATTCAGTTATGAGCCGGTGCGGGCCTGTTATCGATACGCGCTGCCGCCCGGCGCCCCGCCTCCGGTCCAGGCAGCTCTCTGGAGTGAGGCCGAGACGCGCTGATGCACCGGGAGCCGAGACCCGAAGCCGTACAGGCGCCTACGCCGTATCGCTGGTACCACAAGGCGGCGGCACTGCTATCGGCGATTTTCTGCTTTGAACTCGGCGCCTTTCTGTTGATCTTTCCGTGGCTGGATCACTGGGACAACAACTACGCCGCCTCGCTGCACCCGCTTCTCGGAAGCGTCTGGAACCGTCCGGAGTTCCGGGGCGCCATCAGCGGGCTGGGGCTGGTGAACTTTTATGTCGGTCTCGGGGAGGTTTTTCGGCTCCGGCGGTTTTCCGCAGCCGCGAAACTGCATCAACAGAATGAGGACAGAATGCAATTTCGGTAGAATGGAAGTTTGATCCTTCGAGGAACTCTGTGAGCCAAGAACACGTGACTGCTCCGCCCGATTCCGCGGAAGTGAGCGCCCGACCTGATGCAGATCCGCCACGCGGCACCATCGCCGAGTGGACCGTGACGATCCTGCTGCTGCTGTTCGGCACCACGACGCTCGTCCAAGCGTTCGTGATCCCGACCGGATCGATGGAGGACACGCTTCTCATCGGAGACCACCTGCTGGTGGATAAGCTCTCCTACGCGCCGCCCGGCCCGGTCAGCAAGTACCTGCTGCCGTACACTCCGGTGAAGCGCGGTGACATCATCGTGTTCCGCTATCCGGTGGACATCCGCCAGACCTTCGTGAAGCGGGTGGTTGCAGTTCCCGGGGATCGGCTGAGGATCGAAGACAAGCAGGTCTATCTGAACGGGGCCAGGCTGGAGGAGCCGTATAAATTCCACAAGATGGAATACATCGACTCCTACCGCGACAATTTCCCGAGCGAGCCGAATGTCCGGGTGGACGAGGGTGCGATGGAAATGCTCGAACGGCATGTGGTCAACGGCGAGGTCATTGTTCCGCCGGATCATTACTTCGCGATGGGCGACAACCGCGACTCCTCACTCGACAGCCGGTATTGGGGATTCGTCCCGCGGCAGCATATCATCGGCAAGCCGCTGATCATTTACTGGTCCTACGATGCGCCGACCGAAAGGCTGGCAAGCCCGACGATCGGGCTGGATCACGTGATCGACCTGGCGCAGAATTTCTTCACCAAGACGCGTTGGAACCGCACGTTCATGCTGATCCGCGGTTACGAGCTGAACTGAAATGGCGAAGGCCAAAGGGCCGGTCCGCAACTTCATCGCCGACTGGGCCGTCAACATCCTGATCCTGTTGTTCGGCATCACGACGGTCGCGCAGCCGTTTGTCGTGCCAACCGGTTCGATGGAGAACACGATCATGATCGGCGACTACGTGATCGCCGATAAGCTGGCCTATGCGCCGGCAGGGCCGATCAGCCGCCATGTGCTTCCCTACCGCGAGGTGGCGCGCGGCGACGTCGTCGTCTTCCGCTATCCGCTGAACCCGAACGAGCACTACGTCAAGCGGGTGATCGGCATGCCGGGCGAGCGGCTCCGGATCGAAGACCGGCAGGTCTATATCAACGGCGCCGCGCTCGAGGAACCGTACAAGATCCATACCGGTCCGATACCGCTCCCCTACCGTGACTTCTTCCCGGACGAGCCGCTCGGCTACGTCGACACGAGAGCCGAGGAGATGCTTCGGCTGCACGTGGTTGACGGCGAACTCGTGATTCCGCAGGGAATGTACTTCGTGATGGGGGACAATCGCGACAACTCCTCCGACAGCCGGTTCTGGGGGTTTGTACCGCGCGAGAACATCGTCGGCAAGCCTTCGTTTGTGCTGTGGTCCTTCGATGCCCCGACCGAGCGGCTCGGGCGGATCAGCGTCGAGCATTTCGCCGACGTCGCGCTGCACTTCTTCACCAAGACCCGTTGGGACCGCACCTTCCAACTCGTCCGATAATTCGACTATGCAGAAAAACTGTCACGGCCTGATCCTGGCTGGAGGACGCGGCACGCGCTTCTGGCCCCGGAGCCGCAAGCGGAACGCCAAGCAGGTTCTGAGCTTCCTGGGCGAGCGCACCCTGATCCAGCAGACCATGGATCGGCTGCGCCCGATCCTGCCGCCCGAGCGCATCTGGGTCCTGACCAACGAGCATCTGCGGGACACGATCGTACAGCAGCTTCCGGAGGTCCCGCGCCGGCAGATTCTGGCCGAGCCGGCACAGCGCAATACGGCGCCGGCGATCGGGCTGGCGGCCCACATTCTGCATTCGATCGACCCGGATTCGGTGATGGGCGTCTTCCCGGCCGACCACTACATCGCGCGTCCAGCGCGGTATATCCGGCTGCTCCGGCCGGCCTTCCAGGCGGCGTCGAAGGGACAGATGGCGGTGCTCGGAATCCAGCCGCGCTGGCCCGAGACCGGCTACGGCTACATCGAATTTCCCGATGGCGTCGAAGCCGGAAGCCTGAAGCCCGCGCCGGTGCGCAGGTTTCGTGAAAAGCCGGACCTCGCGACGGCACAGAGTTTTCTCGATGCCGGGCGGTTCTACTGGAACGCCGGGATGTTCTTCTGGCGCTCGTCGGTGTTTCTGGAGGCCCTGCGGAGGCATCTGCCGAAGACCGCGAGCCTGCTCGCTTCCCTGCCCGCGTTCGGGAGCCGCCGGTTCGCGCGGGCGGTGGCCGAGACCTTTCCGCACTGCGAGAACATCTCGGTGGACTATGCGGTGCTCGAGAAGGCCGATACGGTGGTAGGGCTCGCGGCCGATGAGATCGGCTGGAACGATGTGGGGAGCTGGAACGCCGTTTACGAGCTGATGCGGCGCGACGCACAGGGCAACGCCGCGCGCGAGGGCGAGGCGCTCATCCACGATAGCTGCGGGAATTACGTCGACGCCAAAGGAAAGCTGGTCGCGCTGCTTGGCGTACATAACCTGGTCGTAGTAGATACTCCCGATGCGCTCCTGATCGCCGACCGGTCGCGAGCGCAACAGGTCGGCGAGTTGGTGAAGATGCTGGAGCGGAAAGGGCGCGAGGAGCTGCTATAGCTACTTCGCCTTCTTGAGTACCTTGCGCAGGATCCGGATGGCCGCGTCCACCTGCTTTTCGTGGATGATGTAAGGCGGCAGGAAACGGAGCACGGTGTCGTGCGTGCAGTTGATGAGAAGCCCTTCCTTCTGAGCTGCTCCGACAAGGTCCTTGCAGGGGAAGTCGAGTTCGATTCCCAGCATCAGGCCGTGGCCCCGAACGTCCTTGACGAAGGAGAAGCTCCGGCCGAGCGTTCGCAGTTCTGCTTTGAAGTAGTCGCCTACCTTGCGGATGTGCGGGAGCAGTTCGTCAAGCATTTCGAAGAACTCGAGCGCCACGCGGCAGGCGAGCGCTCCTCCTCCGAAGGTGCTGCCGTGCATGCCCGGGCCGAGGACGGCGGCTGATTTCTCGTTCATGACGATCGCGCCCAGGGGCAGTCCGCAGGCCATCGGCTTCGCGATGGTCATAACGTCGGGCAGAATTACGGGATCGAAGAGCTGATAGGCGAAGGGCGTACCGGGACGGCCGACTCCGCTCTGAATCTCGTCGAAGACCAGGAGCGCGTTGTGACGGTCGGCCAACTCGCGCGCCTTTCGGAGATAACCCTCGCCCGCGGGATAGACGCCGCCTTCGCCCTGAATCGCTTCGATCACAATGCCGGCCGTGCGCTCGTTGACAGCGGCTTCGAGCGCCGCGGGATCGCCGAAGGGAACGAATTTCGCTCCCGGCATCAGCGGCTCGAAATCCTTGCGGTACTTCGGCTGGCCGGTGATCGCCAGGGCTCCGGTCGTGCGGCCGTGGAAGGAGTTTTCGAGTGCGACGATCTCGTACTTGTCGGCGCCGATCCGATGGCCGTGGGCGCGGACGATCTTGATGGCGCCCTCGATGGCCTCGGTTCCGGAGTTGCTGAAGAAGGTCCGCTGGAGGCCGCTCAACTCAGCGAGTTTCCTGGCCAGCCTGCCCTGGTACTCGTGGTAGTAGAGGTTCGAGCAGTGGATGAGCTGGGCCGCCTGCTCGCGCATGACACGCAGGATGCGCGGATGGGCGTGGCCGAGTCCGTTGACGCCGATGCCGCTGATCAGGTCGAGGTAGCGCTTTCCGGCGTAGTCATAGAGATAACAGCCCTTGCCGCGCCGTAAGACGAGCGGATAGCGGCTGTAGTTTTGCAGCACGTAGGCGCGTTCGAGGTCAATTACCGCTTCGGAGACGGACTTCTCCTGATGGGCTTCGGTCGGGACGTTCATCGCTGTCTCTTTATGATATCCGGAGCCCTACTGCTGCCGCAGCCACTGATCGACGCCCTCGGCGGCCTTACGGCCTTCCGAGATCGCCCAGACGACCAGAGACTGGCCGCGGCGCATATCGCCGGCCGCGAAGACACCAGGGACCGACGACATGTAACTGGCGTCGCAGGCGACGTTGCCGCGCTGGTCGAGCGCCACGCCGAGCTGTTCGATCATCCCGTTGCGGACCGGGCCGGTGAAGCCCATGGCCAGCAGCACGAGGTCGGCGTCGAAGGTCATTTCGGTTCCGGGGACCGGCTCGAATTTCGGCGGCGGGCCAAGCCGGACGGCGTGCAACTGCTTGACGTTGCCGTTCTCGTCGCCGGTGAACTTCGTGGTGCCGATGCTCCACTCGCGGATGCCGCCCTCCTCATGCGAGCTTTCCGTGCGGAGCTGCAAGGGCCAGAGCGGCCAGGGCGTGTTCGGCGAGCGATCTTCGGGCGGCTTCGGCATGATTTCGAACTGGTGGACCGAGAGCGCCTTCTGACGGTGCGAGGTGCCCAGGCAGTCGGCGCCGGTGTCTCCGCCGCCGATGATGATGACGTGCTTGCCGGTGGCGAGGATCTGGTTCGGCACGTCGTCGCCGGCGCCGCGCTTGTTCTGCTGGGGCAGGAACTCCATCGCGAAGTGGATGCCATTCAATTCGCGCCCCGGGACCTTGAGATCGCGCGGCTGCTCGGCGCCCCCTGCAAGGAGGATCGCGTCGAACTCCTTGCGGAGGTCCTCAACCGGGACGTTGCCGCCGACATGCGCGTTGGTCCGGAAGACCACGCCTTCGGCGGTCATCTGATCGAGGCGACGGTCGATGAAGCGCTTCTCCATTTTGAAGTCAGGGATGCCGTAGCGCAGGAGGCCGCCGATGCGGTCGGCCTTTTCAAAGACCGTGACCTCGTGTCCCATGCGGCGCAATTGCTGGGCGGCTGCGAGACCGGCCGGGCCGGAGCCAACGACGGCGACGCGCTTTCCGGTGAGCACTTGCGGCGGTTCGGGCCTGATCCAGCCCTCGTTGAACGCGTGCTCGATGACGGTCTTCTCGATCAGCTTGATGGCGACGGGCGGCTCGTTGATGCCCAGGACGCAGGCGGCTTCGCACGGGGCGGGACAGACTCGGCCTGTCCACTCGGGGAAGTTATTGGTGGCGTGGAGAACGCGAATGGCCTCCTTCCAGCGATCGTGGTAGACCAGGTCGTTCCAATCCGGAATGATGTTGTTCAGCGGACAGCCCGTGTGACAGAAGGGCACGCCGCAATCCATGCAGCGGGCACCCTGCGTACGAACCTTTTCCTCCGGAAAGTCCTGATAGATCTCAAACCAGTCATTGATGCGCTCGCTGACCGGGCGCCGCTGGGGCGCTTCGCGTGTGTACTCGATGAATCCGGTAACCTTACCCATGGACAACCTGCCTGCTTTCCGGCTTGTCTCCGGCGGCGGCCGCTGCCGCCTTCACCGTGGTGCTGCGCGCGATGCCGAGAACGCGCTTGTACTCGTGCGGGAAGACCTTGACGAACTTAGGGAGCATCGTGAGCCAGTTTTCAAGAACCCACTTGGCGCGGGGGCTGCCCGTCAGCTCCGCATGGCGGCCGATGAGCCGCTGGAGGAGTTGGATATCCGCATCCTGCTCGACGGGATCGAGGTCGACGCCGGCCGTGTTACAGAGAACCGAGGAAAACTCGCCTGTCTCATCGAGCACGTAGGCGATTCCACCCGACATGCCGGCCGCGAAATTGCGCCCGGTCCGGCCGAGCACGACGACGAGGCCCTTGGTCATGTACTCGCAGCCGTGGTCGCCGACGCCCTCGACGACGGCGGTGGCGCCGGAGTTGCGGACGGCGAATCGCTCACCCGCCATACCGTTAAAGTAAGCCTCGCCGCCGGTGGCTCCGTAGAGCGCGACGTTGCCGATCAGGATGTTCTCCTCGGGCACGAAGGTCGAGGCCTTCGGCGGATAGGCGACCAGGCGGCCTCCGCAAAGGCCCTTGCCGATGTAGTCATTCGCGTCGCCTTCGAGCGTCAGGGTGACACCCTTGGCGAGGAAGGCGCCGAAGCTCTGGCCGGCCGAGCCGGTGAAGTGGAAGCGAATGGTGTCGTCCGGCAGCCCTTCGGACCCGTAGCGCTTGGCGACCTCGCCGCTCAGCATCGCGCCGACGGTCCGGTGGATGTTGCGGATCTTGAGGCTGTGGCTGACCGGGGTCCGGTTTTGGAGCGCCGGTTGTGCGTGCTCGATCAGCTTATAGTCGAGCGCGTTGGCGAGCCCGTGGTCTTGCGTGGTGACGCAGCGGCGGGCGATGCGCTCGGGGACGACCGGGTTGTAGAGGATCGAGGAGAAGTCGAGTCCGCGGGCCTTCCAGTGATCGATGGCCTTGCGCATCTCGAGCTTGTCGACGCGGCCGATCATCTCGTCCATCGTGCGGAAGCCGAGCTTCGCCATGATCTCGCGGACCTCTTCTGCGATGTAGAAAAAGAAGTTGATGACGTGCTCGGGCGCACCCTGGAATTTTTTCCGCAATGCCGGGTCCTGCGTCGCGATCCCCACAGGACAGGTGTTCAGATGGCACTTGCGCATCATAATGCAGCCCATGGCCACCAGCGGCGAGGTGGAAAAGCCGAACTCCTCGGCGCCGAGGAGTGCAGCGACCGCGACGTCGCGCCCGGTCTGGAGCTTACCGTCGGTCTGGACGCGAATGCGGCTGCGGAGATCGTTGAGGACCAGCACCTGTTGGGTTTCCGCCAGTCCGAGTTCCCAGGGAGCGCCGGCGTGGCGGATCGAAGTCAGGGGCGAAGCGCCGGTGCCGCCGCTGTCGCCGCTGATGAGCACCAGGTCGGCATGGGCCTTGGCGACGCCGGCCGCCACGGTTCCGACTCCAACCTCGGAGACGAGCTTCACGGAGATGCGGGCCGCCGGGTTGACGTTCTTAAGATCGAAGATGAGCTGCGCGAGATCTTCGATCGAGTAGATGTCATGGTGCGGCGGCGGCGAAATGAGGCCGACTCCGGGAATCGAGTGCCGGACGCGCGCGATGGTCTCATCGACCTTGTGGCCGGGAAGCTGGCCGCCCTCGCCTGGCTTGGCGCCCTGTGCGATCTTGATCTGGAGCTCATCGGCGTTGATGAGGTAGTTGGTCGTCACGCCGAAGCGGCCGGAGGCGACCTGCTTGATGGCGCTGCGGCGCCAGTCGCCATTCGGGTCGGGGCGGAAGCGCTCCTCGTCTTCCCCGCCCTCGCCGGTGTTGGATTTTCCGCCGATGCGGTTCATCGCGATCGCGAGCGTCTCGTGCGCTTCCTTGCTGATCGAGCCGAAGGACATGGCGCCGGTGGCGAAGCGCTTGACGATCTCGCTCGCCGGCTCGACCTCTTCGATCGGGACCGGCTTTTCGGCGAATTTAAACTCCATCAGCCCGCGCAGCGTGCAGAGCTGCTTATTCTGATTGTTGACCAGGTCTGAGTACTCTTTAAAAGTGGCGAAGTTGTTCTGCCGGACCGCGTGCTGGAGCTTGCTTACGGTGAGCGGGTTGATCAGATGGTACTCGCCGCGGACGCGGTAGGCGTAATTGCCGCCGATATCCAGCTCGGTGTCGGACTCGGCCACCGGGCGGAAGGCGAAATCGTGCTTCATCTTCGCTTCGCGGGCCAGCACGTCGAGGCCGACGCCTTCGATGCGGGAGGAAGTGCCGGTAAAGTATTTTTCGACCAGTTCGCGATTGAGGCCGATCGCCTCGAAAACCTGGGCGCCGCGATAACTCTGGAGCGTGGAGATGCCCATCTTCGAGAAGACCTTGAGGAGGCCCTTCTTCATCGCCTTTTTGTAGTTGCGGAGCGCGGTCTCGAAGGTGACGCCTTCGGGCAGGTAGCCGCGAAGCGCCATGTTCTCCAGCGTTTCGATCGCAAGGTAAGGGTTGACGGCGCTCGCGCCGTAACCGATCAGCAGGCAGAAGTGCATCACTTCGCGGGGTTCGCCCGATTCGATGATGAGGGCGACCTGGGCGCGAAGCCCTTCCCGGACCAGATGGTTGTGGACCGCCGAGAGCACGAGCAGGCTCGGGATGGGCGCGAGTTCGGCGTCCATGCCGCGGTCGGACAGAATGATCACCGAGTAGCCGGCCTTGGCCGAGAGCGCGGCGCGGCGGCAGACGAACTCGAGCGTCTTTTCCAGTTCTTCGGCGCCGCCTTCGGCGCGGTAGAGCATCGAGAGCGTGCAGGCCAGGAAATCGCCCTGAGAGACACGGCGCAGCTTCTCGAGGTCGCGATTGGTGAGGATCGGCTGATCGAGCTTGAGCAGGTGCGCATGCCGCGGCGTCTCGGCCAGGATATTGCGCTCAGCCCCGATGTAGCTGGTGAGCGACATGACGAGTTCTTCGCGGATCGGGTCGATTGCCGGGTTGGTCACCTGGGCAAAGAGCTGCTTGAAATAGTTAAACAGGGGCTGGGGCTTGTCGGAGAGACAGGCCAGGGGCGTATCAATGCCCATGGAGCCGATCGGCTCCTCACCCTTGGCAGCCATGGGAGCCAGGATGGTGCGGAGATCCTCGTCGGTATAGCCGAAGGCGCGCTGGCGCTGCAAGATCGTCTCGTGATCGCTGATATAGACACGCGGCGGCTCGGGCAGATCGTCGAGCGAGATCTGGTTCTCCTTGATCCACTGGGCGTACGGCTGGCGGCTCCAGAGCGATTGCTTGACCTCCTCGTCCGGGATGATGCGGCCCTGGACGGTATCGACCAGGAGCATCTTGCCGGGTTGGAGGCGGCCCTTCGCCTTGATGTCGTGGGGCTTGACCGGAAGCACGCCGGTTTCCGACGCCATGATGAGCAGGTCGTCATGGGTGACCAGGTAGCGGGCCGGGCGGAGACCGTTACGGTCGAGCGTGGCTCCGATGAGGCGGCCGTCGGTAAAGGCCACGGCAGCCGGGCCGTCCCACGGCTCCATTAGGGAGGCATGGTACTCGTAGAAGGCCTTCTTGTCCGGATGCATCGTGGTGTCGGAGTCGAAAGCCTCCGGGATGAGCATCGCCATGACGTGCGGGAGGCTGCGGCCGGCCAGGCAGAGCAGTTCGACGCAGTTATCGAGGGTGGCTGAGTCGCTGTTGCCGGCCTGCACGACCGGGAAAAGCTTTTGGAGATCGTCGCCGAACAGGGGCGATTCCATCACGGCCTGGCGGGCGTACATCCAGTTGGTGTTGCCCTTGACGGTATTGATCTCGCCGTTATGGCAGATGTAGCGGAAGGGGTGCGCCAGGGGCCAGGTCGGGAAGGTGTTGGTCGAAAAGCGCTGGTGCACCAGGGCCAGGGCGCTGACGGCGTCGGGATCGGAGAGATCCTTATAAAAGTTCGAGATCTGGGGCGCCAGCAGCAGGCCCTTATACACGATCGTCCGGGAGGAGAACGAAGGGATGTAGAATGCTCCCTTATCCTTAAGCTCCGAATCGGCGATCTCCTTTTCGGCGAGGCGGCGCACGACGTAGAGCTTCCGCTCGAGGGCGTCCTGGTCCATGCCGGTCGGGCCGGAGACGAATATCTGTTCAATGAAGGGCTGGGAGGAGCGGGCGACCCAGCCGATGGCCTCACCGCTGACAGGCGCGGTGCGCCAGCCAAGAACTGAGAGGCCCTCTTCGCGGACGATACGCTCGACGATGCCTTCGCAGATGCGGCGTTGGGTCGGCTCGACCGGAAGGAAGATCATCCCGACGCCGTAGCGGCCCTCGGCCGGTAGTTGAAAGCCGAGCTTGGCGGACTCTTTCTGAAAGAACTTGTGCGGAATCTGAATCAGGATGCCCGCGCCGTCACCGGTCTCCGGATCGCAGCCGCAGGCGCCGCGGTGGGTCAGGTTGACCAGGATCTGGATGCCTTTCAGGATGATGTCGTGCGACTTCTGCCCCTTGATGTTGACGACGAAGCCGATACCGCAGGCGTCGTGCTCGTTTCGCGGGTCGTAAAGACCCTGCGAAGGGGGCAAACCGCTCGCGCTGAATTCTTCGGGAAAGCTCACTTGGCTCATTTTGGTAAGTTTCGGAACGATCTTCTCAGCAGTATAGAGGAGCGCGCAATATTAGTCAATTCAAAGCTGCACATTGACAATATTAGCGCACCTTATATACTGGGAATGGTGTTGAACTTCGGCGCACTCTCGTTGTTTCGTGACATTGTACAGAATCGCAGCGTCAGCCGTGGGGCGGCGCTGAACGGCATCAGCCAGTCGGCGGCGAGCCAGAACCTTCAGGAGATGGAAAAGGAGTTCGGGGTCACGCTTCTGGACCGCTCGACGCGCCCGTTGACGGTGACGCCGGCGGGCCGGCTCTATTACGAGTTCTGTCGCGATCTTCTGCGGCGGAAGGGGCAGTTCGACGTCGATCTGGAGAAGCTGAAGGGGCAGGAGGGGCGGACGGTCCGGGTGGCGACGATCTATTCGATCGGGATCTCGGAGATGTCCGGCCTGGAGGCGGAGTTTCGGCGCCGCTACCCGCAGGCGCAACTTCTGGTGGACTACCTGCGGCCGGAGAAGATCTATGCCTCGGTCTTGAGCGACCGGGTGGATCTCGGGCTCGTGAGCTATCCGGAGCCGACGCGGGAGATCGCCGTGATACCTTGGCGGAACGAGGTGATGGTAGTGGCGGTGGCGCCGTCGCATCCACTGGCCGGGCAGGTGTCGGTGACGCCTGGCGAATTGAACGGGATGGGCTTCATTGCCTTTGACGAGGAACTTCCGATCCGGCGAGACGTGGACCGCTTCCTGCGCGAGCATGGCGTCGACGTAAGGATCACGCTGCACTTCGACAATATCCAGAGCATGAAGGAGGCGATCGCGCTTGGCCAGGGGATCAGCATCCTGCCGGAGCGGGTCTTACAGAAAGATATGGAACAGGGCCGGCTGGTGGCGGTTTCGCTTGACGGACAGCTTTGCCGGCCGCTCGGGATCATTCACCATCGCCGCAAGAAGTTTCATCAGGCGGCACAGGCGCTGCTCGAGCTGCTGCAGGAGGTGCCGGTCCAGGATCCCGTTCCGGCCCAATAGAGGCCCTACTGCACCGTCATTCCGCCCGCCGGTCGCGCTACAATTGCTATTACACCCGTGAAGATCACGATCTCGAAGGAGAACTATCTCAAGGCGATCGCCGAGGCCGAATCTGAGGGCGAGACCGTCATCGCGGCCACACTGGCCCGCTGGCTGAACGTCTCGGCGCCGGCCGTGACGATGGCGATCCGCCGCCTGAAGCGCGACGAACTGATCGAGGTTGGCGAAGAGAGTCAGATCCGGCTCACCGAAGCCGGCCGGGAGATCGCGACGCGCCTGCTGAACCGGCACCACCTGATCGAGCGGATGCTGACCGAGATCTTCGGGATGGAGTGGTACAAGGTACATGAAGAAGCCGAGCAACTCGAGCACGCCGTCTCCGAGGATTTCGAAAAGCGGCTGATCGAGAAGCTCGGGACCGACGGCGCCTGCCCTCACGGGAACCACATCACCTTCGATACGCCGGGGCAGCGGCGCAACCGGGGCCTGCACCCGCTGGATGAGGTCGATGCGCCGCGCCGCATCGCGGTGGCGAGCGTCTACGAACGCGACCGGCAGTTGCTGGAATACCTGAATTCGCTGGGAATCCGGCCGGGCGCCGAGGTGGAGCTTGTGGCCCGGAACTACGATGACACGCTGACGCTACGGATCGGCAGCGAGGTGGTATCGCTCGGAAAGTCGGCTGCGGGAAAGGTCTGGGTCAGGGCGGTCGCGGCCGGAGAGTCCGAACCGCGACCGTAGTTTGCCGGCGTCAGAAGACGAACTTCAACGCCAACTGGATGTCGCGCGGGTCGATGCGCGTCGAGCTGATCACGCCGTAGCGCGGGTTGCCCGGCGCCGCGACGGGGTGTCCGAACAGCGGGTGGTTAGGCAGGTTGAAGAACTCGCCGCGAAACTCCAGCCGGTATCCTTCCTTAATATAGAAGTTCTTCATCACAGAAGCATCCACTCCAATGATTCCGGGCCCATCGAAGAGGCTGCGCCCGGCGAATCCGAAGCGGTATTCGGCCACGTCCTGCGGCCGGTTGTTGGCGATGCCGATGCGATTCACGAAAGCGTCGAGGTTAAACCAGCGATTCGGGTCCTGCTGGCCGCGCGGGAGTTCCGGCTTGATTCCGGTGGGATCGGGGCGGCAGTTGGTGTCGGCGTTCTGCCAGTTGCCCGGTCCGCATCCCGGAGTGATGGGGAAGCCGGACTGCAGCGTGATGATGCCGCCGAGCTGCCAACCGCCCAACAGGACGTTGGAGACCCCGCCCTGGCCGAGCCAGCGCTTGCCGCGTCCGAAGGGGAGTTCATAGACGAACGAGTTGGTCCAGCGCTGCCGGAAGTCGAAAGCGGAGCGGCCACGCTCGCCCCGGAGATTGTAGTTGTCGGACGGAGTCAGCGGGTCGCCGTCGGTGGTGCGGATGCCGCTGCCCTGGTCGATCGACTTGCCGTAAGCGTAGGAGCTGAGCAGCGTGAAGCCGTAAGTGAGCCGGTGCTGCAGGCGCAGGTGCAGGGCGTGGTAGTTGGAGTTGGCCGCCGCGTTCATGACCTGAATATTGCCGCCGAGAAAGGGGAACGGCCGGCGCGGGTTGTTCGCTCCGGGACCGGGGACAGCGGTGTTGTAGGACTGCAGGCGGCGGAGCTTGACGCCGGAGCTGCCGATGTAGCTCGCCTCGAATGAGGTCTCGCGAGTGAGCGCGCGTTGAATGCCGAAGGACCACTGGGCGACGTAGGAGGTCGGCTCGTCGAACTGGTTGGCGAGGATAAACGTCGGGGCGCCGGGCCGGGAGAAGGGCCGGTCCCAGGAAAGGTTGGGGACCAGCGGAGTAGCGGGCTCGTTCTGCCGGATGGTGAAGGGGATGTTCCGGACGATGTCGAAGACGGCGTTGCCGATGTCGCGAACATAGTAGATACCGGCGCCGGTGCGGATCACGGTCTTGTCGTCCAGGGCATAGGCGATGCCGAGGCGCGGGGCGATGTCGTTCCAGTCAGCCATGTGGGCCCGGCGGCCGAAGCGACCGTCGCGAACCAGCGTGTACGGCGCCCCGACGGGGAACTTGGGATTTCCCTGCATGATATCGCCGGTGCCGGCGCGAACGAACACTGGTTCCCTGGTATTGTCCCAACGGAAGTCGATGTTGACGATGGCGTCGTGCTTGTCGATGAACGGCGTTTCGACTTCCCATCGAAGCCCGAGGTTGACCGTGAGCTTGTTGGTGACCTTCCAGGAGTCCTGGAGGTAGAGCGCAACGTAGTTGTTGCGGAAATTGGCGATGGGAGCGCCTACCTGTCCCTCGCTGTTGTTCATGTAGCCCAGCAGAAAATCGCCCATCGGCTGGTTGCTGTACTGGCCGTTGAAGGTGAAGCGGCCGCGGGGCACGACGGCACCGATCTGGTTATAGCGGAGACGGCGCAACTCGCCGCCGAACTTGACCTGGTGGCGGCCCTTGGTCCAGGAGAAGTCGTCCTTGAGTTGGAAGGTGGTGTTCCAATTGACGAAGGGGCAGTCGTTGCACTCTCCGATGGTGTTGAAGCCGCTGATCTGGAAGACCGGGATGCCCCAGAAGAGGGAGATCGAGGGGTCGAGTCCAGGGATACCCAGGGCGCTCACGACGTCGAGCTTGTTGGCGCGCGTCTGGATATTCTGCGAAACGAAGCGGTTTACGGCGAATCGGAACTCGTTCACCTTATTCGCACCGAACAGGCGGGTGTTGGCCAGGACGACCTGCTTGGCTTCGACATCGACGTTGTTGCCGGTGACCGGAGCGAAAGAGGGCAGATACTGAGTGTCGGTCGCATCGCTGTACCGGAAGAACCAGTTGGAGTTGGAGGACTCGGCGAAGTCGATGCGCCCGTGGTATTGATCACTGTTGGAGCTGCGGCCTTCATTGTTGATGAAGTTATTGGGGCCGACCAGGTTCGGCAGCGGGTAAAAGTCGTTCAGAACGCGCCGGGAGGTCGGCGAGATGCGGTTCTCCGGAATGCGGTTACCGGGGAAGGGAGTCGAGGAGACGACCTGGCCACCCTGGACCACCTTGGTCAGTGGGTCGACGATGGTGGTCGCGATGCCGGAGAAGTCGCCGGCCCGGAAGGCCGGAGTCGGGACGAGGCCGACCGAGGTGAGGGCCTTGCGCTCGCGGAGTCCCTCGTAGGAGAAGAGCCAGAAGATTCTGTCTTTCTTGATGGGCCCGCCGACAGTGGCGCCGAACTGGTTCCGCTTGAATGGAGGGATTGGCTGATCGCCGCGGTCGAAGTAGTTCTTGGCGTCCATGGCGGAGTTGCGGAGGAACTCGAAGGCGGCGCCATGGATGTCATTCGTTCCGCTCTTGGTGGAGACATTGACCTGCGCGATGGCGCGTCCGTATTCGGCCTGGAAGATGCCGCTTTCGATTTTGAACTCCTGGAGCGCGTCGATCGACGGCAGCATGAGGTATGTGTTGAAGTTGGGATCGGTGTTCTCGACGCCGTCAAGGGTGAAGTGATTGTAGTGGACTCGCTGGCCCGCGACATTCATCGAGAACTGGTTGCGCGCGCCTCCCATGCGCTGCTGACCCTGCGAGGAAGCGGGGCCGTTGGTGGTGACGCCAGGGGCGAGAGAGGCAAGCTGGAGATAGTTGCGGCCGTTCAGCGGCAGATCGACGATGCGCCGGTTCTCGATGACCGTTCCGAGTTCGGCGGTTTCGGATTGCAGAATCGGCGCGGCGCCGCTGACCTGGATGGTTTCAGCGACATTGCCCATTTGGAGCGAGAAGTCTACCCTGGCAACCTGACCTACCTGCAGTTCCAATCCTTCCCGAACCTGGCGGGGAAAGCCTGCCGATTCCACATGCAGGTTATAAAGACCCGGAGGAAGCGCCGGGAGATTAAAGATACCGCTTTCGTTGGTTGAAGTTTCGCGGCGAACGTTCGTTGCCGCGTTGATCGCCGTCACGGCGGCTCCAGACACCACCGCTCCCGAAGGATCGCTTACAGTTCCGGTAATCTGTCCAGTTGGCGCCTGAGCCCAAACAACAGAAGACAGGCATAGCACTAGAGCAGGAATAAGTGGACGCATATTGGATTTCCCCATTTCTGAAACAGCGTGGGGGCATTCTATCATGTAGCCTTATGCCGCAGTATAAGATTACCAATAATTAATCTCTGCATT
>JBKBWD010000014.1:0-62116 GCA_046289265.1 Bryobacteraceae bacterium | reverse complement strand
ATGAATCAGGAGTGAGTCGTTGTAAGTCGCTGCTCCGGCCCTCCCTCACTGATAGAATCGAGGTGGGGCCAAGCGTGGATCTGGAAACTTACCCGGCCCGGTTCCACCTCATGGAGATGTGCCGATGATTCGATTCGTCTCCCTCGCCATCGTCGCTTCCCTTTCGCTCAGTTTCGCCTACATCCCGTGGAAGGTTGTGCGCGATTCCGGAATGCTCCCGGAGACGGTGAATGACCCGTCGGTCTGCGAACCGCTTCGACTGGGCGACCGGGGCGCCGCGGTCCTGCGACTTCAGATTCTGCTGGACCGAGCGAACTTCTCGCCGGGAGAGATCGGGGCGGTCTATCACCGGAACACGGCCAACGCGGTCGCGGCCTATCAGATCACCCGAGGGCTGCCAGGCAGCGGCGTCGTGGATCGAGCGACCTGGGCAGAGCTGAGCCGGGACGCCGAGCGCCCGCTGATCCGTTACCGCATTGAGATCGAAGACGTCGAGGGCCCGTTTGAGCGCGTTCCGGAGGACATGATACAGAAGTCGCTGCTACCGGCGATGACCTATGAGTCGCCGCTGGAAGGGCTGGGCGAGAAGTTCCATGTGAGCCCGGAGTTGCTGCAACGGCTAAATCCGGGCGCTCAGTTCGATATGCCGGGCGAGGAGATCATTGTTCCGAATGTAAGGGTGGCGCCGCCGGGCGAGGCCGCGAGCCTGATCGTCGACGGCGGGATGCTGACATTGCGGGCACTGGATGCCGAGGGGAAGATGATCGCTTCTTACCCGGTTTCAGTGGGCGGCCGGCACGATCCGCTGCCGGTGGGCCAGTGGCAGGTGACCTCGGTGGTGAAGAAGCCGTCTTTCCGCTACGACCCGTCGCTGTTCTGGGACTCCGAGCCGTGGCACTGGCGGGTGAAGATTGCGCCGGGGCCAAACAATCCAGTGGGCCTGGTCTGGATCGGGATCTCGAAGCGCCACTACGGAATTCACGGGACTCCGGAGCCGGGCGAGGTGGGAGAGGCGGAGTCGCGGGGATGCATCCGGGTGACGAACTGGGACGGGCTGGAGATCGCCGGCATGGTGAAGCCCGGGACGCCCGTGATTCTGGTGCAGTGAGTCCGCGCTATTCTGAACAGTGTCGCTCGGCATCCTGGTTCTTGGGGACAATCACTTCATCGGGCGGGGACCGCTCCCTTCAAAGGATTGTGCGCGGGCGCTGGCGCGGCGGTGGTCGCTGATTGGGATCGGAACCGGCATCGACATGACGCGGCCGGAGCCGGGGTCGAAGTGGCGCGTCAGCACGCGGGAGTTCCGTGAAGACCTGGAGTGGGCCGTGGTGCTTGAGACGGGGGCTCCGCTGACGGAAGCGGTCCGCACGCTGCTCGATGAGTTGAAGGCGCGGGGCGTCGTCGTTCATCGCGCTACCGGCCCGTTCGATACTCCTGGCAATTATCCCTCGTGGCCGGGCGAGGAGTGCTCCTGAATCCACGGTATCCTGAATAGTTGGGAATTCCCGAATTATGCAGCCGCGCCGCTATGCCTGGATCGCTATCGTACTGTTCGGTGTATCCGGCCTGTCGTGCCGCAAGCAACCGGATATGTCTACAACGTCCGCCAGTCATCAGGAAGCCAGACAGGATCTACACTCCTACGCCAACCCGGAACAGGTGCGAGTGCGCCACGTCGATCTCGACCTGGCGGTGGACTTCGACAAGCGGGAGTTGAACGGCTCGGCGCTCCTGACAATTTCGCGCAGGGACGCGTCGGCGCCGCTGGTGCTCGACACGCGCGACCTCGCGATCGAGCGCGTGGAAACTTCGGCGAACGGCCGCGAGTTCGCCGAGGCCGGCTATGAAATCGGCGCCGCGGACAAAATTCTGGGCGCGCCCCTGTCGATCACGCTTCCGGCCGATGTGCGCCAGGTTCGGATTCGGTATCGAACGAGCCCGTCGGCATCCGGTGTGCAGTGGCTGACCCCGGCGCAGACGGCGGGGAAGAAGCATCCGTTCCTGTTCACACAGTCCGAGGCGATCCATGCGCGAAGCTGGATTCCCTTGCAGGATTCGCCCGGCGTGCGTGTGACGTATTCGGCGCGCATCCGCACGCCGAAGGATCTAATGGCGGTCATGAGCGCCGAGATGGACCCCAACGCGCCGCGCAGCGGCGACTACGGGTTCCGGATGCGTCAGGCGATTCCCTCGTATCTGATCGCGCTGGCGGTGGGCGATCTCGAATTCCGGGCGATGGGCGAACGCACCGGGGTCTGGGCAGAACCGTCGATCGTGGGAAAGGCGGCATGGGAGTTCGCCGATACCGAGAAGATGATGCAGGCCGTCGAATCGCTCTATGGGCCGTATCAATGGGGGCGGTACGACATCCTGGTGCTGCCTCCGAGCTTTCCGTTCGGCGGCATGGAGAACCCGCGGCTGACGTTTGCGACGCCGACGATTCTGGCGGGCGACCGCAGCCTGGTCACATTGATCGCGCATGAGCTTGCGCACTCGTGGTCGGGCAACCTGGTCACGAATGCGACGTGGCGCGACTTCTGGCTCAACGAGGGTTTTACGGTTTACCTGGAGCAGCGGATTCAGGAGAAGGTTTTCGGTCCTCGGCGCGCGGCGATGGAGGCGGCGCTGAGCGTACAGGAGCTGGAGCGCGAGATGGCGACACTCGCGCCGGGCGACCAGGTGCTCCACATCGATCTCAAAGGCCGCGATCCGGACGACGGATTCACGCATGTCCCCTACGTCAAAGGCGCGCTCTTCCTCCGCCGGCTGGAGGAGGTCTTCGGGCGCGAGCGGTTCGACGACTTTCTGAAATCCTACTTCGAACATTTTCAGTTTCAGAGCATCACGACGGCGCAGTTTGTCGAGTACCTGAACAAGCATCTGCTCGGACCGAACCCGGAACTGGCCGCACAGGTCCGGGTCGAGGAATGGATTGAGAAGCCCGGCCTGCCGGAGACGACGCCGCGGATCCACTCCGAAGCGCTGGTCGAGGTGCGGGAGCAGGCGACCCGGTGGCTGCGGAGCGAGGCCGCGGCGAAGGACCTGCCCACCGGCGACTGGAGCACGCAGGAGTGGCTGCAGTTCCTGACGGCTCTTCCCGCGAAACTCGACGCGAAGCCGATGCGGGAGCTGGATGAGGCGTTCGGGCTGACCGGGTCGGGGAACCCGGAGATTTTGCAGCAGTGGCTGCTGATGGCGGTCCGGAACGAATACCAGCCCGCCTACGCACGGATTGAGCAGTTCCTCACAGATGTTGGCCGCAGGAAATACATTAAGCCGATCTATGAAGAGCTGGCAAAGACACCGGTTGGACGGCAGCGCGCCCTCGATATTTACAGAAAGGCCCGACCGGGCTACCATCCGATCGCAGCCGCCACCATTGACGGTATTCTGAACCTGAAGGAAGAGTAAAACACGCCATAACTCCCGCCGCGATCCGGCGAGAATACAGGATCGGGGGGATGGAGGAAGGCTCGCGGGCCATGTACGCTGGAAAATTAGAACCCTGTCGGTAACAGTAGCCGGGGATGTAATGTGAGTTCGCCCTTATTGATTCGTTTCGTATTTCTGTTGATCTGCTGTCTGTCGGTTGCGTTGACTCCCGCGCTGTTGGCGCAGGAAGAGCCTCCGCTGAGCGCTCCGCGATCGTCCGGCCTGGAGCTGTGGCCCGCAGAGGTGGAATCCGACGGGCTTCCAGGCCCGGATGATGAGGAGTCCCCGGCAGCGGTTCCTCCTGCGCCGCCCAAGCCGCCGACCTCCGCAACCGAGGTGGTGAAAGCGATTTTGGGGCTGGTGGTGCTAGTGGTGCTGGCCTATCTCGGCGGACATCCCAAGGTACAGCAGATCGAGGACAAGCTGCGGATTTCGCAGGTGGTGACCGCCGGTCTGCCGTTCGTGCTGCTCGGCGTGATCGCCCATCACCCGAATGTCGAGATTCTCTCCGACGGCGTGCTCCATGCGATCCGGCCCATACTGCCGCTGGGTCTCGGGTGGATTGGCTTCGCGGTAGGGTTCCGGTTCGACGCGCAATCCGTGGAGGCGCTGCCCAAGGGCGCGGCTCGGGCGGTGGCGCTGACGACGCTGCTTCCATTCGCGGCCATTGTAGCCAGTTGCGGACTGGTGCTGTTCTTTACCGATCCGTCGCTGGCAGGCTCGGATTTCCTTCGCGATGCGATCATTCTGGGAACGGCGGGCGCGATGACGGCCCGGACGGTGCCGCGCCTGATGGAGGCGATGGGCGTGGAGCAGAACCGCGTGGCGCGGGTCTCCTCGATCGTACAACTGGAGCAGTTGGCCGGCGTGTTGGGGCTCATGATGGTTGCGGCGTATTTCCGGCCTCAGGGAAGCGATGTCGGCTGGCAGTTGCCGGGCACGGCGTGGCTGTTCATCACGCTGGGGGCCGGGACGATGATGGGCGGCGTCATCTATGCCATGCTCGGGCGGCTGAAGGCCGGGCCCGAGTTCACCGTGCTGCTGCTCGGGTCCGTCTGCTTCGCGGCCGGGATGTCGAGCTTTCTGCGGCTATCGCCGGTGGCGGTCTGCTTTATCGCGGGCGTGATCCTGGTGAACTTTCCGGGCGGCTGGAAGCAGGATGTGCGCGAAGCCCTGGAGCGGCTGGAGCGGCCGATTTACCTGTTATTCCTGGTCATCGCGGGGGCCTTGTGGCAGCCGGCCGACTGGCGCGGCTGGGTCCTGATGGCTCTGTTCGTCTCGACACGCCTGGCGGGGAAGTGGTTCGGAATGCACCTGTTCCGGAAGCACCGCATGGGGGACCTGAACCCGGAGGAGGAGCGGGCGCTGGCACTGGCTCCGATCGGCGCACTATCGATCGCAATTGTCGTCAACGCGCAGGACCTATACTTCGGTCCGGCGCTGCCGTGGATGGTGACCGCCGTGATTGGCGGGGGCATCGCAACCGAGATTATTCTGCAAGCCTTCTCGAGGAACACACCCACGCAACGCGAATCCATCGAACGGATGTTCGCGCCGGGGGATTGATATGCGCCTGCTGCTCTTACTCGTAATCGGCGGATTGATGCATGCGGCGCGGTCGTTCGCTCCGCAGCCCGGCGTGGGGAGCGAGCCCGGCGGGGTGGCGCTGGCATGCGGCTACCTCCTGCTGTCGGCCTTTCTGGCCGGGAGCCTGGTGAAGGCGATCGGTCTGCCGAAACTGACCGGCTACATCGCGACCGGCATCATCGTGGGGCCGCAGGTGCTCGATCTGGTGTCGCATTCGATGGTGGATGAGCTGAGGATCTTCAACGGCGTGGCGATCGCGCTGATCGCGCTGACCGCGGGGACCGAGATGGAGTTCCGGTCGATGCGGCCGCTGTTCCGGACGATCGGGTGGATCACGGGTGTCGCGGTGATCGGCACGACCCTTATGCTTTCGGGCCTGGTCTATCTGTGCCGCGGGTTGCTGCCGTTCATGTCGGAGCTGACGCTGATTCAGGCCGTCGCGGTCTCGGTCGTGCTGGGCGTAGTGATGGTGGCGCAATCGCCGGCAGTGGTGGTGGCTCTGCGGGATGAGACGGATGCCGACGGGCCGGTGAGCCGTACGGTGCTGGGCGTGGTGGTAATTTCGGACCTGGTGGTCATCGTTTTGTTCGCACTGGTGTCAACGGCGACCAAGGCGCTGTTCGGCGCGGATTCGGATGCAGTCCAGACGGCCGGGATGCTGACGTGGGAGATCTTCGGGTCCGGGATCGCGGGCGCGATGGTGGCGGCTCTGCTGGCCGTCTATCTGCGCAAGGTTCGCGGCGGCGGCGCGCTGTTCGTCGTCACGGTGGCGTTCGTGGTGGCCGAGGTGGGACAGAGGATTCACTTCGATCCGTTGATTGTGGCGCTGACCGCGGGGATTCTGATCCGCAACCTGACGGAGATGGGCGAGCGGCTGCACCACGAAATCGAGGCGGCGTCGCTGCCGGTCTATGTCGCCTTCTTCGCGGTGACGGGCGCGACGATTCACCTGGACGCCCTGATGGTTGTCGGGCTGCCGGCGGCGCTGTTCGTCGTAGTGCGCGGCGCCGGACTGCTGACGGGCACACGCATCGCGACGCAGCTGGCAGGCGCGCCCAATCCGGTGAAGCGATTCGCCGGATTCGGGCTCCTGCCGCAGGCCGGACTGGCCCTGGCGCTCGCGCTGCTGTTCACCCGCGCCTTCCCGACCTTTGGACGCGAAGCCTCGGCGCTGGTGCTGAGCGTGGTCGCGATCAACGAGATCGTAGCCCCCGTGCTTTACCGCCTGGCGTTGATCCGGAGCGGCGAGGCGGGCCAGCGAAGCAATGAAAAGGCCAAAATGTCGGCCGGGGAAGACATCGTCGAGGCCACGGCATCCTAACGTGCTAGCATGTCGATAGGAGCGTCGCCGCTCGAACTTCCGAGTCTCCGGAGGCACGATGCGGATGAACCGTCCCGACTCCCAGCTTTTGCTCGCGGGCGCCATGCTCGCAGCATTCCTCACAACAGCCTGCCCAGGCAACCGAACCGCCGCAGACCCCATGCGCGACGAGGCGCGTAATGGCGAAGCGTTTGCGGACATCATTGACTCGCAGGGCCACCGCGTGGGCCGCGCCACGTTCGCGGAAATCCCCGAAGGCGTCCTGGTCCGCGTCGAGGTGAGCAACCTGCTGCCGGGCGAGCGCGGCATCCACATCCACGAGGTCGGGCGATGCGATCCTCCCGGTTTCGAAACCGCGGGTGACCACTTCAACCCCGACGGCCGGCAGCACGGGACACTCAATCCCGAGGGGCCGCACAAGGGCGACCTGATGAATCTCGTGGTCCGGCCGGACGGGACCGGCCTGCACGTTTCCATCGCCGAGCGCGCAAACCTGCGGACGGGCGAGCAGTCGCTGCTGCGAGACGGCGGGACGGCGATTATTATCCATGAAGAGCGGGACGATCTGCGCACCGATCCGACCGGTGGGGCCGGCGGTCGAATCGCCTGCGGCGTGATTACGCGCTGACCGGGGCGTCGATCAGGCGCCGGGCCTCTTCGAAGATCTCGCGGAGCATCTCGGCAGTCAGCTTACCGGTCGCGGTGTTCTGCTGGCTCGGATGGTAGGAGCAGAGCAGCGCGGGCTGTCCATGGCCCGTACGGTGGAGGGCGCCGTGCGCGAAGCGATAGCCTCCGCGGCTTGCGATGAGGCCGCGATCGCGCAGGAACGAAAGATAGCTATCGAAGGCGATGCGTCCGAGCACAACGACGACGCGGAGGTTGCGCAGCAGGTCCAGTTCGCGCTCGAGGTATTCGCGGCAGTTGCGCATCTCCTGGGGGAGCGGCCTGTTATCGGGCGGAGCGCACCGGATGACGGCGCCGATCCAGGCGTCGCGCAGTGCAAGCCCGTCGTCGCGCGAAACGCTGGTGGGCTGACTGGCAAAGCCGGTCTCGTAGAGCGCACGGTAGAGGAAGTCGCCGGAGCGGTCGCCGGTGAACATGCGGCCGGTGCGATTGGCGCCGTGGGCGCCGGGGGCGAGCCCGACGATCAACATACGGGCGTAGGGATCGCCGAACGGCGGCACGGGACGGCCCCAGTATTCCCAGTCCAGATAGGCGCGGCGTTTGACGCGCGCGACCTCCCGGCAGTAGGCGATCAGGCGCGGGCATCGGAGGCACGCGACGATGTCGTCATGCAGCACGCGCAGCGCCGGGAGGTCGATGGTCGATTTTCGGGCCACTACTTCTCGAGCAGAAAGTTCCCCACAAACATCGCGTCGATTCCGGAGGAGTAGAAGCTTCGAACGGCGTCGCGCGGCGTACAGACCAGCGGATCACTGAACAGATTGAACGAGGTGTTATAGAGCACCGGCAGGCCTGTCGCCGCTCCGGCGGCGTGAAGCAGCTTGTGATAGAGCGGGTTGTCCTCGCGGCGGACCGTATGGACGCGCACGAGGCGGTCTCCCATGACGGCGCCCGCAAAGGTCTCGCAGTGCTCGGGCCGGACCTTCCCAACCGTAGCCAGGAAGCGGGCGTTCTCGCCGACTTCGAAATACTCCGAAGCCAGTTCGGCCGGAACGGAAGCGGCAAACTTGCGGAAGCCCTCCCGGTGCTTGATGAAGATGTTCAAGTTCTCGGTGGAGTAGGGATCGCGCGGCGAGGCGAGGATGCTGCGGTTGCCGAGGGCGCGCGGGCCGAATTCCATGCGGCCGTGCATCCAGGCAATGATCTTGCTTTCATTCAGAACGCGGACGGCGGTCTCGACCAGTTCGTCGCCGGTGAGCAGGTAGCGGAAGCGGAGTTTGCAGTTCTCGAGGACGCGCTTGATCTGCTCGGCGGTGTAGCTGGGACCGAGGAAGAGGGTGGAAAAGTCGACACGCCGCTTCTGCTGAAAGGTGTTGTGCCATGCGTGGAGAACGGCGCCGATGGCGGTGCCGGTGTTTCCGGCCGCAGGCTGGACGAAGACATTTTTCCAGCGGCCCGACTGCTCGACCGCTGCGATGAGCAGCGCGTTGAAGGCAATGCCACCGGCCAGGCAGAGGTTTTCGCCCGAGCCCGCCATTTCGACCACAGTGCGCTCGATCAACCGCTGAATGCCAGCGGCGACAGCAGGGCGCAGATCTTCGGGAACGTCGGCGCCCTCTTCGAGGCCCAGACGCTCATAGAACTTGCGGTTGAAGCCACCGTGGCTGAGCCGGTCAGCATCGAGGAAGGACCGTTCGACCTGCGGCCAGGCGCCGTTCCTGAGAGGCAGCAATTCGCTGAAGAGGTCCTGGAACCGGTCGTCGCCGGAGGTGGAGAGCCACTGGATCTTGTGCTCGTCGGCGTTCGGTTCGAAGCCGAGGAGTTCGGTGACGCGTCCGAACAGATCGCCGAGCGAGTCGGGGTAGTAGAGCTCCCTTTCAAGCTGGAGGTGATTGCCTGAGGCAGCCCAGCGCGCACCGCAGCGGAAGTCGCCCGTGCGGTCGAGTGTCAGGACAGTGGCGCTGTCGAAGCCTGAAGCGTAGTAGGCCGAGGCCGCGTGAGCGGGATGGTGCTCCACGAGCAGGACCTGGCTGTTCGGGAAGCGCTCGCGGACCTCCAGGTGCACCGCCGCTTCCGGGCCGGCGGCGAACGGGCGCACCAGGGCCACACAATCGACCTCGGGCGCCTTGACGCCCGCCAGTTCCAGACACATCGCGATGGATTCGTCCGGCAGTTCCCCCGGCAGATGGCGGCGCGCCACCTTCTTCTGCTCGACCGCGGCCGCCAGGCGGCCGTCCTTCAAAATTGCGCAGGCGGCATCGTTCAGCAGGCCGCCGATTCCCAAGATAATCATGATCTTCTGTAGCTTTCGAACTTAGACTCCGCGCAAACGCTGGACGGCGCGGTCTTTTCCCACGGCGACAAACACCGCGAATGCGCTCGGGCCGACGGGCTGTCCCGACAGGGCCGCGCGCGAAGCATTGATGATGAGTCCGGCCTTGACTCCGCGCTCTTCGGCGAGCCGCCGGACTTCGGTTTCGACGCTGGATTCGGTGAACTCGGCCAGAGCTTCCAGGCGTCCTGAGAGTTCACGCAGCAGTTCGCGGGCGCCCGGCTGATTCAGCTTCTCCAGGGCGGCGGGATCGATCTCAAAGTCATCGGAGAAGTAGGCCCGCCCGCGCGTGACAAAGTCATTGAGCGTGGAAAAGCGCGTGCGGATCACGTCCACGGCCGCAAGGAACCACTGCTCATCGTAGGGGATCGGAAGGCCGGCGCGGTCGAGCGTGCGGCGGACGTAGGGCGCGAGTTCGGCCACCGGCATCGACCGCAGATGCTGCGAGTTGAGCCACAGCGCTTTGGGGTCGAGCGGATCCTCCTCAGTGAAGTTGACGACGGCGTTGCTGCGGTTGATCCCCTCGAACGAGAATGCGTTGATCAGATCCTGGCGCGACATCTGCTCACGGTTGTCTTTGGGCGACCAGCCGAGCAGGCAGAGAAAGTTCACGTAGGCGTGCGGCAGGAAGCCGGCATCGCGGTACGTCGTGACGCTGACGACGGGGCCGTGTTTGCGCTTGGAGAGCTTGGAGCCGTCCGGGGCGATCAGCAGGGGCAAATGCGCGAAGACGGGACAGGGCGTGCCGGAAGCCTCGAAGATCAGGATGTGTTTGAAGGTGTTCGACAGGTGGTCCTGGCCGCGGATGACGTGGCTGATGCGGAGATCGGCATCATCGGCGCAGGAGGCCATGTGATAGGTCGGCATGCCATTGCTGCGGAGGAGGGCGAAGTCCTCGATGTCGGCGGTGGACTTGGACTGTTCGCCGTAGACGGCGTCCTGAAATCTGACAGCACGACCGCTCTCGCGCGGAACGCGGAAGCGAAGGACAAAGGGCTCTCCGGCGCCGGCGCGGCGGTCGCTCTCTTCGCGCGACAGTTCCCTCATGCCGGGGTTGAAGAGCCACGGGCCGCCCTCGTGCGATTTTTCTTCGGTCTCCGCCTGAGCGGGTGTGAAGTCCCGGTAGGCGAGCCCTTTTTCGAAGATATCGTTGGCGATGCGGCGGTGCAGGTCGAGCCGCTCGGACTGGCGATACTGCTCGTCCCAGTCGAGTTCGAGCCAGCGGAGCCCGTCGAAGATGGAGTTGAGGGACTCTTCGGTGTTGCGTTCGACGTCGGTGTCGTCGATGCGCAGGATCATGGTCCCGCCGTGCCGGCGCGCATATAACCAGTTGAAAATGAATGTCCTTGCGCTGCCGATGTGTAAGTAGCCGGTGGGAGAGGGGGCAAATCGGACTCGAAGCATCAAACGCTCAGTATAGCGACTTCCAGCCCTCCGGACGAGTCGGGGCGGACAAACGGGTGCTTGTCCGCCCCATCCCGACTTACCAGGGCATCTGGCGTTTGGTGAACTTGCGGCCGCGCTCGGCGGCGGCCTGATTGCCCGCGCCGACCATGACGCCTTCCTTGATCATCTCCTCGACGTTGTCGGCATTGACGGAGTTGAGGAAGTGGATCTTCGCGGCCTTGGTGGCCGCCAGCACGCGGGCGCGCGCCTTCTTCATCTCGGGATGTGCGTCCTCGCTGCCGCCGCGCGGCACGTTGCCGACCAGCGACCACAGCATGTCTCCCGGACCCCACTCGGCGAAGGCGATGCCGGGAACCTTTGTGCTCTCCTCGGCTTTCTCCAGGGCGTAGCGGTCCTCAATCTTCAGCCCGAGCAGGATTTCGCCATTGGGATTGAGCGGCCAGACATCGGCCTTTTCGAGGTACTCGGCCGGAGAGATGCCCCAGATCTGGGACGCGAAACCCTGGCTGCCGCTGCCGCGGAGTCCCTCGGCGAGCATGTTCGGCCCGACCGACTGCTTGTGGAATGGATAGCGCGCCGAGGCGACAAAGACGCGCACGGCCTTGGGGTCGCGCGCATGACAGAGAAGAATGCCGTGGACGCCGGCGGCGAGTGTTTGCTGAATCACCCAGGAGTTTGCCCACATGCTGGCTTCGTCGAGTCCAAGCACCGGAAGCGTGACGATGACTGCCGGGGTGCGGTGGCCGCTCTTGGTCGGGCCGCCCTTGACGAGTCCCTGCATGAAGGCGCGCAAAGCAGAGAAGTCAAAGGATCCATGCTCCATCTCGTAGTTAATGTAGTCGGCCCAGGTCTGGGCCATTTTGACGCCTTCCTCGTAGCCGCCGGTCCGCGTGGCGGTGTAATAGATCGGCTGGCCCTGTTCGAGCAGTTCGACGGCTTTGTTAATCCTCTTCGGCTGATAGGAGCCCTGCTGCGCAACGGCCACGGTCCAATAGGCCACGACCGCGATCAGGACGGCAACGGAAAGCACGATGGCGGGTTTTTTCACTCGTCTCTTTCTCCTTCGAGGGTGGATGGTCCGCGCGGAATTCCCGCGCGTGCACCCAAACATATAACAAACCGGTGGCAGCCGCCAGGACGGGAGTTCCGTTTACGAGGCGAGTCTGCGGTAGAGAGCGGCGAACTGTTCGAGCGGGAGTTGCTCGGCGCGGAGCGAGGCCTCGGGGAGGCCGTCAAGGGCGTTTTTACCGTAGAAGCCTGCCAGGTTGTTCCGGAGGGTTTTGCGCTTCTGAGCGAAGCTGCGGCCGAGGAAACGCAGGAAGCCGTCGGTATCTTCGGTCACGACGCGCTCGGCTTCAGGCCGGAGGGTGAGACGGACGACAGCCGAGTCCACTTTCGGAGGCGGCTGGAATGCTCCGGGCGGGACAGTGAACAGCAACTCGGGGCGGGCGAAGAACTGCGTCTGGACGGTGAGGAAACCATAGTCGCGGGTGCCTGGACTGGCGACGAGGCGTTCGGCGACTTCGCGCTGGAGCAGGAAGACAGCGTGGGGAACGAGGTCCGGACCGAGGCGCAGCACTTTTTCGAGGATGGGCGAAGTGATGTAGTAGGGGAGATTGCCGACCACGGGGGCGCGGCCCCACTGAGAGAGGTCGGTCTCAAGCACATCGGCCTCGACGACGAGCAGGCGCGGATGGGAGCCGAAGCGCTCGCGCAGGTGGACGGCCAGCCGGGAGTCGAGTTCGACGGCGATGACGCGTTCGGCGCGGTCGAGCAGCCAGGCTGTCAGGGCGCCTTTGCCGGGTCCGATCTCAATGACCTGCGCCTGGGAATCGGGGCAGGCCGCCTCGGCGATGCGACGGAGTGCGGACTGGCTGACCAGGAAGTGCTGCCCAAGACGTTGCGCCACGTTTCAGCTTATGCGAAACGCCGGTCCTCTATGCAAGTTGTGTGAGGCGTGTTACTCTTGAGCCAAGTAGTTCCGGTGAGTCTGGAGAAGAAGTATTGCTCCGGCATTGGGTGTTATCGTTCGTTTCGCTGCTCTGCGTCACGACACAGCTTTCCGGCGAAAGCGCTGGCGCGTCGATGCTGCGTCCTCTTCCCTCCCCCGGCCTGAAGAGGTTTCCCAGCGATATCCTGCGAAATCTTCGGGCGATCGGGACGAAGGAAAACCTTCCGATCCCGCTCGCCGTGGCGGGCGCCTTTGCGCTGGGCGATCCTGGCAACATGGATGGGCGGACGAAGGCGTATTTCGGCGGGACGCGCCGGATGCGCGAGCTTGGCAGCGCGGGCGAGGTGCTGGGCGGCGCCCTGGTCGCGGGCGGAGGGACGGCCGCGATTCTGCTGCTATCGCGCACCAACGACGATGAACGCTTCCGCTCGACGGCGTATGCTCTCGGACAGGCGGTGACGACCAACGCGCTCCTGGTGACGCCGGTGAAGCTTGCCTCCCGGCGGGAACGGCCGAACGGGGAAAACTGCTACTCCTTTTATTCGAGCCACACCTCGAATGCCTTCGCAGCCGCTGCGGTCATTGACCGGTATTACGGCCGGGGTCCGTCGATTGCGGGATACACGACCGCGACGCTGATCGCGCTGTCGCGGCTGGAGAGTGGCAAGCACCATCTCTCCGATGTCGTGACGGGCGCAGCCATCGGCTTCGTGGTCGGCCGGACGGTTTCGCGTCCGAGGCAGGACGGCTCAGGGAGTCGGATCAACCTGGACCTGCAACCGGCTCCCGGACGCGGTTTTCGTTTCGGACTGCGGCTTGGGCCGCGGCGGCGCGGCTAGCCGCTTGCGCTTCGGCACAGCGCGTTCTTCGATCATCGGCAGATCCACGGTCAGGGGGTAATGGTCCGAGATGCCGCCCGGCAGCGCATCATTCAACTCCTGCGCGGTGACGGGGAAGTGCGGGGAGAAGAGTTCCCGTCCGGCGGGATCGACGACGGGTTTGATGAGAAACCAGTCGAGCTTATAGCGGCCAACGACACCGAGGAAATCCCGTTGGAAGGAGAAGGTCGGGCGGAAGCCCTTGAGGGCGCGCTGGTTGGAGTTGCCGAGCGTTCGTTCGCGGCCGTCCGTCGTACGCTCGATATCGCCCCGGAAATCAAAGGCGTAGTCGTCGCTGAACCGGAAGCGGGAAAGCATGCGAAACAGGTTGGCCTCCCGATTGGGCGCCAGAAGGGGGATGTGCCAGGCGGTTGGGTCGCGGTGGTTTTTGAAGAAGTTCGCCGGCATAAGGAAAACCCGGGGCAGGTTGACCGGCGTGGCCCAGCGAAGCGCCTGATCCACCCAGAAGGCGGGATCGGTGATGCGCTTGTGAATCTCCCTGGTGATGGACATGGGAGCGGCGTCGGTTCCAGTAGTGTTCAGATCGCCGGCCAGGATGACAGGATCCTGCAGGGCGGCAATATGCATCAAAAGCTGGCGCATCTGCCGGACGCGGCACGGAGGCCGGGTCTTATTTTCGAGGTGCGGCGCAACGACGGTGACGGCTCCGGTGGGGGATTCCGGAATGGCAAGCCGGACGATCAGGGCCATGCGGTTGCCGTGGCGGACTTCACGGCCGATGCGTTCGAGAAAGAGGCGCTCGGCGCCGAAGCGGCGGCCCTTTTCCATGTGCGTGATTGCCGCTTTCTCCTGGCCGTACCAGTCGTAGCAGGGCTCGAATCGGAAGACTTCGGCCTCGATGACCGGGTAGCGGCTCAGGACTGCCGTACCGTGGAGCCCGCGGTAGCGCTCGGGATCGGGCGCGGTGATCCTGTCCCACTCCTGCCGTAGACTGGCGTCTTCGATCTCGATGGTCTCCCGGCCGAGATCGAGGGCATCGACTTCGATGAACTCCACGCCGTAGGCGTAATTCATTTGCAAGGCGGCGGCCAGTTCGGCGGCGACGTCGCGGTAGCCGGTGCGGGTCATGCCGAGATCGACTTCATTGAGAATGAGGACGTCGGAGGTCTGGAGCAGTTCGAGCTGCATATCCACCTGCTCGACATCGGCCATGGGTTCCTTACGGCGCGAGGTGGCCGCCGCCAGAAACCCGTCGGAATCCGAATAGGCGAGGCGGATCAGCTCGAACTCCTTGCCGCGCTCGATATTCCAAAGGCAGGCCCGCAGCAGAGGGCCGAGGCCGGGCCGCACCGGACGATGGGGCTGTGCGCCGGCGTAGTAGGCCTCATTGCTGATAAACGGGGTATAGAGCAAGGTGCGGAACTTCACACCGAGCGGGCCGGAGGGCTCAGGATCGCCGGCAAGTTCCAGGAGTTCGCCGAAGCTGAGCAGCGGCGGCGCGGCGCGATGGACGATACGCGGGTCCGTAGCGCTGAGAGGGAAAACGATCAAACACAGAAATAGGTAGAACCGGAGCACGAACCAATCTCAATGTTTTCTGCCGAACTGTGAGCTGCCAACCTCTCAGGTTCGACGGGGCAGCCTGGGAATGATGGCCAGGGGGCCGAGCCGGCAACTCCCCCTGACTAGGGGACGGCGGGGGTTGCCGATTCGTTTCAGCCCGGGCCGGAGCAGCTAACCTTTCACATCGATGGAACTGCGGTGGAACGAAATACGAACTTTGGCGTATGTCGCCCTCCCGAACTTCGTGGCGGGATCGAAGCGGGTGAAAAGAAGGCTGTGCTCGATGCTGCGACGCGTTTCAGGGTCGGAGAGCCAGTTGTGACCGGCATAGACCGAGTAATCAACCATACGGCCTTCGCCATCGACGGTCAATTCGAGAACGATTTCGTCGCTGCTGATGCCGAAAGGAATGCTCTTCAGGCTGGCGCCGCGGTAGAGCCCGGTCGGGACATCGGCGATCGCGGAATTGACCCTCGGGGCGATCATGGGGACCAGAAGGCCGAACAGGAGGACAGCCGAACAGAGTCCCCCGGCGGCCGGCAAGGCCAGGGGCCGCATGAGATTCGAGATCCAGAGCGAGGCATGATCTTTCCAGGTTTGCCACACCGCATGCACGGTTTCGCGGCCCCTGCGGCGGGCGCGCTCGCGCGAGGCCAGGACCAGGAGCGAGACCCGCAGGTTCTCCGGCGGCTTACGGGCCGGAAGGGCGCGCATGGACGCACGCAGCTTACGAATATCGAGATAGTAGGAAGCACATTCCGAGCACCCCGAAAGATGCTGCTCAACAGCCAGGCGCTCCCGTTCGGGAAGTTCCTGATCGAGGTAACCCGATACTTTGCTGATGATGCTCTGGCAGCTCATTCCTTGCACGATTCCTGCTTTAATCGGCCGGCTGCGGCGTCCACTGTAGACTGGGCGCCGGCTCCAGCCTGCCGGTCAGGTGTTTCCTAAGGGCTTCGCGGCCCCGAACGATTCGGGACTTCACGGTCCCCAGATGAATCTGGAGAACTTCGGCGATCTCCTCGTAGCTCAGCTCCTCGATGTCCCGCAACACCACGGCCGTCCGGAACGTGGGATTCAAACTCTGGAGCGCTTCTTCAATCAACTGCCGCCGCTCGTGATCGGAAACCACATCGAAGGGCGAGCGGCCCGGATCCGAGAGCGTGTCACTAAGGTTGCGGGTTCTTTCCTCATCCTGTTCCAGCCCGATCTCCTGGCTCCGATGGCGCGTGAACCAGCGGCGCTGGTTGTATGCCTCGTTGACGGCGATCCGGTAAATCCAGGTCTTCAGGCTGCTCTGTCCGCGAAAAGAGCCCACATTCCGGAAGACCTTCAGAAACACTTCCTGCACCACGTCACAGGTCTCCGAAGGATCGCTCAACAGGCGGTAGACCAAGCCGTAGACCGGCTGCTGATATTGGGCGATGAGCGCCTCGTACGCGGCTTCCGTTCCCTCGCGAAGCCCGGCCAGGAGACATTCCTCGTCGAGTCTGCCATCGGCCGCCTCGGAGGCGTTCGAAGAGCCCAGGTAGGAGTCAAGATGAATGCTGATGCTAGAGTCGGCCACGATACAGCCTCAGTTTCTATTGTACTCTCACCGGCAGCCTACACCCAGATAGACACCCCGCCGGTGAGGAAAGTTCCCGAGTCAATCACAAAACAGATGAATGCCGGGTGTCGGCCGGAAAGATCGGATATTATCACATTCCGCCCGGAGGCGGGCCCGCCGCCAACGGCCGTCAACGGCCGGAGACGATTTCTCGGTAATAGTTCTCATAGGCGGGAATCACCAGAGAGGTGGAAAAGCGGCTCATGGCGGTAGAACGGGCCGCCGAGGCCATTTGGCGGAAGCGGTCCTCATCGGTCAGGAGGGCGATGACGCGTGCCGCCTGTCCCTCGACGTCGCCCACCTGCTCGGCATAGCCATCCACGCCGTGCGTGATCAGGTCCGGAACGCCCCCGCAGCGAGTGGCCACGGCCGGGACGCCGCAGGCCATCCCTTCGAGGGCGGCCAGTCCGAAGGCTTCGAGTTCGCTTGGCAGCAGCAGGACGTGGGCCTGGGGAATCAGGCGCTCGACGTGGTTTTGCTTTCCCAGGAACTCGACGTGTTCGGCGAGGCCCAACTCGCGGGCGAGGCGCTCGGCGGCGCTGCGGTCGGGTCCGTCCCCCACCATGAGGAGACGCGCCGGAACGGCTTCGCGCACCTGTTTGAAAATCCGGATGCAGTCGAGTACGCGCTTGACCGGGCGGAAGTTCGAGATGTGGATCAGGGTCCGGGGCTCGGCGGGCCGGTCCGGGTCGGGCTGGTAGAGCTCGCAGTTGACGAAGTTATGGATAACGCGAATCGGGTTGCGGATGCCAAAGACTTCGGCGGTCCGGCGGGCGAGGTAGTCGCTTACGGTGGTGACGCCGTCGGACTGCTCGATGGAGAACTTCGTGATGGGAAAGTAGGACGGCTCTGCCCCGACCAGAGTGATGTCGGTTCCGTGCAGCGTGGTGACGAAGGGGAGACGCCGGGAGGAGATCATCTGGCGCGCCAGCAGGGCCGAGATGGAGTGCGGGATGGCGTAGTGGACGTGCAGCAGGTCGAGCTGGTAGCTCTCGGCGACCTCGGCCATGCGCGAGGCGAGCGCAAGGCAGTAGGGCGGATATTGGAACAGCGGGTAGCTGGAGACCTCGACCTCGTGGTAGTGAATGCGCGGGAGTCCGGGGTCGAGGCGGATCGGATTCGAATACGTGATGAAGTGGACCTCATGGCCGCGCAGGGCCAATTCCAGACCGAGCTCGGTCGCGACGATGCCGCTGCCACCGTAGGTTGGATAACAGGTGATCCCGATCTTCAATTTTCCTCCCGGACCTCCCGCAGCAATGCAAGCCCGATCTGCCCGTTTAGCCGCTCGTCCGGCGAGGCCGCATCGCCGCCTCCGAACCAGACCCTTACGCCATCGGGGGTGACTTCGATCTCAGGGTCGCAGATGACTTTACGGTTCCAGTCCTCAGCCCCGGCGAAGGCTCCGGGGATGCGCTCCCAAACGATGCCGTCGCGTGAGCGGGCGAGTCCGAGACGCCGGTGCTCGCTGCGGTCGCGACCGGTGTAGATCATCCAGTAATAGCCGTGCGCGGTCCAAAGGGCCGGCTCTCCAAGGCCGTTCTCATCGAAGGCGCCGCCGGGGCCGAGTTCGAGAACAGGGTTCGATCGCAGCTTCCACCAGCGGACGCCGTCGGTGGAGCGGGCCACGCCGAGACGCTGCCGGCGGGCGCGGTCCTCGCCCAGATAGTACATGTAGAGTTCGCCGCCCGTGGCGAGGACGTAGGGATCGCCGATCGAGCGCTCATCCCAGCTTCCTCTCGGTCCGGTTTCGAGTACCGGCCCGGGGTGTTTGTGGAAGGCGATGCCGTCCTCCGATCGGGCAAGACCGATTTGGGTGCTGCCCTTGGGGCCCGCCTGGTACCAGTGCAAAGTCTCATTTTCTAACAGGAGGGTGGTCCCGTTCGCCGCGATGTAGCCACCCTCCCAACTCTCCGGATCCGGCGAAAGCACCACGCCGCGCCGGGTCCACCGTATGCCGTCGGGAGAGACGGCCAGGCCGGTCCTCCAGGCCTCTCCGTCAAAGCCCGAGTAGTAGTTCCAGTAGCCGTCAGGCCGGCGTACGATTGAGGGATTCAGGGCGTCCACGGCATCCCAGCTTCCGGCCATTCCGCGGGTCAGCACCGGGGCGGGCTCCGCGCTCCATTCCCAACGCAGCGACGCAGGTTCGCCCGGTGGGGCGGGCAGGCGAAACTCAGCATACCGATTGCAGCCGGCAAGCAGGAGGGCGAGCAGCAGCGCCAGGGCGGGTGGCGCCGTCATAACGGAATCCGGAGGCGGAGCATCGCCCCGCAGCCTGGCTTGGAGTCGAGCACCAGATCGCCGCTGAGGCTCCGAACGCGCCGCTTGATGCTGGCCGGCCCGAGCCGCAGCAGGTCAAGTTCGTCGATCGTATAGCTCCCACTGAAGGGGAAGCCGCGCCCGTCATCGTCAATCGAGAGGCTCAACATCGCCTCGTGGCGGGCGATCGCCACGGTGACCCGGGAGGCGTTCGAGTGCTTCTGCACGTTATGAAGCGCCTCGCGCACGATCTGAAGGACTTCGGTGGAGGCGGGAAGATCTTCCAGCTCAGGAGCATCTCCCCCGACAATCCGAACTGGAATGCCGCTCTCCTTTTGAAAGACCTGAATCAGGCGAAGTATGGAGCCGACCATACCGGCGCCGCCGCTCTCCATCGGGCGCATGCTGCGAACGAAAGAGCGGAGCTCGGCCACCTGCGTACGGCACAGGTCCTGCAGTTGCTTCAGTTCGCTGACGCCGGCCTCAACGTCGCGCTCGATCATTTTGCGGAGGATCTCCAGGCGCATCTGAAAGCTGATGAAACTCTGGAGCGGCCCGTCATGGAAGTCGGCGGCGATGCGCTGGCGTTCGGACTCGCGGGCGTTTTCCGCTTCGGCCCGGAACAGGACCACCTGCCTGGAGGAGTGCGAAAGCCGGTCGAGGAGCGCCTGCTTGTGCAAAGAGAGCACGCAGGCGAACAGCCCGAGCAGCAGGATTAACGGCAGCAGCGGCCCGGCCAGCGACGGTCCGAGCACCACGAGGAAGCTTGCGCAGACGGCCCCGACCACCAACACTTCGCGAAAGCCGTGCATCAGAGATGCGCTCAGCAGGAGGTAGAAAGCGAAGAAGGCACCGACCCAGAAGTTGGCGTGCTCGTCATGTGCGATACAGACGAGGAAGAGAACGGTATCGAGCATCAGACTGAGCAGCCGATTGGCTAACTCATCGATTCTCTTCCAGTAAAGAGCGGCAACGCTGTAGGCCGCCAGCAGGACGAGCAGGAGCGTGAGCATCGAGAGGGCGGGGCCGGCGCCGGCCAGCAACAATCCCAGGCAGGAGAGCGCCAGCACGACGCGCATCGCGCTGAGGTATCGGCGCCATACATGGGGGAGGATGAACTGGTCGACGTTCAAGGGCGTGGACGGAACTCCTCACTTCCAGTGGCCCGTCCGGACCCGAGTGAGGACGGGCCCGGCGGGACGAGGCTCTATCGCCGGTACAGGTACAAGGTATGGCTCCGGCCTTCGCCGTCGTCGTCGATGTGCTGTACTTTATCGGCGGTCCAGCCGGAGAATTCGAAGTCATGCGAGACCACCCGCGCGCCCTTTTTCAACTGCCGCTCGAGCATCGGGCGGATCTTGTCGTTGGAGCTGGGCAGCAGGTAGACGGTGACAAGGTCGGCCGAGGAGTAGTCCTGCTTGGTGATGTCACCTTTGATGATCCGGGCGGAGCGATCGAGTCCAAGACTTTTGATGCGGTCGGTGCTCTGCTTCCAGAGGTCATTGTCCATCTCGACGCCGGTCGCGTCGGCGCCAAACTTCTTGGCGGCCATAATGACGATGCGGCCGTCGCCGCTCCCAAGGTCGAACATCTTCTCGCCGGCTTTCAGCCCGCCAAGGTGGAGCATTCTCTCGACGACCGACTCCGGAGTCGGATAGTACGGCGCGAGTTTCTCGGGCTGCTGCTGTGGAACGGCAACGGCCGCGAGCAGAACAAAGATCGCTGCGAGTCTCACTCTTACTCTCATCCGTCAACTCCCTCCCGGGAATTCTAAAGTTTACCGCAAATCCAATGAGGTCCGGACGCCGCTCTCCTGAGGCTCCAGATAGATCCGCACCCGGTTGCTTCGCTGTCCGTCGGCCTCGATATACAACTCGGCCGGTCCGGTATTGACAATCTCCGGCACCTGCACTTCGACGAGGTAGAATCCGACATATCCCGGCGCCAGCGTCGCCCTGGTGACCTCAACGGGGGCTCCATCGAGATAGACGCGGACCGGGACGACGACAGCCGGAGTATTTTCGAACGGGGCAGGTACTCCGGTAGGCCACTCGGGGCGGACCCGGCCCAGTCCGGTCGCCAGGATCTGGATTCGCGAACCGGCGCGGGCGGGGGCCGAGGCGTCGAGAAGCAGGCCCGTTTCGCCGTCGAGCAGCATGGGAGCGCCGTCGCGATCGACAAAGATCACGGGGGCGGCGGAGCGCAGAGGCATTCCGGCGACCAGAGCGCCGGACGGGGAGTCGAAGGCGATCGAGATGGATGAACCCTGCACTTCGAATGGCACCTGCACCTGGCTCTCCTCATCCGAGGCCGCAAGCACGGGCGCGGGCAAATTTCCGGCGCGCGCCGACCCGACCGAGGCGCCGAGCACACTGAGGAGCGTACCCGGAGCGGCAGGGTGGGACGCGTAGTCGGCGGCGTTGACCACGCGTGGCTGCTCCAGGCGGTGGGGCGCCGCGGCCGTGAAGATCCCGTAACCTTCAAGCGCGACAAAGAGCCTGGAGGCGGCCGGATCAAGACGGATGTCGCGGGCCGGTGTGACCGGCAGGCCGGCATCGATGCGGGTCCAGGGAGTGGGAGGGCCTGCGCTGGTGAGATCGATGCGGGTGAAATAGACGCCGCGGCTGGTCGCCGCGTAGACAACGCCGGAGTCGCGATCGGCCGTGACACCGTATCCACTGCCCGCCGGGAGGTTGGCCGTCAGGTCATCCCAGAAAAGTCCGCCGTTGATGGTACGGAGAATCTGGGGCCCCTGCCGGTCCTCCGATGTGAGACTGACGGCAGCCAGCGCCAAACGGGGCTCGCCGGGGTGCAGGAAAATCGACTCGATGCGGCCCGCTACCGAGCGCAGGGTCCAGAAGGCGCCTCCGTCCACAGACGACCACAGCCGGCCGTCGGCGGATCCGGCATAGATGACCTCATCCTGGGCGGCAATCGCGGTGATCTCGGCGTTGAGGACTGCCGAGTAGGCCTGCCGGAGGCGGCGTTCGCGCGCCCCTTCGAGGCTGCGGGAGAGGCGCCAGGCGCGGCTTTCGCCGGGACGCCATTCGAATTCGGCGCCGCCGGCCAGTATGCGGATGCCCTGGAGTTCTGCGGGCAGGGAGAGAATGCGCTCGGCCGGAAGATTCGGGAGCGTCTCGTTCAGCCCGTACCAGGAGAGGCCGCCGTCGAGGGACCGCCACAGGCCGGTCCCGGCCGCCACGGCAATGTCGTCCGGGTCTGAGGAGGAGATGGAAAGATCGTGAAGGCCCTCGCCGAGGATCGAATCCCCCTGATACGAGGTGAGGTTGATCCAGTTGGCGCCGCCGTCATCGGAGCGATGAACGAACCGTCCGATGGCGTAGAGCCGCGTGGGCGGGGCGACGGCTTGCAAGACACGCGCTCCGGGTTCGGGCAGCCGGACCGAGACCGCCGGGGCGGGGATCGGGGGCGGCTCCGCGGTGCTCTCCAGCCAGGACTCCAGGTCAGCCGAGGAGAGGACCCGGCCCGAAAGCGTTTGGACAAAGAGTCGGGCCGAGCCGGGATGGCGCCACACGCGCACAAGGGGTCCGGTGGCTGCCGAAGCGAGCGCCAAGTCCAGGGCGGCGTTGCCGAGGCGGCGCCATTCCAGGCGCAGCCCTCCCTCGGGGGGAGCCGGCTGGGCCGTCAGGACCGCAGGGGCGAGCAGCATCGCCGCGAGGCGGACCGTGAGGCTCCGGCGGCACCGATGTGTGGAATCAGGATACATCCAGTGAGTCCATTTTATCCTTCTATCGGCCGCTTCTCTGGAAATATGTTGACTTCATAGGCGTTTTGAGGCATTCATCTACTCAGGCAGCCAGTTTGCATAGCAATTCTGGTGCTAGACTGAAATAGCTGTTTCGGGACTGGTTCTGAGTTCTGTGTCGTACCGAAGGCGTGTGATGCGACTTCCGTTGTTCCAGTGCATGTTGAAGTCCTGGCTGCTGGCGGCAGTGACGTCAGCGGTGTGCCTGGGGCAGTTCCCTTCCTTCTCCAACCCGGAGAGCGCCGCCAAGGTGGTGCAGTTGAGCGGGCAGGTTTCGGTGCTGAAGGACTCGCAGCCTTGGGCGCTCCACGCAGGCGACCTGGTTCACGTCAAGCAGGTGATCGTAACTGGTGCTGACGGCTACGCTCTGCTCCAGGTTTCCGACGGCAGCACCTTCGAGGTCTTCCCGAACTCCCATTTAACGTTCCGGAACAATCCGGGCAACCTGCGGGACCTGATCGACCTGTGGTTCGGCCGCGTGAAGGTCCACATCCAGAAGTGGGGCGGGCAGGCGAACCCGAACCGCATCCAGACGCCGACAGCGGTCATCTCGGTCCGGGGAACCATCTTCGACGTCGTGGTCGAGGACGAGGACCACACGACCCTGGTCGCCGTGGAAGAGGGCGAGGTTGCAGTCCAGCACGCGCTGCTGCCGCGGAGCAGTCCCAAGATTCTGAATGCCGGCGAATCGCTGCGGGTCTACCGGAACCAGCCGTTGACGGCGCGGTCGGTGGAGCGGGGCGGATTCGTCTTCAGCGCCTTGCGCGTGATGGCGGACGCGCTTTACTCGGTGGTATACGCTCCTCCGCGGCCGGGCGGCGGCCTCGGACGCCTTCCGATTCCCGGCGGCGGCAACGGTCCTACGCTTCCGGGCGACACCGGATCGACGCCACCGCCTCCTCCGGGCGACCCGGGCCCGACGTCGGCGCCGATGCCTCCTCCGCCTCCACCGCCGCCACCCGGCTTCTGAGCCGGGCTGCCCGGCGCCACCGCAGTTTACTTCCTTCCTTACGCCTTCATCCTGGGATAGCATGGTGTTGTGCTGATGCATCTTCGATCCGCCCGGAAACGCGCGGTCTGCCTTCTGGCGGTTGGCATGACCGTACTGCCCGCCGCCCAGGCCCAGTCCGGAGGACTGACGCCGGCCTGGGAGCTGCGGGAATCGCTGGACGCCCTGACCAGGCAGGTGGAGCGCGTGCGCCCGATCCTTTCGCAACTCACCCCGAAAGACTGGGTCGCCAAGGGAGCCCCGCATGCCTACATCCGGCAGTTGGAATCGTCAAACGCCGAGTTGGACTACCTGATCCGCGGCATCGGCAAGCTTGCGGGAGAGCCGGAAAAGCTGACCACCGCTCTTGAGACGCTGTTCCGGATGGATTCGCTCCAGGCGATGCTGCTGTCGCTGAGCGACGGCGTGCGCAATTATCAGAACCCGGCCCTGGCGGACCTGATGCGGGGAATTATGGCGGAGAGCTCGGCGGGGCGGGAGAAGCTCCGGCAGTATGTCGTCGAACTGGCCGAAAGCCGGGAGCGCGAGTTCGAGATTATGGATCGCGAGGCGCAGCGATGCCGCGGCGTCCTTTCGCGCCAGCCGGCGCCTCCGGCCAGTCGAGTGCCACCGGCGGAAGGGAAACCGAATTCGCAGTGACGGAGATCCTGACCTTCGCCTGCAGCATCTGCGGAGAGTCTTCCACGGCGATCTGCGTATATTGCACCAAGGACGCGTGCGAGAACCATCTGTGCACACGGTGCGCGCGCTGCAGCGACTGCTGCGAGTGCGAGGTGCCGCTGACGGCGGTGCCGTCCGGCTCCGATCCGGTGTCCGAGCCTCCCGCCGCCTGAGAGACGCCCATGAGAATCCTTGCCATTCACGCACATCCCGACGACGTCGAAATGCTAGCGGCCGGCACGCTCGCGCTGCTGGCCGAGCGCGGCCACGAGGTCACGATCGCGACAATGACCTCGGGAGACTGCGGCTCCGATGTCTTGCCCGCCGCCGAGATCGCCGACCTTCGTCACGGCGAAGCGACGGCAGCGGCCGCTGTGATCGGCGCCGAGTACCGCTGTCTGCAGTTTCCCGACTTGGGAGTTTTTAACGATAACGCCTCGCGCCGGCGCGTCACGGCGCTGTTGCGGCAGGTGCGTCCGCAGATCGTCCTCGCAGCCTCGCCGATCGACTACCACTGCGACCACGAGGCCGCCAGCGTGCTGGTGCGCGATGCCTGTTTCGCCGCGCCGGTGCCGAACTATTCGACCGCGGCGATTCACGCGGCCCCGCCCCTCGATGCGATTCCGCACTTGTACTACGTCGATGCAGTCGAGGGTTCGGACAGCACCGGCAACCTCATCGTGCCGCACTTTGTCGTCGATGTCTGCTCGACCCTCGAGACGAAGAAACGCATGCTCGCCTGCCATGCGAGCCAGCGCGAGTGGCTTCTACGCCACCATGGTATGGACGACTATATCGAATCCATGGTGAACTGGACGCACGCCTGCGGCGCACGCGCGGGCATTGCCTACGGCGAGGGCTTCCGCCTCCATCGCGGCCACCCCTACCCGCGAAGCCCGCTGCTCGAAGAGCTGCTCGGCGCCGAGCTGGTGCACCGGCCGCGGCTCTGATTAAATTCACCCGGCGCTCCGCTAAAGCAGCTTACAATCACATTGATGAGTTCCCGTTTTCGTTTAGATGGCCGCAAAGCCCTTGTTACAGGCGGCGCCAGCGGCATCGGAGAAGCGATCGTACGCCTCTTTACCGATGCCGGCGCCCAGGTGTACATCGTTGATATCGACCAGCAGCGCGCCGAGGCTCTCGCGGCCGAGCTTCCCGGCGCAAGGGCCCTGGTGGGCGACATAACGGACGAACAGACCGTAAAGGAATTGTTTCAAACCGTCGATAGGCTCGATGTACTGGTCAACAATGCCGGCGTCGGCCTGGTCGGCAGCATCGAGGAGACCAGCGTCTGCGATTTCCAGCGGATGTTCCGCGTGAACGTGGAGGGTGCGTTCCTGATGACACGGGAGGCGATTCCGTTCCTGACTGCTTCGCACGGGTCCATCGTCAATATCGGCTCCGTGGCCGGCCTGATCGGCATCAAGAAGCGCTTCGCCTACTGCGCAAGCAAAGGAGCGATCGTGGCGATGACGCGCCAGTTGGCAGTAGAGTACCCGACCCAATTCCGCGTCAACTGCATCTGCCCCGGCACTGTGGATACACCCTTCGTGGAAGGATACCTGGAGCGGTACCACAAGCACGAGAAAGACAAGATACGAGCCGAACTCAATCAGCGTCAACCAATTGGGCGCCTGGGAAGGCCGGATGAGATTGCGAATCTGGCGCTCTATCTCAGTTCCGCCGAGGCCGGTTTCGTAACCGGTTCCGTCATCACCATCGATGGCGGATGGACGGCGGCTTGACGGTATGAGGAATTTTTCTGACAATCGTAGTTTAGGTCGCAGTACCAGGAAGGCAAGCGCTTCGGCGCGTCGACTTTTTTACCCAAAGGACGACATGCATCGATACCCGACTATCCAAGTCGTGAGCCTTCTGCTCACCGTTTTCCTGATTGCAAGTCCTCTCAGTCTCGGCGCCACCCAGCAGCAAAAGAAAACCACGAAGAAGCCGGCGGCCAGCCGCCCGGCAACCAAAGCGAAAAGCTCCGGAGCGACTCAGGCCAAGCGCACGCCCGCGAAGCGGTCGACCGCCAGGAGTCCGTGGGACGCGCCGACCTATGCCGACTCGACAGCCGGCGATATCGTTGACGGCGAAGATCTCGTCGTACGGCGGGCGGCCGTGGAGGCCCTGGGCCCGTTCAACGGGACTGTTGTGGTGGCCGACCCGGCAACCGGCCGGATCCTGACGATCGTCAACCAGAAACTGGCCCTCAAGAGCGGCTTCCAGCCCTGCTCGACCATCAAGCTGGTGGCCGGCCTGGCGGCGCTCAGCGAAGGGATTATCGAGCGCAACACGAGGCTTCGGATGGGCAGCGGCTCCATGAATCTCACCGAGGCGCTGGCGCGCTCGAATAACCCCTACTTCGCCACCCTGGGGGTCAAACTGGGCTTCGAACGCGTCCACTACTACTCGCGCCTGTTCGGGCTGGGTGAGAGGGCGGGATTGAACATCGACGGCGAGGAGCCAGGCATGTTGACTCCGGCGCCTCCGAAGAACGGCGGCGTCGGCATGATGACCAGCTTCGGCGAGGGCATCTCATTGACCGCCTTGCAGTTAACCGCACTGCTTTCGGCCATTGCCAACGGCGGCACTCTACATTACCTGCAGTATCCGCGCAGCCAGGAAGAAATCGACAACTTCGTTCCCCGCGTCAAGCGGTATCTCGATGTGCAGGAATGGATTCCGGAGCTGCGCCCCGGCATGATGGGAGCCGTGGACTTCGGGACGGCGCGGCGGGCCGCCTACGATCCGAACGAGCCCATCCTCGGCAAGACCGGGACGTGCACGGACCAGCGGACCCATCTCGGCTGGTTCGGGTCGTTCAACGAGGTCGGCGACAAGAAGCTGGTGGTTGTCGTTCTGCTGACCGGCGGAGCGCCCGTCAACGGTCCTGTGGCCGCCGGTATCGCGGGGAACGTTTACAAGCAGCTTTCGAAAAAGCAGTATTTCGTGCAGGTGAACAATCCGATTTCCCCGGTTTCCCTCGTATCCACACAGGCCTGCTGCGCTCAATAGGCGCAGAGGGTCCGTCACGGTGGGTTGCTCCAGGCAGGGCGGGCTTACCCGCCCGCCAGTTTACTTTTCAGCGAACACGCGCTCGCCGATGGCGAACTTCAGCTCCTCGATTCCCTCGCCCGTGACCGCGGAGATCCTGTAGAACGGGAGGCCGCGGTCGGCGGCGAGTTCCTTAAGCGCCGCGACGCGCGCCGCGTCCTGGGCGACGTCGATCTTGGTCGCCACCAGAATCATCGGCTTTTCGAGCAGATCCGGGCTGAAGCTTCGCAGCTCCTCCTGGACGACCTCGAAGTCATGGACCGGGTTGCGGCCGGACATCTCCGAGACGTCAACCAGGTGCACCAGCAGCCGCGTCCGTTCGACGTGGCGCAGGAACTGAATGCCGAGTCCGTGGCCGGCGTGGGCGCCCTCGATCAGGCCGGGGATGTCGGCGACCACGAAGGTCCGGTCGTCGTCGGGATTAAGGCGTACGACGCCCAGGTTCGGTTCGAGTGTGGTGAACGGGTAGTCGGCGATTTTGGGCCGGGCGGCCGAAACGCGGGAGATCAGGGTCGATTTACCGGCATTGGGGAAGCCGACGAGGCCGACGTCGGCGAGCAGCTTCAATTCCAGGCGCAGGTGCTTCTCCTCGCCGGGGCGCCCGGGTTCGTGCTCGGTGGGAGCCTGGTGTGTGGAGGTGGCGAAACGGGCATTGCCCCGCCCGCCGCGGCCGCCGCGCGCGATGACGAAGCGTTCGCCGGGTTGGGTGAAGTCGTGAATCAGCTCACCGGTTTCGGCCTCATAGACGACCGTGCCGACCGGGACCGGGACTTCGATCGACTTGCCGTCGCGTCCGGTGCGGTTGCTGCCCTCGCCGTGGCGGCCGCGCTGGGCCGTGTGTTCGGGATTGTAGCGGAAGTGCAGCAGAGTGTTGTGGTGTTCGCTTGCGACCAGGATGACATCGCCGCCCCGGCCGCCGTCGCCGCCGCTCGGGCCGCCCCTGGGGACGAACTTCTCCCGCCGGAAGGCGACGCAGCCGTTGCCGCCGTCGCCGGCCTTCACCCTGATTTTGACTTCGTCGATGAACATCGGAACCTGTAGAAACGCGAAAAGGCCGCCCACGCGTGGCGGGCGGCCCTGAAATCGTTGCGGATCGCCTGATCCGGCGGCTTACGCTTCGACGGTACGGATACTGATAAACTTTCCGAGCCGTCCGCGGTCGCGGAATTCAACCGTGCCGGTGACACGGGCGTAGAGGGTGTCATCCTTGCCGAGGCCAACGTTCTCACCCGGCTTATAACGGGTGCCGCGCTGCCGCACCAAAATCGAGCCGCCCGAAACCACCTGTCCCGCGAACGCCTTGATGCCGAGCCGCTGCGCCGCCGAATCGCGGCCATTTTTCGAACTGCCTAAACCTTTTTTATGCGCCATACTTTACACTCCCGGCCCGCGATCGCCGCTAGGCCAGAATCTCATTCACCTTGAGTTCGGTGTAGTTCTGCCGGTGGCCGATCGTGCGCTTGTATTGCTTCTTGCGCTTAAACTTGAAGACCAGCACCTTCGAGCCGCGCCCGTGGCCGGTGATCGTCGCCCGAACCCTGGCGTCGGCCAGTCCGGGCCCGGCAACCACATCGTTGCCATCCTTCACCACGGCCAGGACCCGGTCCAGTTCGACATCGGAGCCGACCTCGCCAGGCAGCGTCTCGACCCGAATCGTCTCGCCTGGGGCGACACGGTACTGCTTCCCGCCGGTTTCAATCACTGCGTACATATGATCCTCGTTGAAATTCTTCGTTTTCGGGGGGCTACCTAAAGGAGCGCGTCCCTGGCGGGTGCGCATTCAGAGCCACAACTAGTCATATTACAACAGGTAACGCGGAATCTCAAATCCGAGAGTTCTCCAATACAAGATGAGCCTGAAGGAGTGCCGGGAGCATACTGCTCAGCCTGGAGCGGATGCCGGGTATTCTGGCGGGCGGCTTCGGGCCGCCTCAACGACCCGGGGAGCTGGCGATGGAAGCCGCGGGTGGACACAGCGAGTCGCCTGACCGGCATTTCGGCTTCCCACACCCACAATCTGCGGAGCAGCGAGACCTGCCGCAAGCACCGGGCCGTGTACAAGCCCACCCGTAAAGCATGCCGGGTCGGGTGCGCGTGGACACGGCCAGGGAGGATCTGCGGATCAGCGAGTTCACCAGGCCGCGCGCCGACCGCACGACCCGATAACGCGCCGGTGGAGGGCAAGATCGGGGCCGTGGTGTCCGACGCACCGGAACCCGTATCTCAGCTTCGAAAAGCCCTGCGGCTTCGCCGAAGTGGAGGTGAATGAACGCGGTCAGCGGCGGCGCCGCTGCCAGTGGGCCTCTCGCGCAACAGCCGTCCGCGCTTCCAGCGCGCACCTGTGGGGGACCTTTTGGGTTCACAGAACCTGGGTGCTACACTTTGATTGGTTTTCGCGCACGATGAAAATCGTTTCTCAGGATTTGACAGGAAATGCAAGGCATAGCGGAGATACGCGCTCTCGCCTCGTGCGATTCTCCGCCGCGCCGCTCCTGTTATTTCTCGTCACGGTCGCGTTCTATTGGAAGCTTCTTTTTACAAATCAATACACCTGGCTGGATTAGCCGGACATCGTCTTTCAGGTGCTGCCGTGGCTGCAGGCGCAGGCGGCGCAATGGAAGTCGGGCCAGTTTCCGCTCTGGGACAAATCACTGGACCGGCATCCCGTGGGCCGGGCAGGTGCAGCCCGCAACACTGAACCCGCTCAACTGGCTGTTGTTTTCCCTGCCCTTCGATCGGGACGGCCTGATTCGAACCTCCTTCCTCCAATGGTATTGGGTTGTCATCCAATTTCTTGGAGCGCTGTTTGCATATTTGCTGTGCCTTGAATTACGCGCCGGCACAGCGGGCGCAATATTCGGCGGCCTGAGCTTCGGCCTTGGGGGATATATGGGCACCACCGCATGGCCGCAATTGCTGACCAGCGCGTGGACCCTGCCGCTGACGCTGCTCTCCTCTATCCGTCACACCCGCAGCGGCTCCCTGGCGTCGGCCGCAGCCAGCGGCGCCGCCCTCGGAGCAGGTTTTCTACTCGGCCATCACAATATTCCGATTTACGCTTCGGCTGGAATGCTGGTTCTCTGGCTGATCCGGCTGCTCTCGACTGAGCGAAAAGAGCGCTTGCGCTGCTTCGCTTCCGCGATGATCTTCTCATTGCTCCTGGCACTGTTCGCCGCGCCGCAAGTGATCAGCGCCCGTGAACTCGGGCAACACTCGCTTCGTTGGGCCGGCGCCGACAGGCCGCTGCACTGGCACGAGCGCGTTCCATACACGGTCCACGAAGAATACTCTTTGCGGCCGGGCGCCGTCCTGAACCTGATCGTGCTGGAACTGGTGCCGGCGCACTGGAACCTCTTCATTGGCGTCGTGGTCTTGACGCTTGCGGCATTGGGAGTTCGCGCCTGCTGGGCAAGCCCCGACGCGCGGCTTCTGTTTTATGTCACAGCGTTCGGACTGGCATTCGCGATGGGGCCGAACGGCATTCTGCACGGGTTGCTCTATTCCTTCGTCCCCGGTCTCGACAAGGCTCGCAATCCTGGCATGGCGGCGGTGTTTCTGCACCTGGGACTGGCCGGACTGGCGTCCCTGGGGGTGAGCCGCGTGAGCGCGGGCGAGACCGCCGATCTGCTGCGGCCGGTTCGCCGCATTCTTGGCATCGGGGCCGTTATTGCACTTCCGGCACATGGTGCGCGACCGCTTCGCCCTGCACCAGTTGCGCGAACACCGGGACATTGCGCAGTTTCTGCATTCGCGGAGCACGGTGGATCGCGTCGAGGTGAACGACTCTGCCGTGCCCTACAACTTCGGCGACTGGTTCGGTGTGCAGCAGTACAACGGATACCTGCCGGGCGCGCCGTGGCCCCTGATCGAAGTCCATTACATCCCCACCGTCAGAAACCTCCTCGGGAACCGCTACCTGGTGAGCGGCGCGCCGAACGACCTGCACACCGGGCCCGTCTTCGAGGGACCGTCCGGCATCAAGGTCTTCGAAAACCCGAACGCTTTCCCACGCGCCTTCGCCGTACACTCGACGTTGACCGTCCGGAACGAGGAGGATCTCTTCGCGATCTTCCGCAACCGGGAGCATGAACTTCGACAGGTAGCCGTCCTGGTGGGAGAGCAGCTCGATATCGGGCCATGCGATGCGGCGGATGAGATCGAGATTTCGCACTACACACCTGCCCGCGTTCAGTTGCGTGCCAATATGGGATGCGAGGGGCTGGTCGTGGTTTCCGACGCCTGGTTCCCCGGATGGAAGGCCTACGTCGACGGTGCGGAGGCGCACGTCTACCGCGTCGACGGACTCATCCGTGGAGTCGTCACGCCGCCGGGCCGGCACGAAATCGTGTTCGCATATCGGCCGGCGGCCCCGTATCTCGGCTGCGGGCTGCTGTTGACCGGCATTCTTCCGCTGGCAGCGCTGCACCGCGTTTGATTCACCTCAATTGGCATCCAACGTGCTCACAGTACGTCGATGCGATACGGTCAAGTTGCGGTCTTCTTATTTCTCATTGTTTCCGTTGCCAGCGCCGAGACGCGGGTCCACGGAAGTTTCCGGTCGCGCGCCGAGGCCTGGGACTGGTTCGAGGGTCAAGCCAACAACTCATACCTCTTCTCCGGCAATCTGTTCCGGCTCAGCCTCAGTGGGAGCGGCGCCAGAACCGACTGGAACGTCGAGTTCGCGGCGCCGGTCCTTCTGGCTCTGCCGAACGATGCGATCGCGCCCGCGCCACAGGGACAGCTTGGGCTTGGCGCTACATATTTTGCGGCCAACGACGGCTCCCGAAACAGCACGAACGTCTTCCCGAAACAGGCCTTCGTGCGATTCAAGGACCTGCTCGGCAGCCAGGGCCGGAGCCTTCGGGCCGGCCGGTTCGAGTTCGTCGACGGCGGCGAAGTGATGCCCGCCAACCCGACGCTCGCCTACGTGAAGCGCGAGCGCATAGCGCAGCGCCTGCTCGGTCACTTCGGCTGGACGCACGTCGGCCGCAGCTTCGACGGCCTGCACTTCGTCCAGGACGGGCCCACGCGCAATTTCACGTTCGTGGGGGCGGCGCCAACTCGCGGTGTCTTTCAGACCAACGGCTGGGCCAATCTGCCGATCGGCGTCTTCTACGGCTCCCTCACCGGTCAGGTGAACGGCGGCAGAAACCAGGGCGAGTGGCGAGTTCTTGCCATGTACTACCAGGACTGGCGCAACATCGCGAAGGTGGACAACCGGCCTGCGCCGATCCGCGCAGCCGATCGCGAGCCCGTCAAGATCGGAACCTTCGGCGGCCACTATCTTCATGCCGCCGAGACGTCGGCGGGCACGTTCGACCTGATGCTGTGGGGCATGATGCAGACCGGGAAATGGGGGACCCTCGACCACCTGGCCGGCGGCATCGGCGCCGAGGCCGGCATCCAGCCGCGCATTCTCCCGTCGATCCGTCCGTGGCTGCGCGGAGGTTACTTCTACGGATCCGGCGACGGCAACCCGAACGACAACCGGCACACTACGTTCTTCCAGGTGCTGCCGACGCCGCGCCCCTTCGCACGATTTCCGATGTACAACCTCATGAATATCGAGGATGCCTTCGGGATGCTGATCCTCCGGCCCCACCGGACGCTGGCGGTCCGCTTCGAAGCGCACTCCCTGCGGCTGGCCAACCGCAACGATCTCTGGTACCTGGGCGGCGGCGCCTTCCAGATGCAGACGTTCGGCTACGTCGGCCGTCCCAGCTTCGGCCGCAAGGGGCTGGGAGGTCTCTACGACGTGAGCGCCGACTGGAACGTCCATCCGAGCCTCACTTTGTCCGGCTACCTCGGACATGTAAACGGGGGCGGCGTCTTGCAGGCGATCTACCCGCGCGGCAACAACGGGTACTTCGGTTACGTCGAGGCGATTTACAGATTCTGAGTGCCGGGCGCGCCGGGCTTCAGCCGTTTCATCTCGATCGGGATCGCCACCTTGGCCAACACCGTGAAGAGGAAGGCGCCCAACGCCCAGATCCCGGCGCTCACCATCAGTTCCACCCAGGTCGGCGAGTATTCGTAAATCTTGCCCCATGGCTCGGGGATGAAGCCAGGAATGATCGTTCCCATTCCCTTCTCAAGCTGGATTCCGAAGAAGAGCGCGGCGCAGGCGGCGTAGAGCAGCAGGGGGCGCCGGCGTAGCGGATGGATCGTCAGGACAAGGGTCGCGGCGACGTTCAACGCGATCGAGGTCCAGATCCACGGCACGAGCGCCCGATGCTCGCCGATCCCGAAGAACAGGTAGCTTGCGCCCAGGCTGTGGTGTGTCTGCCGGTAGAACTCAACGAACAACTCGGAAACCAGCATTACGAGCGTCACCTGCGCGGAAACGGTGGTCACCAGCGCGAGCTTGTTGATCGTCGGGTTGCCGACGGGGAAGCCCGTGAATCGGCGGATCGCGGCGAGGATCAGGATCAGAAGCGCGGGACCGGCCGTGAAAGCGGTCGCCAGGAATCGCGGCCCGAGCAGCGCGTTGTGCCAATACGGCCGCGCCGGCAGACCTGCGAACAGAAACGCGGTGACCAGGTGCAGCGAAACCGCCCAGAGAATCGACGCGATCACGGCGGGCACGTAGTAGCGCCTTACCGGCTCTCGGCCCTGGAAGTGCGAGTAAAGAATGTAGAAGGGGATCGACAGGTTCAGGGCCAGATAGACGTTGAGAACCAGGATGTCCCAGGTCAGCATCGAGCGCGGCCAATTCATCACGCCGATGCCGGGAATCAGATGCCAGAGGCGCAGGGGGCCTCCGACATCCACCACCACGAAGGCGATCGCCATGACGAGCGCCGAGACGGCCACGGCCTCGCCGATCAGCACCGCGCGGCTGAAGTCAATGTCGTCCAGAACGTAGGTGGGCAGCACCAGAATCACGGCCGCCGCTGCGATCCCGACCAGGAAGGCGAAATTCGAAATATAGAACCCCCACGAGACCTTGTCGTGCATGCCCGTGGCGGCCAATCCCTCGGTAAGCTGTACGGAGTAGGCAAACGCTCCGCAGCACATCACGAAGGTGAGGAACGCCATCCAAACGTGGTAGCTCCGGCTGCCCTGCGTCGCCTCTTCGAGGGCGAAGCGGAAGAAGCGCGGCAGTCCGGCCGCCGACGCTTTCGTCTTACGCTCCATAGAGATTCCTTTGGAGGCTCAGTCCATGTAGTACCAAAACTTCGGCTCCGTCCCGAGGTCTTCTTTCAGCCGGAAGACCTTCTTGTGTTTCAGAATCCACCGGATCTCGCTGTCCGGGTCGAGCAGGTTCCCGAAGACGCGCGCGCCGGTGGGGCAGGCCTCGACACAGGCCGGGTTCTTACCCTGTCGCGAACGCTGCACGCAGAACGTGCACTTCTCGACCACTCCCTTGCGGCGCATGCGGTTGCCGAGATAGTGTTGGTTCGGGTTCAGTTCCTGTTCGGGGACGACCGGCTCGCTCCAGTTGAAGCGGCGCGCGTCGTAGGGGCAGGCGGCCATGCAGTAGCGGCAGCCGATGCACCAGTTGTAGTCAACGACGACGATGCCGTCGGGCTCCATCCAGGTCGCCTTGACCGGACAGACACCGACGCAGGGCGGGTTCTGGCATTGAAAGCATTGGGTGCCGAGATAGAAGTGCCCGGCCGCCGGAACCTGGTGCATGAAGTCGTCCTGCGCGTGAGAGAAGTCGAAGCTGCCGTTCTTGTGCTCGTGAATCCGGATGTAGGCCATGTCGGACTGGCGGTCCTGGTTGTTCTCGCGGATACAGGCGCGGATGCAGTCCATATATCCGCGGCACTTGGAGATGTTGAAGGCGTAGCCGTAGAGCACGCCGGAGCGGGCGCCGGCCGAATCCACCTGGATGCGCTGGCCGGTTTGCAGTTCGTGCAGCCGTTGGAGCCGCCGCACGGCCGTTTCTTTCTCCTCGTCCGTCATGAGCTGGAAGTTGCCCTGGAAGAACTCCTCCCAATTCAACCAGGCCTGCTCGCGGGCATCCGAGGACGCAAAGGGATTGAGCGCCGTCTTGGCGAGTCCGGCGCCGGCGGCCAGACCGGCTGCAAGCGTACCGAGCGCGGCGGCGCGCGTCATCGGTTTATCGAGGAACTGCTCCCAGCCCGGTTTCGACCGGTTTGGCCCGTCCGGAGCCGGTTGAATCTGTACCAGGTCTCGATCGTTCATCTCATTTGTTCCTGCCGGCGCCCGCAGGCCACCGAATGTCCCAGGCCGGCTGATGGGGATTGTGACACTCGACGCAGCTCTCGACGACGCGCGGCGGTGCCCATCCGGCGACTCGCTTGCCATGGGCGCCGCCCGCCCAGTCCGAGGCCTGCCGCGAATGGCATTGCGCGCAGACCTGATAACTGTGGTTGAGGGAGACCTTATCACCCGAGAGCGAACGCAGCGAGTTCATATCCTGATCGAGATGACAGGTGGCGCACTGCATCACTGCGGGGCCGGCGTGCTCGATGACCACGTCCCAATGCGCCGCCCGCTTCCCTGCCTCGCGCCGGGTCATCTGGGCCAGCGGGACGTCGTGGCAGGAGGAGCACGGAAAGCGCTCGATCGCTTCCTCGCGGCTGCGGACGTGGAACTCCGGGCGGTTGTCGTAGCCTTCGACACGGTGCAGTTCGGCGCTATCGAAAGCTGGAGCAGTGGTGACATCGGGAGCGGCGGCAGCAGGCGTACCCTCGATTTGCGAAAGCAGCGGCTCGCCATGGCCGCCCGGATGGGCGCACCCCGACATCAGCAGCAGTCCCAGAGCTGCCGCGATGGAATAGCGACGCGTCATGGTGTCCGTTGAAAGTCCTCCTGCTCCTCCACGGTCACGTGGCACTGCCGGCAGTTGATGCGCTCCGGATGAGAGGTGCGGATCTCGGCGACCGCTCCGGGGCCTCCGTGGCAGGAGAGGCAATTCTCGCGCATGTGAAGCGAATGTGGAATCTGTAGCGGGGCGCCCGCCATCGCCGCCGGCTGGCGCGGCGGCCCGTCGATCTTCTTCCAGTCGATGCCCGAGAACAGCGGCTCCTCCTTCTGCGGCAGGTGGCACTGCAGGCAGCTCACCATCTCCGGATGCGGCGTGACGGGGGCATAGGCCTTGAACGACGGCACATATCCGCCCTTGCCGTGGCAGATCAGGCAGCTCCGCCCGCCGAAGCCGCGGTTGTCGAGCAGCCGGTGCGGAATCATGGGTGGCGCGCCGGGATAGGCGCGCGAAGCGTAGAAATCTTTCAGCGTGCGCCGGGCGTTTTCCTCCTCCGGCGCCTGGCTGAGCGACTGCGCCTGCGCGGCGATGAGGAACGGGCCCGCCTCGACGGGCAGCGACGGGGTGTCGCGGCTTTTGACCTGCGCCGGGCGGCTCTGTGAGGACTCGCTGTACAGCGCGCTGCCGACCACCATGACAACCGCCAGCATCAGGGCGCTCGTCATCGCGATCCGAAGATAGCGCTGGTCATTGCGGCCGGGCATCAGGCGATCCTTTCGACCCGGACCGCGCACTTTTTATAGTCCGGCTGCTTGGAGATCGGACACATCGCATCGATTGTCAGCTCATTGATCAGCATCCGCTCGTCGAAGAACGGAACGAAGACGTGGCCCTCGACCGGACGCCCACGCCCGTCGATCATTGCGGGCAGCACGAGCGAGCCGCGCCGCGTCACAAGCCGGACCTTGTCGCCGGTCCGAACATTGATCTTGCGCGCGTCGGCCGGATGCAACTCGACGTAGGCGTGCGGCACGGCGCGATGGAGCACCGGGATGCGGCGCGTCATCGACCCGGTGTGCCAGTGCTCTACCACGCGGCCGGTATTCAGCCAGAAGGGGTACTCGGCATCGGGCGCCTCCGGCGGCGGCTCATAGGGCCGGAACCAGATCCAGGCGCGGCGGTCCGGCTTGCCGTAGAAGTCCCATGCCTCGCCCTGCGCGGCCGGATCCGTGGCGGCATGGTAGCGCCACTTCGTCTCCTTGCCGTCGACGAACGGCCAGATCACGCCGGGCCGCTTCCGCAGGTCCTCGTAGGAGGCCATCTGGTGGTCCGGAGTGGAATGGAATCGCGTGTACTCCTTCCAGATCTCCTCGATGTAGTTCTCGCGCTTCCATGGGAAAAGCTTGCCGAGCCCCATGCGTCGCGCTACTTCGATGATCTGCCAGCCGTCGGGCATCGCCTCACCGGGCGGCTCGATCATCCCGTCCCAGTGCTGGGTGCGCCGCTCGGAGTTGCCGAAAAGTCCCTCGCGCTCGATCCACATCGCCGAGGGAAGGACGACGTCGGCGACATCGGTGGTCGGGGTTGGATACACGTCGGAGACGACGATGAAGCGGCCGTCCTTTCTACATGCGTCGCGGTAGCGCCTGAGCTTCGGCATCGTGACCATCGGGTTGGTCACCTGAATCCACAGGAAGCGCACGTCGCCGCGGTCGAGCGCCCGGAAGATCTCGACGGTGTGATAGGTCGGCTTGTCCGGGATCTTCTCGACGGGCACGCCCCAGATCTCAGCCGCGAGCTTGCGATCCTTCTCATTGGTCACTTCGCCGTGCGGCAGCCGGTGCGTCAGGGTTCCGACCTCCCGGACCGTGCCGCAGGCGCTCGGCTGTCCGGTGAGCGAGAACGGGCTGTTGCCGGGCGTCGCGATCTTTCCGACCAGTAGGTGGATGTTGTAGATCAGGTTGTTCATCCACGTGCCGCGCGTGTGCTGGTTGACGCCCATGCACCACAGGCTCATGACCTTCTTTGCCGGATCGGCATAGAGCGAGGCCAGCATCCGGATCTCTTTGGCCGACACCCCGGAGATCTCCTCGACCTTCTCGGGCGAGTAGTCCTTCAGCAGATCGGCGAACCGGTCGAGTGTGATCGGCTCGGCCTGATCGGTGAAGGCGAACTTGTCTTCGAGGCCGTAGCCGATCTTCGTCTTGCCCTGCTTAAAGGAGACGTGGCGTTCGACAAAGGTCTTGTTCACCGCGCCGGTGCGGATCAGCTCATGGCAGATCGCATTTGCGATGGCGAGGTCCGCCTGCGGCTTGAACAGGATCGCGCGGTCGGCCGCCACGCTGGTGCGCGTGGTGCGGGTGCACAGGTCGATAATCTGGACGCCGGGCCGCTTCAGCCGCTGCTCGAGCATGCGGGAAAAGAGCACCGGGTGCATCTCGGCCATGTTGTTGCCCCAGAGGACGAAGACATCGGCGTGATCGAAATCTTCGTAGCAGCCCATCGGCTCATCCTGCCCGAACGAGCTCATAAAGCCGGTGACCGCACTGGCCATGCAAAGGCGCGCATTGCCCTCGAGATTGTTGGTGCCAATGCCGCCCTTCATGAACTTGGAGGCGACGTAGCCATCCGGAATCGCCCACTGGCCGGAACCGTACATGGCGACGGAGTCCTTGCCGTGCTTTTCGATCGTTTCCGACATCCTGCGCGCCACCAGGTCGAGCGCCTCGGAGATGGGAACGGGCGTAAGCTTGCCGTCCTTGCGGACTAGCGCGCGCTTTAGGCGGTCCGAGCCGTAGAGCGCCATCACGGCGTGATATCCCTTGACGCAGCAGAGCCCTTTGTTCACGGGACATTCGGGATCGCCCTTCACGGCGACGGCGCGCCCGTTGGAGATGCCGATGAGGAGTCCGCAGCCGACGCCGCAGAAGCGGCAGGGCGCCTTCTTCCAGTTCACGCCGCGGATACTCGGTTCGGTTTCACGGTTCGCGAAAATGATTCCAGGAAACAAGGCTTGCGCGGCGGCGATACCGGAAGCAGCGGCGAGTCTCCGAAGCGCCTCCCGTCGATTCACGCCGCTCATTCCGACCACCCCGAAACCAGCGCGACGCACTCCGCGCCCTCGAGACTGTTCAGGGCCGACTCCAGCGCCTTCTCCTGTTCCGCATTCTCGGCCGTCGCCACGACGACCAGAAGCTCCCGGTTCTCTGCCGGGAAGACTTCGCAGCCCTCCATCCGGAGCAGCGCCTCGGTCAGACGCTGCTGCTGTCCCTGTTCCGGATAAACCAGGTAACTCTGCACTGTCATCGACCGCTCCTTGAGATTCCCATCCGAGGCAAGGGAATAGCACATTAAATGCCAAACGCGCCGAAGCGGGCTACAGCGCCGTCCCGGCGGCCGGCGTGTTATTCGTGCGCGGGCTCGCTCCATTCGGCTGCGCCATTTGACGCAGCTTCGGGGCGGACCGCATTCGCATGCCAATATTCTACTCCGAGGCATAGGAGCGCAGCGCCGCCTCGTCCGGGATGCGCACGCGGCGGCCTTCCATCTGAATCAATCCGCTCTGTTGCATTCTGGCGAGCGCGCGAGAGACCACTTCGCGCACAGATCCGATGCGCGCGGCGATCTGCTGCTGGGTAAGGGCCAGTTCGAATTCGACACCCTTGCCGACACGGCGTCCATAGTCGGCCGCCTCTTCGATCAGGAGTTTCGCCAGCCGCCGGTCGACGTCCCGCAGCGACAGGCTCTCGACCAGGGCCGCGCAGTGCCGGAGCCGGCGCGCCAGGAGTTTCAGTGCGGCCAAGCTGATAGCCGGACGCTCGGCGCACAGCCGCAAGACCTCTTCCCGTGGGACGAACAGCACGACGGAATCCTCCTCCGCCGCCGTTGTTGAAGGGAACGTGCCTTCATCGAAGACCGGAATTTCGGCGAGCGTGGCGCCGGCACGCTCGACGTGGATGACCTGCTCGCGTCCGTCGGCGCCGACGCGATACGCCCGGATCGCGCCCTCGACGACGACGTAGAGACCCCTGGCAATGTCGCCCGACATGAACAGGATCTCGCCGCGGCGCAGTCTTCGCTCGATGGCGCGCTGTGCGAGCGCCCCCAGGTCGTCGGCGTCCAAGTGCCCGAATAGCGGCGTCCTCTTGAGCGCCGCAACTCTTTCGGCAACCAATCCGCTTCACCTCCCGTGACAAATGTCACTGTAGCGGAGGCGGCTTGCGGCTTACAACGAAGGTAGGAGAGTTTCATGGCGAGAGCACACACACTCACCGCACTGCCGGGCGCCATCCTGCATGAATCCCGGATGCCCGGCCATTGGCTGCTGGCCCGGCTTGGCAAGCGCGTGCTTCGTCCGGGCGGCCGGGAACTCACCGAGAAGATGCTCCAGGCCCTCGGCATCACCGGGTGCGACCGTGTTATCGAGTTCGCACCGGGGCTTGGCGAGACGGCCGCGCGCGTCCTCGAAGCCAACCCGCACTCCTACATCGGGGTCGATCGGGACTCGGCGGCGGCGGGGCGCCTGGCCGCGCGCTTTGCCGACACCAGTGCGCGCTTTCTCCTCGGCTCGGCCGACGAGACAAAACTGCCCGATGAGAGTGCGACCGTGGTCTTCGGAGAGGCGATGCTCAGCATGCAGCCGGCCTCGATGAAGCGGCGGATTGCCGGCGAGGCCGCGCGCCTGCTCCGTTCCGGCGGCCGCTACGCGATTCATGAGCTGTGCCTCACGCCGGAGAGCATCCCCCCGGAACTCAGGCGCCGCATCGAAGCCGACCTCGCGATGGAAGTTCACGTCGGTGTGCGGCCCTTAACAACCTCGGAGTGGGCCGACTTGCTCGACCAGGCCGGCTTCACTCCCGAATTCGTCCTGCACGCTCCGATGCACCTGCTCGAGCCCATGCGCCTGATCTCCGACGAGGGCGTCGCCGGAATTCTGCGTTTCGTCTGGAATGCGGTCCGGCAGCCCGAGGCGCGCCGGCGGTTGCTGGCCATGCGGCGCGTGTTCCGCCGACATCGGCGCCATCTTGGCGCCGTCTCTTTGATCGCCAGGAAGCGAGGTTGACCATGGAACGTCAGACTTTTCAAACAGCCGATCTGGGCCAGGAGATTCAAATCCCGGAGAAAGGCATTCTCAGCCAGACCCTCTTCAATGACCCCAACGTCAAAATCATCCTGTTCGGCTTCGCACCCGGACAGGAGCTGACGGCCCACACCGCGCCGATGCCGGCGACGATTCAGATCCTCGAAGGCGAGGCCACTCTTACATTGGGCGACGACTTGCTTGAAGCGTCAGCAGGATGCCTCGTTCACATGGAACCGGACCTGGTCCACGGCATCGTCGCGCGGACGCCGCTGCTGATGCTCCTCACGCTGGTGAAGGCAGCGCGCCGCAATACCCGGTCCGAGGCCGCCTAGGCGGTGGCCGATGAGCCGCTTCCAGGTCGCCACCGAGATCACGCCCGCGCCGCCGCCTCGCAGGCGACGCCCGCGGTACTTGCGGCGGTTGGCGCCGGACTGCTCGCAAGCGGTCCGGCGCACGGTGCAGATCGCCTTCCTTGCGCTGAACGTCTGTATCGGGATTCAGTTCTACTTGTTCATCCGTCAATTCGAGAACGGCGAGCAGGTACTGAAGTATTCGCGTCCGCCGGGCGTCGAAGGCTACCTGCCGATCGCGGGCCTGATGAACCTGAAGGCCTTCCTCGTGACGGGCGAGGTTCCGGCGATTCATCCGGCCGCGATGGTTCTGATCGCGACATTCCTGGTAATGTCGATCCTGTTCCGAAAGGCCTTTTGCGGCTGGCTCTGTCCGGTCGGCACGCTTTCGGAGGCGCTCTGGAAGCACGGCCGCGCAACCTTCGGCCGCACCTTCGATCCCCCGCGATGGCTCGACATACCGCTCCGGAGCCTGAAGTACATCCTGTTGGGACTGTTTCTCTACGTGGTGATCGTCTCCCCGGTAGTCTATATCCGCGCTTTCCTCAGTTCGCCCTATGGCCTGATCGCCGACGTTCAGATGCTGAACTTTTTCCGGTACCTGAGCGTGGTGTCGGCCGTAACGCTCGGAATTCTGCTGATCGGCTCGATTTTCGTGAAGAACCTGTGGTGCCGGTTTCTATGCCCCTACGGCGCGCTGATGGGGTTGGGAGCGCTGTTCAGCCCGCTGCGAATCCGCCGCGATCCGAAGCGCTGCATCGATTGCGCCAAGTGCGCCAAGGTCTGCCCATCGCGGCTTCCCGTTGATACGAAGCTTCAGATCCGCTCCGCCGAGTGCCTCGGGTGTCTCGAATGCGTTGCGGTCTGCCCGGCCGAGGGAGCGCTCGACATGTCGCTGGCTGGGAAACGCCCGTTCGGCCGCGTCCGCACCGAGCCATTGTGGATCGCGGCCGGCATCGCGATCCTGTTCCTGGGCGCCGTCGGGTTGGCTAAGCTGACCGGGCATTGGGACAGCCCGATCGCCAATGAGATCTACGGTGAGCTCATCCCACGGGCGCGGGAGTTCGGCCATCCCTGATCAGAGAAAGGCGCGGATCAGATATCGCTGATCGCCTGGATCGCGCTCTGCTTATCGGCGTGTCCGGTGAGGAGCGCACGGCCCGCCTCGGGCTGCGTGGCCTTCGTTTTCGCGAGCCGGCGCGCGGCTTCGATTTCACCCGCGCGAGTCTCGACCTGGGCCGAAAGTGACGCCGCCACGAATAGGGCGGCGAGCGCTGCAATGGCAGACCTCAAGTGTTCGCTGTCGTCCGGAGTATCCGGCTCCCCTGGATGAGTGTACCCGATTGAGGTATGCCGTCGATAGCGATTCAGAAGACCTTGCGGTTGCGCAGTTCGTGGATCTCGGCCCGAACGGCCGGCAATCCACGGTTCGTATAGATGACAGCCAGCCGCTCGGCCGTCAGGAACGAGAGGATGGGATTGCGGAATCCGTTATTGTACGTGGCCCTGTCGTCGGGGTCGAAGCCAAACTCCGGAGCCAAACGCGCCAGCAGGCGCTCGACTTCGCGCACGCCAGGGGTCGTGAAAGTCCACGTGGAATCCGCCATGTTGTGAATCGTGTACTCAACCAGGGAGTGGCTCTCCATCAGGCTCTCCCCGGTGACTGACTTATTCGCAGGCCATCGCACAGGCGGAATGCGCAGGCGCCGGCGCCGGTCGCGATAGAGGTAGCCGTGCTCGATCGGATCCGTTCCCGCGATAATCCCGGCCGCCCGGATCCAATTCACCATGCGGTACTCGTTGCCCATGGAAGGGACGGCATGAACGGAAGCCAGCGCCACCGCCAGCTCCGGCCCGAGCCCGCGCGCCATTACTTCGGCGATCGCCAGAATGACGTGGGCCTCTGCCTTGGAGTTGCCCCGATAGCCGAAGTTATCCTGGCGGCCGCTTCCTCCGATCGATGCCTCCAGGAAGATCGTCCCGTCAGCGTGCCATTGGGCGACGAAGGTCTTAGGCCAGTCGTGCCAGATCGCCGCGGCAACCAGGAGATCCTCGCGGATGAGCATGGCCCTGGTCTTGCGGCCCAAGGTGAGGGCGGGCAGCCCTTCCGGTCCGAGCGATTCGTAAACCCGCGCGAACACCCGGCCCAATTCGAGGGCGCTCATGACCGTGTGGGCGGCGTGGATTGCCAGGCCGCCCGGATACGAGTGGTGCTCGCGGAACGCGAGTCCGCCTGGGGCCGCGTAGAAAGGCTGCGGAACCTTCGGGCAGTCCGTGCCGTCGTCGAGCAGTGGAGGAAAGATGCCCGCCCGTAAACTCACAGGCGACCGCGACTCGTTGACCGGATCGAGAAGCCCTTCCATGACGAGGGCCCGGACGATCGCGTCCTTCCGGCGCGCATCGAGGCCGGCCCGGTGCGCCACGCAGGCCTTTGGATTTCCGATCAAATCGAGCGTGGCGGTCCGAAGCTTCGGGTCCTGAATGGCCGCCGCCGCCGATTGCAGGTACTTCTCGGCCGACTTGACAATCGGCGACCGCCGCGCGATCTCTTCGGCGCGCGCATTTCCGTCGCCCGGCGCGGTCTGGTCGTTGGCCGCAACCGCCGAGACGGCCGCGAACCCAAGATAAAAAATCCCCCTTCTTGCAAACTGCCAACTGTCTGTCATCTGCACTCACCCGTTACACTGCGCCGCTTCCAGTTCGGCCGCGGGCTCAATTTGCCGCGGGAGCGTGAATCCCGCATGAGGCATTACCGCAATCCGGCCGGAGATCCCCGTTGTTCCGACCAGTCGCGAAAGGACTTGTTCGTGCTCCGTCTGCCGGTTCGGGTGCAAGTGGCACCGCCGGACGAACTCGGCATCGAGCGACGAAACGAGATGGATATTGTATAGCCTTCCCAGTCGTGCAATCCAATAGGCCTTATGCCCGCCGACGACGAACTCCCGTTCGAGCGCCGCCGCCATTTCCCGATCATCGCGATATCGGAAGACATAATCGCGAAGAACCGGAATTCCCGCTCCATCCGGACACTCGGCGTAGAAAAGGATGGCGCCGCCCGGCTTTAGAGCAAGACAGGCGTTTTCGAGGCCCTTGTGCGCCTGTCTCAGATCGATATCCAGAGGGTGTCCGCCCGCCGAGGCGATGATGAGGTCGTAGGGCTCGTCGAAGCCGGCCCGCAGCATCCGATCGACCGCCCGGCACCCGGCGCGGTGTGCATGCTCATAGTGGCCGGCTACGGCGCAAGCGAGCGCCCCATTGGGACTCAGGACGACGTTGAGCAGGAAGTCCGGGCGCACCAGGCGGCACGCCTCCATGAGGTCCTCGTGCGCCGGGTTGCCTTCGAGGGCGCCGGGGCGGCATCGCGGATCGAAAATCATCCGATGGTTGAAGGTGGTTGTTCGAAAGCCCGCGACTCCGGGCACGAGGCTCTTCCGGCCGCCGCTGTAGCCGGCAATCAGGTGGTAGATAATTTCGCCGGTGAGGACCACGCGATCGGCCTCGATCACCTGCCGGTTAATCTCGACGACGTTGCCGAAGCTGGTGCGGCCGACCGTGACCAGATTGGCGTCATCAAAGCAATCGTGATCGAAGGAGCGAATGCGGCGGAAAATCTCGTCGCCGAGGATGCGGCGCCTCTCGTCATCGGTTTGGCGGCGGTGGATTCCAAGCGCGAAGACGATGAAGATGTCGGAGTCAGGAACGCCGGCCCGGTTCAGCGTCTCGATCAACGGCGGAAGCAGGAGATCGGTGCGGGTGAGCCGGGTGATGTCATTGACGAGGACGGCCACGCGCTCCCCGGGCCTGACGATCGCCTCAAGCGGCGGCGAACCGATCGGCTCCCGCAGCGCCCGCCAGACTTCGGCCTCCTCGTCGGCCGCGAGTTCGGCCGGACGGGGGCACAGCAGGTCGCCAGGAACGGAGATCTCGATCGTGTCCCGGCCGTATGGTAAACGATATGGCGCGGCGGTCATCGTTGCATCCGGCGCGCAAGCAGCCGCCGGGTGTCTGGCAGGATCATCGTATCGCAATCCAACCCTGCGATTGCAACCGTCGTCCGAAGTCGATACTCTGCATCCATGCAGATTCTGCTGGCGCTCCTGCTGGCCGCCGCTCCCGGCGAGATGACTAGCTTGCGGATCGGCGCGGACTTCCCTCTCACCGCCGACCCCGCCTCCGAAACTTGGGCCGCCGTGCCCCCAACGATCGCGCACCTGGACCGCTACGGCAAGCCCGTGCCCGGCCACCGCACCGAGATCCGCTCCCGCTGGTCCCCGACACACCTGCATATGCTGTTCACCTGCCCATACGAGCAGCTCCATCTAAAGCCGGATCCCGACACTCGCTCGGAGACTCCGCGGCTTTGGGAGTGGGATGTGGCGGAAGTCTTCATCGGCGCGGACTTCGACAACATCCGCCGATACCGCGAGTTCCAGGTCTCCCCGCAGGGTGAGTGGATCGACCTGGAAATCGACCGCTCGGCGACGCCGCCAGTGACGAACTGGGAGTGGAATTCGGGATTCGAAGTAAAGAGCCGCATCGACGATGCCGCCAAGGTCTGGTACGGCGAGATGCGCATCCCGTTCGCCGCGCTGGGCGTCGAACGGCCGGCGCCGGGACAGCGCTTTCGCATCAACGTTTACCGGATCCAGGGCGGCGGCCCCGATCGTAAGTACATCACATGGCAGCCGGTCCACTCGCCCTCCTATCACACGCCGGAACGGTTCGGCACGCTGAGGCTGGAGTAGAGCCGAGGGGGCGGGCTGGCAGGAGAACCCCGGTTGGCGAGACGCCCGCTTCTGGTATGACAATTATGCTACGATCCTAGGGTTCGCGCCGAGCCCTTCGGGGAGAGGGCTGATATGGAGATTCGCCAGCCGCGAGCCGCTGAGATTTTACTTGTCGAAGACAACCCGGGCGACGTTCGACTCACGCGCGAGGCGTTGCGTGAGAGCACGGTGCCCTGCCGACTCACAGTCGTCCCAGACGGCGAAGCCGCCCTGAAATATCTGCGGCGCGAAGGAGTTTACACCGACGCGGTCCGGCCTGACCTGATCCTCCTCGACCTGAACCTGCCGAGAAAGGACGGGCGCGAGGTCCTGTGCGAACTCAAGCGCGACGACGATCTCAGACAGATTCCGGTGGTCGTGCTGACGACCTCGATGGCCGAGCAGGATATCTTCAAAGCCTACGATCTTCATGCTAACTGCTATCTGCAAAAGCCCGTGGACCTGGACCGGTTTCTTTCCATTGTGCGGGCGATCGAGAACTTCTGGCTGACCGTGGTGAAGCTGCCCAGAATGCCCGAGTCCGCCGACAATTACTGACCGGGCCGCACCTGCCCGGCGGCCTTGCCCCGCACGCGCCCGGCGAAGCGCTCGATGTCAATGATGTAGCGCTCGTGCGTCCCTTCCGCGATCTTCTCGTGTTCATCGAACGCCTTCACGCGGAAGCGGATTCGAGGTTCGTCCACTTCTATCACCTCGGCCTCGAACCGCACCTCCATTCCGATCGGCGTCGCGGCCAGGTGGCGCACGTCGACGTGCGTGCCCACGGTGTCCTTGCCGGGCCCGAGCATCGGCTTAACGAGATCGCGCGATGTCATTTCGAGAAATGCAATCAGGTAGGGGGTCCCGAGCACGCGAGCATCGTCGGTGCCCAGGAAATCGATCGCGACGCCGTCATGAACGGTGATGCGGTGTTCGCCCTTCGCTCCAACCGGGATTGCCGCCATATGCCTCATGGTAGCCGACCGGCGTCGGCGGCGGGGGAGGATTCGCAAGTTTGGATGCAGTTCAGCATTCGGACGAGCGCCGCCCGGCCGGTTTCGAGCTTCTCCTGCCAAGCAGGCGCGTTGGCAAAGAGGGCCTTGGGCGGAAGAAAACAGAAAAGCAGCCAGAGCGCCGCAACTCCGCTTTTCATCGCGAGACTCCCCAGGATACCGCAAGTTTCCGGCCCGCATACATACATTCCGGGAACGGAGAGTTTGCGGGATGCATCTTAAAATTGGTAGAGTTGGTCTAATGGTCAGTAGTACCTCGTCCAGGCCGGAGGTGTTTCCCGAAGCATCCGGGTCCGGGCATTCGGCCTTGGCCAGCGCCGATTTCACCCAAAAGGGGATGGATTGAAAGCTTTCGGCATTTGCATTGCGACAGTCCTGGCGGTAGCGGGAGTTGTGCGGGCGGAAACGATGGTTCCTTCCGCATCGGCGGAAGAAGTCCTGGCGCGCTATCTTGTCGCTTCGAAGGAGTCGGCGCTGCGTGGCGTCTCGATGGAGGTCGACTTCGAGGCCCGGATCCCGAAGCTCCGGCGCGAAGGACGGCTTCACGCGCTCCGCATCGTCACCAAGGTCGGTCAGATCCGGTACATTGTCGACCGTTTCGTCGGTGACAACGGCGTGAAGAAGGATGTGATCGCGCGGTTCATCTCGGCCGAGACCGAGAATTCCGGACCGAGCGACGACATCTCGATTTCGCACGATAACTACAAGTTCAAGCACCGGGGCCACCTCGACTATTCCGGCCGCGTGACGCATGTCTACCAGGTCTCTCCCAGGAAGAAGCGGGTGGGACTGTTTAAGGGCGAGCTCTGGGTGGATGCCGAAACCGGCCTCGCGGTTCGCGAGGCGGGCCGCTGGGTCAAGAGCCCCTCGGTCTTCCTGAAGAAGGTGGAGTTCATACGCGACTACAAGATCCAGGACGGCAAGGCATTCCCTGTCCATACCGCAAGTGTTGTCGACACGCGCTTCTGGGGTCCGGCAGAGCTGAATATCCGCTACGGCAACTTCTCCTGCGACGACAGCGTCGACCACGCCGCGATTCTCACGACATCCGACGCGAACTAACGGCGTCGAATCGTTTTCCTGACTGCAAGCGGTTGAAAACACCGTGAAACGGGCTCTCTCCGGCCGCGCCTCACAACGCCGGAGCGGGCTGGTCAGGTATCAGCGGTCGCGCTCAGCGAGCAGTTCGGTCACGCTGAGCAGCGCCCGCTGGTAAGGCGACTCCGGGAAGGAGGCAATGATCGCGCGGGCCTTGTACGTGAACGCCTGGGCGCGCTCCCTGGCGCGCCCGAATCCGTGGTGGCGCTCGATGATCTGGAGAATGCTGCGGAACGGAACGCGATCGTAATTGCCGTCTTTGAGAACGGTTTCGACCTGGCAGCGCTCTTCGGGACTGGCCTCCTGGAGGGCGTAGATGAGCGGCAGCGTCACCTTCCCTTCCCGCAAATCATTCCCCACGGGCTTGCCCAGGACCTTCTCGCGCGAGGTGAAATCGAGGATATCGTCGATCAATTGGAAGGCGATGCCGAGGCTCCAGGCGTATTCTCCCATGCTGGTTTCTGCGGCCTCGTCCGCGCCTCCGGCGACGCTGCCAAGGCGGGAGCAGGCCGAGAAGAGGCTCGCGGTCTTGCGGTCGATCAGTTCCATATAATCGGCTTCGGAGACATCGATTTTGCCGATCCGTTCGAGTTGCAGCAGTTCGCCTTCGACCATCATCTGGGTGAGACCGATCAGGATATCCAGGATATGGAAATTCCGGAGGCGGAGGGCGACCTGGAAGGCTTGCATGTACAGCCAGTCGCCGGCGAGCACCGAGGTGTGATTGCCCCAGATAACATTGGTCGACGGCTTGCCGCGCCGGGTACTGGCGGTGTCAATGACGTCATCGTGTACAAGCGTGGCGGTGTGGATCATCTCGACCACGGAGGCGAGATGGATCGCAGCCTCGTTCGGCTCATTGAAGAGCCGGCAGGAGAGCAGGACCAGGATCGGGCGGAGGCGTTTGCCGCCGTTGCCGTGCAAGTACTGCGCGATCCGGGCGACCGCGTCGACCGAGCCGACGGACTCCAGAGTGATCTGCTGTTCGACCTTCTGGAGATCGCCCTTTACGAGGTCAAAGATCTCCTTTGCCGTCAGCGAGTGCCCGAGCCTGCTAAATCCCATTGGAATTGATCCAGTTTACCTGTTGGCGAATCCGCTAGGCAAACACAACCGATGCCAGTTGTCAGCGGTTGTCCTCGCGAGCGCTTCGAAATCGATACCGCGAAGCTCGGCCAGGCGGCGCGCGGTCTCGGCCAAATATGCGGGCTCGTTGCGTTTTCCGCGATGGGGGACGGGCGCGAGGTAGGGTGCATCGGTCTCGATCAGGAGGCGGTCGAGTGGTGTGATGGCCGCGGCCTCGCGAATCTCGGCGGCCCTGGGGAACGTCAGGACGCCGGCGAAGCTGAGGTGGAAACCGAGATCGAGGGCCTGGCGGGCCTGCTCGGGTCCGCCGGTGAAACAATGCATGATACAGCCGATGCCGCTGGGCGCCCAGCGTTCGGCGAGGATGCGGATGGTGTCGTCCCAGGCCTCGCGGGTGTGGATGACCACAGGCTTGCGGGCGTCGGCGGCGATCTCGAGTTGCCGCAGGAAGACCCGGTGCTGGACGTCGCGCGGGGAGAAGTCGGAATGATAATCGAGGCCGATCTCGCCGAGTGCGACGACCTTGGGATGCGAGAGGAGGTCGCGCAGATGGGGCCAGGTTTCGTCAGTGGCCTTGGCGGCGTCATGAGGGTGGACGCCAGCGGTGGCATAGACGAACGGGTAGGCATCGGCCAGGCGGATGCCGGCCTCAAGGTCGGGCGGGCCTTCGCCGGTCCCGATCGAAACCATGGTCTCGACGCCGGCGGCGAGCGCGCGGTCGATCACCTGCTGGCGATCGGAGGCGAACTGTCCGGCATCCAGATGGCAATGAGAATCGATGAGGCTCATTTCAGGCGGGCGCCGACCGGCACGTCCTCCAGGAAACCTGCGAGCACCGGAGAGCCGCCTTCGAGCGAAGCCGCCACAATCATTCCCTGCGAGGTGACGCCGCGCAGTTTTCGCGGCGCGAGGTTGGCGACGATAACGACCTTGCGGCCGATCAACTGTTCGGGCTGGTAGGCGAGGGCAATGCCGGCTACAATGCTGCGGGGCTCCGGTTCTCCGATGTCGACGTGCAGGTGGAGAAGCTTGTCGGCGCCCTTGACGCGCTCGGCGGTCTTCACGACGCCGACGCGGAGATCGACCTTGCCGAAATCATCGATGGTGATGGTTTCGGCAATGGGGGCCATCGTGCCCTGGGGCTCCGGCTCAGGCGCCGGGGCTTTGCCGATGAGCGCGGCCTGGCGCGCCGACTCCTTTTCCTCAAGCTCGCGCATATTCTCGATAGCCGACTTCGCATCGAGCCGCGGGAACAGCGGCGCGGTCTGGCCGATTATGCTGCCGGGAATCAACCGCCCCCAGGCGAGTCCTTCCAGCGCGACCTCGTCGATCGGCGTGGCCATGCCGAGTTGCAGCCAGATTTTAGAGGCCGTATCGGGCAGGACGGGGATGAGCAGAGTCGTGATGATCCGGAGGACCTCGGCGGCCGTGTAGAGAGCCGTATCCAGTTCGGCCTGTGCCTGCTCGGACTGATCCTTGGCGAGCTTCCAGGGCGCCTTCTCAACGATGTACTTGTCGACGGCCGAGAGGAGGTTCCAGACCGACTCGAGGCCACGGGAGAACTCCAGATTGTCGAAGGCCTCGACGGCCGTGCGGATGGTATCGCGCGCGGTCCGGGCGATGGGCGGCTCCGCCAGAGCGGGTCTGGGGATCGCGCCGTTGCGGTACTGGTGGATCATGCTGAGGGTGCGGCTGGAGAGATTGCCTAGCCCATTGGCAAGATCCGAGTTGTAGCGGCCGACGAGGGCATCATAGCTGAAGCTGCCGTCCTGTCCGAAGACGATTTCACGGAGCAGGAAATAGCGCAGAGCGTCGGTACCCATCACTTCGTGAATCGGGGTAGCGCGGACGATGTTGCCGCGCGACTTGCTCATCTTGTCGCTCTCAAACAGCAGCCAGCCGTGGGCGAAGATGCGCTTGGGCAGCGGGAGTCCGGCGGCCATGAGGAAGGCCGGCCAGTAGACCGCGTGGAAGCGGAGGATCTCCTTGCCGATCAAGTGGAGGTCGGCGGGCCAGAGGTCCTCGCCTTCGACGGCGCTCATGTAGGTGGTGAGGGCGTCGAACCAGACGTAGAAGACGTGGTTGCCTTCGACGGGCAGCGGGATGCCCCACTTGATGGTGGTCCGGCTGATGGAGAGATCGCTGAGGCCCTGGCGTACGAAGGCGAGGACCTCGTTGCGCCGCGTCTCGGGCTGGATGAAGTTGGGGTTCTTCTCGTAGAGTTCGAGGAGGCGGTCCTGGAAGGCCGAGAGCTTGAAGAAGTAGTTCTCTTCGGTGACGGTTTCGGTGGGACGGCCGCAATCAGGGCAGGGGTCGCCGGGCTTGGCGTCGGTGACGTAGAGCTCGCAGGAGACGCAGTACTGGCCGGTGTAGGAGCCGGTGTAGATGTAGCCGGCTTCGCGGCAGAGCGTGAAAAGGCGCTGGACGACGGCGTGGTGCTGGGGATTGGTGGTGCGTTGGAAGCGATCGATCTGAAGGCCGAGGATCTCCCACTGCTTGCGGAACTCGGCCGAGATCATGTCGGTGAACTCTTCGGGCGTCTTATTGACGGCGCGGGCGGAGCGCTCCACCTTCTGGCCGTGCTCGTCGGTGCCGGTGGTGAGAACGGCGTTAAAGCCCTGCATCCGCTTGAAGCGCTTGATGGCGTCGGCCGCGATGGTGGTGTAGGCGTGGCCGATATGCGGAGCGGCATTGACGTAATAGATGGGGGTGGTCAGGTAGTAGTTCGGTTTCATTTCGAGATGTTGAGATACGCCAGATTCGCTTCGGCGAGCACGGTCTTCAGGGGTACGCCCGCGGCGAGCGCGAGATTGCGGCAGTCATCGTACTCGGGCGTGAAGGCGCCGGATTCGGCGACCTTGATCCGCACCTTGCCGTGCGGCGTTTCGACCTCGACGGTTTTGCGCGCCTGTACGCGGCGCTCGGCCTTATAGATGCGGAGGCCGAGGGTGGAGGTCTCATCGAGCATGGTCCTGGCGAGGCGCTCCTGGTCGGCCGGGTCGGCGATGACGCGGAGCAGGGTACCGGGGCGGTTCTTCTTCATGAGGAGCGCCTCCATGGTGACGTCGAGCGCGCCCTGTTCGAAGAGGCGTTCCATGGCGAAGCCGAGCATCTGGGGCGTGGAGTCGTCGATATTGGCCTCAAGGACGGAGACGGTGGTGGTTTCGGCGGCTCCGGTGGTTTCGCCGATGAGGAGGCGGAGGACATTGGCCTGGTTGAGGAAGTCCTTGGTTCCGGCGCCGTAGCCGGTGGCAGCGATGCGCATGGCGGGCATGGCGCCGAAGTCGCGGGCGTAGGTTGTGATTATGGCGGCGCCGGTTGGAGTGGTGAGTTCAACGGCGGGGCCGAGGGCGTATACGGGCTTGCCGGCGACGAGTTCGGCGGTGGCGGGCGCCGGGACGGGCATGAGTCCGTGGTCGCACTGGACGGTGCCGCTGCCGAGGTTGAGGGGGGAGCTGTAGACGGCCTCGATGCCGAGGTAGTGGAGTCCGAAGCAGGCCCCGACGATGTCGCAGATGGAATCGACCGCGCCGACCTCGTGGAAGTGGACCTTCTCGATCGGGATATTGTGGACCTTGGCTTCGGCTTCGCCGAGGTTGCGGAAGACGGCCTTGGCGTCGGCCTTGACCTTCTCGGGAAGGGCTTCGGCGGCGTCGATCATCCTGACGATATGGGAGAGGTGGCGGTGGCCGCGGGTTTCCGGCGCCACAACGTCGAACTTGGTGGCGGCGATGCCGTGGCGCTTCACCTTCTCGATCTTGAAGGTAGCGCCGGTGCCGAGCGATTCGAGCGCGGAAGTGAGAGCTACGGCATCCACGCCGGCGTCGATGAGGGCGCCGATGGTCATGTCGCCGCTGATTCCCGAGAATGCGTCAAGGTAGCAGATTTTCATACAAGTTTCGGAAGTATTTCCCCGGCCCTGCCGCGAAGCGAGCAGTCCAGTTCCTCTGACAGAGGCGTTTCCTCCAGGTTGACTTCGATCACGCGCGCTCCGGCGGACCGGGCGATGGGAACGAGGCCGATCGCGGGGTAGACGACGGCCGAGGTCCCAACCACCAGGAGCACCTCGGCTTGGCGGGCGGCCGCCTGAGCGTCCGACCAGACCTTTTCGGGCAGCGCCTCGCCGAACCAGACGACTCCGGGCCGAAGCAGGCCACCGCAGGAGCAGCGGGGCGGCAGTTCGGGAAGGCTGGGGCGCTCATTGCGCGATTCCTTTCCGCAGGCGGTGCAACGGAGGGTCCAGATATCTCCGTGCAGCTTGAGGATGTTTCGGCTGCCGGCGCGGTCGTGGAGTCCGTCGACGTTCTGGGTCACGAGGGTGAAGCGGCGGCAGCGCCGCTCCAGGTCGACCAGAGCGTAGTGGCCCTGGTTGGGGCTGGCCTGGGCGATGAGGCCGCGGCGCCAGTCATACCACTCCCAGACGAGCCTGGGGTCGCGCGCGAAGGCTTCGGGCGTAGCGAGTTCCTCGGGCCGGTACTGTTTCCAGAGCCCGCCGGCGCCCCGAAAGGTTGGGATGCCGCTTTCGGCGGAGATTCCCGCACCGGTCAGAGCCACCACCGCGTCTGCCTGTCTGAGCCACTCGCACGCCTGTTCCAACGTATTCATTATGCTACAGGGCGATGCGGGCGGCGGGTTGCTGTGTGTGTGTCGGAGGTGTCGGATTGTGGACTGCGCCCAAAAATGAGACAGGGACCGAGAAACTGTGTCGGATGTGTCGGAAGCTGTCGGAACGCTACCCGTAAAATCGACGTCAACGCCGTCTCCTCACGATTGCGAGCCGGTAACGGCTGCTGGTCCGACAGCGGGGCGTTTCGTGCCGGAATAGCCGGAATTCGCCGGAATGGGCCGGAGCGGCCGACCTCGATTGGCCCGGCTTCAGTGTAACAGGCGTGTCAAGGAGATCGGTGTGTCCAGGCGAACCTTACAGGCCGTCAGTGCAGAGCATCGATGTGTGAGGCGAACGTGGCTCCCCTTCTCGCGAACTACACAGTATCCCAGCCTTTGCAGTTCCCGGATGAGGCGATCGCCTGAGACATTGCGCGGAAGCTTCATGCAGCTTCGAGCGGGAGCAACTCATCTCTGACGTAATGGAGTTGCACCAGACGAGGGTGATCCGCGCTGCCTTCAAAATGGAGCGACACGGCCTCAATCGCGTTCGCCCGAAGCTCCTCCCAGCTATCGCCTTGCGTGAAGATGGCATGACCGAGAGCACGCGCGAAATAGCCGCCTTCCTCGGCATCGCGCACTTCGAAGATCAGTTCCATGCCACCGATCATTGCCTCGGGTAGCCTTGCCAGACGTATTCCAGGGCCAGTGGGAGGGTCTGGGCTTTTACGCCGCGGTCGCAGTGGGCGGCGTTTCTCGCGAAGACGAACTGGTAGGGATAGCCCTTCTCGGCAAGCACTTTGGCCATTCTCTGGTTGGCGAGCACCCAGTCGTGGTAGTCGTCGCGCGTGTTCAGATTGTCGCGATCGCTGATTTCGAGCCAGATGCGCAGCGGCTTCTTCGGCGTGTTGGGGATGAGAAACTCGTGGAAGTCCCAGGCGCCGTGCGGGGTTTCGGGATTGTAGGGCCACTGCTGATAGACGAAGGTGCCGGAGTAGCTGATCACCCGGTGATAGAGGTCGGTCCGGTACCATGCCATGGCCAACGCGGCCGATGCGCCCGAGCTGCAGCCCATGGTGGCGCGGCCGTCGGGGTCCCTGGTCAGCTTGACATTGAACTTCTGCTCGATCAGCGGGAGCACTTCGGTCTCGACGAACTGCGCATACAACCCCGACATTGTGTCGTACTCGAGGCCGCGCTGGCTTCCCTGTGCGTCGCCGCCGCCGTTGCCGATGGAGATCGCGATCATCACGGGTACGCGTTTTTCGGCGATCAGATTGTCGAGCGCCGCGAACAGCATCCGGTCCGGCCCGTCCGCTCCGACGATGAATGGCGCCTCCGTGCCGGGCACGTACTGCTGCGGGACGTAGACCGCGACCTTCCGGGTGTAGGGGGCAGGCCGGCTCTGGATGATCAGCTTCGTGGGGTCGTTCGGATCAACACGGGGGAACGTGTTGGGTTCGCGCGCGATGCCGGGATAGATCTTACTGTCCTTCGAATCCATCGTGAACTCGTAGACCTTGCCTTGGGGCACGCCCTCCTTCACCGACATCTCGGGCGCCGGGTTGTGCGTGGGGCCGATGATGAAGTTGCCGTCCTCCGTGGGCGAGGGGATCGCTCCGTCGGGCAGTTCCGTCGCCTTGACATACCCTGGCGTGTACGGGTCGCGAGTGGGAGCCGGCGGACGGACTCTCCGTGCGGCCGCGGCCTCGGCCTGCCCCTGCTGCGGAGATCGCTGTTCTGCCGGGGCCTGGGCCGCCGCGGGATAGATTCCGGCTGTGAGGAAGACCAGCAACACGCTGTTCGGAAGACGAGACATTCAGCACTCCTTTGAACAGATGCTAACGCAATCCGGCGGGAGGCGCACAGGCGCGGTCTCGCCTCCAGCGCAGGAGCATTGGGATACGAATGTGGCGTGGACTACTATTCGCGCTGAAACTGTTTCCGGACAATCGAGCAGCGCTTGCACATCGCCGGGCATGCGCCGGGCGTGTACCTGGCCCGGTTGCCCTTCGACAGGAAATCGGTGGGGGCCGTGTGCGGCATGGATGGAGTCCACGGCGTTTATGAGCCTGAGGCGGTCAATGCTGACGGCACGCCCAATTCGTGCGAAAGCAGAGCGCCTGCAGGCACGACTGTCGATCTGATCCTGAATGGCCTGGGGACGGAGCGGCCGAAGGTCACCATCGGCGATGCCGAGCTTGATACAGCCCGCGTCGAGTCGGTCGAGTACGATCCGGTCTACCTGAAGTGGCGGTTGCGTGTCCGCGTCTGGCCCCGGGATCGGGAGTCGCACGGAACGGTCACGCCGAGCGTCAACGGGGTCAAGGCGCGATTCGCTCCCTTGGTGATCTGGACGAGACCGTAGGCCGCTCGCCCATCGTTCAGGATCGGTGTTCTCGATCTGCGACCCTTGCCGTTTACTCGCCTTGCAGGTGCAGGACGAGGCTGCGGCGGTGGCTCATGGCGCGGTGCTCGAAGACGTAAATTCCCTGCCAGGTTCCTAACGCCATCCTTCCTTCGACGATCGGGATTGAAAGCTGCGTCTGGGTGAGGGCTGCCCGGATGTGCGCGGGCATGTCGTCCGGGCCTTCGATGGTGTGGACGTAGAGGCGGTTGTCCTCTGGCACAATTCGGCTGAAGAATGTGTTGAGGTCGTGGACGACGTCGGGGTCGGCGTTTTCCTGAATGACGAGCGAGGCCGAGGTGTGCTGGATGAAGACGGTCAGGAGTCCGGTCTGGACCTGCTGCCGGTTCTGCCAAACTTCGATCTCTCCGGTGACTTCGTACAGGCCCTTGCCGCGCGTCTGGATCTGAAACCGGTGTGTCGCCTGCCTCATTCCACGGTCACGCTCTTGGCGAGGTTGCGGGGCTGGTCGACGTCGCAGCCGCGGCGCACGGCGATGTGGTAGGCGAGCAACTGGAGCGGGACGATTTCGAGAATCGGGAGCAGCAGTTCGCTCGACGGCGGGATCCAGATGACGTCGTCCGCCAGGGAGGCGATTTCCTCCTCGCCTTCGACGGCGACGGCGATGACAATGCCGCCGCGGGCTTTGACCTCCTGGATATTGGATATGGTCTTGTCGAAGCGGAGACCGCTGTCGGGATCCTCGCGGTCGCGGGTGGCGAGGACGACGACGGGGAGGTTCTCATCGATCAGGGCGTTGGGGCCGTGCTTCATCTCGCCGGCGGGGTAGCCTTCAGCGTGGATGTAGGAGATCTCCTTAAGCTTGAGGGCGCCTTCGAGGGCTATGGGGAAGTGGATGCCGCGGCCGAGGAACAGGAAGTCGGTGGCACGGAAGAGCTTTTTGACGAGCTCGTCGTAGACGCCGTCGTTGGAAAGGACGGTTTCAAGTTTGCCGGGCAGGTGGATGAGCTCCTGGACGAGGTGTTTGGAGGTCTCCTCATCGAGGGTGCCGCGGCACTGGCCGAGGTACATGGCCAGAATGAATAAAGCCGTGAGCTGCGAAGTGAAGGCCTTGGTGGAGGCGACTCCGATTTCGGGGCCGGCGTGGGTGAGGAGGGTGCCGGCGGCCTCGCGGGTGATCATGGAGCCGACGACGTTGCAGATGGCGAGGGTTTTGGAGCCCTTCTGCTTGGATTCGCGCTGGGCCGCGAGGGTGTCGGCGGTTTCTCCGGACTGGGAGATGAGGACCGTAAGGACGTCGGGCGTGACGATGGGGTCGCGATAGCGGTATTCGCTGCCGTAATCGACCTCGACGGGGATGCGGGCGAGCTTCTCAATCATGAATTTGCCCGCGAGAGCGGCGTGCCAGCTTGTGCCGCAGGCGACGATTTTGATCTGTTTGAACTCGCTGAATTCCCTGGAGGTGATGTCCATTTCACCGAGGAAGATGCGGCCGCTGTCCTGACTGACGCGTCCGAGCATGGTGTCGCGGACGGCGCGCGGCTGTTCGTAGATCTCCTTCAGCATGAAATGCTTGTAGCCGCCCTTTTCCGCCATGATGGGGTCCCAGAGGATATGGGTGACCTGGCGTTTGATGGGGTGGCCGTCGAAGTCGGTGAGGATGACTCCGTCGGCGGTGAGGACGGCGACGTCGCCGTCGTTGAGGAAGAACATGTCGCGGGTGTGGCTGAGGATGGCGGGCACGTCAGAGGCTACGAAGTATTCGCCTTCGCCGAGTCCGACGACGGCGGGCGGGCCGGAGCGGACGGCGACGATTTTCTTCGGGTCGTTGCGCGAGATGGCAGCGAGAGCGAATACACCGGTCAACCGGCTGACGGCTCGGCGGACGGCGTCTTCCAGGTTCCCGTCGAAGTACTTTTCGATGAGGTGGGGGATGATTTCGGTGTCGGTTTCGGTCTGGAAGCTGTGGCCCTCGGCCTGGAGCTGGTGTTTGAGGGCGAGGTAATTCTCCACGATTCCGTTGTGAACGACGACGATGTCCCCCTTGGTGTCGCGGTGGGGGTGGGCGTTTTCCTCGGTGGGGCGGCCGTGCGTGGCCCAGCGGGTGTGGCCGATGCCGTAGGTACCCTCGACGGGGTGGAGGCGAATGGACTCTTCGAGGTTCCGGAGCTTGCCTTTGGCGCGGCGGATCTCCAGATTGTTGTCGCCGTTGAGGACCGCCAACCCGGCGGAGTCATAGCCGCGGTACTCGAGCCGCCGCAAGCCGTCAAGAATGATGGGGACCGCTTTCCGGGCGCCAATGTAGCCTACTATTCCGCACATATCAAATCTTATTGTAGGTGGTCCGGGGCGCGGGGTGGGGTATTTGGTGCTTTTCGGGTGTGAGTGGGCGGTGTGTGTTCGGGCAAGCTCAATGGGGAGTCACCGGCTCCACCGGAGAGGCGTTTCGCGGCATCCATGGAGGGCATGGGGCCGCCGAGGGACGCGAGGACCGACACGCGCCCTCGAAGAAGTATTGCCAAGGGCTGCTACTGCCTGCCGCTTCTGCCTCGGACCGAGGCGCGGAAGCGCGTGGGGGCATGGTAAATTGAATACTTACCCCATGAAAAAGACGAACGATGTAGCAGAGTTACAGGCAGTCGCGAAGAAGATTCGTCGTCACATCATTGAAATGACGGGCGCCGCCAAGTCGGGCCACCCCGGCGGATCGCTTTCGGCCGTCGAAATCGTCGTGACGATGTACTACGACGTCCTTCGCCATGACCCATCCAATCCATCCTGGCCGGACCGCGACCGATTCATTCTTTCGAAGGGCCACGCGGCGCCGGTGCTCTATGCCGCCCTCGCAGACCAGGGCTATACGCCCGTCGATCAGCTCAATACGCTCCGGCAGCTCGGCTCGATTTATCAGGGGCACCCGGATGTCCGCTTCATTCCGGCGCTCGATGCTTCAACCGGCTCGCTCGGACAGGGCCTTTCGGTCGCCGTCGGGATGGGACTGGCGGCACGGCTGGACGGCCGGCCCTCGCGCGTCTACGTCGTGCTGGGTGACGGCGAGGTCCAGGAAGGCCAGATCTGGGAGGCCGCGATGTTTGCTCCCTATCACAAGGTCGACAACGTGGTCGCCATCGTCGATTACAACAAAATCCAGTTGGACGGCTTCGTGAAAGAAATCATGGATCTCGAGCCGCTGGCTGATAAGTGGCGCGCCTTCGGGTGGCATGTCATCGAATTGGACGGTCACGACATCCCTGCCCTGCAGGCGGCCTTCTCCGAGGCGGCCGCGACCAAGGGTAAGCCCACCGTCCTGATCGCCCACACCGTGAAGGGCAAGGGCGTCTCCTTCATGGAGAACGTCCCGAAGTATCACGGCGTCGCCCCCACGGCGGCCGAAGTCGAAGCAGCATTGAAGGAGCTTGCATAACGATGCCGACGAAAACGAAATACGAACTCAAACCGGGCGCTGCTACGCGCGAGGCGTTCGGCAAGGCGCTGGCGGAGCTGGGGCGCGAGAACAAAAACGTCGTGGTCTGCGATGCGGACCTCTCCAAATCCACCCACACGCACCTGTTCGCCAAAGAGTTTCCCGAGCGCTTCTTCCAGTGCGGCATCGCCGAAGCGAACATGGTCGCGATCGGCGCCGGCCTGGCTTCGAGCGGTAAGATCCCGGTGGTCTCGAGCTTCTCCTGCTTCGTGCTGAACAAAGGCTTCGAGCAGCTTCGTGTCACGGTGGCCTATCCGAAGACCAATGTCAAAGTCGTGGGCACGCACAGCGGCATCTCGATCGGAGAGGACGGTCCGTCGCAGATGAGCGTCGAAGATTATGCGCTCGCCTGCTCGCTGCCCGGCTTCGTCGTCGTCTCCCCGGCCGATGAAGTCGCGATGGCGGCGCTGCTGCGCGCGGTTGTGGCGCATGAGGGTCCGGCCTTTGTCCGGGCCGGGCGTCCGAAGGTGCCGGTGATTTACAATGCGGGCCAGAAGTTCGAGATCGGCAAGTCGATTCAGTTGGTCGACGGCACGGACGTGACGATTATCGCGGCGGGCCTGCTGGTGGCCGAGGCGATCCGGGCCTCCGAGGCTCTGGAAGCGGAGGGCATCTCAGCGCGCGTGATCGACATGCACACGATCAAGCCGCTCGACCGGGACGCCATCCAGCGTGCAGCGGGCGAGACCGGAGCGATCGTCGTCGCCGAGGAGCACCTGGCCGACGGGGGACTGGGCGTGCGCGTCGCCCAGGTGGTGGCCGAGACGCATCCGTGCCTGATGGAGTTCGTCGGGATTCAGAACACCTACGCCGAGTCCGGTTCGCCGGAGGCGCTGCTCGACAAGTACGGTCTGCTCGCCCGCGATGTCGCGGCGTCAGTGCACCGTGTTCTGTCTCGAAAGAAGGCCCAGAGCAAGGCTACGGCCTGACCACTTCTATTGCGGGCGCCGCAATTCGACCGGCGCCCGCTGCCTGTCCTGATCCACCACCTTTAAACTCCACTTGAGTGGCACCGTCTGCGGCACGAAGCACTGAGTGTCATCGCAGGCCTGGTAGCGGAAGCTCCCTTCGATCGTCAGCGGCTCGCCGGACTTGAGCAGAGCCGCCAGTTCCTTCGCCGACGCCAACGTCACGTCGCGGCGGATGCGGAAGCGCCCATGATAGACAGGTACCGTCTCGTTGATCGCGGGAAGGTGCATCTTCTCCGAGGCAGGAAACTCCGGATCGTGCACGCGGAACAGCGGGCTCTCTCCGATGCGCCACTCAATCGGGATGTAGCCCTCGACCCCCGGTGCGTAGACGTGCATGCGCGGCTTCAGCTCGATGTCGAGAATCAGTGAAACCCGGCTGTTTACCGGAATCGCCGCATCGCTGAGTGAAGCCGTAAGCTTCAGATGCCGGGTCTCCACCGTGCTGTAGGCGGCTCCGGATGCATCGGAAAAGTAGCGCGTGAGGATGTTGCCGGCCGTGAAGCGCTCGCGATAGTCCCTCTCGAAGAACTTGGCTTGAACGATGCCCTTGGCGTCGATGATGTAGGTTCCGGGATGAGGCACGCCGTGCGCAAAATGCCCTGGCGGGAACTCCGTATTGAGAATGTCGAACGCGCGGATCAGCTTCGATTCCGGATCGCCGAGCAGCGGAAACCCGATCTTCGTACGCTCGGCGAAGTGCTTCAGAAGCGCGGCGCTGTCGTAAGTGACGGCCACAACATTCAGTCCACGCTTACGAAACGCTTCGCGCTGCCGGTCCAACTCCACGAGTTGGTTCTTGCAGTACGGTCACCAATCCGCCGAGCGGACAAAGACCAGCACAAGACCGTTCGGTCCGCGTAGCGACTCGAAGGTTCGCGGTTGGCCGGTGTGATCCACGGCCTCGAACACGGGGATTCGCGCTCCCACCGCTGGACCCGTCTTCAGCGAAGCCTCCTGACCGCTCGTGTGGGAGAGGGTCAACGCAAGCGCCAGAGCCGGTACTCGAGCGAACCAGCGTGTGATTGACATTTCTCTATGATACTCCTCCCAACGTGAGAGAATCGATGGATCGATGGAAGACCGCTTCGATGCTCCGAAGACTTACTCGGCTGCCGCGAAGGACTAGCCAAACATATTTGAAATTTCCGAAGCGAGCCGTAGGAGGCGCTTGGTAGGATAGCCGAGTATCGTGCTGACAC
>JBKBWD010000148.1:0-6120 GCA_046289265.1 Bryobacteraceae bacterium | reverse complement strand
CCGATTTCAACAAAAAAGCAGTGTTTTGTTTTATACGCCATTCAACGGCAAGCCCAGCCAGCTCAATGGTAGAGGCTCCTATGCTGTAATTGGACAGGCTCTAAATGAAGTCGCCCAAGGTGCGCTATCATGCTGCGGAAGTGCAGGCTGAGATGACAAGACTGCAGTATGAGGCGTGGAATCGGAATCAGGAGCGGAATAAGCCGAAAGAAGACCGGTCGCTGAGAGAAGATGCTAAGCAGACCCTCGTCCTCGCCTACGAGCGCACAGCCCACGATCTCGGCTGCGTAGGTCTTGGAGGAGTTGTCGCTGGCGGTGCGGGAGCGGCTTTTGGAGGCGAGCAGCGCGCGGACTCAGGTAATGGAGTGCTGACCTCATGAGCGGGCGGAGGCCAGAAACACTGGCTCACCGCCCGCGAGTAGGTTGACCCTCGTATTTACCGAGTGCCGGCGCCGGCTGTTGCGGTTGGCTCGGAGACTTTGAGCTGTTCCGGGTGGTAGCCGGGGGCGGTTACCGTGACGGTTGGTGGGTAGAACTCGGTGTAGTACTTCTTCGTCTCCGGGTCGAAGACCTGCTTGCGGACGGGTTCCAGGGTGCAGGCGATGGGCTGGCCGGTGGAGCCGATGGCCTTGCCTTCCACCATGACGGTTGCCGCGACCGGCTTGCCCGCGTCGGTGGCGGTTGCGGTGAACGTGATCTGGCGGCCTACGGGCAGCACGGCGGGCTGGCACGTCACCGTCAGCTTGCGGAGCGGCGCGAAGGGCGTGGTTGCGTCCCATAGCTGCCGGGTGGGGCTCCAGGAGTGCGCCTCCCAGTTCATCCACCAGTTCTGATAATCGGGTGGACACTTGCCTCCCGCGGCGAGCCGCCTGTCCACCAGGTCCTTCAGCTCGCGCTTGCGCTGGCGTAGCGTCGCGAGCTGGCTCAGATCGACGGGCTGCTTGTCGGGCTCTTGCGGGCTTCCGTTCTTCGACTTGTACTTCCAACCGTGGATGGCGAACTCCATCTTCCAGATCTTGTGCCGCAGAAGGACGATGGCGGTCGTCTGGCGGTCGCGGGAGTACTGGTCGGTGAGGGTCCGGTAATTCGCGGGGTCCTTGGCGTAGGCCTGCATGGTGTCGTCGGCGCGCATCCAGCCGTGGGCGTAGCGGATGCGGATCAGCCCGGCGTCGATGGTCATGGTGTCGTGGATGTCGTACTCCGGGCGGATCACGATCAGGGGCTTGCTCCAGCCGTTGTAGGGGTAGAGATCGCGGTGGGAGATCTCGCCCGTGAGGATGTCCTCGACGGTCCGGGCTCCGATGTCGACCAGGCCGGCGCCGGGGCCGTAGGAGTGCACCTGCCGTGGATCGAGATGCGACCAGGCGGGCTGCATGCGCTCGGCGGAGGCGACGACGGCGTAGACCATGTCGGCTCCGGCCTGAACCGCGGCCTCGACCGGGGTGATGGCGCGCACGCCGCCGTCCACGTACCACTTGTCGCCGACTCGCACGGGCGGGAAGACGACGGGGATGGCGGAGGAGGCGAGCGCTCCGGTGATCGGGTCGCCTTTGAGGGGCTGCCGGGTGGCGTTCTTTTCGAGTTCGGCTTTCAGGTCTTCGATCTGGCGGAGGAGGCCGGCGATTTCGGCGGGTGTCTTCCGGGCTGGCGCGCCGGGGGTGTCGCCGGTCATCTCATTCTGGAGGTCGCGGACTTCGCTTTCGAGTTCCGCGATCTTCTTGAGGATGGGCGGGGAGGTCCTGGGATCATAGACCGGCGCGCCGGGCGTCGGGGTTCCATCGCGTTCGATGACGGCGCCGGACTCGGTCATGTAGCGTAGGCCGCCATCCTCCAGGGCCACCATTGCGAGGCGCAGCTTGATGCCGGAGGTGTTGACCAGCGGTAGTTTGAGGCTGCCGGGGCGGCGCATGGTGGCTTCGGTGGGATTGAGATTGAAGATGGACCGAGCCTTCTGCGCTTCGGCGATTTGTTTCTTGAGGGCGTCGAGGCTGCCGGGCGTATTGGTGAAGAGCAGGGAGAGCAGACCCACGGGGCCGGTGAACAGGGAAACCGCCATGCTGACGCCGAGGTCACTGAGGAACTCCTGCGCCGCGCCTTCGAGCTTGTCGATGAACGGTTCGGTCCTCCACATATCCGAGTTGCGTTTGAGGGAGAACCAGATGGATTCGAGGCCGGCGAGGCCCTGGATGTGGCCGGTGCTGTCGGGTTTGGCCGGCGAGGCCGGCTCGCCTTCGGCGAGTTTGAGGGCTGAGATGGCGCCGACCGAGGTGCCGGTGATGATGGACGGCTTCAGCTTGTGGTGGTCATAGAGGTAGCGCACGGCGCCTACCTCGAAATCTCCTTTGGCTCCGCCGCCGCTCAGAGCGAGAGCGACGCGGGGCAGCGAAAACCGGATGCGGGGCCTGGCGCCGGTGGTTGGTTGGGCGATTTCACGCCCTATGGGTGGTTGTGTTGCCATGTCCATATAGCTCATGCGCTGTTGCGGGGCGAAATCGATCACTGGTGAGAGATGATATAGCCACGCATGGACACGGAGGAACACGGATGACCAAGGACGAGATCATTTTGGCGGGGCGGGAGTTTCTGTTTCCCGCGGTTTTTCATTACTACAGGGAGCCTCTGGTTATCGACCGTGCTAAGGGGCAGTACGTGTTCGATGCGGATGGCAACCGGTACCTGGATTTCTTCGGCGGGATCGTTACGATCAGCGTCGGGCATTGCAATGACGCGGTCTTGCAGAAAACCCGGGCGCAGATGGAGCGGCTCCAGCACGTCTCTACGGTGTTCGCCACGGAACCGCAGGCCGCGCTGGCGAAACAGATCGCCTCGATCAGTCCTGCCGGCAGGCTGACGAAATCGTTCTTCACCAACAGCGGGAGCGAGGCGAACGAGACCGCGATTCTGGCGGCGCGATGCCATACGGGCGCCGATGAGATCATCGCGCTGCGGTACTCGTATCACGGGCGCTCCGCTTTGGGGATGGCGCTTACGGGGAATTCGACGTGGCGGCTGGGTCCGCCGCAGGGCGCGATCGTTCATGCTCACAACGCGTATTGCTATCGGTGTCCGTTCGGACTGACGTATCCGAGCTGCGAGGTGAAGTGCGCGCAGGATGTGGAAGAGCTGATTCGCACGACGACCTCCGGGCGCATTGCCGGGTTCATTGCGGAGCCGATTCAGGGGGTTGGCGGGTTTATTACGCCGCCTCCGGAGTATTTCCGGATTGTCGAGGGGATCGTGCGCCGGTACGGCGGCATCTTCATCAGCGATGAGGTGCAGACGGGCTGGGGGCGTACCGGATCCAAGTGGTTCGGCATCGAGCATTACGGCGTGACGCCCGATCTCATCACGGGGGCGAAAGGGCTGGGTAACGGCTTCCCGATCGGCGTGACGGTGGCGGCTCCGGAGGTGGCCGATTCCCTACGGGGCGTTACGATCTCGACGTTTGGCGGGAACCCGGTGGCCGCGGCTACGGCCAAGGCCGTGCTGGATTTCATCGAGGCGGAAAAGCTGCGGGTTAATGCCGCCGAAGTCGGGCAGTATTTGAGGGAGAGACTCGTGGAGTTGCAGGGGAAACATCCTCTCATTGGCGACGTGCGGGGGATGGGGCTGCTCCAGGCTCTGGAACTGGTGCGGGACCGGGAGACGAAGGAGCCGGCCGTGGAGGAGACGCTTCAGGCGATGGAGGCGGCTCGGGAGAATCGTCTGTTGGTGGGGCGGGGCGGACTCTATGGAAACGTCCTTAGAATCTCGCCGCCGATGAACATTGGGCGGAGCGATGTGGATGAGTTTGCGGGTTTGCTGGATGCGAGCCTTTCGCGGGTGGAGTGCGGGTGACCGCTGCCTACGGCCGCGGCAGGGTCATGAAGGTTCCGGTGGCTTTGGCGATGAGGCGGTCTTCGGTGTCGAGGATGTCGCATTCCATCATTGTCAGGGTGCGGCCGTGCCGGACGACGGATCCGATGGCGAGGAGTTTGCCGCACTGGAACGGGCGTAGGAAGTTGATCTTCATCTCGACCGTGACGGACATCTCATCTTCGGCGAGCATGCAGCCGTGGCCGAGGCCCATGGCGGAGTCGGCGATGGTGCAGAGGACTCCGCCGTGGAGGTTGCCCATGGGGTTGTGATGCGCGGGCGTGACGTCGATTTCAATGACGACGCGGCCGGGCTTGGCTTCGACGGGGCGGAAGCCCATCATGTGGCCGAGCGGGGTCGGGTTCGAGCGGTTGACGATTGCCTGCTGTACGCGTTCCAGGAGTTGCACGATCGGGTCAGGCTCCGTAAGCGATTTCCACTTGCTTCTTCATAAATGCGAGGTCTTTGGCGATGGCCGAGAGTTCGTCTTTGGCGTGATATTCGATGTGCAGTGACATGGGTCCGGTAAAGCGGGCGGCGGCGAAGGCGGCGAAGACCTTGGGCCAGTCGACCATGCCTTCGCCGAGGGGGCACCAGGTCATCTGCCAGCGCCCTCCGCGTTTCTCCCAGTAGAAATCCTTGATTGCGACCATGTTGAGGCGGCGCAGGGCGAGCTGGAGGGAAAGCTGCCAGCCGTAGAGGCCGCCTTCGGCGGTGGCGTGGGCGGGGTCGAAGTAGTAGCCGATCCATTCGGGGTCGGAATCCTTGAGGATCTCGCGGATGTCCCAGACGGCCGTGCCGACGTAGTTCCCGGAGTGGTTGTGGAAGCCGGCGACGATGCCGTATTCGCGGCCGAGCGCGACGAGGCCTTCGGTGGCGGTCTTCACTTCGGCGAGGGCCTTTTCGACGGGGACTCCGGGGCGGTAGCGGTGGTAGCCGAGCTTGAAGAAGGGGACCTTGAGTTTGGCCGCGGTTGAGAGGATGGGGCGGGCGACGGGCTCGGAGGCGGAGAGGAGGTTCGTCGTGATCATGGGGAGCGCGAGGCCGTAGGAGCGGATCGTTTCGACGGCTCGGGGGAGGTCCTGGGTGGCGCGCTCGGGCAGGACGTGGCCTTCGGCGCGGACGGTGAGGTCGACGCCGTCGAATCCCATGAGCTTCAGGGTGCGTCCAACCTCATCGTAGGTGAGATTGGGCACGTGTTTCGAGAAGAGGCAGAGCGCGGGCCGGGCGGGGCGGTCCGGAGCGGCCATGGCCGCGCCCGAGGCGGCGGCGGAAAGCAGAAAGTGTCTACGGTTCATGGCGGCCATTCTCCAGGGGAAACATCTTCAATATATCCTGTTGGGGTGAGTGTGCGTTTTCCGGCCGTCTTTCTATTGATCATGACGATGACTCTTTCGGCGGCTCCGAAGGTTCAGGTGCACGGACATCGGGGGGCGCGGGCGGTGCTCCCGGAGAATACGATGCCGGCGTTCGAGTATGCGATTCAGATCGGGGCGGACGTGCTCGAGCTGGACCTGGCGGTGACGAAGGACGATGTGCTGGTGGTTTCGCATGACCCGGTGCTGAATCCGAAGATCTGCACGGCGCCGCCGGGGACGCCCACGGTGATCCGCGAGCTGACGCTGGCCGAGCTGAAGACGTGGGACTGCGGGTCGCTGCGGCATCCGGATTTCCCGCGGCAGAAGCCGGTTCCGGGGGCGCGGATTCCGACGCTGGACGAAGTGCTGGCGCTGGCGCCGAAGGGCGATTTCGAGTTTAACATCGAGACGAAGATCTTTCCGAAGAGGCCGGAGCTGACGCCGAGTCCGAAGCGGTTTGCGGAGCTGTTGCTGGAGGCGATCCGGCGGCATGGGCTGGAGGCGCGGGTGATGGTGCAGTCGTTCGATTACCGGACGCTGCATGCGATGCGGAGGCTGGCTCCGGAGATGCGGCGATCGGCGCTGTATGGGGTGGGGATGCGGAGCTTTGTGTCGATCGGGCGGGAGGCGGAGGCGCAGATCGTGTCGCCGAACCACCGGCTGGTGACGCGGCGGAAGGTGGCGGATGCGCAGGCGGCCGGGATGGAGGTGGTTCCGTGGACGGCGAACACGCCGGCGGAGTGGGAGCGGCTGATCCGGGCCGGCGTGGATGGGATTATTACGGATGATCCGGCGGGGTTGATTGAGTGGCTGCGGGGGCGGGGATTGCGCAGTGATTCCTTAAACCGGTGGGCATCGCCGGGTCCAGGCCATTGATTCGCAGGGCTTTCCTCGGTTGTCGGTGGTT
>JBKBWD010000147.1:0-6170 GCA_046289265.1 Bryobacteraceae bacterium | reverse complement strand
GCAGCCGGATCAGCGGTCGCTTTGAGGACTATTGGGAGTCGCGCCGGGCTTGAGTTCCACTTTCACGTCGCGCACCCTCACGCTGAACGCCCGGCGGCGACGTGGTAGCATAGTTGAGTGTCAGGCCCCGGGCTTCGTGCAACGGGCGGCCGTGAACCCCGCCAGGTCCGGAAGGAAGCAACGGTAACGGTTTAGCTTGTGTGCCGCGGATCACCCGGGGTCTGGCTTATTGGTTTGCGACTCCACCCGGCTGCAATCCCATGTACCAGGTTATAGCGAGGAAGTATCGGCCCCAGAGCTTTGCCGAGCTGATCGGCCAGGAGCACGTCCGCACTACGCTCGAAAACGCGATATCGCAGAGCCGGATCGCGCACGGCTACATCTTTTCCGGACAGCGCGGGACGGGCAAGACAACAGTAGCGCGGATCATGGCGCGGTGCCTGAACTGCGTGGAGGGTCCGACGGCGCAGCCTTGCGGGGTGTGCGCCAGTTGCCGGGAGATTGCGGGCGGCGGCGCGGTGGACGTGATCGAGATTGACGCGGCATCCAACCGGGGCATCAACGAGATGCGGGAGTTGCGCGAGAACGTGCGATACCGGCCGGCTCGCGACCGCTACAAGGTTTTCATCATCGACGAGGCGCACCAGATCACCAATGAAGCATTCAATGCGCTGCTGAAGACGCTGGAAGAGCCTCCGGAGTGGGTGGTCTTTATCCTCTGCACGACCGAGGTGCACAAGATTCCGACGACGATCGGGTCGCGGTGCCAGCAGTTCAGCTTCCGGTCCGTGGATTTCAATGAGCTGGTGGCGCGGATGGAGTGGATCTGCGGAGAGGAGGGGATCACGGCGGACTCCGAGGCGCTGGCGGTGCTGGCGCAGGCAGGCGAGGGGAGCGTGCGGGATTCGCTTTCGGCGCTCGACCAGGCGATTGCGTGCTGCGGATCGAATCTGGGGCCGGCGGAAATACGGGCGCTGCTCGGAATGTTTTCGCTCGAGTCCCTGGGACAGGTGACCGAGGCGCTGGCGGCCGGGAACTCGCAGCGGATGTTGGAGATCGTGGCTGAGCTGGAGCGGAACGGGCAGAACCTGCAGCACTTCTGCCGGGAGCTCTCGCGCTGGTTCCGGAACCTGATGGTGGCGAAGATTGCAGGACCGAATACACGATTGATTGCGGCGTCGGCCCGGGAGCAGGAGCGGATGGCCGAGGTGGCGGCGGGGTTCTCGGAAGAGGACCTGACGCGGTATTTGCAAATTACGCTGGATGTGTTCCGGGATTTGCAGTATTCGCTGCAGCCGCGACTGCACCTGGAGATCGGGTTGTTGAAGCTGGTCCATGCGGGGCGGCTGGTTTCGATTGAGCAGGCGTTGGCGGGGTTGGGGCCGGGCGAGGCCGGATCCGAGGGGGAGCACCGCTCCCATACGGTTGCGGCTCGGAAACCGGCGGAGCCGAAGGCTGCGGCGGCGGCTCCGGCGCGTACGGGTCCGACGCCGTTTGAGCGGGATGCGGCGCGGCGTGCTCCGGCGGCCCAGCAGGCGGCGGCTCCGGCGCAGGCTCCGGCGGCGGGGGAGTGGAAGCAGCGGCTTCATGCCGCGCTGGTGGAGCAGGGGTTGAATTTCAGCGCCGATGCGGTGCAGAGCTCGAGCGTCACGGAGGAGAACGGGGAGCTGTTCTTCGTAACTCCGCGGGAGTTTTCCTTCGCGATGAAGTCGGGGGACGTGGAGCGTGTGGCGCGGCAGATTTCCGGGAGACCGGTTAAGATTAACGTAACGCTGGGCGAGCCGATCGTGGGGGCTTCCGAAGCCGCTGGGGCTTCGGCTTCGGGCGGCGGTCCGGCCGGCAAGGATGAAGCGTCCGAGCGGGCGCTTGCGCATCCGGAGGTGAAGCGGTTCCAGGAGCTGTTTCCGGAGAGCCAGGTGCGCACGGTAAGGAATCTGAAGGAGTAGAAATGAAGCTACCCGGCAATATGCAGGCAATGATGAAGCAGGCGCAGCAGATGCAGCAGCGCATGCAAGAGCAGGTCGCGCAGATCCGCGTGGAGGCGTCGAGCGGCGGCGGGATGGTGACGGTCAAGATGGACGGGCACAAGCAGGTGCTCGGCGTGAAGATCGATCCCGAGGTGGCCGGGGATGTCGAGATGCTGCAGGACATGATGATGGCCGCGTTCAACGAAGCCGCCAAGAAGGTGGACGAAGAGTCGCAGCAGATCATGGGCGGCATGCTGGGCGGGATGGGACTGCCTCCCGGCCTGTTCTAGCGGTATCTTTCCATGCCCGACTTCGCCGAGCCGCTGGCCCGACTGATCCAGGAGGTGAAGCGCCTTCCGGGGATCGGCCAGAAGTCCGCGCAGAGGATTGCGTTCCACATTCTCCGCACCGAGAGGGAAAACGTGGAGCGGCTGATTCATGCGCTGATCGACGTGAAGGAGAAGCTCGGGATCTGCAAGGTCTGCAACAACATCAGCGACGGCGAACTGTGCGTGTATTGCCGCGATCCGAATCGCGACCGGAGCCAGATCTGCGTAGTCGAGGAGTCGCACAATATCCTGCCGATCGAGACGACGCGGTCCTTTGCCGGGATGTACCACGTGCTGCACGGGGCGATTTCGCCGCTGCGGGGGATCGGTCCGGAGCAGTTGAAGATCAAGAGCCTGCTGGAGCGGCTGGCTAGCGGCGAGGTCGAGGAGCTGATCCTGGCGACGAATCCGACGGTGGAGGGCGAGGCGACGGCGGCGTATCTTTCGCGGCTGCTGAAGCCGTTGGGGCTGCGGGTGACGCGGATCGCGATGGGCGTGCCGGTGGGGAGCGACCTGGAGTTCGCCGACGAGGTGACGATTTCGAAGTCGTTGGAGAACCGGCGGGAGATGTGACTTCTTAATTGCAGGAGTGAGGCCACCTGCTATCTGAGTTTCGACCGTTTCACCGCGTTTTCCAACGTGGATTGCACGGCACGCTTTTCGAATTCCCCGAGCCCGTCGTAGCCCGGATAGACAGCGCGGGAGACATCCGCCGCAGACCAGCCCTGTCGGAACAACTCCGCCGTCCGCACGAGATCGAAGTCAGTCCATTGTATGGTCACCGGCTCCGGTTTCGTGACCTGTACGTGAACCCGATCGAGCAGACCGGTGTCCAAGCGCGGAACCTTTCCGGTAATTGACTGGCGCGGAATCAATCCGTTAAGCAGAGATCCCAGGCTGAGGAGCAGTATGATCGACGCGGGCAGAGCTTGCATATTGGCGGGCGTTGCGCCCTGAAACAGAAACGCGGCTCCGGCCAAGCCAACGAGACCCACCGCAATCATGACCACACGGTAGACCCGCACGAGAATCAGACGGGTGCGAGCCATCCGGTCCAGCCGTTCCTGCTTTTCAGGCGTCAGTTCAGGTCTCGACAGAGCCGCGGCTGTGACGTTCGCAATCCGGTCAGAGGAGCTTTTCGAGACAGGGAGCCGCCCGCTCAAGTCGAACTCCCACATAGAAGACGCGCCGTTCGGGCCGGGCCTTCGCTTGAAGACTCGCTTGAACACCATGAGGCATGTAATAGCGAAAGCGGCAAGAAACGTGAGGGTAAAGACCGCTCCGATCAGAAGCGCGAGGCTCTCCGATTGGATGTCGACGACCGAGATCGGAAAACCGCTCAAGCGAGGGGTTGTCATCAGCTTACGGCGATTATACCGCTCGCTAAGCCCCGGTTGACCCGGAGAAAGAGAACCTAGCGAGCCAGCGGTTCGGCACCTGTTTAGCAGCGATTCATTCGGAACAGGCACGCAAGGGTGCGAACATCAGCAGGAACGCCGGCAGGAAGCGACACCTTTGGCAGAGCCGAGTATCTTGGATGTAAGGAGGACCTGACCGGATGCTGCTTGAGGCGCGGCGTCGTGGTGAGGGAGGCGGACGGCTTGTTTGCTTTGCCGCTTCCGTGGTTCTGGCAGCGGGGCTGCCGATTGCGGGACAGGTTGCGAGTACAGGGGACGGATCGAGGGCACGCTTGTCAATGAAGTCAGCGGGCTGGCGCTGCGCAGAGGATCGGTCACGCTTCGGTTGCTGGGCGGACAGGGTGGTTCGCCAAAGACTGCGATAACCGATGCGGAGGGACGCTTCGCGATCGAGGAGATCGAGTCCGGCCTCTACGAGCTGACCGGTCGAAGTCCAGGCTTCGCACCGGGCACTTATACGTGCGATGGCTCGAAGGTAATGGCGATTCAGGCTGGGATGAACATACACGGCCTGCGGCTTGCTTTGGCGCCGCTCGGCGTGATCGCAGGCCGGGTGGTTGATGAGATGGGGGAGCCAATGACGGAGGTGCAGGTTTCCTTCCTCCGGTACGGGCGGTCGGCCGGCAGGCCGGCGCTCCGCGGCTCCGGGCCTCCGATCCGTGTGGACGATCGCGGGATGTTTCGGGCAGCCAGCCTCCTTCCCGGGACGTACACGGTGGTGGCCACGGTGACCGGAGCGGGGAGTGGAGAGCCGGCGGTCGATTACATTCCAACTTACTATCCGAACGCGGCCACGATTTCGGAGGCAATTCCCATATCAATTACGCCGAGCTCAGAGATGAGTGTCACGATTGCGCTTCGAAGGGAGCGAGTGTTTCGAGTCAGTGGCCGCGTTGTGGTCGAGCGTGCGGTTCCGAACGCCGGCGAGTGGGCGCAAGGACAGCGCATGCTTCTTTCGATGGTTCCGGAGAATCTTTCCGGGAGTCCGGAGCCGCCGTTCCGTCCCAGTGCGATTGTGACGCCCGAAGGCAGGTTTCGATTCGAACGGGTGCCTGCCGGAGTCTACACGATCGAGACCCCGGGGATGCTGGTGTTTCAGCATGGAGTCGGGCGGATTACGCCTCCGTTTTATTGCCGGCAGCAAGTGGTCGTTACGGATCGGAATCTGGAGGAGATTGTAATTCCGGCCTATCCGGGTGTTTCGGTGCGGGGTGAAATTCACGGTCCCGACGAACGGGAGGATGCGCGGCGGGCCCAGGTAGAGCGCAGGCCGGTGGTGATTCTCGAGGCCGCGGACGGCGCGGGCGTCAGGTGCGAGTGGAAGCGAAAGACGACGGAAGCTTCGAGATTGAGGATGTGCCGCCGGGCAGGTACGTAGTCGATGTGAGTGGTCTGCCCGAGAGCGAGCGGGTGAGTGTGGTTCGTACGACGGATCGGGCATCCAGGAACCGCATCGTGGAGTTGGCGAGTGGTGCTCCAAGCCGGATAACGGTCGCGGTGTCGAAGGATGCGGCAATAATTTCAGGCGTTGCCAGAACAACAGCAGGGCTGCCTGCCGCGGGGATGATAGTCGTCCTGGCGCCGACATCGGACTCGATGGAGGGCGCGGCTTCGGCGTTTCGCTCGGTGAGCACGGGGCCGGAAGGAGAATTCCGGTTCGGGAGCGTGGCGCCGGGAACGTACAGGGTATGGGCGTGGGAGGAGGTTGACCTGGATTTTGCGGCTGACCCGCGGTTCCGGGAGCAGTTTGAGAGCGAGTTGGTGTCGGTGGGGGAGCGCTCACACGTACGGGTCGAGTTGAAGGCGGCGCCGGTTTCAGTAGTTCGCCGGGTGGAAACGAGCTTGCGGTAAGCGCGCGGTCGGGCCAATTGGAGAAAGAGATTCCTTCGTTTCTGTTAAGAGACCCGTGCCGCTACGCCGCACATCACGATAATCTCCACACCAGCGCGGAATTGGCCCTCAGAAGACAATCCCACTCTGGCTTTTCCGGCCATGGCCGACAGCGGCTTTCCTGCTGCCTCCGTGGTCTGGGAAAGCACACGCAGATCAGAACGAACGCTGTTAGAACTTCGCGACGTAGCCGACTACCTTGGATGTGGGAGAACCCGCCGATCCGATGGAGCCTGATAAGAACCGTCAAAGCGAACTGTACAGCCGGGCCGTTGAGGAGTACGGGCGTTCTCTTGTAAGGCTCGCGAGCGGGTACGAAGCCGATCCCGAACGGCGCCGGGACTTGAGCCAGGAGATTCATTTCCAGCTATGGCGCAGTCTCGATGTGTTCGATGGGCGCTGCTCCTTGCGGACATGGGTTTTCCGGGTGGCCCACAACACAGCAGCATCGCATGTCGCGCGCCGGATGCGAGATGCAGGACGGTTAGTCCGAAGTTCTTCAGCCGGATTTAAGCAAGTCTATGCAGAGAAGGGACTTAGCGGATTTCGGGGAAACGCCTACTGCC
>JBKBWD010000146.1:0-6171 GCA_046289265.1 Bryobacteraceae bacterium | reverse complement strand
GGATCAGCAGCGGCGGCGAGATCCTCAGATGCTGTCCCAGCCGTTTGGTGCGGAAACTAATTTGGACAAGAGTGGAAGTGTACCTACCCTTGCGGACCATGCAGCCCATGGATGTGCCCCATCGGCTGCGGTCGATGGAGTCATCCGGTGGTTCCACCACAGACGCCAGACCGAGACCGGTTGAGCCTCCTCGAGGCGGACATCCGGCGATGCCTCGAAGCCCATCGCCTCGCTGCTGGCCGGTCTGGGCGTGACCAAAACCCACAGCCGGCCCTACGCCTCCGACGACAACCCGCATTCAGAAACCCAGTTCCGGACCACGAAATACCGCCCGGACTTCCCGGACCGCTTCGGCTCGGTCCAGGATTCGCGGGCCTTCGGGCACCGCTTCTTCCCCTGGTACAACGACGATCACCGGCATGCGTCTCTCGGCCTGATGCCCCCCCCGGGATGGTCCACTATGATCTGGCTCCGCAGGCGCGCGAGCAACGCCAGCGCATCCTCGATGCGGCCTACCAGGCCCACCCCGAACGATTCGTCCGCCAACCGCCGCAAGCACCCCCACTGCAACAGGAGGTCTGGATCAACAAACCGCCACAGTCAGAGAAAGAAAGACACTAAACTCCATGGCTTGATGGCTTGGTGTCTCAAAGTCGTTGACACGCGCCGCAGGCGCGCCGCGAGGAGGGAAGAAGGCGAGAGCTGAGCTTTCGCGCCAAGCGCGGCGAAGTCCCACTCTCAAATCCCCATCCGGACATGGACCAGCTATAAGGCTGTCCACGTGAGCGCACGCGAGCGATTACAGTTTAGAGTACAGAGCCTGCAGCTTCTCCGCGTGCTCGCGCATCGAGAATCGCTCCACCGCTCGCCTGCGAGCGCGGCGGCCGAGCGAATGCGCCAGTTCGCGGTCGGCAACAAGGCGGCAGATTTCGCCGGCGAGTGATTCGGCGTCGCCGGGCTGGCAGTGCAAACCGGTGATCTCGTCTTCAACCATTTCTACTAGCCCGCCGGAAGCTGCGACTACGACGGGTTTTCCGAGCGCCATGTTCTCTAGGACAGCCGTACCTAGAGGTTCCCTCTCCGAACACAATACGAATGCATCGGCAGCCGCTTCGACGCTGTGGATGTCCTGCTGAAACCCGAGGACAATGGTCCTCCTTCTTAACCCCAGTCGATCAATTAGCGATTGAGTCTCGTGGTATGCCTCTCCTCCGACGTGCGGATCGCCAACGAGCAGCAGCCGAATACTGGGGTGCCGCTCATAGGCAAGGGCGGCCGCGTGAATTAGGATGTCGTGCCGCTTGTACGGTACGTAGCGGGCGATATTGAGAATTACGAACTCGCCTGGCGCGATCCCGAGCTCGGCCCGGATGTCCCGCCGGGGCGCGAGATCCGGGGAGTATCTCTCGGCATCAATGCAATCGTGGAGCACCTGGATCTTGCCGGGCCGGATCATTTGTCTCGCCGCTTCGCGCGCGATGAACGAAGAGACCGCCGTGATCATGTCCGCGGAAACAAGATGATCGAACACGCGACTTAGGTCAGCGATGCGCGCCCACTGGACAAATGGGATTCCTCTCAGGCGTGAAACGGCAATCATCGGGAGTCCGATCGCTCCATTGGAATGGATCACGTCCGGCGCAATTTCTGAGATCAGGGTGTCCGCCATCAGGAAGGTGTCCACGCGAACAGATGAGCAGTCCCGGTGCGGAATATGAACGGTGGCTCCCGCGGCGCGCGCACGATCCGCGAAAAGACCATCCTGTCCAATGAGGCAGTGGATGTCCAAACCAGATCCTCGCAGCGAAGCGATCGTGGTTACTAGAGCCTCCTCGGCCCCTGAATAGACGCTCGGGTTGGAGACATAGAGCACACGCCTCAGCGGTCGTTGCCGGGGCAGTCTCCGCGGCCGGTGAGCGATCTCAAGATCTTCCACGATGCGCTCCCGCAGGCGCGGCAACCAGCAGGCTGGTGCACCTGACGGAGGGTTGCTGGTCTCCTCGTCGATGCGTTGAAGATCGCCTGCCTCCGTCCATGGAATACATGCCGGCACGGACTCCGCAGGTAGATTGCAGAGCGCGGCGAACGGCGCTCTAACAACCACCACCCCGCCCTTATTCGGGTCGCATCCAACGGCCTGCTCAATGACATCGACCAGCGGGCCGACTTCGTCCCGCTGCACGATACGCGGCGGCAGTGCGCTTACCATCTCGAGAAATGCGCGGCCGAGGACCGCTACGAACAACGGCACCGGCATGCCGTCAACCACCGTTACATCTGGACGGGCGACTTCGTGAATGCCAGCTACTTCTCGCAGCAACGACGGCGGCATCACGTCCAAACCGGCCAGTCCATGCAAAACAGTCAGAGATGAAACACCTGATTGCAGTCCGAAATCGATCAGGCTCGGCACCTGCTTGGCTGAATTCCCGGCTGCCCATCGACAGCCGAGTTTCCCGCACGCTTCGGCCAGATCGTCGGACCCGGGCGGCACGACTACCGTGAGTGGCATCGCGAGTTGGCGTCGGAGCCGGTCGACGCAGTACTCCCACAACACTCTCCCTCGAAACGGCTGCATCCAACCGCAGTTTCGAACCGATGCCGGCGGCAGTTGCAGCCAGACAGCAGCGGCCTGCCCACCATGGACGCTGATAGATTGGTCTTGCGTGTTTGTCATTCCCGCACTGGGCTCGCCACGGATCGAGGGTCTCACTCGGCTCGAAGCAATGCGCTCGGATCTGCCGTTGACGCCTGGCGCGTGGGCGCGACGATGGCAGCGAGTACGACCGCGGCGCACAGCACGGGAACGGTGGCGAAGACGGCGGGATCGAACGCGGTGGTCTCGAACAGCGGCAATCCAGCGGCGGCCAGCCGTGTCAACCAGACACCGGCAAGAGCGCCCAACATGCCACCCGCTGCCGCTAGCCTACCGTAGTGGCGATAGACGAACCACGCCAGTTGCCGGGGCGAGGCGCCGAGCGCGGTCCGCACTCCGAACTCCTTGACGCGCTCGTTCAGACTGAATGTCGCCGCCGAGTACATGCCGGCTGCCGCCAGCAACAGCGCAATGACCGCCAGTCCGCCAAACAGCTTTGCCCGGGTTCCCGAAGGCTTGATCGCGGTGGCCACCAGCGCACCCACATCCGTCGTCATGTCCCACCGCCGCGAAGGGTCGGCCGCCGCCATCGCCCTGCGAATCGTTTCCAAAGGTACGGGCGTGTCACCCGCCGTACGAATCAGAATCGTTACGTGACCCGACCCGGACCGCTGAAGATGGGAGAAGAACACAGCCGGCTCCGGAGGCGATGAGAGCATCAAATCACGCGAGTCGCCCGAAACGCCGACTACCTCGCAGGTAGCGCCTCCCGCGCCTCCGCCGATGTCGATCCGCCTTCCGATTGCGCTCGTGCCCGGCCAAACCAACCGCGCGAACGACCGGTTTACAATCGCCACGCACGGGGCACCCCTCACGTCCCGGCTGGTGAACGCGCGGCCTTCCACCAATGGAATCCCCATCGTCGCGAAGTAGCCGCTGCTCACCGATTGCATCAAGACGGGGGGAACTCGATGCCACTCACCCTGATCGGTTTGGACGGAAAGACCCAACCGCATCCCAGCGCCCGTAAGCAGAGGCGTGCTTCCAGCGGCCACCGAACTCACCCCTGGCAACCGCCCGAGCGACTCAATCGCTTCCTCCACTTTGAGGGCCGAGGCCGGCAAACCCATCGGCCCCGCGTCGAACACCGAGTACGACAATCGCGCCGGCTCAAACCCCAGAGTGACCGCGGAGAGGTTGTAGACGCTCTTGGCCAGCAGGCCGAACCCGGTCATCACGCAGACGGCCGCGGCCACTTGCAGGATCACCAGCACGTCCTGGACGCGTGCCGCGGTTAAGGCAAGACCGCTCATCTCCCGCCGCTCGTGGAGGAGCGTGGTTACCTCGAGGCGCAGCAGTAGCACGGCCGGCACGACGGAACACGCCATGGCCGAGGCGACGCCCATGGCCGCGCTGAAGACCAGCACGGATGCGCTCAGGCCCGCGTGCGTCTCCGATCCGATGGCGGCGGAGGCAACAGCGGCCACCGCTGGCAACAGGAACGGAAACAGAAGTAGAGATACCGCCACGGCCGCCAACGACACGCCCAAAGATTCCGCGACCACCTGCGCGCACAGCCGGGCACGGCTGCAGCCGAGCGCGAGTTGGATGCCAAGGTCCCGGGCGCGCCCCATCCGCCGGGCCAGCAAAAGGTGCCCCACGTTCACGCAGGCCAGAAGTTGAATCGCCAGGCACGCCGCGAGCAACAGATTCAGAATCCGGCCCGCCTTTCCCACCAGTTGATCCGTCAGCGAGAGCAGAACGAAGCGGTCGTCGCCTTGCACGCCCCCTCCTGAACCCGGCGCGGAAACTGGCTGCAAGGCGTCGATCTCCCGTTGAGCCTCCTCCATCGAGACGCCCCGGCGCAGACGCCCGATGACGAGCTTGTCACTGATGGCCGCCGCGTCCCTCGCCGCTCCCGAGTTGACATCGGGAATCCAGAGATCGGCCAAGCTCACCGGACGCCGGAATTCCCGCGGCGCCACTCCGATGACCGCGAAACCCTCTCCGTCGATGGTCACGCTCCGGCCCACCACATCGGGATCTGCGGCGAACGCAATCGTCCAGAGACCGTACGAGAGAATGGCTGCCCTCTGATCCCCAGAGATGTACTCCTCAGGGCGGAACGGCCGGCCCACCGCGGTCCTCATCCGCAGGGCCTCGATCAGGCCAGGCGAAACCCGCGCCACCATTGCCCCGGTGGGACCTGCGGGTGAACCGCCTACCTGTGCCCTTGCGTGCGATTCGTATCCGAACGTTTCAAAACTGCGCGACCGCTGGCGCAACACCTCGAAGTCCGCAGCCGACAATCGCCAGTAAGAGTCGCTCACCTGCCTCGGACTCTTCATCACCTGCACCAGGCGGGATGGCTCCTCGTAGGGGATCGCCTGGAGAACGACGGATTCGAGCACGGCGAAGCACACCGTCGCCAACACAATGCCTCCGGTGAGCGTCAGCGTAGCCGCAAGCGAGAACCTCGGCTGACGGGCGAGCGCGGCGAGTGTGGCTTTCAGCAACCGACTTCTCCAGAGCCGCCGGCGCGGCAACCGGGCGCCGGTCTCATCTGCAGGTATCTCCCTTCACCTTGACTCCCAGCGCTGCGAGCGATCCCAGGTCTTCGTTGACATAATCCAGCTTGTGGAACCCCGCCCATCCGAACGCCACGGATGCCGTCCTACAAAGCGGCATTTCGATCGCCTGCCGGGAACTGGCATCGGGGCCCGCCGCGCACTTGCTCTCGGATCGGCAGTACAGCAGGACCGTCTCCTCCCGGGGCAATTCGTGCGGCGCCCGCGAGAGAATCTCATCGAGCGGAATGTTGAGCGCTCCATCGACATGCCCCTTCTCAAATACCGCTCGCTCCCGCACGTCCACCAGCGTCGTGCCGGAGCTGGCGAGCAACTCGCGTAACCGCGCGCCCGTCGCCATTTTCATCGCGTCCTGTTGCGGCGTCGACGCGGCCGCCGGCCGCGCTGCCTCCGCGGAGGCGGGCCCACTGGACCCCAGGCGTGCAAACACATCCCTCTGCTCGCTCGGCTTCAGCTTCCCGCTCCACACCGCTTCAACGGATCCCTCACGGTCAACAATCAGCACGGTGGGAGTCACCCGCACGCCGATCGTCTCCAAGTCCCCGTGCCGGATGTCGCCAAGGTGCTCGAGGCCGAGAGAAGCCAGCAGCGGGCGGGCATCGACCTCCGTCTCACGCACCGCGGCTACCACCCGGAACCCGCCACGGGCGGACTCCTGTATCAGCGCACGGTAGAAGGGCGCGCTTGTCGTGCAGTACTGGCAGTATGTGGAAACCGCGAGCACAACCGTCTTTGGCGAATCGCTCCACCGCACTTGCGGCAGTTCCACCTTCGACCCCACAGTAATTGGATTTACGTTTCCGGCATCCGCGCCGCGGAATCTCTCTGCGAACTGCCACACGACGATCGCGGCGCACACGATGCAGATCAAGTTGAGCGTCCAGGTGAACAGTTTGCCTCGCATTCCTGGCCTCTGTACTACTAACCCGTAGATTCTTTTCTGCCCGCGAAGATTTTCATGCCGCCACCGGAGTCAGTTGCCGAACC
>JBKBWD010000145.1:0-6330 GCA_046289265.1 Bryobacteraceae bacterium | reverse complement strand
GCCCTCGTCGCCGCGCCTCGCCATCGGCGCCGGCGGCGCTCCGAACGCGGCCGCGCGACTTCTGCCACGGGCTGTTAACCAGCGCTCCAGCCAGGCGTGCACTTCCTGATAGAAGAAGCGGCTGTCCTCGCCGCGCTGAATCCAGTGGTTGGCCTCGGGAAAGACGATGAGACGGCTGGGGATACGAAGCCGCTGGAGCACGCTCCAATTTTCGAGCGTCTGATTGAGGGGGACGCGGTAGTCGCGTTCTCCGATGGTCAGGAGGATGGGCGTGCGGAAATCCTTGGCGTACCGGACCGGATTCTGATCGCGCCAGACCTTGCCCTGCTCCCAGACGGGGCCTCCGTTTGCGACTTCCCGGTGGTAGATGGCATCGCTGGTGCCCCATTGCGATTCGAGATTGATGAGGCCGGCGTGGCTGATGAGGCACTTGTACCGGCGCGTGGTCGCCTGCATCCAGTTGGCCAGATGCCCGCCGTAGCTTGCTCCGGCGGCGGCCTGCCGGGCGTTGTCGACAAAGGAGAAGCGGCGGATGGCCTCGTCGGCGGCCTGATTGATCTCGTCGGCGGGGCCGCGCAGGGGATCTCCCTGAATTTCCTGTGCGAACTTTTCGCCGAATCCGGTGGAGCCGGTGTAGTTGGTCAGGAGAACGACATAGCCGGGCTGCGCGAGGAGGTGATAGTTCCAGCGCAGGAAAAACTGGTCGCGCCACATACCGTGCGGGCCTCCGTACATGAGGACCAGGAGCGGGTATTTGCGGTTCTCATCGAAGGCGGGCGGCAAGACGATCATGTTGTGGATCCGCTTGCCGCGTTTGCTGTTGAACCAGAAGTGCCGAACCGGCTGCCAGTCGATTTCGGAGGCAGCCTTGGCGTTGAACTCCGAGAGCGTGCGGCGCGTGCCGTCGGCCGGATCGATTCGATAGACCTCGGCGGGGTTCACGGCGCTCTCCCAGTTGGCCACGACGACAGGCGCATCCGGAGTCCCGGCGACCGCGAGTTTGGTAAAGCAGCCGGAGCCCGGATGGGGAATCTCGCGGACTTCGCCGCCGGTAGCGGGGATGGCGAAGAGCTTTTCGTGTCCGGCCTCTTCGGCCAGGAAGTAAATGGTGCGGCTGTCGGGGGAGAAGTCGAACGCGCCGACCGAGCGGTCGAGCGACGGGGCGACGTGTTGTGGCGCGGAGGCGTTCGGCCAGTCGATTCGAACGAGGCGGTCGAGGGTGTAGGTGTGGCGGCCGTCGCGCGATTCCAGGGCGTAGAGCGCACGGCCGTCAGGGCGGAAGGCGGGATCGGAGTAGCTGTGGGGCGATTCGGTCAGGCGCTTGGGCTCGCCGCCCTCGGCGTTGATCTGGAAGAGGTCGGTGCGGACTTTCTGGTAGGCGGATGCGTCGCGGTACGTGGTTGCGACGAAAATGATCGAGCGGCCGTCGGGGCTCCAGACGGGTTGCAGGTCGGAGCCGGTGAGGGTCCGGAGGCCGTCGAATCCCGGGGCTTCAGCAAGGGCGGCGCCGGCGAGGAGATCGCGCGGCGCGGCGCCGGGGGCGGCCTCCTGGACGAAGAGGCTGATGCGGCGGTCGTCGAGCCAGCGATCCCAGTAGCGGATGGGGAAGCCGTCATAGACGCGGGCGTTGTACTTTCGCGCCTTCCGCTCGGCGGCGATTTTGCGGTTGGCGGCGTCGCCGACCGCGCCGGGATAGACCGTGCTCTGGAACAGGAGGAAGCGGCCGTCGGGAGACCAGCGGGGCTTGATGACGCCGGTTGACAGGTTGGTGACGCGAATCGCTTCGCCGCCGGCGAGATCGAGGACGTAGGCCTGGGCGGCATCGTCGCCTTCGCGGCGCGCGGCAAAGACGATGCGGCGGCTGTCGGGGCTCCAGTGCGGGCTGCTTTCGCCGCCCTTGCTGAAGGTGAGGCGGCGCGGCAAAGCGGAACCGTCGGCGGGCGCGATCCAGAGATCCGAGACCTGATCCTTTTCGTCGTAGGCAGGCTCAGTGACGCTGAAGATTACCCAGCGGCCGTCTGGGCTTGGGACGGGGCTCCCGACGCGTTTCATGAGCCAGATTGCTTCGTGACTGATCGGTGTTTTTGCCGGAGCCAGAACAGGGGTAAGAAGCAGGACGGCAAAGCAGAGGCGGGCGACTACCATAACGCGAGTCTAACATCCGGCTGGGATGAGGCAAGATAGAATAAGGGCACGGAAATGACCAATCGCCGCGAAGTTTTGCAGCGCGCTGCTCTCGGGGCGGCGCTATTCGGACTGACACGGATACCGGCTTCGGCGGCTGTCCCGGCGCTGCCGGATCCGGGGCTGCGGGCGCGTAATCCCGAGCGTTACTGGAAGCGCATCCGCGAGGAGCAGTTCCTACTGCCCGGCTGGCGGGCGTATTTGAACAACGGGAGCCTTGGGGTTGCGACGCGGCCGGTTCTGAGCGCCGTGACGGGGTTTCTTGAGCGCTCGGCTTCGCTCCAGATGGATGACTATCCGCGCTGGGGTTATGAGACCTTGGACGAGATCCGCGCGGAGGTGGCGGAGTTTGCCGGGTGCAGCGCAAGGGAACTGGCGCTCACGCACAACGCGACCGAGGGGATGAGTTTCATCGCCAATGGATTGGATTTGAAGGCCGGCGACGAGGTGGTGATTACGGACCAGGAGCACCCGAGCGGGCGGAATCCGTGGCTGCTGAAGCAGGCGCGCGCGGGCGTTTCGGTGCGGGAGGTGAAGCTGCCGATTCCGCCGAAGAGTCCGGAGGAGCTTGCCGATGCGGTGGTGTCATCGCTGACCGGGCGGACGCGGGTCCTGAGTTTCAGCGGGATTCTGAGCCACATGGGGCTCATCCTGCCGGTGCGCGAGATCTGTGCGGCCGCGCGCGCGAAGGGCGTGATTACGGTGGTGGATGGGGCGCACATGCACGGGCAGATGGACTGCCGGATCGCGGACTTCGGGTGCGACTTTTTCGTGGGGAGTCCGCACAAGTGGATGTTCGCGCCGGCCGGGTGCGGGCTGCTGTATGTCCGCGAGGAACTGATCGAGCGGTTGTGGCCCACGGTGGTGACGGGCGGTTGGGACAAGCTCGAGATGGGGGCCGCGCGATACATGATGGTGGGGACGAACAACCGCGCGATCTTTGAGGGGCTTCTGGCCGGGGTTCGCTTTCTGAAGCAGCTTGGGCCGGAGAACGTCTATTCGCGGATTCATGAGCTTGCCCGGATGGCGCGAAGCAGGTGCGCGGAACTGCCCGGCGTCGAGATGCTCACTCCGGATGATGACCGGTTGTATGCCGGCCTGGTTACGATGCGGTTCCGTCAGGAGAACATGAGCCCGCTCTGGGAGTCGTGCCAGAAGAAGCGCATCTGGACGATGAAGGCGAATCCGCTGCGGATTTCGACCCACATCCACACGCGGCCTTCGGATATCGAGCTGTTTGTCGAAACTGCGGCTGCGGCGTTGGGGGGGTAACGTAGGAGCCCGTGGCAGGAGCCCGCGCCCTCAGGAGTTGTGATATGTTCGGGTAACCGCTTGCTGGCCCGCGCGGCTCGGCAGCGCGCCTGCTAACGTGGTAATTTTTGGGAGTAAAACCACCCTCCTGCAAGCGTAGTTTGCTCAGGACGCTTTGACTTAGCCGCCTCGCTCTGCAACCCGCCGCTCGCTCTCGCCGAACAGCTTAATTCCCCAGGAGGATTAAAAAAAACTCTTGCATTCGCTGTAAGTCCAGAATAGACTGCTGCTACTACTGGGACCCCGCTCGATTTCAGCGAGAGAACAGGCACACCATCTGGAGGGTGGACCGTGAAGTCTGGTCTTCGAACGCATGCATCCAGGCTGCTGGGAGCATTGCTCCTGGTCTTCCTGCAACTTCCCGCAACAGCTCAGACCGGTCAAGGGATTCTCACTGGCCTGGTTACCGATACAACCGGGGCAATTATTCCCGGTGTTTCTGTCCGTATCACAAACAAGGCTACCGGGTTTGTCCATTCAGCCCAGTCGAACGCCGAAGGCCTCTACCGGGCGCCCTACCTGACGCCCGGCTTCTACGAAGTCGTCTTCGAGGCATCGGGGTTCCGCCGAACCGTGCACTCCAACATCCAGGTACGCTCAACGGAGACGGTCCGATTGGACGCAAGTCTTGAAGTGGGCAGCGTGGTCGAGCAGATCGAGGTCTCGGCGGCGGCGTCGCTGCTGGAGACGGAGACCTCGGTGACGGGTCATCTTGTCACCGGCACGCAGCTCACGAAGCTGCCGACCCCTCAGATGAAGGTCGAGAGCATGCTGTGGTATGTCCCCGGCGTCACATCGCAGTCCGGGGCCGGCCATGCCGCCGGCGGACGCTCGCGCGCCTTTGTCATGGCGAATGACGGTGTCTCCGGCATGACTCCGGGAACGGGCACGATCGGCACTGGCCGCAACATGTCCACGGCGCAGCACGCCATGGAGGAGATCAAAGTTTTGACCACGGTGCTCCCTGCCGAGTACGGTCACTCCGGCGGCGGCATGATGAATATCACCTACAAGAGCGGCACGAACGACTTCCATGGCGTGCTCGAAGAGCGCTACATGTCGCGCCAGATGATTCACCGGAACTGGCAGGACGCCACGCGCCCCAGTAACGTCTTCGGGTTCCACCTCATGTCCGCCATGTTCTCCGGACCGATCAAACTGCCGAAGGTTTATGACGGCAAGAATCGCACGTTCTTCATGTGGGCGTTCCAGCGCCACCACGAGAAGGCATCGGAGAACAATGATCGCGACGTCCCGACGCCGAGGATGCTGGCCGGCGACTTCAGCTTCGGCGGCGTGGGCTGGCCGATCTACGATCCGGCGTCTCTGGTCCGGCTGCCTAACGGCGACTATAGCCGAACACAGTTTCCCGGAAACCAGGTTCCGCTCAGCCGCATGGATCCCGTGTATCGGAACTTCCTCGACATGAACCCCTGGACGACTCCGAATAACCGCAACAACCAGATGTTCACGAATCCCACAGGGGATCGCAACGCCTTAAGCGCCGATACGGTCTTCCGCTCTTACCGCACCAGTTTCGACAACAAGGTCGACCACTCGTTCTCGGATAAGCACAAGATTTTCGGCCGATATTCGCTGTTCCGCCACCGTTCCTTCAACGGACGATGGCAGGTCGGGAATGCCAACCGCGACTTCGACTACAACGCCGTGCCGATCCCGATCAACCATCACCAGTTCGTGCTCTCGGATTCCTACACGATCAGCCCCACGATGGTGAACGAGATCCGCCTCGGCGTAAACCGCCGCAACTTCCAGCGCTTTCCGAGTACGATGAATCAGGACTGGGCGAGCCGTCTCGGCATCCCGAATGTCAGCGGCGCGACTATGCCGGTCTTCGTCTGCGACCGGGTCTTCACCGCGCACTGCCCCGCAACCCCCGGCAACGCGGCCGGCGCCGCCGGCGTCGCCGGCATGCGGACCCTCTATACAAACTTTCACGGCGGACGCTCCCAGGAGATCGCCGAAAACTTCTCCTTCCAGGAAAACTTCACCTGGGTGCGTGGGCGCCACACCCTCAAGATGGGCTATGAGTTCCTCAGGACCCAGCACAACGTCGCGGTCGCTTCCGTTCCCTCGGGCGTGTACCGCATGGGCGGCACCGATTTCCCGTTCCGTCCGAATACAGGGCACCCGCTCGCCGCCTTCATGCTGGGCGCCGTCGCGCAGGCCGAGTTCACCAGCGATCTGGCTACCTGGCTGCCTCGATGGAACACCCATTCGCTCTATTTTCAGAACGACTGGCGCGTCAGCCAGAAACTCACCCTGAATCTCGGCGTCCGCTGGCAGACCGAGTCGCCGTTCACGACCAAGTATAGCCAGCAGTCGCAATTCAATCCGAACGTGGTCGACCCGCTCACCGGACGCATGGGCGCTCTGACCCATCCGTCGGGATTCCTCGCACGGCGCGACGCGAATAACTTCCAGCCGAGGGTCGGAATGGCCTATACAATCACACCCAGTCTGGTCTTCCGCGGCGGATTCGCAGTCAATACGTTGGATCTTTGGACGAACTCCCTGAACGAGAACTTCGAAGAGTACTTCGCGACTGCTGTCGTCGAACAGGCGCCTGGCAACCCGGACATCGCGTTCTATCTCAGGAACGGGCCTCCCGCCATCAGTTTCCCTGTCCAGCCCGATGGTACGGTGCCGTTCGCGGGAGCGAACTTCGCGACGGCAAGCGCGTCCTCAAACGCGATATCGCCAACCTCACCCATTGCGACCCCAGGGAAATCGCCGCCATCGAACTCGCCCTCCGCTACAAGGACAACCTCGCCGCCCTCGGCTCTCTCGAAAACATCCAGCTCTCGCAAGGCC
>JBKBWD010000144.1:0-6505 GCA_046289265.1 Bryobacteraceae bacterium | reverse complement strand
GGCCTGTTGACCAACCTTGCGCTCCAACTCGGCGATGCGTCCTTCCGACCACCGCGCCCTGCCATTGCCAGAGAAGGCATTGCCAGGACCCTCACGGAACTCCCGCCGCCAGCGGTGCAGCACGTTGGGGTTGACCTCCAACGCCCGCGCTACTTCTCCTATCGATACGCCTTGTTCCAGCCGCTGGATGGCGGCCGTCTTGAAATCTTTGCTGAACTGCCTACGTGCCAGTCCCATAACTCAATTCTCCATTCGCTGAGATTTGAGTCTTAACCGTTTGTCTCACTTTTGGGGGCAAGTCCAGTTCGTCTCTTCATCCGCGTGGACGATGCTTACGGAAGAATTTCGTTGCCCGATAGTCAAGGAAGGGTGTTACCAGAGCAGCGCTTCTTCGTCGGGGTGGTGTCCTCCTCTGGCATCTACCGCCCAGCGAGCTTGATCGCGATCGATGGTTCCTTTAAAGTCTTCGCAGTCGCCGTACCAAGGCGGCAGTCAGTTGGACTATTCGTCGATTCGGAGTTGACGGTCCGGGACCACCTGGGACGGATAGTGCCAAAGCGGGAGATCGCCAGCGGTCTTGTTCCGGTCGGAGCCTTGGATGAGGTGACGGTCGAGCTGAATGTGAGGTAGTTGAGGTAGCCATAGACGCCGATGGTAGCTCCAAAGCGCGGTTTCTTTCTCTATCTGTGGTTAATACTCCTTGGGGGCATTATCGGCACAAACGCTATGTTCGGGCAGCGTCCTGTAGTGACCTCGGCAGGGTTCGTGAGCGCCGCATCATTCCAGGCCGATCCAGACCGCGGGCCAGTGATTGTGCCGGGGCGGTTGTTCAGCCTTTTCGGAGAACACTTAGCGGGAAGCGACATGGTGGCCGGTGGCAGTCCTTTGCCCACTACGCTCGGCGGAGTATCTGTAACGGTAGGCGGACGGGCCGCTCCATTACTTTTTGTGTCTCCCAGCCAGATTAACTTTCAAGCTCCTTTCGAGATAGACTCTTCGATGCCCGAGATTGTCGTCACCACTCCCTATGGCGCCAGCGATCCGATCAGAGTTCGCCAGGCATACGATGCGCCGGGGATTTTCGTCCTTGGCGCCGACGGATGCGGACATGGAGCTATTTTGAATGTGGCAGAGGATGGAAGCGTCACCATCAACACCCCTGATCGGAGCGCGGCACCGGGCGATTTCATATCGGTGTTCGCATCCGGGTTCGGTCCTGTGTCCTTTCCTCCACCGAGCGGGTCGCCCTCTGCATCCACAACGCTTTCCGTCCTTCAAAGCGTTCCGGTCGGGCAACTGGGGTCAGAATCGAGCCCAATTCTCGTTCCGGTGGAATTCGCGGGTCTCGCGCCGGGCATGGTCGGCGTGGATCAGATTAACCTGAGGCTCCCACACGATGCCCCCGAAGGATGTGCGATTCCACTGTGGCTGCTCGGGGCCAGCAGCGGAACTCAGCCGGTAACTCTGAGCATCCGCAAAGGCCGGGGGAAGTGCCAGGATCCCCCTATGGTTCGGACCGCAGATCTCACCTGGATGCGGACCTCGACCACCGGGCCGGGGCCGTCGGAGGCCAAAGTCGAGGAAATATTCAGTGCCGCTTTTCGTGAAGGCGCCGCGAGCTGGCTCGGTCTAACTCCGGATCCCCCCATCGGGAAATGGAGAAGCTTTGGCACCGCAGGCAGCCGGCCACGCTGCGGCGGGTATGCAGGTAGCAATACGGACGCCGGAACCTTGGTCATCCAGACCGGCACTTTGTCATCCCGAACGTTGGTTCCGTTGAAGTCCGCCACTGGAGAGTTTCTCTACTCTCAGATCCTGCCGCCAGGCTCCATCCGTCCCGGAAGACTGTCAGTAGTCGGGCAGGGTAGCTCTGCCGTGGGCCCCTTTAACTCGGGGTTTGAACTGCCTGCGCCCATTGAGATTTCCACCAATCTCAACCCAGGCACCACGATTGAGTCCAGACGGTCGTTTCGTGTCTCCTGGATCAACGGACGTCCCGGTGATCTTGTCAATGTGAGGCTGCTCTCGGGAATACCACTCGGCCAATCGGACACTATCTACAGCGGACTGGAATACTACGCCCTTGCCGAAGAAGGATCGGTGACTCTGGACCCGATCGAGTTGCTGCCCGGTCGACCAGCCCTCCCCTTAGCTCCCAGTGACAATTTCGCAGTAATTCTCCGTTACTTTCCCCGTACGCGAGTGAAGTTCGCTGCGGTAGGACTAACCTTGGACGGCGAGCACCAATGGGTCTACGAGTTCCGGTTTCTGGGCTTGCGTCTCCACTCAACAAACGATTGAGGGTCTGGGATCGAGAACAAACCGACGCAGAGTGGCGAGGGAGCGATTCGCTCACGTTTCTCCCCAGCAATTCCGCGACTGAGTTTGCCTTCACCACTTCCGCGTCTTCCCGTTTCCGGTCGAGTCCGGCTTGAACCGCCAGCCGTGCGCCCCCGGTGCGGCTTGCAGGCGACAGTTTCTCCCGTTCTCCGGGCCAAACCAGGAATTGGTTAACACCATCGCGGGGTTGTCCAACCCCAGGCCGGACGTTCCGAAACTTGGCGGCGAATATAGTTAACAGACACGGCAACACGCCGCGCCGATCCCATCCACCAGACGGCGTTTCGACCGCCAAGCGGAGATCGTCGTGGGTGGTCTTCTGAAGGAAACCGCTCATGCGCGATCGCGACGCCGCGCTCGATCAGGCAATCCGCGAGGTCGCCGCCATCGTGGGCGACGCCCTTGTGCGCCTGCTCTTCCCCACGCCTGTTGACTTCCCGGAGACAGAGAGCCCTCATGTGACTACTGGTTAACGCCATGAAGACAGAAACCCAAATCCGCGAGGAGATCGAGGGCCTCCGCAGCCTGACCACGGCGCAGCTCAAGGAGAAGTACCGCGAGGTCTTCGGCGAGGAGTCCCGATCCAATCACAAGCAGTTCCTGTTCCGCCGCATCGCCTGGCGCATCCAGGCGAACGGGTGGGGCGGCCTGTCAGAGCGTGCTCGCCGCCGCGCGCTCGAGATCGCCGACGACGCTGATCTCCGCATCCGCGCGCCCAAGAACTTCCTGCGCGAGCCCATCGACGACGGCCGGACGATCGAGGCGCGGCTCAAACCGTCGCTCGATCCGCGCTTGCCCATGCCCGGCACGCCGCTCATCCGCCGCTATCTGGGCAAGGACATTATCGTTCACGTCCGGCCAGATGGCGGGTTCGAATGCAACGGCAGGATCTACAAGTCGCTGAGCCGCGCGGTCACGGAGGCGACGGGCACGCGCTGGAACGGGTTTGCCTTCTACAACCTCGGCCACCGGCCGGGAGCGAAGCATGGCGAACGGGAATAACTCGAACGGCGCGCCGAAGCCGGTCCGTTGCGCCATCTACACGCGCAAGTCCACCGACGAGGGCCTGAATCAGGACTTCAACTCCCTCGACGCCCAGCGCGACGCCGGCGAGGCCTACATCCGCAGCCAGGCCGGCGAGGGCTGGACGCTCGTGCCCGTGCAGTACGATGACGGCGGCTACACCGGCGCCAACATGGACCGCCCGGCGCTGCGCCGCCTGCTGGCGGACATCCAGGCCAAGAAGGTCGATTGCGTCGTGGTCTACAAGGTGGACCGGCTCAGCCGCTCCATCCGCGACTTCGCCAAGATCATGGAGATCCTGGAGAAGCACGGCGCGACGTTCGTATCGGTCACCCAGCAGTTCAACACCACCACCTCGCTCGGCCGCCTCACGCTGAACATCCTGCTGTCGTTCGCGCAATTCGAGCGGGAGATCATCTCCGAACGCACCCGCGACAAGCAGATCCTGGCGCGCAAGCGGGGCAAGTGGACCGGCGGCCACCTGCCGCTCGGCTACGACCTGGAGGACGGAAATCTGGTTATCAACGAAGGGGAGGCCGCCCGCGTGCGCCAGGTCTTCGAGTGGTACCTGGAAGGCCACTCCGTCCATGGCATCGTGGCGAAATGCGAGGATCTTGATTGGCGCAACAAGCAGTGGGCCACCAAGGAGGGCAAGACGTTCGGCGGCCATCCTCTGCGGAAGTGCCACATCTACACGATGCTGGCGAACCCGCTCTACGCCGCACGCATCCGCGCCGCCGACCAGATCGTCGCCGCTGCCCACCCCCGAATCATCGGCGACAGCACCTTCGACCTGGTCCAGCAGAAGCTGAAGGAGAACACGCGGAATCCCGGCGGCGAACGCGGGCCGAGGGTGGAGGCCCTGCTGCGCGGTCTCCTCTACTGCGCCTGCTGCGGGTCGGCCATGTCACCGAGCTACTCGTCAAGCAAGAACCGGCGATACCGATACTACGTCTGCCTCCGCACCATGCAGCGGAACGGTGACGGGTGCACAACGCGTGCCGTGTCCGCGCCGGTGGTCGAGGAGGCGGTCATTGAGAGCGTCCGGCGGTTCGCCATGACGCCGGAGGTGGTCGAAGCGACGGCCCGCGTTGCCCGGCAGCGGTTGACCGAGGAACTGGGCCGGCATCGCGAGGAACTGAAAGCGGTCAACGTCCGCGTCCGCAACGCCAAGTCGCAACTCGCGCGGGCGAAGAACCTGGACCCCGACCGGGAAGCCGCGCTCCGCGAGGTTGTCTCATCCGGAGAGGCAGACGCCGAGCAACTCCGTGGGCTCGTGGAGCGCGGCGAACGGCTGAGGTTCGATGACCAGATGGTGCGCCAGCGCCTGGCGACATTCGACGACGTCTGGAAGACCATGACGATCCAACAGCAGGCGGCGCTGCTACGCCAATTGATCGAACGCGTCGGCTACGACGCCCGCGGCGACAAGGTGAAGGTCACCTACCACTCGAACGGCATCCGGGAGTTCTGCAAGGGAGCGTCAAAGTGAAGGACCGCTGTGAAGACGAGATTCCGCTCAAGTGGCCGGCGCGCCATGCGGCGGGCAGGCCGAAGAAGGCCGCGGCCCCTGCGCCGCCGCGCATTCCCCGGATCACCCGCCTGATGGCGCTGGCGATCAAGTTCCAGGACATGATCGACCGCGGCGAGGTGAAGGACTACGCCGACCTGGCGCGGCTGGGTTTCGTCACCCGGGCCCGAGTGACTCAGATTATGAACCTCCTGAACCTCCATCCGGACATCCAGGAGCAACTGCTGTGCGCACGATCCGCGATTCCGAACGAGCGCAGCTTGCGATCAGTGGTCGCCGAGGTTGAGTGGCGCGCACAGCTGCATTTTTGGAGTCGGCTCGGGGGCAGTGCTCCGCACGCCGGCAACCCTGCCCATTGAAGCCTCAACGGGGCGTCTCGGCCTCGGTTAAGATAAACACTTAGCAACAACCGACATCAACTGCGACCAACGGGCTGCTTCGAGATGCTGCGAGGGTTTGGTGTGGGCCTAAACAGGTGAACTGGATGGACGAAAAGCCAGGCGACGTTCTTACCATCGAGGAGTTGGCGGCCTACCTGAAAATCCCGAAGTCGACCCTCTACAAGCTCGTCCGGGAAGGCAGAATCCCATCGCAGAAGATCGGCCGGCACTGGCGTTTTCGGAAAGGCGCCATCGACCACTGGCTCGAGGAAACGCCACCAAAGACACCTACTCAAGGAGGAGATCGGTAATGGAACCGCCTGCCCAAAGCAGCGAGATGAATTCGCTCGGTGACCGAGCCGGGCTGCCGTCTTTGGAGAGGAGGGTGGCGTGGCGGGGATGAACGAAGCGGACACGTGTCGAGTTTTGATCACACCCGCGCTTCAAAAAGCGGGCTGGGGCGATCCCGTGTGGCGCATCGCCGAGCAACACTACTTCACGGACGGACAGATTGTGCTCGTCGGCGACGGGCACAAGCGCCAAAAAGGGAAGAAGGCCGACTACCTCCTCCGATACGAGGAATCCTTCCCAATCGCCGTCGTGGAAGCCAAGGCAGAGGAACTGGAGCCCGGTGCCGGCCTGCAGCAGGCGAAAGACTACGCTCAGGTTCTTGGCCTGTCGTTCGCTTACTCCACCAACGGCCACGGCATCGAGGAGTGGGACTTTACCACGAACACCCAGCGCTGCCTGTCGACGTTTCCTGCACCGGATGAACTATGGCAACGCCTGTGCGCCTTCAAGGCTCTGGATGCCGCCCGACTGGCCAACCCACTGCTAGCACCGTATTGCGCAAAGGGCGGCAAGCTGCCCCGCTACTACCAGGAGGTCGCAATCAATCAGACCATCGAGGCAATCCTAAAGCGGGAGCGGCGCATTCTCATTAATCTTGCCACCGGAACAGGCAAGACGGTCATTGCCTTTCAGACTGCCTGGAAACTCTTCCACGCGAAGTGGAACGTCTCTGGCCAGGATCGCTTTCCGAGAATCCTCTTCCTAGCCGACCGCAACGTCCTCCGTGACCAGGCCTACAACACATTTGAACCGTTCGAGAAGGAGCGTGACATCATTGCCGAGGGGCAATCGCCCAAGAACCGGTCTGTACTACTAACCCGTAGATTCTTTTCTGCCCGCGAAGATTTTCATGCCGCCACCGGAGTCAGTTGCCGAACCG
>JBKBWD010000143.1:0-6588 GCA_046289265.1 Bryobacteraceae bacterium | reverse complement strand
TGGCGCTGGGGTGAACATGCCTCAGTATAGAGCAGGTGCCGCCCTATGTAAATCATTATGTGAGACAGGACACTAGAGCGCAATCGAACCTCGCATGTGTACTGCAGTATTTGGGGCATTTGGAGGAGGCTTGCGATCTGTTCCGAAAGGCGCTGGCCTCCTATGAGAAATCGTTTGAGCCTGGACATCCCTACATCGCCAAGTCGGGATCGAACCTGGCAGTTGTACTCAAGGATTTGGGGCAGTTGGATGAGGCGCGCGATCTACTTCGCAAAGCGCTGGCCTCGGATGAGAAGTCGTTGGAGCCTGGACATCCCTCCATCGCGACGCGGCAATCGAACCTGGCCCTAGTGCTCAAGGCACTCGGGGAACTCGGGGAGGCGCGCGATTTGCTCCGCAAAGCGCTGTCATCTGATGAGAAGTCGTTTGAGCCTGGACACCCCTCTATCGCCACATCGCAATCGAACCTGGCCTTGGTGCTCAAGGACTTGGGGGAACTCGAGGAGGCGCGCGATCTGCTCCGCAAAGCGTTGTCCTCCTTTGAAGTCTCGTTCGAGCCCGGGCACCCCACCGTCGCTACGGTGCAATCGAACCTAGCGTTGGTGCTCAAGGCGTTGGGGCAGTTGGAGGACGCGCGCGATCTGCTGCGAGAGGCACTGGCCTCTGATGAGAAGCTGTTTGAGCCCGGACATCCCTCCATCGCTAGACGGCAATCGAACCTGGCTATGGTGCTCAAGAATCTGGGGGAGTTGGAGGAGGCGCGCGATCTGCTCCGTAAGGCTCTGGCCTCTTTTGAAAAGAAGTTCAAGCCCGGGCATCCCTCCATTGCTACGGTGCAATCGAATCTCGCGGTCGTGCTCCAGGACCTCGGGGAATTTGAGGAGGCCCGGACGCTGATGAAAAGTGCTATCGCCACCGAGCCGAAGCTGGCCGGAGCGTAGCCACAACCCGCCCTCCGCAGCATCGAGAATGATGGCTCCGGACAGCGGTAGCCCGACCGCCGCCTCGTTGTTGCATAATCAAGCATTCCCCTGCGTTCGAATCGTAGAATCGGTCGCGGTTGAGAGGAGAGGCGAGCCGTTCGGTATGTCTGAGACGGAAAAGGTGTCCGCGGGCCAGCCCAGGAGCGACTGGGACCTGGTGGCTTCCAATGATGAATTCAAGGATTTGATGGCGGCGAAGGCGCGGTTTATCGTGCCGGCTACGCTTTTCTTCGTCGGGTACTACTTTGCGCTTCCCGTGCTGGTGGGGTATGCGCCGGAGCTTATGGCGACTCCGGTGATCGGGCCGGTCAATATCGCCTACCTGTTCGCGCTTTCGCAGTTCTTCGTGGCGTGGTTCATCGCGTGGCGGTATGTCCGGGTGGCGAACCGGTTCGATGATATGGCGCGGAACGTTCTGCGGCGCCTGGAGCAGCGCAAAGCCGCGGGGGTGGACTCCAAATGACCAGCCCCCTGGCGATGTTCCTGGCGTTTATCGCCATCACGCTCGGGATTACGTACTGGGCCGCCAAGCGCGTCTCCGGGGCCAACGCATTCTTCGCGGCGGGCCGGCGGATTACGGGGTGGCAGAACGGCCTCGCGGTCGCGGGCGATTACATGAGCGCGGCGTCGTTCCTCGGGATCGCGGGGATCATCGCGTTCCAGGGCTACGACGGATTCATGTACTCGGTCGGGTGGCTGGTGGCGTACCTGACCGTGCTGCTCATCGTGGCTGAGCCGCTGCGCAACGCCGGCAAGTACACGATGGCCGATGTGCTGGCCTACAGGCTGCGTCCGCGGCCGGTGCGCGCCATGGCCTCGCTCAGCACCCTGACGGTCACGACGTTCTACATGATCGCCCAGATGGTGGGGGCCGGGACGCTGGTGGCGCTACTGCTGAAGGACTCGGGCATCACTTACAACGGGGCGGTGATCGGGGTCGGGGTGCTCATGGTCGCGTACGTGGTCTTCGGCGGGATGCTCGCCACCACGTGGGTCCAGATCGTCAAGGCGGTGCTGCTGATGGGCGGGACGCTGCTGCTCAGCTTCCTGGTGATGGCGCACTTCGACTTCAGCTTCGCGCGCTTCTTCGACGCGGCGGCGCACGTCAAGGACGGCGACCAGGTGGTGAACTTCCTCCAGCCGGGGCTGCGGTACAAGCCGCCGTACGGGGCGCTGGACCTGATCTCGCTCGGGCTGGCCCTGATCTTCGGGACGGCCGGGCTGCCGCACATCCTGGTGCGGTTCTACACGGTGCCGGATGCGCGGACCGCGCGGGTCAGCGTGGTCTGGGCGATGGCGATCATCGGCACGTTCTACATCATGACGACGTTCCTGGGCTTCGGGGCCGCGACGATCGTGGGCAAGGAGTTCATCGCGCAGAACGGCGGGACGAACATGAGCGCTCCGCTGCTGGCCCAGGCGCTCGGCGGCGATGTGTTCTTCGCGTTCATCTGCGCGATCGCGTTCGCGACGATTCTGGCGGTAGTGGCGGGGTTGACGATCAGCGCCTCGGCCTCTTTCGCGCATGATCTCTATACGAACGTGCTGCATCACGGCAAGCTCACGGATCCGAAGCAGGAGGTGCGGGTGGCGCGGATCACGGCGTTCGTCGTGGGCGCGGTGGCGATCGGGATCGCGATTCTGCTGGGGCCGACGTTCAATGTCGCGTTCCTGGTGGCGCTGGCGTTCGCGGTGGCGGCATCGGCGAACCTGCCGGTGATCCTGTTTTCGATCTTCTGGAAGCGGTTCACGACGGAGGGGGCGGTGTGGGGACTGGCGAGCGGGCTGGTCAGCTCGATTGTTCTGATCCTGGTGAGTCCGAGCGTGATGGGGACCGACGGGAAGCACCTGATCCATGCGATGCCGCTGTTTCCGTTAGAGAACCCGGGGATTCTGAGCATTCCGATCGGCTTCGCCGGCGCGTTTTTCGGAACGCTGGCGAGCCGGGTGGATGATGACTCCGAGGCGAAGTTTACGGAACTGGCGGTGCGGGCGAATACCGGCCTGGGCGCGGAGAAGGCGACGCTGCACTGAGCGAATCAGGATCTGCCGGCGCCGGTAGCCTTCCAGAGGGTTTTCGGCGGAACGAAGAACACGCTCAGCGCCTTGATGCCGGCCACCATCATGACGACGAAGGTCCGGGCGGGCGAGGAGATTCTACGCAGAGGTCCCGGCAGAAGTGGGTGCGCGGCCGCGAGCAGATAGAACAGGAGCTGTCCGCCGGCGATCGGCAAGGCCCACGGGGACGGCAGCCAGAACGACGAAACCAGCAGCGACGCGAGCAGGAACGGCAGCGCCAGGCGAGCGACCTTGTAGCTGAGAAAGTGCCAGAGCATCCGGTTCTCGCGCGTCAACAGCCAGGGCTGGCGCATGAGCAACTGGTAGTTGCCGGCCAGGGTCCGGACCTTGCGGCGGAACTCGACGTCGCGGCCGGTGGGGATGTCCCAGGCGACGGCGCGGCGCTCCATGACGAGCCGGTAGCCGCTTCGGAAGGCGCCGGCCAGGGGCAGGTACATGTCGTCGAGAAGCATGTCTTCCGGGATGGGAACGACCAGAGAGCGGCGGACGGCGTAGATGGCTCCGGTGGCTCCGAACATGGAATCCAGCGAGGACAGGGCGTCGCGCATCCAGGTTTCGAAGCGCCGGTATAGGCCGATCTCAGCCTCGTCGGAGCGGCTGCCCGGACGGATCATGAGGTCTCCGCTGCAAACGCCCACCGTGGGGTCGGCGAAGTTGGCGGCGAGGAGGCGGAGGCTGTCGGGGGCGAGGGACTGGCGGACATCGGTGAGGAGGACGATCTCGCCGCGCACCTTCGTGAACGCGGCGTTGAGGGCGGCGCATTTGCCCGCGCGGGGCAGGCGCAGGAGTTCGACGCCGTAGCTGGCGGCGATGGATTCGGTGGCGTCGGTTGAACCGTCGCTCGCTACGATGACCTGCTTGAGTTCGGCCGGCCAGTCGAGGGCGCGGATCGAATCGAGTTTCGCGGCGAGGTACTCCGCTCCGTTGTGGACCGCTACGACGATGGTCACGGGACATTCGATCGGGCGGCGGGCAACGGGCTTCGGGCGGCGGCGGGCCAGCAATGTGAGAAGGAGCGGGTAGCCGGCCATGATGTAGAGGAAGGCCGCGAGCGAGAGCAGGAAGACAGCGGTGGCAATCATGCAGGCTCGGTACGCTCCATTGTAGCGGGTGCGTGGAGCGCGCGTTTCGCCTGCCCGCGCGCCCCGGCATACAATGGGTGTCGGCACAAACCGAAGAAAACTACAGGAAGGGGACACAGGTGATCGGATCCTGGAAACGAAAGCTCAGAATGGGCATGGTGGGTGGAGGCCAGGGTGCCTTCATCGGTGCGGTGCACCGGATTGCCGCGACGCTCGACCAGCAGGTGGAGCTGGTTGCGGGGTGCTTTTCGCGCGACTACGAGAATACAAAGGAGACGGGGCGCCAGCTCTACCTGGACCCGGCGCGCTGCTATGCGAGCTACGAGGAGATGGCGGCGAAAGAGGCCGCGCTGACCGAGGACAAGCGGATCGATTTCGTCTCGGTGGTGACTCCGAACGTTTCGCATTTCGCCATCAGCAAGGCGTTTCTCGATGCGGGCATTCACGTAATCTGCGATAAGCCGATGACGTATACGCATGACGAGGCGACCGAGCTGGTCCGGGCGGTGGAGAAGAGCGGGCTGGTCTTCTGCCTGACCCATAACTACACGGGGCATCCGCTGGTGCGCCATGCGCGCCACCTGTTCCGCAGCGGCGAGATGGGGCAGGTGCGGAAGGTGATTGTCGAGTACCTGCAGGACTTCCTGATGGTGCCGCACGAGAAGCTCGGGCAGAAGCAGGCGGCGTGGCGGGTGGATCCGGCACAGTCCGGGATCGCGGGGACGTTCGGCGACATCGGGACGCACTGCATGAACCTGCTGGAGTACATTACGGGCGATCCGGTGACGGAGCTGTGCGCGGACAAGAGCACGTTCCTGCCGGACCGCAAGCTCGATGAGGACGTCAACATGCTGATGCGCTTCGAGGGCGGCGGCAAGGGCGTACTCTCGGTGAGCCAGGTGGCGACGGGCGAGGACAACGGGCTCAAGATCCGGATCTACGGGTCGAAGGGCGCGATTCACTGGGCGCAGGAGAATCCGAACTACCTGCGGCTGTACCGGCACGGCGAACCACGGCAGATTCTTTCGCGGGCGCATGGGGAGTATCTGTCCGATGCGGCGAATTCGGTGACGCGGATTCCTTCCGGGCATCCCGAGGGGTATCTGGAGGCGTTCGCTACGATTTACGCGGGCGCGGTGGAGGCGATCCGGCGGCACATCGACGGCAATCCGATGACGACGGCCGAGTACGCGTTCCCGACGGTCTACGACGGCTGGCGCGGGATGGAGTTCATCTACAAGGCGATCGAGTCGGCGGACAAGGGCGCGGTGTGGGTGAAGGTGAATCAGCATTCGGCGCAGGCGGGCCAGGGGAGCTGATGCGGCTCGCAGGAAAAGTGGCGGTGGTGACGGGGGCGGGTTCCGGAATCGGGGAGGCCTCCGCGTTGCGCCTGGCCGCCGATGGCGCGGGCGTGGCGGTGTTCGACCGCGATGTGCATGGCGCGGAGGCAGTCGCGGCGGGGATTCGTGAGCGCGGCGGGCAGGCGTGCGCTTTTGTCTGCGACGTGGCGAGCGATGCCGAGGTGCGGGGCGCGATGGAGCGGGCGGCGGCGCAGTTCGGGCGGATCGACGTGCTGGTGAACAGCGCGGGCGTGGCGGTGCGGAAGCCGGTGGCCGAGCAGGACGAGGCGGGGTGGGACCGGTGCATGGATGTGAATGTGAAGGGTCCGTACCTGTGCTCGAAGTATGCGATTCCGCACATGATGGAGGCGGGCGGGAGCATTATTCACCTGTCGTCCGGCGTGGGGCTGATCGGGATCCGGAATCGGGCGGTTTATAGCGCGACCAAGGGGGCGCTGATTGCGCTGACTCGGAATATGGCGCTGGATTATGCGGGGTATCAGATCCGGGTGAATGCGATTTGTCCGGGGTTCGTGCGGACGCCGCTGCTCGATGCGCTGTTGCGGGACCCCGAGAGGACGGCGAAGCTGACGGCGCTGCATCCGCTGGGGCGGTTGGGATCGCCGGAGGATATCGCGAGCGCGGTGGCGTTTCTGGCTTCGGATGAGGCGGCGTGGATTACTGGGCATTGTATGGCCGTGGACGGTGGGTTTGCGGCGGGGCATGGAGCGGATGTGTAGGGTGCCGGCATGGGCGATACCGTTCGCGATTTCTATGATCAACTGGCCGCCGAGTACCATTTGATCTTTGAGGACTGGGAAGTCTCCATGGCACGGCAGGCGGGCGTGCTCGGTCCTGTGCCCGAACAAGCGAGGGGTAATCCACTTCGTCAAGACTCTCGTCAACCGAAGCGACGGCCTCGATCCGGACACATTTCAAGTGGCAAGTCTTAGAGGAGGCTCAACACCAGCGCGAGCTCAATTTAGCATACGACTGAAAACTAATTCGAGAATCAGAAGGAAGATGCCCACTGCTGTCCAAATTAGCTGACCACCCTCAATCGGGCAGTTGATTCCAAAGGACATATCTGCGCCTTCTGAACCG
>JBKBWD010000142.1:0-6606 GCA_046289265.1 Bryobacteraceae bacterium | reverse complement strand
CACTACCGCAGCTTCCGCCTCCTCCGTCAACCACCATATTCCAGTGGCGCCAAATCTAATTTGGACAAGAGTGGTCCCGAATCAGTTCCGGCTTGGCTAGGCTAAAGAGGAATTGCTCTCCCTCGTGCATCGCGCGTTTGTAAGACGGACAGAACAGCTTGATATCGGCTTGGGTTTTCGGCGGAAGCAACCGAATCGGCGGTGGTCGGATGCCCCGCAGCCGGAGCATGGCGAAATACGTGAGAATGCCGTTTCGCTTGAGATCTTTGATCTCGTCCAGCGTCTCAGGGTTGAGGAGACCGGAGACTAGCTTCTCGATTCTCGTTCGCGAACCAAAGCGCAACAGCAAGTCCGGATAACGATCGAATTCGGAGGGTAGGGGGAGCCGCCCGAATCGCCGCGACGCGCCTCAGGGAAGAACTGTGCGGCGTCAATCTCGAGCAATGGAAGGCAGCGCGCAATCTCTCGTTCCGGACCACGGTCCTGAGCCTGGGAGTCGAGCCCGGTCAGATCTGCTCGCTCACGCATCCGGACATGCCGGATTACCCCGAGACGGTGGCGCCCGTTGGCGATCCCAACTACCAGGCCGCACAAGACGAGTACGGAGAGTTTCGGGTCCTGTCCTGGCGGCTTGAGAAAGACTTCTCGATCACGATCACGGGGCGGACGACCCACAATGACGTCTACAACCTGGCCTATGGGCCGAAGCCGGCCGACGGACAACCCGATCCGCTCCCTGTCGAGGATCAGTTTGCGCCGGCCGCATGGACCTTCGCGGCGGAATCCTTTCAAGACGGGCTTCTGCGACTGAACCGCTTCGCCTGCGGCGAGTATGGCGATTCGGTCCACATGGGCGTTTTCGAGGTCTATTTCATTCGGGAGAGCGAGAACCGGTACGGGACTATCGTCGGTACAATCGAGTCGACCGCTACGAGCTTCCAATACTCGGGCGCGCCGCCGGTAGCCGGCGAGTGGGTGATGGCCGATGCCGAGCTCATGTACGTGAAGACGGTCACGCCGACGGAGCCCAATTTCGGCGATGTCACGGTCGAGCGGGGCGTACTGGGCACGGAGGCGGCCGCGCACAGCCGCGTGAGCTCGGTCTGCTCGGCAAAGGACCCGGACCACGACTCGAAATACACGGTTGAGCCCGGCAAGGACTTCCGGCCCGGCGCCAACCTGGTCGTCAATGACGGGGAGGGCGAACCCTACGATCAGTTCCCGATCGCCGGGTACGATGCAGAATCGGGCGAGATCCGCACCACGCTGCCGCTTGCGACGCTCGACGTCGGCGATCCCGTGTATTCGGACGTCCGGCTCTGGCGGGTGTGCCGGCAGGACGTCGTTATCAATTTCCAGCCGCGCTTCTTTCGATCACCGGCTCGCGCGCTTTTTGAACACGTGGTTCAGCTGCCGATGGCAGGCGTGGTTATGATCCGGGGCAAGCTGATCAACACGCGTGGCGTCGAAAGCGACTACGTCGTGGCAATGCCTTCGAGTTCCCAAAGGATGGAGCCTGTCGAATTGCCTTTCGCGCCCGCTTGGCCCTACCGCGTCCGGACGGGCGGTGGCCATCGCTTCCTGCTCGACTACTCGGGCCACGATCGGACTTTGTCAGTTCATGAACTGAACCCGGCGCTGGCAGCCCATGCCCAGCCTTTCGAGCGCGCCTATGCGCAGGTGTCGGGGCTTGGTCCAAACACGATTCAGCCGCCGCCCGGCATTGCTTCGGTCTTGAGGTCCTCGCTCTCGGGCTCAGGCTCGCTTCTGATCGGCGGAGCGATCAACGGATCCGCCCTGATCGGAGTGGCTGTTTCGGGCGCAAACGCCGTGACGGCGCCGACCTGGATTGCGGCCGACCATGGGATTGACGAGGACAGCACCGCCGAGAATGTGGCTGCTTCGCTGGCCGACTGGCTGAATGCCGATCCGCACTTCAGGGCGTTCTTTGATGCCTCGGCGAGCGACGATATCGTCACGATCACGGACAAGACCGCTGGCGGCGGAACGATTGAGGCCGAGGCGACCGGTGGCGTTACAGTCACGGCCTCTGGATTCACCTCCCAATTTGGAGTGTTGACTGGGCGCCGCTATGCGCTGGCATATAAGGCCCGGTCATTCCGTTCGGCACTTTCGCCACTCTCGAACTCAACCGAACCGACCGGCGATGCCACGCGCCTCGATATCAAGGACGTCCCTGCCTCCCCGGACAGCCGGGTAACCCACGTCGAAATCTATGCGGCGCCCGATGGCCAGGATGAGCCGATGTACCTGGTCGCCTCTGTCAACAATGGCGTCGGCCACGCCGCCGACACCGTTCCCGAGTCGGACCTTGCAGCGCAGCCTCAGGACCCTGGCGAGTCGCAGCCGGAAACGGGTCCAATCACCGTGACCCTGACCAAGAATGGCGACGATTGGGCCAAGCTTTTCATTCCCGGCGGCCGGTCAACCTCGGAAGAGATACACGGCTTCGCGCTTGACCCCGTGGCAGAGGACACCGTGATCAACGCAAAAATCGACAACAGCGTCGGGGTGGCCGGGACCGACGTTCAAATCTTCATCGTGTAGCCATGCCGCAGAAGCAGATCCTGGTCTCAAGGAGAACGGCCCACTTCGGCTCAGGCGAACTGAAAGCGACCTTTGGGCTGGTCCGGCCGCTCGAGGTCGAGGAAGGCCTGACGCTCTATTTCATCTCTCGTTCGGAAGGCACCTTCACCGATGTCGTCGCAAAGGTCAGGGACGAGGCTCCGGTGGGACAGGACGCGGTTCTCGATATCCAAATCAGTAAGGATGACGGGGAAACCTGGGACAGTATCTTCCCCGCGGGCGATGCCAACAAGCTGGTAATTCCAGATGGGTCGACTGCGCTGGTCACGCGCACAACGTTCGACCCCGACCACAACGTGATCGCGAAGGACGATCTCCTGCGGATCGATTGTCTCCAGGCCGGCACCACGGTTCCGGGCAAAGGGATCGAGGTCGTTCTGCGGTGGGCGTAGCGTGGGAGTCGCATTCACACAAAAGCCCATCCGGGTGGGGTTGATCAATGGCTCAAGCTCGACGCCGCTGCGCTTGGGAATCCATACCGTCCTGACCGCTGCCGGCTGGGCGGCCGAGGAGGTCACCGGCGGCTTCAAATACACCCTGGTCTCTCCGCAAGGACTCAAGGCAAAGTGCCTCATCCGGAACCTCGGTGCGACGAGCGTGGGCATGCCGTGCCTGAGCATCCAGTTTCTGTGGTTCGATGAAGCGCGGCTCGGGCAGGTGCATCTGCTTGGCATTCGCGCTGGGCGCGTCTACGAGGTAGTCGCAGGAAAGTGCCAGTTGTTCATATCGCTTCCCGGATACTCGAGCACCACACCCGACGAACGATGGGAGCATGCCGTCTGCGGTGGTGTTCCGTATGTGCCGCTTCGAGAGTGCGAAGACGAGCGGCCGGCCCAGGACACGCAGGAAGCCTGGTGGAGTTCGGGGAGCTTTAACGCGAGCAGCCATACATTTCGAACGGCCTGGTATCACTCCGGCACGCTGTGGAGCGCCTGCTTCGACGGCGAACTGACGTTTCCGGCGCAAATGGATCCGGCGACTGCGCGACTGCGGCTGGCCGCAGTGGCTCATCCGCTTCCGGATTATGGGATTTTCCTGTCGGCACAGAAAACCCAGTGGCTCAATGAAGACCCGCTCTACTTTGACCCTCTGCTGATCTGGGGCAAACCGGTCGGCCGGCTCAGGGCGCAGATCTGGGACGCCATGCTCGGTTCGAAAAGCATGCCCCTCGATCATGAGATCGAAACCGAGGAATTCGATTCGGAAACCGGGCAGCACTATGGCCGGTTCACCTGGCGCAACTGGATGCAGTTTCAAGGCGACATGAGCAAGGGAGCTGGCGGCAGCTACTTCTCCTCACTCTACCTGCTGCGCTCGGCGCCTGTGGCTTTCGGGCTCCCCTCAAACTATGTCTCTACTGAAAGATTCGAGCTGGCCGACTCGCAAGACCCGCTTCAGAACGGCGGATTTGGCGGCGCCAGGGTCCGGCGTCGTTTTGACGGACAAAAGCCCAACTGGATCTGCACCGGAGTTTATGAGGCGTTGAAGGATGCCGGCTGGCAAGAGGTGAATGGCACAAACGCATCCTGGGGTCTGGTGCTGCCCTATGGCGTGCCGTATACCACCCCACCGGACCCTCCCGTCACGCCCGTACTGGTGAACAACGGTCCCCATGCCGTAACGATCGACGGCATACGACTGGTATTTTACGACCCTCATCGGCACATTCCCAATAGATTCATCCCGGACATCCTTTGGATCGAGATGGGGGAGACGGTCGTGCAGTCCCTCGAGAATCTGGAGGCCGGCATCACACAGTTTCAATGGATACCCCTGGGCAAGTGGCAGCAGAAAGGTGGTTTCCACGATGGATGGTGGCACCTGGACTTCGTCGCACCTGAGTACGGGCTGGCCTGGAATGCCTACCAGTTCGGTGGCGGACCCAACATATCCGGCAGTTCCAGAATCTGGAGTCACATCTGGCCAGCAGGCGCTACATCGCCGTCGGGGACGGGACCAGCCGGCGGCGGGTTTTACATGCGGTCCTTCCAAGCAGGCGGGTGGCTCGAGGTGTGGATCGGGATTCCGACGACCGCTCCGCACGTCGCGACCTTCCGGTTCAAGGCATCGATGGGCGGCGAGTCGCCCTCCCGGACTCTGCCGGTTAGCGACACGCTCTACCTGATCATTGCCAACCAGTTCCAGTTCCTGGTCTTTCTCGACCATGCCCCGCCCAACTCCCACGCTCAGCTGTTCGCCTGCTTCCCCAAGATGGCAGCTGAACACGGGGTTCACTACGCGGCGATCGTGGCTGGCCGCGCATCGTTCCGCCAGACACTACAGTGGAGCGGAAGCTCGGCTGCGGCTGCCAACAGCGGATTCACTCGCACGCTCGATGTCTATGACTACATCGGAAGCTACCCGGGATTGTACATGATCAAGTTCCTGGGCTCGGATCTGCTTGAGGCCAAGGAGAAGCCTATTGCCCAGAACGCCTATATCGGAGCTCCGGCCAACGGCGCGCCTCGCACGGTCGATGGGCAATCCCGTATCGTCGGGCGCATGTGGGACGCGTTGATTCTCTCAAAGGACAATCCGCTGGACGAGCGGATGCGGTTTGGGAGCCTCAATTTCCAGTGCGTAACAAAGGAAACGGCGTACGGCGCCAATAAGGCGAGCCTTCGGGTGGCCTACGAGTCGATCGAATCGGACTAAGGAGGAATCGTGCCGGGCGGAGTATCCATCTATCTTGCGAACCAGCTGCTCGATCACGTGCTGGGCAACACCAGTTTCGCGCCCACGGTTTACATCGGGCTCTTTACCGCACTCCCGAGCGACGGCGGTATCGGTGGCGTCGAAGCCTCGACCGGCGGCTACGCTCGTGTGTCGAAGGCCAACGATCCGACCAACTGGCCGGCGGCCGAGGACGGCATCAAGCGCAATGCCACCCCAATCAACTGGCCGGCGTTCAGCGCCAACATGCCTCAGTTTGTCGGAGCCGGAGTCTGGGATGCGCCATCGGGCGGATACCTGCTCTACTTCGGGCCGTTCAGTACGCCGCGCACTGTCCTCGAGAACGAGCCCTTCGAGATCCCGGCACTGGGCGGAACTTTTCGAGGTGTATAGATGAGCAGCATCTCATACAGCGGCGGAACCATCATCGATACGAGCTTTACTGGTGATACTCGCGGAGCGATTGCGACCGGCCTCATCAACGCCCTGGTGAGCGCCGGTTGGACCTCGATTTCGGGCTCCGGCACTGATCAGGTGCTCCGATCTGCGAGTACACCAGCCGGCCACAATATCTCGATGCGCGTCTACGATCCGGGCACGGGCAACTGTGCGCGGGTCGCCATGCGGAATGCGGCAGGAACTCAGGTCTCCCACGACTATTTCCTGTTGCCGGGCGCCAGCAAGACCTTCTACGTCATCGCGTGCCGGTACAACTTCTTCATTTTCACACCGGGCACCTCGGCTGCACGGGAGTTCGTGTGTGGCGGAACGTTGGCGGTGCCTACGTTCATCGAGACCTACCTGACGGTCGCGGATCTGGGCTGGATCCAAGGCAAGGCGATTAACGACACCACTACCACGGTTGCCGGATCCTTCCGCACCCGGCTCTCCTCGAACGCGGCACATTCGACTGGGCTTGCCAACGCGACCCTGAGCAATGTCACGAACGCGACCAGCCCTTCAGGAATGCAGCAGTTGATCGCGCGCATGGCCGCCTCGAATAACTCCGGATTCGATTCGGGCAGCCGTTGGGCCGACGACACCCTGCGAGTCATCGAGGCCGAAATCGCCTGGGGGACCGCCATGGGCAGCGAGGGCAAAAGCTACGGTTTTATCCACAACTGCATGATCGTGACGGGGACCTATGCGGCCGATGACCGCACGATCACGTCCTTTGACGGGCACGCCTGGCATGCTATCACGGGAAGCAATACAGCCGATCGCAAGGGAACCCTGTTTTTCGCCATTACCTAGTCTCCCGTCTCAAGTAATTCTTTACAACGCCGGACCTTGTCAAGGATGACGTCGGCGGAAGTTTTCCAGACG
>JBKBWD010000141.1:0-6771 GCA_046289265.1 Bryobacteraceae bacterium | reverse complement strand
CATTCTGCTGCGAAGTGCCCCTTCACGCCCTCCGCCATCGCGGCGGCTCCAAATTGCCGTAATATCGGACAGGCTCTCGCTAATTCGCAGTTTCTCGATCAATCGGGCGATCCGATGGTTGATGAACTCCGATCCGCTGTCGGAGTGAAAGCCGTGGATTCGGAAGGGGCTGCCGCCCTGCGCCGGGCTCATGAAAGGCTCGCGCTTTTCCTCCGCCATGATGTGGCCTTTCGCTTCACAATACGGCGTCGGCACCCAGAACGTGATTGATTTCGCAGCTCAATGCCCGCCTGTGCCCCTGTCAACGCTCGCATGACTCGGAGTCGCGACGGTTTGCTACACCTTTCCCCGCGTGAAACCACAGGCTATTAGGAAAGTTCGGCAACATAGACCTGGGTGCAGCCGCTGCGGTCGCTTGCGAAGGCGATGCACGCTTCGTCATGTGAAAACGACGGATGCGGGTGCGTCCACTGCGGCCCGTAGACCGTATCGGTGGCGACCTCCATCCAACTCAGGGCGCCGGATTTCGCCGCGCTGCGGGCCGCTTCGAAATCCGCGGCCAAAGCGTAGCGCGAGGTACGCCACTGGCTGCCCTGGTTGCTCGAAAGCGAAAGGCAGACGCGCCGCCGGTCGCCGCACGCGACGTCGACCAGGAAGATGCCTTCGTCCGGATGGTTGGTGTCACACAGAATTTGCGTGCCCGTGCGATTTGGCGTGATGTGCCAGGCATTGAACTCCGCGATGACGCGGCGCTCCCGCGTCGTCCAGTCCATCCGCACCAGCGCGCGCGGCCAGACAGTGTAGACCAGGTCGCCGGTGCGCCCGAGGAAGGTCTCATGCACGACGAATTCGTCATTGTCGTGTTCGTAGAGGCACTCGAGTCCCGTGCCGTCGCGCCGCACGCGGTGCATACGCGGCGCCGGGTCGCCGGCGAACTCGATCCACTCCGGCTCGATCGGATGAAACTGCGGATGGATCACCGTGCGCGGGAACGGAATAACGCGCCAATCTCGGCCTTCCGAGCGCCCCACGGCGATCCCGTTGCGACCGTGCTGGCGGATCGCCGCCGTGATCCATTCGCCGCCGTCGCCGAGCGAGCATTCGCCAAGCTGGCCGCCCTCGAAACTGGCCACGCACTGCTCGTCGAGCGACTTCGTGTCGATCACCCAGACCTCCCCGCCGCGGACGAAGAAGATCCTGCGCCCATCCGGATGGATCGCGGGCGAGAAAGGGTGGATCGCCGGGCCATCGGTCAACTGGCGGATCGGCCCGCCAGGAAACTCCGTCACTTCGAACAACTGCGCCGCGCCAGTGCGGTAGGACGTGAAGATCAGGCGACGCCCGTCCGGCGTGAACGAGCTCTGGAGAAAGTACGTCGGGTGATTGATCGAAGGGTGCGACGTAACCTGGTGAATCAGCGCTCCCGTGGCGGCGTCTGTTTCGACTGCGTGCTCAGATGGAATGAGAGATCCGCGGCTCATAGGCTACATTGTCTGCTTTCGGAAGATGAGGATGTGCTGGCGCGGCAGCAGGTCGCTGATCGCGCGCTCCAGCCGGAAACCTTCGGGCTCAAGCTCCATACGGACCTCCTGGACGCTCATCTTGTGTTCGGGGCGGATCGGCACGGAGGGGTCCTCCTTTTTATACTCGAGGAGCACCAGCCGGCCATCCGGCTTAAGCGACTGCCGGATTTTTCGCAGCATTTCCTGCGGGTGGGAGAACTCATGATAGACATCGACGAGCAGCACCAGATCCATGGCGGCGGCGGGCAGCCTGGGATCCGTGGCCGTCCCCAGGACCGGCGTGACATTCCCGATCTTCTGCTGCCGCATGTTCTCGCGAAGCCGGTTCAGCATCCCGACCTGGATGTCATTGGCGTAGACCTTTCCGCTCGGTCCGACGCGCCGGGCCAGTCGCTCGGTGAAGTAGCCGACGCCGGCGCCGATATCGGCGACCGTCATCCCCTCGGTGATGTCCAGGGCATCGAGGGCGGTATCCGGAGCCTCCTCGAGTTCGCGCTCAGAGCGCTCCAGCCACTCGGCGCCACCCATTCCCATGACGCCCGCGATCCGGCGCCCGCTGACCGGATGCGTGGCCTGCCAGGCAACGGTGGTTTCGGAGCCGAGCAATGACAGCAGCAGCCACGCCAATACCGCCCGCCGGCTAAGGGTGTATTGCTTCCGAACCGTGCTTTGGTTTACCTTTCTTAGATACAGAGCGACCCCCATCATGCAGATTCGATCGCGTTTCCACCTCATCCTGATTACGACCCTGGCTGCCGTTACCCTTGCGGCGGGCTGTTCGAGTGAATCCGCTCGTCAGGGCCGGACATTCCATATGGGCGAGAAGGTGCAGGCAGGCCCGCTCATCTATACCGTGGTCGATACGCAGTGGCGGAGTCAACTGGGGGAGCCGGAAAACCCCCGAGTCCCGACCAACCGATTTCTGCTGGTCAAGCTCTCGGTCACAAATAGCGGCGGCCTCTCGGAGACGATTCCGGCCCTGGTGCTCGAGGACATCGCCGGCCAGACTCACCCGGAATTAACCGAGGCGCCGGGCCTGGAGCGCTGGTTCGGAGCGCTACGCCGTATCACCCCGGCCCAAACCCAGGACGGTTACGTGGTCTTCGACGTGCCCACGGGAGCCTACAAGCTTCAGCTCACCGACGACACCGACCTTGCCAATCCCGTGATTCATTCGGTGGAACTGCCCCCGAATCTCGATTAGCGGCGGCAGCCCGCAGGCTACTCCCATCTATTGTAAAAAGGGAGTGGAGGGCTGTGTCTTGAAAACTCCGGCGATTCTCGTCGTCCTTCTCCCTGCGCTCCTGAGTGCGCAATCTTCATTGACGCTCGTTCGGCCGACATTGCATCAGTACGAAGACGGCCCTGCGATCCCGGAGAATTACACTTACCTGCCTGGAGAGATCGTCCACTTCAGCGTCCAGATCGCGAATTATAAGGCGGCCAAGGACCACCAGGTACGGCTGAGCTACCGGATCGATGCACTCGATCCGGCCGGCGTCAAAATCGTCGAAACCGAATCAGGCGTCATCGACACCGACGTCTCCCGCGAGGACAAGAACTGGATGCCGAAGCTCCGGCACATGGTCCCGCTGCCGCCGCTTGCCGATACAGGCGAATACCAGCTTGTCGTAATGGTCACCGACGAGATCGCCAAGACCAAGGCCGAGGGCAGCTACACGCTCTCGATAAAAGGCCGGGACGTGGAGCCGAGCGAGACGCTGGTGGTCCGCAACTTCCGCTTCCTGCGCAGCGAGGAGGACCGAAACCCGCTCCGCACCCCCACCTACCGGCCGGGCGATGCCGTATGGGCGCGCTTCGAGATTACCGGATACCGGTTCGGCGAGAGAAACCGGTTCGCGGTTGACTACGGGCTCGCCATCCTGCGGCCTGACGGCAAAGTGCTGTATTCGGAAGAGAAGGCGGCTGAGGAGACTGACGAGTCCTTCTATCCCAAGCGTTACGTTTCGGGCGTCCTGAACCTGATGACGCGGCCCGATACCGGCCTCGGCGAGTACACGCTGGTTGTCACTGTACGGGACAGCATCGGAAACCAGACGCACGAATCCCGCTACGAATTCCGCGTGGAGTGATCGCTCGACTCAACCGGCGGCGCATCCTCGTGCAAGGCCGGCAGCGTAAAGTGGAATGTACTGCCGGCGCCGGGCGCCGATTCAGCCCAGATTTTCCCACCGTGCCTTTCCACGACCGCCCGCGCGATCGCTAGGCCGATGCCGGTTCCCGGCAACCGGCGTCCATGGAGCCGCTTGAAAATCCCGAAGATCCGTTCGCTCAGTTCCTGCGGGAAGCCCTGTCCGTTATCGCGCACCGAGATCAGCCAGTCGCCCATCCTCCGCTCGGCATGGATCTCCACACGGGGTGGCACCCCGTTGCGGCAGTATTTCAGAGAGTTCGAAATCAGGTTCTGGAAGAGCTGGCCGAGTTGGGTCTGGTCTCCCCACACGACAGGCAGCGGCCCGTACTCGATCGAGGCCGCACTCTGCTGAATCGGGAATTTAAGCGCGGCCAGCACCCGCCTGAGCACATCGTCCAGCGCCACTCTGGTCCGGACGGCATCACGATCGCTGGTGGCGCGAGAATAGGTCAGCAGATCGCGAATCAGGTCGCTCATGCGCCTGCCCGCACCTACAATGTAGTCGAGGTACTCCAATGCCTCGGCGTCGAGGTGCAATGAGTGCTTCTGGACGAGCAGTTGGCTGAAGCTGACAACGGTCCGGAGCGGCTCCTGCAAGTCGTGGCTGGCGACATAGGCGAACTGTTCGAGGTCCTCATTGGAGCGCCGTAGCGCCTCCTCGATCATTTTTTGGTCGTCAATGTCGACGGCAGCGCCGAACCAGCGTTCAAGCGCTCCGGCGGCATCCCGGGAAGCTCTCGCGCGCGCCATGAACCACCGGTACGTCCCGTCATGGCGACGAACTCGAACCGTGCACTGGAATTCGTCACCGGTCCTGCGAGAGTGCTCCCAAAGCTCCAGGAACCTCCCGCGATCGTCCGGATGCACAAATTGCCCTTGCGCCATAGTGCCGGGAGGCGCGCCGGTGTACTCGTACCACCAGGCGTTCAGGTAGTCGATCCTACCAGCCGGGTCGGCCGCCCACACGATGCCGGGAACTGTGTCGGCCAGGCCGCGGAAGTATGCCTCGCTGCGGCGCAGTGCGGCTTCCGTTTCCAACTGTTCGGTGATGTCGGTGTTGGTGCCGAACCACGTCACGATTTCCCCGCGCTCGTTGCGAATCGGGAGCGCGCGCGAGAGGAACCAGCGCCATTCACCGTTCCTTCCGCGCAATGGGAAGGTATCTTCCCAGACCTCGCCAGTATCCCAGGAATGCTGAACACGAGTGACAACCCGTTCGACGTGGTCGGGATGATGCACCTGCTTCCATCCCCAGCCTTGCATCTCGTCCAGAGTGGTTCCAGTGTACTCGTACCAGCGGCGGTTGTACCAAAAGATCCACCCCTTGGCGTCGGCCATCCAGGCCAGTTGCGGGATCGAATCGATCATGGCCCGGAAGCGGGCCTCACTCTCGCGCAGCGCGAGCCGTGCCTCCTGCTTCTCGTGGACGTCGGTGGAGGTGCCGACCCAATGGAGGAGCCGGCCGCGCTCGTCATAGGCGCCGACCGTCCGGACCTCAAACCATCGCCAGGCGCCGTCATGCCGCCGCATTCGCAGTTCGAAGTCACCCGAGCCGCCGCCTGCCACCATCGCCTCCCAAGCCTGCGCGAAGGAGGGCAGATCGTCCGGATGGACTACCTCCGCCCACTCGCTGCGGCTGAGCCGCTCGCGGCCGAAATACTCGCGCCATTTCCGGTTGGCAAAGGTGAGTTCCTCATCCGGAGAGAGCTGGAAGACCAGGTGCGGCATCGCCTCGGCGAGGATACGGAAGCGCGCCTCATTTCGGCGGCTCTCTGCCAAAAGGGTGTGCATGCGGCCGCTCAGCAGACTGATGGCCAGCCCGACGCTCGCGGTGAGCGAGAGAGCCACGATTTCGGAGGGGTTCAAAATCGACAGACTCCCCCGCGGCTCACTGACAAAAAACCATCCCCCCAGGACGATCAGTGTAGTGGCGACAAGGGCCGGATCGCGGCCTCCGAGCCAGCCCGCGAAGACGGGGGGGAGCAGATAGAGCAACGCTGGAGCCGCGTCGCGGAGCTCTGAGTCCAGCCACAAGCGGAGCACAATCACCAAAGCCGACGCGAGCACTCCAACCAGATAGGCCACAAGCCGGGACGGTGCTTGCGGCTCCGTCACCGTCAGGCGATCTCCAACGGGGGCTCTCCGCATCGGTGGCCCTCCCAGGGGTTGGTACTACACTAATGTCGCTTCCGCACGAGGCGGTCCAGACTCCAGGCGCCCGCACCGGAGAAGACGAAATACAGGAACAGGAAACAGTAGAGCGCCGCCAGTTCGCCCCGATTCAGAATCGGCCAGACGTCCTGCGGCGCGTGGGCCCTGAAGTAGGCGACCGCCATTTCCCCGGACAGCAGAAACGCTACCGGCCGCGTAAAAAGACCCAGCAGAATCAACAGGCCGCCGAATGTTTCGAGTACTCCGGCCACCCACACGAGCGAGAGAAACTCGGCCGAGGCGCCCCTGCCGCCCATGCCGCCGAGCAGGCCGAAGAGCTTCTGGAAACCGTGTAACGAGAAGAGGAATCCGGCGACGATTCGAAGCGCCGAAAGCGCATACGGTTCATATCGCGACAGTCTGCTTGCAGGCACGTTTTACCTCCGTCCGCGCATTGTCAGACAGCTTTTATCGTACTGGAAACGGCGTAAGGTTATCGGCGCAAGGGCACGGCGTGCTGCATTATGTACTCTTCGACGCGGTTCGCCCGGCCCACGCCGCCGCCGATGTGATGGAACGCCTCGGCGTACTCGACGCCGTATTGGCGCCCCAGTTCGCGGTTGCGAACGAGAATGAACTCCCGGATGTAGTTGCGGTCGGCGGTCGCATCGTCGCCATCGAGCAGGGGCAGGCGCAGGTTCCGCCGGGCGAGTTCGTCGCGCAGGCGCGAGCCGTTGGTTCCCGCCGGCCCCTTGGCGACGTTCGCCCGGTTCGCTTCGATCTTCTTATCGACCACTCCGCTGATGTCGACGACGCGGGTAATCTCCGGCCGCCGCGCATAATAGATTCTTGGATCTGAAATTGCAAACAAGAATACTTCAACAAGTGCCGCCGTCAGGCGGCAAGTAATCGAACGACCTCCTCTATAGCGCGATCGGCCTT
>JBKBWD010000140.1:0-7120 GCA_046289265.1 Bryobacteraceae bacterium | reverse complement strand
CTCCTCGACGGCGATCCAGCCCTCGTGGCGTTGGCTGGCGATGAAGGCCAGCCCCGCGTCGCGTTGGGCCTCCAGGCTGTTGTACTCCTGGTCCAGTCCCTCGTCGGTGGACTTGCGGGTGTAGACCGCACAGCGCTTCTTCGGCGTGACGGGACCTGGGGTCGGCATGGTCGACGAGGACACGGGCCGTTGTGATCTCATGCCGGCTCCTTCTGGCCGTGCTTGGTCTTGAGGCCGAAGAACGCGGGGCCCGACCAATGCGTGCCGGTGATGTGGCGGGCGATGGCCGTCAGGCTCTTGAACCGCTGCCCCTGATACTCGAAGTCATTGGGCCCGCGCACCAGCACCCGGTGCTCGACGTCGTCGAAGATCCGCGTGAGCACCGTGCCCGGCAGCAGCCGATTCGCGTCGCCGCGCAGTTGGCGCGGCAAGATGCCCGTCTCACCGATCTCCTCGAGCTTGCGGCGGGTCGCGGGCTTCAATCCGCCGAAGGCGCGCTCCTGGATCTTGTAGGCGAGCCGGCTCTCCAGCCAGGTGCGGTGGTGATGCTTGGGCCGCTCCTCGAAGTACTCGTCCCACAGCGCCCAGAGGCTGTCCATCGGCAGGTGGGGCAACTGGGCGACGCGGGCGGCGACGGTGGCCGGGTCCGCGGGGCCTGCGTGTGTCGTCATCGGCGAACTCCTCGTGCGTGATCGGGGTTCGCATTCACGCGCTGTGGCCCGCAGAAGCCAAGGCCAACCGAGTCGCTGTCGGTGGCGGGACGGCCAGGTGGCGGAAAGGGGCGTGCGCGCAGCCGCAGCAGGGCGCAGGCCAACAGATCGACGATCTCTTGGTGCGCGTGCCGAGGCCGATCAGCCTCGAGGGCCGGGGAGAGGGGTTCGGGTTCGCGCATGGCAAGCGTTCCTGTGGAGAACGCTCGTCATGCTAGAAACCGAAGGCACTTCGCGTAACATGATTTAGCGGGTGTGCGCGGGTTTGAGGGGGGCTTTTGTCCTTACCTGCATATCAACAACTGAACTACAGGGGAAGCACGTGACGAAGGTCTTTCTCTACTGTGATGAATCTGGAGCCAAGGGTTACGCGAACCAAGACGAAGCCTACCCAGGAGAAACCGGTGTTTTCGCTGGAATCATGGTTCCAGAGGAATGCTTGGCGACGGTAAAGCCCGTGTTCGATCAAATAGCTGCGCGCTATACACCTGCGTCTGGCAAGCTGCACGTTGCAGATCTTTCCCCCGCACAGCAGGGGGCCTTGCGGAACGAACTTTTCGCGGCGATCAAGAGCACGAAATTGCCGTGTTTCTGGTATGCGATCCATGTTGCCGGACTGCGTGCTCATCATCAGACCTGCACCGATATACTTAAGCAGCAAGGCGAAGCGTTGCGTGCGGCGCGTGGCGGTGAGGAATCTCGAATCAAGCGCGGAAGCCTACGTCAGCAGTCGGCATCCATGCATGTGGAGCTATTTGCCGGCCTCTACTCGCATCTTGTCGCTTTTCTTCTGGAGCGCGGACGGCAAGGAGTTGACATCGAAATTCGGACGGATCAGGTAGACACGCCGATTGTGAATGATTTCACCGAGGTTGCCGGAGACCTTCTCGACACCGATCCAAGCGTTGCGACAGCAACGGGCTATGACACGGTCGATAAAAAGGTCGTGAGTGGTTCAGTCACGATCACCGTGAAGTGGCCGCCAGAACTTGATTTTTCGCCGCTTGTGAGAAGCTTGTCCATCATGACGATGCCAGACAGCGACGGTTTGGTGCTCGCTGCGGATGTATTGGCGAACAGCTTGAACTATCACTTCAAGCGCCGAGATGCTGATGCGCTGTACGGCCCGTTGAATTGCAAAGGCGCCGTTGCCGGCCACCCGCTTGCTGAGCATCTTGATGCGTTCCTCAATTGGGGGAGCGGTGATTTCATTGGTGACGTCATGTATCGACACCCTAAGGCAGGCGCTTAGTCCAGCGTATCGGTTGCGGGCGATCGCTTTCGTCGCGCCAGGTTTTTCTTGACGACCTTGAGCACGAGGTTGTCCAAAGCAGTCACTTTCAGTTCGTAGCCCTTTTGACTTCCGGTACGGGCTACGATCTCTCCCCATGCGTAGACCTTCAGGTAGTGATTCGGCCGCGATGCCTGCTCAATACGATCCGTCAGCAACGCTCCGCGCCGTGATTTCTTCAGGCGCTTAATGGGCAAGGAAATCGTCAGCGATTTATCGCCTGCTGCTTCTGGAAAACGATCACATCTGTCGATGAAGTTTACGTAGTAGTGAGTGGGTGAATTTTCAGGCCAAGCCCTGACATGGGCGCCGCCGTACACAACGCGCGTGCCGTTTTCTTCTTCGGACAAGATGCCGACGCGAAGGCACAGTTGATGGTAGGTGATCGTGCGACCGTTGATGACGATACGATGTTTACGGCGCGCCTCTGGCTCCATATTTGACCAACAGTCGATCAGTTTCTCCAGACGGGATGTGGCCGTAGTTCCTGTGCGAATACCTGCTTGGCCGCCAGCTTCATGCGCGGCGTCATCTAAAACGATTGCTGGTGGACGAGCATCTGCAGCGGCAGCGGCAGCGCCAAACAGGGCGTCGGAGTGACGTGGCTCGAAGATATCGACGACGTTCGTTGCCTTCGGGCGGGGATGACGAACATCCCGCTCCTCTCCGCTTGGAATTTCTTCGCGCTTGCCCGTGTCTCTCACCATCCATATGCACGTATCGATGTGCGGATGGTTTGCGTGCGACTTGAAGTGCGGCTGCTGGTACTTGTCGGACTCTTCCGCGTTCTTGTGATAATTCACGCCCACGACGAGTGGGTTGTTCGAGGCACGGCACGCGGCGTCTGAGCAACGAAACTTGAAACGATGCCGATTGCCTGCTGGTTGCGCGAAGTACTCTTCCTGCGCTTCGTAAATTTCTACGATGCGCCCAAGGTCTTCACAATACGCTTCAAGAATTTCCATCGTGGGCTTTCTTTGTAGGCGTCACCGAACGGGATGCTGGCCGTTGGACACGAATTGGTCGTATCTCTCGAAGTTCTGGCCGTCCTGCCACGCCCGATCCCAAGCGCGCGGCTCAGCGCTTTCCAACAGCAGCAGGGTCAGGACGCGATCTCTGGAGGCGTAGCTGTGCTTGAACTCACGCAGCTTCATGTAGGGTGCCTCCTCCGGACACCAGATCGCGGCGGACATCTCGACGCCATCCCATGCCTGCACGACGCTCGCGTCGGCGGCGAGCGTGCCGGGTAACGGCTCTTGCGGATCGCCGGTGCGCCGGATGCGCGCCCGCGTCCTGACGGCGCTGCTGCTGCGCCATTCGTACTTCGCGTAGCCGTTGTCCCAGTAGACCAGGATGGCGCGCTGCGAGGTGAACTTGATGAAGCGGATGCACAGCGCCTCGAACGAGACTTGGAAGCGCTTGGCAATGGCGCTGAGGACGTGCAGATCGATGCGTCCGTTCGAGATCCACTCGCGCAGCCGATCGCCGGGCATCAGCAAGTTGCTGGCGAAGTCGTCGGCCTCGCGCTCGATCAGGCGCATCGTCTCGTGGCCGGAGTGGACGCTGTCCTTGTCGCAGTTGAAACGCGACTGCTGGTCGCGGTGCAGGACGAAGTGGCCCAGCTCGTGCGCGATGGTGAATCGCTGGCGCTGCGGGCTGACCATGCCGTTGTAGGCGATACCCCAGACCTCAGGGTCACCGGGGTCCCGCGCCAGCATGCCCTCGAAGGCATCGTCGTCGAACTGCACCGGGGGACGAATTTCCCGAACCCCTTTGCCGTAGGGCGTGGTCGGCAGCATCTGCCGCACGACATCGAGATCGACGGCCTCGGGCACGTCCGCGCCGTACCACGCCCGCAGCCACTTGTGGACATGGCTGGCAGCAATCGAACCGGTGAGGTTGCGCGCGGCGCTCAATCGTCAGTCCCCGCCCTGGCCCTTGTCGGGGAACATGATCTCGAGCGCCTGCCGGTAGCGTCTCTTCTCCTCCTCCGTCATCCCGGCGTACTCGCGGAAGAAAGCCACGTCCTCGGGACTGGCCTCGGGAACCTGGGGGATGGGCTCACCCATGATGTCTTCCATCGTGACGCCCAACACCCTGGCCAGCGCCTGCACGCGCTCGGCGGAGGGGCGTTGACCCTCCTTCATCTCCAGTTCCCAGATGTAGGCCTTGGTGCAGCCGACCGCGTCGGCGACTTGCTGCAAGGTCAATTTCTTCGCCTCGCGGAATCGCCGCAGGCGAGATCCAAACGCGGAAGCCATGGCGATGTCCCGTCTCGAATCGACTGTCAGTGTAGAAAACCAGACCGTGAGTATAGCCATGAGATACCCAAAGGCGCCATACGTGCCACGATGATTGACAAGAGGGAATGGGCGGGGACACAATCGCGCCGTATCTCGCTGCTTTACTCTGGCGAGATCGCCGTTCGGTAACCCAGTCGCCGGCCCGCGAACCAGCCCCCTCGGTCCGCAGCCCTCGACACCCCTTCGGAAAGGACCGAGAAGATGAAGAAGACCTTCGTCGACGTGCTGCTCGAACTGCCGGTGGACGCGACCCTCAGCACTTTCCTGGCCTCGCACGGCCTGCCCGTGGCCGACGATTTCGACTGGGAGGACACGCCTCGCACCTCGCAGGCACTGGTGGAGGCCGTTCGGGCCTGGCCCGACGTCGCTGCCCGTGACCGTCTGATCGGCAACCTCATGGCCAGCATCCAGCTGGCCGACCCGGCCGGCAAGCAGGCGATGTTCCAGGCCGCCGCCGGGGACGGCGCCGCGCTGCTGGGTCTCGTGGCATGCCGGAGTGACACCCACCGCTCCTTCTGGCTGTATGCCAACCATCCGGCGCTGTTCGAGCGGGCCTGCGAATTCGACTACCTCGAGCGCCACGGATCGCAAGCCCAGCAGCACGACCTCGGCGTGAAGCGCCGGCCGAACACCTCGGATGCCGCACTGGCCGCACTGCGCCAGGCCATCTCGGCCTTCTATCAGCGCGAGCTGCAATGCGGCGACGGCAGCGTGGCTTACCTGGTGGAACGCAGCCCCGGCGTGTTCCTGCTGACGGTCCACGTCAAGGATCTGGCGATGCTGCGCCTGGAGTTCGAGGGCGCCCATCTCACCCGCCGTGTCGGCAACCCGAACATCCACATGGTGCTGGAGTACGCCGTGGCCACCGGGGTCGTTCGCACCCTCGTGCGCGGCGGCGCAAAGTACCACCAGATGCTCGTGGACGCCTTCGCCGAGCACCTGCTGGGCGTCAAGGTGGAGGCGCACCGCATCAAGCCGCCGACGCTGGACCTGTCGGTCTTGCGCCTCGGCTTCGATGTGCCGCAGGCCGTGGCGGACGGTTTCGTGGCGCTGCAGGTCAAGTCCATCTCGGTGCTGAGCCCGAGTACGGCACTGAAGCTCGATTGCGCGGCGATGGCGTCGAGCGAGCAGCGCTGCGTCACCGAACTTCTGCGCGAGGAGTTCCCCGGTGAGGACCCGCTGGCCCGCGGCTGGTTGATCACGGCGGCACGCATCAACCTGTACTACCCGCCCGAACCCGGAAAGGCTCGTTCCAAGGTCATCACGGTCGAGGTGACGCGTCGCGGCCGGCTGAATCTGCACAAGTTCGATGCCGCGTTGCAGGCGCAGTTGGAGGGCTACCTGGTCTCGCTGGGCATCTTGCAGCCCGGCCAGACTCTGAACACCCAGGAAGCGCCGCCGGAAGCGGACACGGCCAGCCCGCAGCCGATCTACGAGGATTGATCGGTGGCCACGCACGACGCCTGGGCCCTGGTGTGCCGCTTGTTCGCGGGCGGCACGCCCATCCTTCGAGCCGCGCTCTCACCCCGCGAGATCGCCGCCTTGCCGGCCCTAGGGCAGGCGGTGAAGCCCACGGCCCTGGACCAGCGATTCGTGCTGTGCCCCTACTGTCACCAGCAGCGGGCGCAGGTCTGGGGCGACGGGCACCGGGGGCGTACCTGCCATTGCCCCGAGTGCGGGCCGGTGGCCGTCGCGGCCGACGACGCGGTCGCGTTGAGGTTGGACGAGGACTGGCTGCGCCGAAAGCTGCGACTGGCGCTTTCGATCGAGAGCCGCGACGGCATCGACGCCCTCGGCGATGGCGTGTGGCGCCTTGGCGATTCCCGGCGTTCGCCGGTCCTGCTGGCGCGCGATCTGATCCGGCTATGGCGGGAGCCTGCGCTGCTGGACCGCGTGCGCGTGTCGGGCAGCCCCGTGCGAGTGATCACGCCGAGACCCCGCGAGACGCGGGGCGCGCCCTTCGGGGCGGGCCTGGAATGGCTGGCGCTGGAGGAGCGGTTTGCGCTCTGCGGTGGCGGCATCTCGTTCATCGGCGCGACGGGAGAGCCACCGGCACCGCAGGCCCACGATCCAACGACGCCGGTACACGGCCCGTTCTCGGCCGATTTCCGCTGGGTGACCTTGCCCGACTGGCCGCACGGCCCGATCCGGCTGACCAAGGCTCAGGCGGCAGTGTTCCAGGCACTGTGGTCGTTCAAAGGCGAACCGCGCGATGGTGAAACGATCATGCGGCGCGCCGGGCTGGAGAGTGGCAAGCCTATCGATGTCTTCAAGGTGAAGGCGCGTGACAGGAGCAAGCCGGAAGCAGAAGGGCCGCTGGTTGCCTACCGCGAACTTGTGGAGACGCGACGGCGCGAAGGCTTGTACTGGATGCCCTGCGCGGCCGCCGAGGTGAGTGCGTTGGCCTGATGGATCGCCCGAGCAAGCGCCATGGGCAACTGCTCTGCGTGACGCAGGTGTAAGTCACGGTGGCGCAAGGCCGCTTGCGTGCGCTTCCGCAAAGAAGTTGGCGCAGGTTTCGAGAGAAGAGAGGGCGGATCGGAGTCGAACCTGCCCCGTTCAGGCGCCCCCGGCAGTGGGGCGCAGCGCAGGCAGAACGGCCCGGAACCCCGCGCGGTGTCGCGGAACCCGGAAACGAAAACGCCCAACCAGAGAGGGTTGGGCGCTGAATGGTGGTGGCGGGACGGCAGCCTGCGCCAAACCTATATAACTCAGCGCCTTAGAACCGCCGCAAACTCCTGAGGATAAGGAGCGGAATCCCAGCCCTTGTTGCCAACAATCCTAACAGTTCCTGCCAGCGTCGGCATCAACCACGT
>JBKBWD010000139.1:0-7136 GCA_046289265.1 Bryobacteraceae bacterium | reverse complement strand
TACACTACCGCAGCTTCCGCCTCCTCCGTCAACCACCATATTCCAGTGGCGCCAAATCTAATTTGGACAAGAGTGGTCCAGTTCCGGCCCTCTGAGATCCGTCAGCGCACTGACTTCAGCAAGAACGTGCGGAACTGTGTAGCGTTGCGAAATCTGCTCCAGTATGCCAGTCAGAAGGTCCCAGTCCGCCGACGAGTAATCCGACGTGCGCTTGAACCGCGACACCCGCTCGCGATCGACGGAACCTACGACCAACAACACCAGCAGGTTCGTGTCGACCAGAACTCCATTTATGCGCGCGTTTCGATCAAAGCTCTCGAAATCCGACATCAGCTCGCAAGCTTCATGGCAACCACTTCGCCGGTGTGAATGTCCACCAGGAAAGTCTTATACTCCAGGGGCAAGCTCGCACCGAGGGATCGCATAAACTCAGGGGCCGAGACGCGTCGCTTCGGAAAGCCAATGGTGATGCGCCAGACGCGGCGACCCTTATATTCGTCCTTCTCAACCTCCTCAAGTGTATATTCCCGCTCGCCGAGCAGCTCTGTCGCATACTGTTTTGCGCGGTTAAATGCCTCCTGCGTGCTGATCACAAAATACATCTTACGACGGAACCGGGTGAGTTGCCGGGCCCGCCGACCTGTTCGCGCCAGAGGTCCAGACGAACCCGGAGCTTCGAGTGCGGCGATTCAGGTTCGTCGGCGATCCAAAAGTCAATCACAATCGGCGTCCAGGGAAATTTTCGCGGATCAGGACCGGCAGGCCGGCTTCAGTTCCACTATCGATACGAAGGCCCTCCTTCGCGGCACTCCGGCGACGCAGATGTGGAACGTTCCGCGTTCGCGGTCTGGTATAAGCCACGGCCACATTTGAATCCCTACGGGTGGGCCGGTGTGCGTCACGACGCTGAGCGCTTGCGGTGTTCAGTAGGTGCAGAAAGTTGGCATAAGGCTCTCGCAAAGGCAATCTTATCACCGCGCGATGCTGCGTCGTAAGGTTGGTCACACGCGCTGCCAGCGGTAGGGGCGGGCGGGGCGGGGGTCGGGCTTGGTGAGGACCGGGATGGATTCGGCGAGGGGGCTGACTCGGGGGCCGGGGAGGATGATTCCGGTGAGGTTGAGGGGGTCGGTGACGGGGATGTCGGCGAGGGGTTGGGGGTCGGCCTGGCGGCGCATGGCTCTGAGTAAGTCGAGGGCTTCGGGGCGGGCGTATTGCTCTCCAGTGAGGCCGGCGACGAAGCGGCCTCCCCGGATGCGGCCCTGGGCTTCCATGCGGCGGAGGATGGGCAGTAAGTCGCGCCAGGGCGGGGCGGCGGATTCGCGCGTCAGTAAGTCGCGGAGGAGGACTCCCCAGCGGTCGAGGAGCTGCTCGGCCCAGTTTTCGAGACGGCCGGGTGGCGGTTCCGTGGTTCTCGGGACGAGCGCCCAGCGGCCGGCGGAGTGGCGCGGGCGGGACTGACGGCCCCGGCCTTCGCCCCGGCGGCGCTTGGGATCGAGCAGCGCACGAAGATTCTCGAAGCCGTCGGCCGTGACGAGCCCGGCGGCGGCCAACTCCCACAAGGCGTCTTCGGTTTCGCTTGGGAGGCGATGGGCGGTCCGGGCGAGTTCGGTGAAGAAGAGCGCCTTCTCGGATCGGAGGGCCGCGAGAACGTCCTGGGCGGCGTGACTCAGGGCTTCGGGCTCTTCCTGGTCCGGCAGGAGCCAGGGAGCGCTTTCACGGCGGAAGAGCGCGATCGGGGCGATGCGGGTCGGGCGGACGCGGCGGTTCGGGTGCGGCGAGACTCGGGCCCACATCACCTCTCCGGAAAGGCAGAGTTCGTCGAGGAGCGCTGTTTCGTAATTCGCGACGCGGCGGGGGAGGATCTGCGACTCCCAGGCTGCGGCCGGGACTTCATAGCCCTCCAACTGGCGGATCACCTCGTAGAGGCCATCGGCTCCGTGAAACTGCGTTCCGGGGGCGGCGTGTTGCCAGCGGGCGAGGAAGGCGTGGAACTGGGCGGCGGTGACCGGCTCGATCTCGCGGCGGAGGCGCCCGATGGTGGTCCGATGGATGCGGGCCAGGACGCGGCGGTTGCACCATTCGATTTCGCCTTCGGCTCCGGGGTGAGAGAAACGGCCGCGCAAAACCTGGCCTTCGGATTCGAGTTGCGCGAGGGCGATCTCGATCTCCTGCGACGGGAAGGCGAGTTTTTCGGCGAGGGCGGTGACGGTCACGGGCCCGATGGAGTCCATCCAGCCTCGCAGGGTGGCGGGGACGTCACCGGTGAGGGCGCGCTTTTCGGTTGGGGTCCAAAAGGGACGGCCGTTGCGCGCGATGACGGAGGCGCGGCCGGCAGATTGGAGGTCAGCGAACCAGTCCTCCCATTCGGGGAAGGGCGGGAGCGTGATGAGGGTGAGGAGCGCGTCGTGGAGTTCGTCCGGGTCGCGGACCTCGGGCCAGCTTTCGGCGGCGACCTGGGCGATAACGGCAGGGTCGAGGATGCCGGTTCCGTCGGGGGCGTCCACGGGGAGGGTGCGGCGGAGTTGGACGGCGCGGGCGCGGCGCTCTTCGAGGGGCGCGTCGTCGAGGAAGGCGTAGGGATTGGCGTTCAGGATCTCGTGGCTGAAGAGCGACGGCTCGGGTGTGTCGAGCGTGACGGTGCGGATGACGCCCTGTTCGATGCCGGCGAGGATGCGCTCGAGTCCGGCGATGTCCATGGCCTCGTCGAGGCAGTTGGCGATGGTTTCGTTGACGAGGGGGTGGTCGGGGATGCGGATGGGGCCGGTGAGGTTTTCGGCGCAGGCGACCTGGTCCGGGAAGACGGCGGCGAGGAGGTCGTCGGAGCGCATGCGCTGGAGGGGCGCGGGGACCTTGGCTCCTCCGCGGAAGCGGGGGACGGCGAGGGCACGGGTGGCGTTCCAGCGCCAGCGGGTTCCGAACATGGGGGCGTCGAGGAGGGCCTGGGTGAGGACGTCACGCACGGTGCGGGGGTTGAGGAACTCGAAGACGAGTTCGAGGGGGAAGGCGTGGCGGTCGCTCAGGGAGATGACGATGCCGTTGTCGGTGGCGGCGGCCTGGAGTTCGAAGTTGAAGGTGCGGCAGAAGCGCTTGCGGAGGGCGAGTCCCCAGGCGCGGTTGATGCGGGAGCCGAAGGGCGCGTGCAGGACGAGTTGCATGCCGCCGCTTTCGTCGAAAAAGCGTTCGGCGACGACGGTGTGGGCGTCGGGGAGGGCGCCAAGGGCGGCGGCTCCGGCGCGGACGTAGGCGGTGAGTTGGCGGGCGCCGGGTTCGTCGAGGCCGCATTCGGATTGGAGCCAGGCGGCGGCTTCGTCGTCAAGGGTGCGGCGTCGAAGGCGGGAGACAGCTTCGGAGAGTTCGGCGGAGCGGCCGGGGGCTTCGCCCAGCCAGAAGGGGATGGAGGGCGCGGCTCCGTGGGCGTCCTCGACATAGACGCGGCCCTGGGTCACTCGGCGGATGCGCCAGGAGTGAGTGCCGAGGAGGAAGACGTCTCCGGTGAGGCTTTCGATGGCGAAGTCTTCGTCGAGGGTGCCGACGGTCTTGCCTTCGGGTTCGGCGAGGACGGTGAAGTTGGCGTTGTCGGGGATGGCTCCTCCGGAGGTGATGGCGGAGAGGCGGGATCCGCGGCGAGCGCGGATGCGGCCGTTGACCTGGTCGCGGTGGAGGAGGGCGCCGCTGCGGCCTCGTGAGGTGGCGATGCCTTCGGAGAGCATGGTGACAAGGGCGTCGAAGTCAGGGCGGGCGAGGTCGCGGTAGGGGAAGGCGGTGCGGACCAGATCGTAAAGGGCGAATTCGGACCAGGGCTCAGCGGCGGTTTCGGCGACGATCTGCTGGGCGAGGATGTCGAGCGGGTGGGCCGGGATGTGAATGCGTTCGAGGTCGCCGGCGCGGATGGCGTGGATGAGGGCGGCGCATTCGGCGAGTTCGTCGCGGGTGGTGGGGAATAGGATGCCTTTGGGTTTGGCTCCGACCCAGTGGCCGGAGCGGCCGATGCGCTGGAGGGCGACGGCAATGGAGCGGGTGGAGCCGAGCTGGATGACGAGGTCGACGGAACCGATGTCGATGCCGAGTTCGAGCGAGGCGGTGGCGACGACCGCGCGGAGTTGGCCGGACTTGAGGCGCTGTTCGGCGTCGAGGCGGAGGGCGCGGGAGAGGCTGCCATGGTGCGGAAGGACGGCGTCTTCTCCGAGGCGCTCGGCGAGGGCGTGGGCGACGCGCTCGGCGAGGCGGCGGGTGTTGACGAAGACGAGGGTGCTGCGGTGGCTGAGGATGTGGCGGGCGACGCGGTCGTAGAGTTCCTGCCACATTTCGCTGGTGGCGACGGCGCCGAGTTCGTCGTTGGGGACTTCGATGGTGAGGTCCATGTCGCGGCGGTGGCCGACGTTGACGATGGCGGCGCCGGAGGAGAGAAAGCGGGCGATTTCTTCGATGGGCTTGACGGTGGCGGAGAGCCCGATGCGCTGGAGGCGGCGGCCGTAGGCGCGGGTGAGGGCTTCGAGGCGCGCGAGGGTGAGGGCGAGGTGTGCTCCGCGCTTGTCGCCGGCGATGGCGTGGATCTCGTCGACGATGATGGTGCGGGCGGTGCGGAGGTTGGCTCGGGGCTTCTCGGCGGTGAGGAGGATGAAGAGGGACTCGGGCGTGGTGACCAGGATGTGGGGCGGTTGCTTGGTCATCTGCTGGCGGTTCCAGGCGGGGGTGTCTCCGGTGCGGACGGCGGTGCGGAGGGGCGGGAGTTCGAGGCCGTGCTGCCGGGCGAGGCCGGCGATTTCGGCGAGCGGGGCTTCGAGGTTGCGATGAATGTCGTTGGAGAGAGCTTTTAATGGGGAGACATAGACGACCTGGGTTTCGTCGGTGAGGGTTCCGGCGCGGGCTTGGCGCAGGAGGGCATCGATGCAGACGAGGAAGGCGGCGAGGGTCTTGCCGGAGCCGGTGGGGGCGGAGATGAGGATGTCACGGCCGTTCTGGATGAGGGGCCAGCCCTGGAGTTGGGGTTCGGTGGGGGCGTCGAAGCGCGCGGCGAACCACTCGGCGATGAGGGGGTCGAAGGCGTAGCGGGTCATGCGGGTGGGGCCTTGTTCTATTGTCTCATGGGGACCGTGTAGTAGCCGTTGCGGTGGGTCAGGACCGCGTTGGGGTGGCGCGCGGGCGGCGCCGGTCAGGCGGACCGAGACGAAAGAGCGGTCTGAAGACGGCCGGGCGCTGGCAGCCGCGCGGCTTCCCGCAGGAGTGGGCGCCGAAGAAGTGGCCACTCGCGGGACTCGGGTTCCAACTCCACAGCGCAGCCCTCTCCGGCTCATCTCAGCAAGGAAGATCGGGAGGCATCGCGAAGACAAGCTGCTACATACGGATTCGAAATTGCGCCGGATTCATGGCCGCGGTTCGCAGCCGGAAAACGCAGCCACAATGTCTCCGAGCGTCACCATCAGGGTCATCGGTTCGCGGGTACTCGGAACGAAACCGAGCGAGAGATAGAACTTCCTGGCAGCTTCGGAGATCGCGTGGACGACGATTCCGCGGATGCCGATCACGTCCGCTGCCTGCGTCACTCGCATCGCTGCATCCCGAAACAAGGCGCGGCCGATGCCCTGGCGCTGCCATTCGCTGTCCACAGCCAGGCGTGCGAGGACGACGACCGGGATCGGATCCGGCATGTTGCGGCGGAAACGCCCGGGAGCGCTCTTTGCAGTAACTACGCCGGAGGCGAGCGCATAGTAGGCGACCACACGCGTATTCCCGGAGCAGACCACATAGGTCCGGCTCGCCCCGCTGACCTGATTGGCACGGGCCCTGCGGCGCAGCCATTCGTCGAGCGAAGGCTCGCCTGAGATGAAATTGCCGATGTCGTGGCAGTCCGACAGAAGCGCGGGCGGCGCGAGGCCCTTCACTTCTCCCATGGCGTTGGCGTTCTCAGAGCGCGTCGCAGCCGGGAGCTCGGATTCGGGGGCGCGTCGAGGCGCGCCAGAAACTCGCTATAAGTTCTGGAGTCGACCGCGAAGACGGTGCGATCCAGAAGCGCATCCTCGGCCGCACGGCGCGCCGACTCCAGCACGAACTCGGTGCGGTTCTTGCCCGCGAGCGAAGCCGCCCGGTCAATCAGGGCACGCAACTCCGGCCTGATCCTGATGTTTAGAGTGTCACGCTTCTTTCCATCTGTTTCCGATGCACGCACGGGAGTCCCCCTATGTCGATCTCCAGTATATCAGGCTGTAATGACATTGTCTTTACAGGCTGCCGCTTGGGGGCAAGTTACGCTGTGCGCGCCGCACGGAGCGCCGGGCGCGGAGAGGTGTGCTACTAACGTCGCCGCGTGGCGGTGTAGTAGCCGTTCCGGTGGGTCAGGACCGCGTTGGGGTGGCGCGCGCGGGCTGCATCGGTCAGGCGGACCGAGATGCCGCGGAACTCTTTGGAGTTGGTTCGGGCGCCGCGAATTCCGAGTACGTACTGCGTGCGCATGCGCTCCATGAAAGCGTCGAGTTCATACTCGAAGGCTTCGTCACGGGGCCGCGAGGCCGGGGGAGGGTGCGATGGGGAGTTGGGACGCGGCAGCGCAGGATGTCGCCGCCGGTGGCGTTGAGGATTGGCTGAATGGTTCCCAGTTCGGGCGACCCCAAGGCGGTCTCCGGGGACTAGCCGCTGGACGACTTGTGGGGTTGCGTAGCGAATGCCATAGGTTCCGCTGGTTTCGACGACCAGGCAGAGATCCAGCGATCCGGGATCGATATCGAAGGCGACAATCTCGGCGTTTCGGCCTTCGTCGAATACGATGAAGTCGGAGGCGGTAAGTCCGCCGATCGGGCGCCCGGTCGTGCGTTCGGTGACAGAGACGGCGATGGGCGCCAAGTGCGCGTCGGCCTGGAATGTGGGGAGCGGAGGAGGCGTCTGCTGCGAAAAGGCGAGAAGCGCGGCAAACGCCTTCACGGCAGTCATGTCTTAAATTATCGCGTGTACTGTGGCGGGGCGTGTGAGGTCTGCACCCCGAATCCAGGTCACACTTGCCTCGATGTCTGTGTACCGCGTTTCTTTCCGGCCTGCAAGGGGAAGCATGCAGTCATGAAGCGAAAACCCGCTGTACTACTAACCCGTAGATTCTTTTCTGCCCGCGAAGATTTTCATGCCGCCACCGGAGTCAGTTGCCGAAC
>JBKBWD010000013.1:0-94528 GCA_046289265.1 Bryobacteraceae bacterium | reverse complement strand
CACAATTCAACCTAAAAACCGGGTTAAGGCACGACCGGTCAATGGGTTACCTCAACACACTAGAGGTGAACATCCGTTCCAGGGGCCCTGGTCGTGGCGAGGCACGAGGCTACGGGACAGACGTTTCAGACGAAGAGCAGCGAAGCTGGTTTGTACGTGCTGCCGAGCCTTGCGGTCGGGCTCTACTCGCTCACCGTCGAAAAGCCGGGATTCAAGAAAGTTATGCGCACGAACCTGGAGGTCCGGGTCGCGAGCCGCCTGACGGTCGATATCGCGCTGGAGATCGGAGATGTGGCTCAGAGCGTCGATGTCACGGCCGATGTGCCGCTGCTTTCGACGACCACGTCGGAGCAGGGCCAGATCTTTTCTCCGAAGTTCATGGAAAATCTGCCTCTGTTTACGGGCGGCATCCGCAATCCGCGGACCTTTGTTAATTTCATGCCGGGGGTCAACACGGGCGCGGAGTTGAGTGTTTCGGGCAGCGGCGGGCGTGCTCAGGAGATTCTGATCGACGGGGCCTCGCTGACGATTCCGGAATCCGGCGGCACGGTCTTCAACTTCCCGTCGGCGGAGATTTTCGGCGAGTTCCGGCTCCTGACAAGCACGTATTCGGCCGAGTACGGCCGGTTCGGCGGCGGCGTGGAGGTTTACGTCACCAAGAGCGGGACCAACTGGATTCACGGCACCGCTTTTCACAACATGAGGCGCGACATCTGGAACGCGAACTCGTGGCAGAACAACTCGCTCGGCCGGCTGCGCCCGAAGGAGAGGTTTAACGAGGTCGGCGGCGCGATGGGCGGTCCGGTGGCGATTCCGAAGGTGTATGACGGCCGCGACAAGACGTTCTGGTTCTTCACGTACACAAAGGACCTGCGGCCGGCTTCGATCGGTTTCCCGGTGTCGACGGTCCCGACGGCCCGCATGAAGCAGGGCGACTTCAGCGAGCTTGGCTCGCAGTTGATCTACGATCCGGCAACGACGCGAACGGAGAACGGCGTTCCCGTGAGAACTCCATTTGCGGGGAATCTGATCCCGCTGTCCCGTTTCAGCCAGGTGGCCCGGAATCTGGTGCCTCTCATTCCCGATCCGAATGCAGACCGGCTGGCCCAGAACTATAATTTCGTCAATGAGACGACCGTTGACCGCTACATCTGGAGCCTGAAGTTCGACCACGCCCTGACGGCGAATAACCGCTTCAACTTCTGGATGAGCAACGAGGAGCAGTTGGTCGGGAACACGACCAACTTTCCCGGACCGATTGGCAACGGTCTCGGCGAGAACACGCAGCGGCCGTTCAACTATCGCGTCAATCACGACTGGACACTTAAGCCGACTTTCCTGATGCACACCACGGTGGGCATTTCATCGACACGCCAAGGCTGGAACAATCCGGAGCAGCAGGGATGGGCGTCCCGGCTGGGGATTCAGGGCGTGCCGGCAGAAGCCGACGCCATGCCGCGCATTCTTTTCCGTGGACCGGCAGGGCTCTCGCCCTACGGTGTTCTGGATGGGAAGGTCGCAAACGGCGGGCAGAACAACGACACTCTCATGATCACGCAGGGCTTCACCTGGATCCGCGGCAAGCACGAGTGGAAGTTCGGCTGGGATACGCGTTTCCTGCGGACCGAGGGCTTCGATTACGCGGGCGCCAACGGCCGTTATTTCTTCAATCGGCTACAGACGGCGGTGCCCAACAGCACGGCCGGCAGCGGGCATGAGTTCGCCAGCCTTCTGCTTGGACAGGTTGAGGAGGCGGACAATACTGTATTACCGGTGTTGTTCCCGGTAATCCATTACCGCTACACGTCCGGTTACATCCAGGACAACTGGAAGGTGAGCCGGCGCCTGACGCTGAACCTCGGCTTGCGCTACGAAGTGCCGATCAACTGGCATGCGTCCGATGGAGATTACTCCTCGGTGGACCTGCGTGCAGCCAACCCTGGAGCCGGCGGGCGGCCTGGGGCCCTGGTCTTTGCGGGACGCGGGGCGGGGCGAACCGGCCAAAAGTACTTCTGGCCGACTGATTACTCGAACATCGGGCCGCGCGCCGGATTCGCCTACCAGCTTGCATCGAAGACGGTGCTGCGCGGCGGTTTCGGTATCTATTATCAGACGCTCGGGAATGGCGGGTGCGGCTGCCGCGAGGGCTTCGCGAACAGCAACGCCGTAGCGCCGCGCGGCTTCGATCCGGCGTTTAACTGGGACAACCCGATCCCGGTGTCGGGCGGATACCGGCCGCCACCGGTGCTCGATCCGAGCTGGGGCAACTTCAAGAACGTCGATTTCATGGGGCCGACGTTCGGCCAGGCGCCCCGGATCTGGAACTGGAGCTTCAACATCCAGCACGAGGTCCGGAACTTCCTGTTCGACATCGCCTACGTCGGCAATCGCGGCTACGGGCTGAACTCGACGGTTCAGTTGAACCAGTTGCCGACCGACCTGCTCGGCCTTGGCAGTCTGCTGACTCGCAACATCAATTCGCCGGAGGCCCAGGCGGCCGGCATCGCCGCGCCGTTCGCCGGTTTCGGCAGCCGCAACGTGAACCAGGCGCTTCGTCCGTTCCCGCAGTATCTGAACGTCCTCAGCCGGAACGCGGGCGTGGGGCGCACCTGGTATGACTCGCTCCAGGCGAAAATCGAGCGGAGGTACGGCAACTTCCAGCTTATGGGAGCCTATACCTTCTCGAAGAGTCTCGGCCTGGCGCACTTCCGGCAGATCTTCAGCCAGTTGGGCCAGGTGGCGGCGCAGGACTCTTACAACATCGATGACTCCAAGAGCTACCTGCCGTTTGACCAGACCCACGTGCTGAATATTCTCACCAGCTACGACCTGCCGTTCGGGCGCGGCAAGCGATTCCTTGGTACGGCGAATCGCGTCGTTGATACCTTTGCGGGAGGATGGACGATCAGCGGAATTCAGAAGTACAACTCCGGCAACCTGATCCAGGTTGTGACTCCGGGGAATCCGCTCGGCGGCCAGATCTTCGCGCTGAATACGAAGGCGATGCGCAACAATGCTCCGATCCGGACGGACTTCAGCCGCACTTCGCTCGATCCGAACAATCCGGCGGCCCGCTGGTTCAATGCCGCCGCGTTCAGCGCGGCTCCGTCGTTCTCGCTGGGCAACGCGGCGTACTACTACGGCGACTTCCGGCAGCCGCCGGTCTTCACCGAAAACGTCTCGATTGCCAAGCGTACGGTCCTGGTGCCGAACGAACGGAACCCGGTGATCCTGACCTACCGCGCCGATGCGTTCAACCTTTTCAACCGCACAAATTTCGGCGGCATCGTCGGAGCGATCGGGAACACCAATTTCGGCCGCCCGACCGGCCCGCAGCAGGTCCCGCGGCTCATTACGATGGGCCTGCGGCTGGAGTTCTGATCCTGTCCCCCCTGTGGGGCAGCTTCAGGCTGCCCCACCCGCACCGATTCCCTTTCTAAACTGGATACGCATGACACGACGCGAATGGATTGCTCTTTCCGGAGCCGCGGTTGCGGCGCAGGCACAGACTCAGGAGCAGGCCTGGATCAGGCAGGCTGTCGAACGGCATGACGCGCACGTCGAGCGACTGCTTCGGCTTCAGGTCACCGACCCTGCGAGCCGCTGGCGCGGCACCTATGCCGACGAGTACGGCCTGCATTACCCCGGCTTCGCTACCGGTCTGGTGGACGCCTTCGTAGCGGCATATCTCCATTCGGGCTCGCGATTCCACAGGAACGCGGAATTGCCACGGCGCGTAGCGCTTGCGGCGGGGCTTCTTGAGCGCGAGCAGAGTGCGGACGGCAACATTTTCCTGCCGATCACGAACTTTAACTCTCCGCCCGACACGGCCTTTGTCCTGCGCGGACTCTGCCCGGCGGCGCTGCTTGCCCGGCGCGCGGGTGAGACCGCCATTGCCACTATGCTCGAGCCGTTCCTGACGAAGGCCGGAGCCGGACTGGTGAAGGGTGGCATCCATACGCCGAACCATCGCTGGGTCCTGTGCGCCGCGCTGGCGCAGCTCCATGAGCTCTATCCGAATCCCGATTACGTGCGGCGCATCGACCAGTGGCTGGCCGAGGGAATCGACATCGACCCGGACGGCCAATACACCGAGCGCAGCACCTACGTTTACAACCCCATCACCAACGCCGCCTTCGTCGTGCTGGCGGACAAGCTGAAACGGCCCGAGCTTCTGGACCCGGTGCGGCGCAATCTGGAGAGCATGCTTTACATGCTCCATCCCGGCTATGAGCTGGTGACGGAGATTTCGCGGCGGCAGGATCTGAACCAGGTCGGCGACATGGGCGCCTACTGGTTCCCGCTCGCCTACATGGCCCATCGGGATAAAGAAGGCCGCTACGCCACGCTCGCCAGGCACTTCGCGGCGCAGCGCGCCAGTATTTCGGCGTTGATGGAGTATCCGCAGTTGACCGAGCCGGGGCCGGCCGTCGCGGCGGTTCCGGATAATTACGCGCGGGTCTTTCCACACAATCGCTTCGCGCGGGTCCGCCGCGGGGCCATCAGTGCGACGATCCTGGCCGGCGGGCGCAGCCGGTTCCTGACCTTCCGGGGCGGGGAAGCGGTGATCAATGCCGTGCGCTTCGCGAGCGCGTTTTTCGGCAAGGCGCAGTTTGTGTCCGAGGAGTTGCGGGAGAGGGGCGGCGTCTATCAACTGATGCAGCCAATCGAGGCGCCCTATTACCAGCCGTTCGATCCGCCGCGGAAAGTGAATGCCGATGAGTGGGAGGAGACGCGCCCAGGACGCACGCGGACGGAGATCTGCCGGCTGACGCAATCGGCGGTGATTTCGGAGACGCCGAAAGGGCTTCGGGTGCACATCCGGGCGCAGGGGACGCCCGATGTGCCGCTGGCGGTCGAGATCAACTTCCGCGAGGGCGGGCGGTTCGAGGGCGTCGTCCCGGCCCACAAGGTCAAGGACGGGTGGCTGATGGAGGGCAAGACCGCCGTCTACCGGATGGGCTCCGATGCGATCCGATTCGGCCCCGGTTTGCGCGAGCACGCCTACACCCAGGTGCGCGGCGCCGAGCCGAAACTCGACGGCCCGAGCGTCTACCTGACCGGCTACACGCCCTTCGATCACACGATCGAGTTCGAGTACGTCACGGGCTGAGCTTACCGCGGCTTCAGGAAATGATCCAGCCAGTCGAAGGCGCTCGCGATGGACTCCGGCGTGGGTGTGTGGCCGGCGCGATGGTTGAGATAGCCGATCGCTTCGGGCTTGCCGAGGAGGCGATAGACGGGCCGGACGGCGTTAATGTAGTGCCAGCTTTCGTCCCGGTCGGAGTCGTCGCCGCCGATGAGGAGGAAGGCGCGGGGCGCGACCAGGGCCAGGAGTTCGTGATGGTCCGTTCCGGGCGGCATTTGATGCACGCGGTCGCCGAGGTACCAGAAGTCATCGTAGTTGGAAAAGCCGAGGCCGATGCCGGGTTCCGAGGAGACCACGGCGGTAATGCGCGGCTCGAAGGCGGCGGCGTAGAGCGCCATCTTGCCGCCGAGCGAATGTCCGATGATGCCGATGCGGCTTGGGTCGGCGCCGGGCAGGGTTTCGATGAAGTCCACCAGGCGCCGGGCGTCGCTTACCCACTTCCCCATTCCAGTCGACCCCGGATGGCGGAGCGCCAGATTCGCTACCGCCTCACTGTAGGATTCGCCGTAGCTCTCGCCAAACCAGCGGACCGATACCGCGATGTAGCCGCGCTGCGCGGCCATGTAGGCGAAGTTGCGAATGCCCGGGCCGGCGAAGTTCCGGCCTCCGAGGTTCACGCCGGCGGGCGTGTCCACGTCGTAGTAGGGGACGATCAGGACCGGCCGCGGCTGTCCTCCCGCCGGGCGCGGGCGCAAGACGTGGATTCTTTCCCAGATGCCAGGCTCGGTTTCGAACTCGCTCAATTGGCCTGCGAAGTCGCGCACTGGCGCGGCCGCGACCGGCCGTACCGTGGGCGCGCGGCGGCCCAAGACAGGTTCTCGCAGCAGTTCACGCCACTTCGCCGCGATCCTCGCGGCCTCCTGGTGCCAGGAGTCCGCGCCGCCGTCGGAGACAGGCAGCGGACTCAGTCCGCCGGTGGCGGATTCGAAGGCCGTGGGCGGGTGCTGGAATCGCGATAGGAGGTCAGCATCCGAGGCGGCTTGGCGTCGCGGGGCGTCCTGGAGGCTGCGCGCCACGCGAAAGCCGGTGAAGCGGCTGCGATGGCCGGGACTCATCGACGAACGGTAGTCGCGCGACCAGCGGGAGGTGGTGGAGGCGAACGATCCTCCACGGATCACGCGCGCGATGCCCTGCGCGGGCCCGGTGGGGTCGAAGAGGGTTGCGGGGCTGGGATGAGGGTCGTGGTAGTCGTGGCACCATTCCCAGACGTTGCCGCGCATGTCGTAGAGGCCGAACTCATTGGGGTGAAGCGATCCCGCATCGAGTGGGCCGCGCTCCAGAAACGGTTTGAAATCCGCGGCACTCTTTGTGTTTGCGAAGCCGAGATGTGCGAACCGAGTCCGCTGTTCCTGCGGCGGCGCGGCGCCGGCGGCGCGGATCCACTCCGTCTCGGTCGGCAGGCGATAACCGGTGCAGTTCGGGCGCAGCTCGCCGGTAGCCAGGTCGTAACAGGGCGGCAGGCCCTCCCGGATGCTCCGGAGGTTGCAGTAGCGAATAGCGTCCCACCAGGAGACGTTTTCGACGGGCCGCCGCGGTCCCCTGTACAGGGACGGATTCGTTGAGAGCTCGCGCTCGTACTCCTGCTGCGTCACCTCGGTCGCACCGATCAGAAAGTCGCTGACCCGGACGGCCAGGCGGAGGGTGGTGACAGGGTCCGTAATTTCGACGGTCCCGGAGGGGATCCACACCATGTCCGTCGAGTAGAGTGGCAGGGCGGCGGCGAGGAGAAGAGTCGGCAGGGTCCTCATGCGTAGAGATTTTAGCCGCAACGGGATGCCACTGTCCGGATATTCCACGCGGGCTGCCTGCCGAGGGCAACAGGCGCGGCGTCAGCGTGGGGCTGATCGTGATTCACACGGCCGAAATCGTGTACGTCGCACCGGAGGCCGCTGTCCCATGGAGACGTTCCCGGTCTTTCCAGGCGACCTCGCGCAGGACGTAGCAGATGGCGCGGTGATCGGACTCGCCCAGGACCACGTGCGGGATCAGATGGCGCGCCGCCCGGAGTTCGAGGCGGAGCGCCCGGCCCTGCAGCCGTTCCGGTACCGGGACATCGAAGGCGAAATCGCCGGGAGTCACGGTTGCCTCGGCGGCCCGCTCTCCTTCGAGGAGTACGCGAATGGTCTGCTCCCGCAGCGTCGGCCAGCTTGGCATGTAGCCGCGCACCGTGATGGCGCCTTCGCCGGGCGGCAGCATGCAGCGGACCCGCGGCGATGCCCAGCCGTCGGAATACCAGCCCTGCCTGTCCTCGAGACTCCGCTCGATGCACTTTCCCGTTGCGATCCAGAGCAGCGAGATCAGCAGGCTTGACGGTCCCCGGAGCAGCCGCGGGGTCTTACGTTCGATCCACTCCCGCCAGATCCTCCGGTAGGATTCAAGCCCGTACACGACGTGGCCCGGAGGAATCCGCATACCCGTGTGGCGGCGAAGCATCGCTCCGATCTCGGCGATTCTCCGGCGTCCGCCGGAGAAGGATTTGGCCTCCGGGTATTCGCGAATCGCTCCCATGTACTCGGGCACGTAGACGAGATCATAGCGCTTAGCGATCCGGATCAGAATGTCCCAATCCATGGTGTAGTGCAAAGATTCGTCCAGGTAGCCCAGCTCTTCGATCACGCTCCGGCGGAAGAAGACGCTTTGTTGGAGAATGTAGTCGGAGACGTGGACCAGCCGCCAGAGGTTAACTGGTTGGGTATGGGGGAAGCGGCTGGTCACGCGTCCGTCGCGGTCGAGCAGATAGCCCTCGCCGTAGACTGCCCCGGCGCGGGGCCGGTCTCGCAAGGAGCGAACGGCGCAGGAGACCGCGCCGTCGAGCAGGAGGTCGTCCGAGTTCAACCAGGCGACGATCTCGCCTGAGGCCATCCGGAAGCCTTTGTTGATCGCGTGGGACTGGCCCCGGTCCCGCTCGCTGATGAAGCGGAGCCGGCTGGCGTACTCGACCGCAATCGAGGCCGTTTCATCGGTGGAGCCGCCGTCCATGATGATGTATTCAATGTGGGGGTAGTCCTGGCTGAGGACGCTCTCGATGGTTGCCCGAATGAACGGTCCCTGATTGTAGGAGGGCGTTACGATCGTGACGAGCGGAGCATATGTGCCGTCTGAAGCCATGGAGGTGTACTAGTACCGGGTAAGGTTTCCATTGTAGCAATGGCGCCGCGAAACACCCGTAAATTGCTATATTGTATCGGTAACCAGAATCCTGCCGCATGACGGACTGTCCGCTGGTAAGCGTAGTCACCGCCTCCTATAACATGGGGGAGTTCCTTCGGGAGACGATCGATAGTGTCCTCAGCCAGGACTATCCCCACATTGAATACATCGTGATGGACGGCGGCTCGACCGACGGCACGCTCGAAGTGCTTGAGGGATATCGGGGGCGGATCATCTTCCACTCGGCGCCGGATGGCGGCGCGGCCGACGCAATCAACCGCGGAATGGAGTTGGCGCGCGGCTCGATCATCGCGTACCTGCACGCCGACGACACTTACCTGCCCGGGGCCGTTTCCGAGGTGGTGCGGCAGTTTGTGGAGCATCCGACGACAGACATCGTTTACGGCGAAGGGTATTGGGTCGACGTCAAAGGGGCCATTCTGCGCCGTTATCCGACCCGGCCGTTCGATCGAGCCGTGCTGGCCCGCGAGTGCTTCATCTGCCAGCCTGCGTCCTTCATGCGCCGGTCAACCTTCGAGATCGCCGGCGGACTCGACGCGAGCCTCCAGTACACGTTCGACTTCGATTTCTGGATACGCGCCTCGCCCTGGGCCGAGTTCCGTCACATCGATGCGTATCTGGCGACTTCGCGTATGCATCCGCGCAACAAGACCGTGGGGCAGCGGCGCGAGGTGCTCCGGGAAACGCTCCGGCTGCTGAAGATGCGGTACGGCTACGTTCCCTTCTCCTGGATACATGCCTATTGCTGCTACCGGATCGACGGGCGCGACCAGTTTTACCAGGCGCTGCGCCCATCCCTGCTAAAGTACCTGGTAAGTCTGCCGGTGGGCCTCCACCACAATACGGATCGTCCTTTGCGCTACATCCTCGAGTGGGCCGACGCGATCAGTTGGGGTGGTTTTGTGCGGCTGTGCAAGCGCGCCGTTCGCTTTGGGGGATAGTTTTTGAGTGCATTTGTTTTTACGCTTTCACTGCTTCTGTTCTGGGGAGTCCTTGGCTTTACCGTTCTGAGTGCCATTCGGCGCGGCCGACACGCGCTGGAGAGCCTGCTGCTTGCCCCGCTGGCCGGCATGTTCGCCGTGCTGCTGCCGTCGTTGTGGCTGAATCGCCTCGGCCTGCCTGTCAAGACCTTTGCCTGGCCGCTGGCCATCGTACTGCTTGCCGCGGCGGCGCTGTATTTATTCACGCGGCGTCGAGGGCCTGTACCGCTGCGTGCTTTCTTCCCGTTTGCGGTTGTCGTTCTGACCGCCCTGCTGCTGGTGGGCCGGCCGATGCTCGAGTTCGGCTTCAATTGGGTCAGCTACGCCAACGATGATATGGCGACCTACGTGATCATCGCGCAGCGATTTCTCCACCACGGGTTTTTCGAGTACCCGACGCCGGAACAGATCGCACACAACCTGGATATGGGTGTCGCCTACTCCTGGTTCATGCAGGTCCAGGCCGGCGAGCGCGGCGGCGGCGAATTGCTTGTGGCGATCCTGTCGGCACTCTCCGGGCTAGGGACCCCGGTTGTTTACATGCCGCTGACGCTGGCGATGTATGCGGCGCTGCTTCTGGCCGCGAGTGCGCTCGTGTTGCGATCCGTGAATCGCAGAGCGGCGCTGCTGGCCTGCATTCTGGTGTCGGCCTCGGCGCTGAATACCCTCGGCGCACTGTACCAGCTCATGCCGCAACTGGCCGGACTCAGTTCGCTGGCCGGCTGTGCCGCGGTGATGTGCCGTCCGGTTCGTTTCCGGTCGCGTGCGGCGCTTGTTCGACGGGGGCTGCTCGGCGCGTATTTTTCAGCCGGTCTCCTGATTGTTTATCCGGAGGTTCTGCCGTTTCTCGGCCTCTCTCTCCTGGTCTACTTTGCGGTCGCCGTCATTCGCGGGCGGCAGCCGATTGGGCCGCTATTCGCCTGGGCCGGCGTTGCCGGGGCCGGAACTCTTGTTCTGGTGAACCAGTACATCCTGGGCGTAATCGTATTTCTGCACCTTCAGTTGCGAGGGCTGCAGTCGGATGCCGACCTGGATATCAGTCTCTTTCCGTTTTACCTGGTCCCGAGCGGCATCACCTACTTCTGGGGATTTCTCCCGATTCCGCGGCTATCGAGTGACCTGGTTCTTACGACTCTGATCCTGGCCGGAACGGGCCTGTCGCTTGCGGCACTCGTGGCCGTTGTTTGGCAGGCGCTCCGCGGGGCCGCGGTTGCCTCGGTAGCGTTGGTGATGTGCTCGCTTTACTTCGTCCTGCTCTCGAACCGGGCTGATTTCGGGCTCTTCAAGCTCGCCATGTTCGCCCAACCCTTCGTGCTGGGGACGATGGCGGCGGCGTGGACGGACTACGCGCGGAGGCGGCGGTGAAGCGCACGAAGTTCAGCAGATCCGCTCTTTGGTTCTGGGGCCCACCTCTGCTTCTCGCTGCCAGCGGCCTCCATACGTCCAACCACTACGTGAAGGTGAGCCGGGGCGAAGTCGGCAGCGTCGGGACGGAACTGCTGGAAATTCCGAGCGGCTCATCGCGCGGCATCATCGCGGGGGCGGCGGAGCTTGCGCGCCGCGTCACGACCGAATCGGTCGTCTCCGATACCGTGAACTCGTCGGTGGCTAAGCTCATGGCCGCCCATCTGCGCGGGCGCGATCTGGCTTTCGTCTCGCTGGGCCGCTATCCGCAACTGGTGGCGCGCCCGAACCAGCTCGGCATCCATCCGAACTCCGAGGCCGTCCATAAGCACTCGCTGTACCTGCTGGAGCATTTCGAGAAGGCCTTTCTTCACCTGGAAATCGAAGGCAATAAAGTGATTTTCCGGCCGCCCTCGTCGCCCGAGGCGACGTTCATCATGACGCCGCGGAGCCATACCTTCCTGAATCATAACCGGCTGCCCGACACCGACGAGTTTTTCCCGATGAAGCCGCTGCCGGAGATGGAGAACTTCCTGGTCTTCGTCGACTCCTACCTCGGACAGAAGCCCTATCAGGGAAACAGGCGGAGGGCGGCATTCACGGCGGTCGAACCGGATTTCATGAACCCGGGCGGCCGCTTCGCCGGCGTGGGGCGCCACATCGTGTTCTGGGCGGTCAACCCGTCGCCGAGCTTCCGGATTCTTCTCAGCATGACGAGCACGCTGCGATCGGATGGGGAGAACCGCATCCCGCCCGCGACTGTTCTGGGCGGGCAGAGAGTCGCCTTCAGGATGGCGGGCCGCGGATCGGCACGGGTCTTTTCCCCTCCCCTGTCGGCGAGGGCGATCGAGGGTTACAGGTTTGTCGCGCTCGATTTAGGGGACGACGGCGTTCACTTCCCCCTCGAACGAAGGGGGCTGATGAAGACCTTCGGAACCAACATTCGCTACGATACCCGCCGCCTGGTCGGTTTTGCGCGCGAGGTCTCGATTGTGACCGAGGAGGAGTATTCCGCCCTGCCTCGAATGACTGCGCTCGCGAATTTCCCGGCGGATCTCATCGAACCGGGCTCCGAGTATTATGGCCTGTACGAGGACGGCTGGGCTTCCGAGGAGGTTTTCACGCGGCTGCGTAAGCCGTCCGCCGAATCCCGCCTGGTGGTGCGCGGAAACATGCCCTGGGGGCCGGAATCGGACATGGAGGCCACGGTGTACGTGGACGGGCACGAACTCTCCCGGACCTCGATTGCTCCGGGTGAGTTTCGACTTGAAGCCGATCCGGGTGGCGAAGAGGGGTCGCACGAAGTGATGATCCGGTTTTCGATGGTGAAGCGGCTGCCGGATCCGGACAAGCGGCCGGTCGCGGCGCGGCTCAGCTTTTTGGGGTTTGAGCAACCTGTGCCGGAAAGCTCCGAATGAGGTCACAGATACGACGGATGTCTTCGGGCGTGAGTTCGGGATGGCAGGGTAGCGCCAGGACCTCGCGGGCGGCTCGCTCGCTTTCGGGGAAGTCGCCCTCCCTGTATCCGAGGCAGGCGAAGCACGGCTGCAGGTGCAGGGGGAGCGGATAATAGATTTCGGTGCCGACGCCGTGAGACTCAAGGTACGGCTTGAGCTCATCGCGGCGCTCGCTCCGGATGACGAACTGATTGTAGACGTGGCGGGTCTGATAGGGCGCCGGCGTCTGGCACCGGACCGGCGTCCCGCCGAGGAGTTCGCGATAGAGCGCCGCGTTTCCCTGCCGCCTCGCGGTCCATTCGTCCAGATAGCGCAGCTTGACACGCAGCACCGCGGCCTGCAGGGCGTCGAGCCTCGAGTTCCACCCGACCCACTCATGGTGATACTTCTGCCGGCTCCCGTGGACACGGAGCGCCTTGAGCCGCTCGGCGGTCTCGCGGTCGCCGGTCGTCATCATGCCGCCGTCGCCGTAGCCGCCGAGGTTCTTGGTGGGGAAGAAGCTGAGGCAGCCGATATCGCCGAGGCTCTGGGCACGGCGGCCCTTGTACTCGGCCCCGATGGATTGGGCGCCGTCCTCGATCACCTTCCAGCCGCGTTCGCGCGCCAGTGTGAGGATCGGGTCCATGTCGGCGCAGCCGCCGAACAGGTGGACGGGGACGACGGCGCGAATTTCAGGACAGCTCTCGGCCTGTCGGCGCACCTGCTCCGGGTCGAGGTTGAAGGTGGCCGGCTCGATGTCGGCGAAGACGGGTACCGCGCCGGCGTGGACGATCGAGCCGGCAGTTGCGAAGAAGGAAAACGGCGTCGTGAGGACGCGGTCGCCGGGCTGCACCCCGGCCGCTGTGAGAGCCAGCAGCAGTGCGTCGGATCCGGAGGCGCAACCGACCGCGTGCGCCGTTCCGCAGTAGTTCGCCACCGCCCACTCGAGTTGCTGGACCTGATCGCCCAGAATGAACTGCTGCGAATCGATGACCCGCGCCACTTCTTCGAGGACCTCGTCGCGGATCTTCAGGTGTTGGGCCCTGAGATCCAGAAGCGGAATCCGGCGGCTCTGTTCCGTCCCTGCACTCATCAATTCTCCAGCCTAGCAAGGGTGTGGACAAACCTGGGAATCGCGGCATCGCGTACCATGAGAGTTGGGGGGAGTGCCCCTGGGGGGAAGGGCTGTTGAGCTGGATATATCTGATCCGCCACGGACAGGCGGGCACACGCGACGAGTACGATTCGCTGTCGGATATGGGGGCCGTACAGGCCCGAATGCTGGGTGAGTATCTGGCGTCGGAGCGAATTCACTTTTCTGCCGTCTACTCCGGCGGTCTGAAGCGTCAGCGGGACACCGCCCGGGAAGTGAGCCGGACCTTCAAGCGGGCCGGCCTGCCGTTTCCGGACTACGCTATCAATCCCCGATGGAACGAATTCGACCTTGATGCCGTATATCGCGGAATGGCGCCCCGATTGTGCGCCGACGATCCGGAGTTCCGGGCCGAGTACCAGAGTCTGCAGGCCGAACTGGAACGGGGCCGGGGCAAACCGGAGGCGGCCATTCATCGGGGCTGGACCAAGTGCGATATCGCGGTGGTCCGGGCCTGGGTGGAGGCCCGCTATCCGTTTGAGGGCGAGTCCTGGGCCGAGTTCCAGGCGCGTGTCGGCCTGAGGAAGACCGATTTCGCCTCCGATAACGGCCATGAACAGCGTATCGCGATCTTCACTTCGGCGACGCCAACAGCCGTCTGCGTTGGCCGGGCCCTTGGGATTGACGGTCGTCACACGCTGCGGCTGGCCGGGGCGCTGCTGAACACCTCATTCAGCGTGCTGCGGCTCGTGAACGGTGAGTTTAATCTTTTTAGCTTCAACAACGTGCCACATCTCACAGATACGTACCTGAGGACGTTTCGATAGAGGAATAGGCCACTCGGCTCCTGAGCGGGGCTATTCTGTAAAATACATTTATAATCAGTAGTTTACAGCCATATCTCTGCGCGTGGCCCGGTGTAAACAATCACGTGATTGAGATATTATGTATTGACAAATCTTAACGTTCGATATATCGTTTCCCCGTTAACACTTTGGCGAAAAGCCACGGGGGAATCAGATGGGGCAATTCAAGACAGCAGGACTGTTCCTGCTCGCTGCCGGCTTTCTGTTCGCTCAAGGCGAACGCGGCACTTTCAACGGCACGGTTCTTGACTCTTCGGGCGCGGCGATTCCGACCGCGGAAGTCCGTGTCATAAACGTCCAGACGAACGTCGAGACAGTTGCGACGACGACGTCGGCCGGCATCTACCGGCTGCCATATCTGCAGCCCGGGGTCTACCGGTTCACCGTAACGGCGCCGGGATTTAAGACTGTGATTCGCGATAACGTGAACCTCGCGGTCGCCCAGACGCTCACGCTGGACTTCACGCTCGAGGTCGGCCAGGTCACCGAGCAGGTGACGGTAACGGCAGAGACGCCTCTGCTCGAGACAGGAACGGCGGAGATCGGCAGCTATGTGTCGAAGAAAGAGTTCGATACTTGGCCGATCGTGGTTGCGGACGGACGCCGCCAGATCCAGCAGTTCATTTTCACGAGCCTTCCTGGCACTGTCGGTGGAACTTTCCAGGGATCAATCAATGGTGGACAATTTTATTCCCACGAGATCCTGATCGACGGTATTCCGCTGGGCCGAATGGACCTGCAGGGCGGGTCGAACAACGAGTTCAGTCCCTCGGCTGAGTCGGTGAGCCAGTTCAAGCTTCAGACAGGCACCATAGGCGCCCAGTATTCGGGAGGCCAGACGGCCGTGGCGAACTTCTCGACCAAGAGTGGCACGAATGAACTCCACGGCAGCGCCTACTACTACGTGCAGAACGATGCGCTACGCGGGAACGGGTTCAATCAGAACGCCGCAGGCATTCCCCGCCAGCCGTTCAAGCAGCACAACTATGGCTTCTCGGCCGGTGGACCGGTGGCGCTGCCAAAGATCTATGACGGCAGGAATCGAACGTTCTGGTTCGCTAACTTCGAGCGGACCGAGGTCAAGAACTTCAACTCCACCTCGTTCAGCACGCTGCCGACGACGGATTTCAAACAGGGCGACTTTTCCCGACTGCTGAACCCGGCTTTCACCGGCAACCCGAATTCCGGCACGCAGATCGGCACGGACGCACTGGGGCGCCCGGTCGTGTTCGGTCAGATCTACGATCCGGCGACGGCCCGGCAGGTGAACGGGCAATGGGTTCGGGATCCGTTCCCGAATAACTTCGTGCCGCAAGCGCGCTGGGATCCGGTGGCGCGGTCCATCATGACCACCTATGGCATCGATGACCCGATGTTCGACCAGATGCTGCGGAACGTCCCGGCGCTCGGCGCCTGCTGCCCGCTCTTCGATGAAAAGATGCTGACCACCAAGGCGGACCACATCATCAATCCGTATCACAGGGTTTCGGTGACTTTTAATCGGAACTTCCGCGAGCGGAACAATTCGCCGGGCGGCCGGTGGGGAGTTCCTCCCGGAATCCCGACCGGAGTCTATCAGCTTCAGAACACCCCTGGAACGCTTGGGCGCGTCGCCTATGACTGGACGCTCTCGCCGTCGATCCTGAACCACTTCGCGATCGGTTACAACCGGTTCGGGAACCTGAACCAGAGCGTGTTCGTGGACCAGGACCTGCCCCAGACCGTCGGCTTCCAGAATCTTCCCGGAACGCACTTTCCGGCCTTGATATTTGGCGGCCAGCCGTTCCAGGGCGGCGGAATCGGTGCGGGAGGCCGGCTTGGCTCGACCAATGCCGGCGGCTCCTACAACGGCAGCACAATTCTGGCGAATGATCTGAACATCATTCGAGGGAAGCACAACTTCAAGATCGGTTTCGACCACCGGCGCTACTACTTCAACCTGCGTGGGCGCGGCAATGAATCCGGAACATTCAACTTCCAACCGGACCAGACCGCGATGCCCGGATTTCTCGCGCAAACCGGGCACTCCTTTGCCAGCTTCCTCACCGGCTCTGTTGCCAGCACGAACCGCAGCGTGGTCGCATCGTTTTTCGGCCGGCGGTGGCGCAATGTGGGCACCTATGTCCAGGACGATTGGAAGGCTTCGCGCCGCCTCACGCTGAACCTTGGACTGCGATGGGAGGTCGTCGGCGGCCTGCACGAAGTGGCCGGCAGAATGGCCCAGTTTAATCCAAGCAAGCCGAACCCTGCCGCAGGCGGCCGGCCCGGAGCGCTGGACTTCGCCGACCAGCTTGGTGTCACGACCTTCATGGATAACAATTGGGGCCAGTTGGCGCCGAAGTTCGGGTTCGCCTACATGATCAACGACTGGATGGTGCTGCGCGGCGGCTACGGCATCAACTTCATGCCGCCGATCAACAACGGGTTCGGCGGGCCGAGCACGATCGGCTACAACGGTTCCATCGAGGTCAACGCGCTAAACACGCCTCTTCGCTTCGCCGAAGAGCCGGTCATGTATCTGAATCAGCCGTACCCCAGCTTCGGAGCCACCCTTCCGATTCACGATCCCACGCTCTCCAACGGGCAGAGCACGACGTTTATCGACAGGGACCACAACCGACTCGGGTACACGCAGAACTGGAATCTCGGCTTCCAGTTCGCGCTGCCGAGCAACACTTTGCTGGAAGCCAACTACGTTGCGAACAAGGGTACACGTCTGCCTCTGCTCGGCTTCAACAACCTCAATGCGCTCCCTGTGGCCGCGCTGGCGGCGGGCGACAACCTCACCCGGCCGTGGGCGCCTGGAACCGGAGTTCCGCAACCTTTCCCAGGATTTAATGGCCAGTTGCACCAGGCGATGCGGCCGTTCCCTCAGTTTGTGAACATCAACATGCCGTACTTCAACGCCGGGAATTCGAGTTACCACTCGGCGCAGTTCCAGCTTACGCGCCGAATGACGAGCGGGCTTTCGTTCCTGATGGCTTACACCTGGTCCAAGGCGATCGGACTGGGGAGTGACAGCGCGATCGACTCGTTCACGCCGGTTGACATGTTCAACTGGAACCTCGATCGAAGCGTTGCGGTCTTCAACATTCCTCACTTCGTCAAGGCGACCTGGGTTTACGAGCTGCCGGTCGGTCCGAACAAGCTGATTCCGCTGCGCGGCATTGCGAATACGCTGTTCGGCGGCTGGGAGCTGTCCGGCATCCACCAGTTCCGGAGCGGCGACCCGATGCAGATTACTACCGGTGGCATCTTTAACCCCTTCGGCGCGATCTATCCCGACCTGGTGCTTGGCCAATCGGTGATTGCCAATGGGGATGCGCCGATTTCGTTCCGGGGCTTCGCCGGCGGCACGCCGTATCTGAATCGAGCTGCCTTTGCCAATCCTCCGGTTCATCCCGGAGGGAGAAACGTGATGACGCGTCCGGGAACGGTCGGCCCCAGGCTCGGGAATATCCGGGGGCCGCACATCATCAACGAAGACTTCTCGATCCAGAAGCAGTTCCGCATGTCTGAGCATAGAAGCTTCGAATTGCGGGGAACGTTCATCAACGCGTTCAACCGCTCGGGACGGGGCAACCCGATCACCAACATCATGGATCCGAACTTCGGTCAGATCACGGGTGCGAGATTCGCAGGAAGGAATATCGAACTTGCGGCTCGCATCACGTTCTAACTAAGTCACTCCGTAACGCACGACAAAGAAGCACTCCCCGGAACTTCCGGGGAGTGCTTTTCATTGTGTCCTGCCAGTTGTCGTGACACGTCTCGCGGTTTTTTTCCGATAGGCCGTCCGCATGAGCCGCACGCGCGGGGTCTGGTTTCGCAACGAGGCCCAATGTATCCCTGCCGATACTGCCTCTGTTGACTAGGGATGTAGAGGTCTGAATCTATGAAAATGGGGCAACACATATGATGAGATGCTTAGCGAACAATTAGTAATAGAATGAACGAAAATTAACTACGTCGCGGCCTGCATTCGTATTGACAACGATTCCCGGTCACTATATTGTAGCTCGGGGTAACACTGGGCTCACTACTGTCCAAATTAGCTGCATTCAACGCGTTTTCCACAGCCTAACTTATTGATGCCATGAAGGCGTGTGAGTCATTGCCGGAGCAGGTCCCTCCTGCCCGTCAGATGCTGTCCAAATTGGCAGCGTGCCGCTGGACAGTCGTTTTCGACCAATCCACAGCGCCCAATGCTTGGATTGCGGGCTTTGGAGCCCGCCGGGAGCGGATCAGCAGCGGCGGCGAGATCCTCAGATGCTGTCCCAGCCGTTTGGTGCGGAAACTAATTTGGACAAGAGTGCACTGGGCTACACAAAGGGGGAGATTTATGAGGTTTAGGATAGCGGGAATGGTCCTGCTCGCAGTAGGAGTGGTGTATGCGCAAGGCGAACGGGGAACCTTCAACGGCACGATTCTGGACTCATCCGGTTTGGCGATTCCGGCAGCCGACGTTCGTGTCGTAAACATCCAGACGAACGTAGAAACCGTGGCCGCGACGACATCGGCCGGCGTCTACCGACTACCGTACCTGCCGCCTGGCATCTACCGGTTCAACGTATCCGCGCCGGGCTTCAAAACGGTCATTCGCGATAATGTAAACCTCGCTGTCGCGCAAACCCTCACGCTGGATTTCACGCTCGAAGTCGGCCAGGTCACCGAGCAGGTCACAGTCACGGCGGAGACTCCGCTGCTCGAAACCGGCACGGCCGAGATTGGCAGCTATGTCTCGAAGAAGGAGTTCGACACGTGGCCGATCACGGTGGGCGACGGCCGCCGCCAGATCCAGCAGTTCATCTTTACGAGCCTCCCCGGGACTGTCGGTGGAACTTTCCAGGGATCAATTAATGGTGGTCAGTACTATTCGCACGAGATCCTGATCGACGGCATTCCGCTCGGCCGCATGGACTTGCAGGGCGGGTCGAACAACGAGTTCAGCCCTTCGGCCGAGTCTGTGAGCCAGTTCAAGCTCCAGACCGGCACGATCGGAGCCCAGTACTCAGGCGGCCAGACGGCCGTTGCGAACTTCTCGACCAAGAGCGGCACGAACGAGCTTCACGGCAGTGCGTACTACTACGTCCAGAATGACGTGTTGCGCGCCAACGGCTACAACAACAACGCCGCCGCGATCGCCAGGCAGCCGTTCAAGCAGCACAACTACGGCTTCTCCGCGGGTGGTCCGGTCTTCCTGCCGAAGCTCTATGACGGCAGGAACAGGACGTTCTTCTTCGCCAATTTCGAGCGTACCCAGCAGAAGAATTTCCGATCCACGTCGTTCAGCACACTCCCGACGAGAGATTTTAAGCAGGGCGACTTCTCCCGCCTGCTCAATCCGGCGTTCACGGGCAACAATAGATCCGGCACGCAGATCGGCACGGATGCGATCGGACGCCCTGTGATCTTCGGACAGATCTATGATCCCGCCAGCGCGCGGCAGGTGGACGGGCGATGGATTCGCGACCCGTACCCCGGCAACGTAATCCCGCAGGCCCGCTGGAACCCGATCGCCCGCAACATCATGAGCACGTACGGCATCACGGACCCAATCTTCGACCAGATGCTGAGAAACATTCCGGCATTCGAGGCCTGCTGCCCCGTGTTTGATGAGAAGATGCTGACCGTCAAAGGCGATCACATCATCCATCCCGCTCACCGGATCTCAGCGACGTTCAATCGCAACTTCCGGGAGCGGAACAACTCGCCGGGCGGGCGCTGGGGCGTTCCTCCTGGGGACCCGACCGGAGTCTATCAGCTTCAGAACACGCCTGGAACTCTCGGGCGCTTCGCCTATGACTGGACCGTATCACCTTCGATCCTGAATCACTTCGCGATCGGCTACAACCGGTTCGGAAACCTGAATCAAAGCGTTTTTGTCGACCAGGACCTTGCGAGGGTTGTCGGATTCCAGAATCTGCCCGCAACGCATTTCCCGGCCCTGATCTTCGCCGGCCAGCCGTTCCAGGGCGGCGGCATCGGCGCGGGCGGGCGTCTCGGCTCTACCAACGCCGGCGGCTCGTATAACGGCAGCACCATCCTGGGCAACGACCTGAACATCATCCGCGGAAAGCATAATTTCAAGATCGGGTTCGAGCACCGGCGATACTACTTCAACGTGCGGGGGCGCGGAAACGAATCCGGAACATTCAACTTCTCGCCAAACCAGACTGCGCTGCCCGGTTTCATCGCGGAGACCGGACACTCCTTCGCGAGCTTCCTTACCGGGGGCGTCGCGAGCACGAACCGTGACGTCATCGCCTCGTTCTTCGGCCGGCGGTGGCGGAACGTCGGCACCTATTTCCAGGACGACTGGAAGGTCTCGCGCCGCCTGACCTTGAACCTCGGTCTGCGCTGGGAGGTGGTCGGCGGGCTGCAGGAAGTGGCCGGCAGAATGGCGCAGTTCAATCCGCTCAAGCCGAACCCGGCAGCCGGCGGACGGCTTGGCGCATTGGACTTTGCCGACGAACTGGGCGTCCGGACGTTCATGGATACCAACTGGGGCCAGTTGGCGCCTAAGTTCGGCTTCGCCTACGAAATCAACCACTGGATGGTGATGCGGGGCGGCTACGGGATCAATTATATGCCGCCAATCAACAACGGCTTCGGTGGCCCGAGCACGATCGGATACAACGGTGCGATTGCCGTCAACGCTTCCAATACGCCGCTGCGCTTCGCCGAAGATCCGGTAATGTATCTCGACCAGCCGTATCCGAGCTTCACTGCCACCCTCCCGAACCACAATCCTTCGCTCGCGAACGGCATCGGCACCACGTTCATCGGCAGGGATCATAACCGGCTTGGCTACACGCAGAACTGGAACCTAGGTTTCCAGTTCGCGCTGCCCCAGAACACTGTGCTGGAAACGAACTACGTTGCCAACAAGGGCACGAGGCTTCCCTTGCTTGGATTCAACAACCTCAACGCGCTCCCCGTGGCCGCCCTGGCCCGCGGTGACGACCTGACCCGGCCTTGGAGCGCAGCAAGCGGCATTGCCCAGCCCTTCCCAGGGTTCAGCGGCCAGGTACAGCAGGCGATGCGGCCGTTCCCGCAGTATACGGGTATCTCCATGCCGTACTTCAATGCCGGCAACTCGAATTACAATTCTGCACAGGTCCAGGTCACACGCCGAACCACCAAGGGCTTTTCGTACCTGTTCGCCTACACATGGTCCAAGGCAATCGGGTATGGGACGGACAGTGCGATCGACTCGTTGACACCGGTTGATATGTTCAATTGGGGATTGGATCGCACTATTGCTGGGTTCCACATCCCTCACTTCGCAAAGGCTACTTGGATCTACGAACTACCGATCGGACCGAATAAGCTGATCCCGCTCCGCGGCATTGCGAACACGCTTTTCGGCGGGTGGGAATTGTCTGGAATTCACCAGTTCCGTAGCGGAGATGCTTTGACGATAACGACAGGGGGCATCAGCAATCCTTTCGGCGCGATCTACCCCGACTTGGTGCTCGGTCAGCAGATCGTCATCAATTCGGATGCACCGATCTCGTTTCGGGGCTTCACGGGGGGGACGCCGTACCTGAATCGCGCGGCCTTCAGCAATCCTCCAGTCCATGCTGGGGGGCAGAATATTGTGACGCGCCCGGGAACGATTGGACCCGTGCTCCCGAACATCCGCGGCCCACATATCGTAAACGAGGATTTTTCCATTCAGAAGCAGTTCCGGTTTGCTGAACAGAGGAGCTTCGAGCTGCGGGGAACGTTCCTGAACGCCTTCAACCGGGCGGGACGGGGCAACCCGATTACCAATATTGTCGACCCCAACTTCGGCCAGATCACCGGAGCACGATTTGGAGGACGCAACATCGAGTTTGCCGCACGCATCACATTCTGATAAGAAGTAGGTGTGGTTCCGGCGTTCGCAGTACTTTGGGCACTCCTCGGCTCGGCCGGGGAGTGCCCTTCGATTCTGGAGGCCGGCCGCCGTGCCTATGAGGAACGCAGGTTTCCGGCAGCGGTCGCCGAGTTCGAAAAAGCTTCCCGTGCCTGCCCCAACCGCGCTGTCGCACTGCTTCCGTTGGCGCAAGCCCAACTGATGGCGCAGCAGCTTGAAGACAGCCTCCAGACGCTCGACGCCCTCCTCCAACTCGACTCCGGCCATGTCGATGCCCTGAAGCTCCGCGGCGACGTTCTCTACCTGCTCGGCCGCGAGACCGAGGCGGAACAGAGTCTGCGGAGTGTCCTCGCGCTCGATCCTCAGCATGAGGCGACGCAGTACGCTCTGGCACGCATTCTGTATCAGGAGAACAGATTCCCGGAGGCCACCGAACTGTTCGCCGGGCTCGTCACGCGGGATCCGCGCAACTACCGCGCTCACGACAACCTTGCACTCTGCTATGCGGCCGTGCGGGAAGACGGCAAGGCCATGCAGCACTTTCTGAAGGCCCTCGAACTCGTGCACAAGGACCATCCGCAGTACGATACGGTCTACGCGAACGCCGCCCACTTCCTGCTCGAGCGCGGCTCCTTCGAGAAGGCCTTTCAGCTTGCGGTGGAAGCCGCCGACCGCAATCCGCGTTCGGCGCGGAACTTTTTCCTCGCGGGGAAGGCCCTGATGCGGTTAGAGAAAGCGGAGTTGAGCATCCGGTGGTTTCAACAGGCCATTGCCCTCGATTCCAGCTACGCGGAGGCCTACTACTGGCTCTCGAACGGCTACCGTAAGCTCGGGCGAAACGAAGACGCGGTTCGGGAGCTGAAGACCTTCAGCGAACTCAGTAAAAAGCCGAAGGCGAAGCGATGAGCGCCGCCTTCTTAATGTGGACCGCGCTCCTGGCATTTCAACCTGGGGACCCCTGCGCCTCCGGAGCGCAGGCTGCCGCCGCGCGCGATCTGCAGGCCGCCGCAGAGCTTCTCTCTAAGTGCGTTCAGTCTCCGGCTGCTCCCCTGGAGGCGTTCCTGATGCTGTGCGGCGTCCACCAGGCGCAGCGGAACGAGGCGGCGCTCTTCGCCACGGCTCGCGAAGGCATGCGGCGCTTTCCCGAGGACAGGCGATTCTATCTCACTGCCGGCGTGCAGGCCGCGCGCGCCAAACAGTACCGGGAAGCCGTTGAGATTCTGGAAGCCGGTCACCGGCGCTGGCGGGATGACGAAAAGCTGCGGTCGCTTCTGGCCAGCGCCTGGTTCGCTCGGGGCACGGAGTTTCTGGATGCGGGCAACAACGAGGAAGCCGCGGATGCGCTGCAGCGTTCGACGGCGCTTGTGCCGGATGATCCGGAGGCCCACCTCAACCTCGGACGCGCCTGGCACAATCTGCACCGGTTCGAAAAGGCGCTCGCGGCCTTCGACCGGGTTCTGGAGATCCGGCCCGCTACGCCGCTGGCGCGCTTTCATCGCGGGCTGGCATTGTACTCGCTCGGTGAGTTCGATCGCGCGATTGCCGACCTGGACGCCGAGATCGCCTCGGGCGGAGGGTATCCGCCGGCCTACTTGGTCCGCGGCTTGTCGCGACTCTCACGCGGGAACGCCGAAGATGCCGTGCGCGACCTCGATCTCGCGGCTGCCCGCATGCCCGACAGCGCCGCCGCCCAGGTATCCTTTGCGCGCGCCCTGATGCGCCTCGATCGCCTGCCGGAGGCCGAGGCACGGTTGCGGCGGGCGATTGAGCTCGATGCCGGCGATCCGGCGACATGGAACATGCTCATCTCGGTTCTGAATCGCAGCGGCCGATCCGACGAGGCGCGCGCCCTCGCGCCGAAGGCAGCGGAACTCGCCCGTAAGAGCCGCAGCGCCAAACCGGGTGAAATCCGGTTCGAAGACGCCGGAAGATCAGGACGATGAAGCGCCTCTGCTTGCTCCTGTTTCTGGCCACCGCGTTCGCTGACTCGCCCGCACCGGTTCCACGATTCGTCGACGTGTCGAAGAAAGCGGGACTGACCACGATTGTGGTCAGCGGCGATGCAGAGAAGAAGTACCTGATCGAGTCCACCGGCGGCGGCCTCGCCGTCCTCGACTACGACAACGATGGCTACATGGACCTTTTCATCGTCAACGGTTCGACCATCGCGGATACGGTGTCCGGGAAGAACTCCTATCGCAGCGCCCTCTACCGCAACAACGGAGATGGCACGTTCACGGAGGTGACCAACGCCGCCGGCCTGGTGAACCGCGGCTGGGGCAAGGGAGCGCTGGCGGCTGACTTCGACGGAGACGGCTGGCCGGACCTTTACATCGTCAACTTCGGACCCAACATTCTGTATCTGAACAACGGCGACGGAACGTTCCGCGACGCTACGGAAGAGGCGGGCGTCGGCGACCCGCGCTGGTCCGCCGGCGCGGCGGCTGCCGACTACGACGGCGACGGGCATCTCGATCTGTTCGTGGTCAACTATCTTGACTACGATTTGCGGAATCTTCCGACGGAAGGCAAGTTCTGCTCCTACCAGAACATCCCGGTCGCCTGCGGGCCGCGAGGGCTCAAGGGCGCCGGCAACACGCTGTACCGCAACAACGGCGACGGCACATTCACCGACGTTTCCGTGCAGGCGGGCGTTTCGGACCCCGAGGGAACCTACGGCCTCGGCGCGGCGTGGGGCGATTACGACAACGACGGCAGAATCGACCTGTTCGTCGCAAACGATAACACGCCCAACTTTCTCTACCGGAACAACGGCGACGGCACGTTCAGCGAAGTCGCAATCGAAGCCGGAGTGGCGTTCAGCGAGGACGGCCGCGAGCAGGCCTGCATGGGGGTGGAGTTCGAGGATCTGGACAACGACGGACTGCTCGACATCATGGTCACCAACTTCTCGGATGACTACAACACCCTGTACCGCAATGCCGGCGGCGGGCTCTTCCGGGACGACTCTTATCGCGCCGGCCTGGTTTCCGATAGCTGGAGGGACCTCAGTTGGGGCGTGGCCTTCGTCGATGTGAACAACGACGGCTGGAAGGACGTGATCGTGGCGAACGGACACATCTACCCGCAGGTGGACAATGCGGGAGTGAATACGTCGTACCGGCAGAAGAACAAGCTGTACCTCAACACCGGGGCGCCGAAGCTGATGAGTGCCGGCCCGGCAGCCGGGTCCGGATTCCAGGCCGCCAAGTCCTACCGGGGGCTCGCGGTTGCCGACTTCAACAATGACGGGCAGATGGACTTGGCCCTGATCGCCCTCGATGAGCCGGTCGTGCTCCTGATGAATCAGGGCGTTCCGTCGCGGAACTGGATTCTCGTGCACCTGAAGGGGGCGGGGAAGAACACATTCGGGGTCGGTGCGCGCTTCACCGTGAAAGCCGGCGGACTGACGCAGATTCGCGAGGTCAAGGCCGGCAGCAGCTTCGCCTCGTCGAGCGACCCGCGGGCTCACTTCGGGCTCGGAGCGTCCGAGGTGATTGACGAACTCACGGTGAAGTGGCCTTCCGGCAAGGTTACCCGGCTTGAAAGCGTACCTACCAACCGGATCCTGACCGTTCACGAAGAGCCGCCGGTTAGTTCGAAGGCTCGGTGATCTTCAGCCGGCTGCCAGCGGGTACATCCTCCAGAACCTTGCGGACGCCGCTTGGCCAAGTCACTTCGACGCGCTCAGCCTTGCGGGCGGCGCCCAAGCCGACGATCAGTCGCTTGTCGCTGGCCGAAAGGTAACCGACAGCCGTGTGGATCGTGAAGTGCTGAACCCCTGACGCCGACACCACCTTGACCTTGCAGCCGATCCCGTCGCGATTCGATTGCTTGCCGACCACTTCGATTCCGATCCATCCGTTCCGGCTCCCGCCATCATTGCGAAGCATGTAGGCCGGTTGTCCGACGTTCGCCACGACGATGTCGATATCGCCGTCGTTGTCGATGTCGCCGAAGGCAGCGCCCCGGCCTGCCCACAATTTCTCGAACGCCGGGCCGCCCGCTGCTTTGACAAACCGGCCTTGGATGTTCCGCAGCAGCAGCGGCGGCTGGAGATACCTGAGGTTTGGGGAGGTGACCTCGATGTTATCCATGACGTGGCCCTGGGCGACGAACAGGTCCTTCCACCCGTCGTTGTCGTAGTCGAAGAAGCGCGTGCTCCAGCCCGAATAGGGATACGTGAGGGCGCCGAGTCCGGACCTGGAGGTCACGTCGCTGAACGATTCGTCGCCATTGTTGTGAAACAGGACGTATCTCTCGGTGGAGAGGTCCGTCACGACGATGTCGGGGTGCCCGTCGTTGTCGTAGTCGGCGAAGTCCGTTCCCATGCCGGCGAAGGTCTTGCCGTCTTCATTGAATCCGACGCCGGCCAGGAGCGAGGTCTCGGTGAACGTTCCGTCGCCGTTATTCCTGAAGAGGAAGGACTGAAAGGAGTCGTTCGCGACGTAGATGTCGGTCCACCCATCGTGGTCGTAGTCGGCGAAAGATACGCCCAGCGCTTTGCCCTGGGAATTCGCGATTCCCGCCTGTTCGGAAACGTCGGTGAATGTGCCGTCGCCGTTGTTTCGGTACAGCAGGTTGGCGATTGCAGGGAAATTGTCGGGATGGCAGTAGGATCTGCCGCCCGGCCGCTGGACGCCGCAGAACGGGTTGTTGCCGAAGGACCACTCGAGGTAGCGGCATACGAAGAGGTCGAGGTGGCCGTCGTTGTCGTAGTCGAAGAATCCCGCGCTCGTGCTCCAACCGCTGCCTTCGACGCCCGATCGGGCGGTGACATCAGTGAAGGTTCCGTCGCCGTTGTTCCGGTAGAGGGTGTTTCCGCCGACGCCGGTGACGTAGAGGTCCGGAAAGCCGTCGTTGTCGAAGTCTCCGACGGCTACGCCCATGCCGTAGCGGTTCTGGGCCGCTCCGCTCAGGCCCGCTTTCTCGGTAGTGTCGATGAACTTTCCATTTTCATCCTGCCGGTAGAGGCGATTCCAGAACTTCGGGTCTGACTTGTCCGGCACGGCGCCTTTCGGCATCGGGTCGGCGAGTTGCGCTCCGTTGACGAAGAAGACGTCCAGCCTGCCGTCATTGTCGATATCGAGTAGTGCGACTCCTCCGCCCATGGTTTCCGGAAGGTATTTCTGGGATGTCGGCGAGTGTTCATGGCGGAACGCCACGCGGCTTTGGGCTGTGATATCGGTGAACAGCACTTCCGGATTGGACGCGCAGAGAAGGCAGCCGGCTGCCAGGCCGAGAATGGCATATTTCTGGCGCAGGGAACGACTCATGACCCGTAGCGCCGATCTTATCGCATTCGGCGCGTTCAACGGGCTCTACATTCGCGATGAGCGGGCGTCAGTGGCTTCGTAAAGGCGAGGCCGGGGCGCGGGCTCCGCCAGCGCCAGTGGCTAAACCTGGGAAGTTCGGGCTTCCGTGACCGGGGCTGCGCTGGTTCTGCGCAGGATCAGCCAGAGTCCGGTCAGGAGGAGTCCGAGGGCGATCCACTGGGTGTTCGAGAATGGCCCGCCGAGGGGATTGACCTGCTCGTGGGCGCGGACGAACTCCACGAGGAAGCGGACGATGGAGTAGAGCACCAGGTAGAGGCCGATCAGCATTCCCGGGCGGTGCGGTTTGTAGAAGCGCCAGAGCAGCACGCCGAAGATCAGGAACTCGGCGCCGGCTTCGTAGAGCTGCGTCGGGTGCAGAGGAATGTGGAGCGGCACGCCGACCAGATAGTAGGCGTCGGGGTTCGTGAAGGTCACGGCCCAGGGGAGGCGGCATTCGGTTCCCCAGCAGCATCCGGCGGCGAAGCACCCGAGCCGGCCGATCCCGTGGCCGAGAGCGATGCCGGGCGCGAAGACGTCCGCCGTCAGGGCGCCGGGGAGCCGAGCCCGGCGCATGTACCAGACCGCCGTCAGCAGCGCCAGCACGAGGCCGCCGTGGAAGACGCCGCCGGCCTGAAGCGTGTTCAGGGAGAAGATGTCGCCCGGATTGCGCCAGTAGTGACCTGCGTCGAAGACGAACATCATGAGCTTGGCGCCGAGTATGCCCGCCAGCGCGCAGTAGACCGCCAGGTTGGTGATCGCATCCGGGTTGAGACCCTTCTGCCGCGCCAGGCGCGTGGTCACCCAGAGGCCGGCCAGAAACGCGAGCGCGACCAGCAGGCCGTAGGTGGGCAGGAAGAAATCGCCGACAGTGAAGACTTTCGGTAACATGAATATCTAAGCAGTCTGACGCCTCTGACGCCAGAGATTGAGCAGGATCAGTCCCGCCCCGATGGTAATCGCGGAATCGGCGACGTTGAAGGTCGGCCAGTGATAGCTGCCGATGAATACATCGAGGAAATCCGTGACCTCGCCGTACGCAATACGATCATAGACGTTTCCCGCGGCCCCTCCGAGTACGAGCGCGAGGCCAGTCCGCGACGTCCAGGGTTCGCCCGAGCCGGGGCGGGTTGCCTGCCAGAGCATATACGCGATGAAAACCAGCAGTGCGAGCGAGAAGCCGATCAGCACAATCGCGCGAGTAAGGCTGTCGCTGTCTGCCAGCAGGCTGAACGCCGCGCCCGGGTTCTTCGTGTGGATGATCTGGAAGAAGCCCGGGATAACGACGTGCACGTCCCAGAGCGAGACGTACCTCTCGATCAACCGCTTCGTGACCATGTCGAGCACGAAGACGATCGCCGCGATGCTGAAGGGAACGGCTCGCACGTGCTAGAGGAACTCCGCGACAGCTTTGGCGCAGGCCGCGCAGACGGTTGGCAACTCCGGGTTGGCGCCGATGTCGTGCGTATACTTCCAGCAGCGCTCGCATTTGACGCCGGTCGTGTGCTCGACCCGGACCGAAAGGTTTTCGGCCGTCTGCTGCTCCAAATCGACTTCGGAGACGATGAACAGCGCCGGAAGCTGGCCGGCGTATTCGGAAAGCAGCGGATAGAGATCGCCGTTGGCCGACAGAACGACGCGTGCTTCCAGCGGGGCGCCGATGACCTTTTCCTGCCGCGCTGTTTCGAGGCTCTTGAGCACGCGGTCGCGGACCTCGATGAGGCGCTCCCAGTTGGCTGTGCGCTTCCGGGCCGATTCGGGCAGACCCGCAGTCAGCTCGGCCGGTTCGGGGAACTCGGCGAGGTGGACGCTGTCGGGGCTGCCCTCGGGCCGCTTCATCGTGCCCCAAACCTCCTCGGTGGTGAAAGTCAGGATCGGGGTGAGAAGCCGCACGAGCGCGTAGTTCAGCCGATAGAGCGCAGTCTGGGCGCTCCGCCGCTCGCGGGACTTCGGCGCGCTGGTGTAAAGCCGGTCCTTGAGAATGTCGAAGTAGATGGCGCTCAGGTCCGTGGTCGCGAAGCTGTAGAGAGCCTGGTAGACGCGATGGAAGGCCATCTCCTGGTACCAGGCGCGGCAGCGCTCGACGAGCTGTTCGGCGCGGATCAGGATCCACTGGTCGATCTCTAGCATCTCGGACGGTTCGACGGCGTCTGTGGCCGGGTCGAAGTCGAAGAGATTGCCGAGCGCGTAGCGGAAGGTGTTGCGCAGCTTCCGGTAGGCTTCGGAGAGCCGCTGGAGCATCGTCTCGGAGATGCGGACGTCCTCGGTGAACTCGACCGAGGCGACCCAGAGGCGGAGGATTTCGGCGCCGTACTGCTTGACGATCTTTTCAGGCTCAATGACGTTGCCAAGCGATTTCGACATTGCGCGCCCTTCGCCGTCGAGCGTCCAGCCGTGTGTGGCGCAGCCCTTATATGGCGAGCCGCCCTTGAGTCCGACGCCGACCAGCAGCGAGCTGTGGAACCAGCCGCGGTACTGGTCGCCGCCTTCGACGTAGAGATCGGCCGGCCACGGCAGGCCCTCGCGCTCGGTGAGAACGGCGAGATGGCTCGATCCGGAGTCGAACCAGACGTCGAGAATGTCGGTTTCCTTGCGGAGATCCTGGCTGCCGCAGCTTCCGCAGCGCGCGTCGTCTCCGAGCAGTTCGCGCGGGCTGCGGTCGTACCAGACGTCGGCGGTATGCCGGGCGAACTGGTCGACGACGCGGTCGAGGTATTTACGTTCGGTCAGGGTCTCCTGGCAGTCATTGCAGTAGAAGACGGTAATCGGCACACCCCAGACGCGCTGGCGCGAAATGCACCAGTCCGGGCGCATCGCGATCATGTTGGAGATGCGCTCCTCGCCCCAGGAGGGCATCCATTGGACGGTCTTGATGGCATCGAGCGCGTTCTGCCGGAGGTTGTTGCGATCCATGCCGATGAACCACTGCTCGGTGGCGCGGAAGATCGTGGGCTTGTGGCAGCGCCAGCAATGCGGATAGCTGTGGTCGATTGACTCCTGGGCCAGCAGCGCGGTGCGGTCTTTGAGGATGCCGATGACGACGGCGTTGGCGTCCCAGACGTTCTTTCCGAGCAGCTCCTCGGGCAGCTCGCCGGGCACGCCCGCGACGTTGTAGAAGCGGCCGTTGGCGTCAACCGGGCAGTAGGTCTCGATGCCGTACTGGCGGCCAATGACATAGTCCTCGTGTCCATGGCCGGGCGCGGTGTGGACGGCGCCGGTTCCCTGCTCGAGCGTGACGTGGTCGCCCAGGATGCCGAGCGAATCGCGCTCTAAGAACGGATGGCGGAAAACGGTGCCTTCGAGCTTCGCTCCGGGAAAGCGCGCGAGGATTTTCGGGTCGCCCCAGCCGCAGCGGTCGGCGGTCTGTTTGAGCAGGGCATCGGCGACGATGTAGACGGCGCCGCCGGCCTCGGCCGCCACGTATTCAAATTTCGGGTGGTAAGCGACGGCCATGTTGGCCGGGATGGTCCAGGGCGTGGTGGTCCAGATGACGCCATAGACCTGCTTACCAGCAAGCGCCGGATCGACCTTGGCCGGGGCCGACGTCATGGCGAAGCGCACCCAGATGGACGGGCTGGTGTGGTTCTCGTATTCGACCTCGGCTTCGGCGAGGGCGGTGCGGTCATTGATGCACCAGTGCACCGGCTTGAGGCCCTTGTAGACGTAGCCCTGGTCGAGGAAGTCGACGAAGGCGCGCGCGATGACGGCCTCGTACTCGGCGCTCATGGTCAGGTAGGGCTTCTCCCAGCGTCCGAAGACGCCGAGGCGTTTGAAATCGCGGCGGTGCAGGTCGACGAACTTTGCGGCGTACTTGCGGCACTCGCCGCGAATTTCGTTGGCCGTCATGGCAGCCTTGCGCTTGCCGAGCTCGCTATCGACTTTGATCTCGATCGGCAGGCCGTGGCAGTCCCAGCCGGGGACAAAGGGAGCGTCGAAGCCCGCCATGCTGCGGGATTTGACCATGAAGTCCTTCAGAATCTTGTTGAAGGCCGTGCCGAGGTGGATGTTGCCGTTGGCGTAGGGCGGCCCGTCGTGCAGGACCCAGAGGGGGCGGCCGGAGCGCGCATTGCGAATCCGCTCATAGAGCTTGGTTTCTTCCCAGTTCTGAAGGAGCCTCGGTTCAAGCTGCGGAAGGTTCGCCTTCATGGGGAAGTCCGTGCGAGGCAGGTTCACGGTCTTCTTTAAGTCGATGTTTTCCAACTGCATGGCAGGTTAATCTTTATCGTACACGATTGCCGGAATTCCCCCGTCCACAGGATAATGAGAGCAGGAGAAATCATGCACCGTCTGGCGGTTTTTGCGCTCCTGACGCTCGGGCCGGTCTGGGCGCAGATTTCGGGTCCGGTGAACGCTGTCCGGGTCCGGACGTTTGACGCCGAGGGCCGGGCGCTTCGCAGCGGCTACGGCTTTTTTCTGGACCGCGGCGGCCACGTGGTGACTCCGCGCAGCCTGCTGCTCGGGGCCAGCCGGGCGGAGATCGAGGCGTACAACGGCGAGTCCTACGCCGTCGAAAACGTTGTCGCCGAGGATCCAGCGGCCGACGTTCTGAAGCTGCGGGCGACGGTGCCGGCTTCGGCGGCTCCAGAGGTCCTGGCCTTTCACGCACTCCCCGATCCGAAGTCCGCGGTTCGGCTGCACCAAGACTTTTTAGATGCCGAAAGCGGCCGGACGATTCTCAAGGTGCATGATGTTCCGGGGTCCGGGGAGATCCTGGAACTCACGGGCGAGGTTCGGGAGGAGCAGGCGGGCGCGCCGGTTCTGGATGAGTACTCGGGTGTGGTCGCGATGCTCGCCCCGCGGTGGGTGTCGCCCCGGAGCGTGGGCTTCGCGGTGCCGATCGAGCGGCTGATGACGATGCCGTCGCGGTCATACGCGACCGTGGCCGAATGGTCCGCCGGGGTGAAGATCGAGGCCGAGGAGGCGTATCGGCTGGCGCTCGGGAGCCTCTGGAGCGGCAACTACCAGGGGGCGGCCGGGCACTTGAAGCGCGCCCTGGCGGCGGACCCGAATCACGCGGAGGCATGGTTCCACCTGGGATTTGCGAGCGGGAAGCTCGGGAAGTCGGCCGATAAGATCGAGGCCTACGAGCGCGCCATTGCGGTGAGGCCGGGCTACGCCGAGGCGCACTATACACTCGGCCTGAGCTTCATGATGCTGGGAGAGCGGTCGCGGGCAATACGCGAGTATGAGGCGCTCAAGACGATACACGCGAGCTACGCCGAGAAGCTCCTGCTCATGATTCACGCGCTGCACGTGGATAAAGACGGCAAGCACGAAGACGACCCGGAGCCGCTGTAAGGGGGGTGTGTCACCCCTGCCCCGCGGCCTGGGCCAGCGCCTTTTTGCCGGCTTCCAGCACGCGGATGATCGCGTCGACGTCGTAAACGCAGCCGCCCCATGGGCCTCCGCTGACGTCCTGGAGCGCGGCCCAGAGCCGGGTGTCGGCCGGGAGGGCGGGATCGGCTGACAGGTCCGGGCGTGGCGGACGGGATGCGAGGATGCGCGCGCCCTCCTCGGCTCCGAACATTTCGCCGTTGTGGCCGACCAGGTTTAGCGTTCCTTCGAGCTTGTTGCGGTCGATCACGATCTCGACGATGTCGCCCTCCTCCACGCGGCCGATGGGGCCTCCGGCCAGGGCTTCGGGCGAGACGTGGCCGATGCAGGCTCCCGTCGAGACGCCGCTGAAGCGCGCATCCGTGACCAGGGCGACGTGCTTGCCGAAGTCGAGGTGCTTCAGTGCCGAGGTGAGCTGGTAGGTCTCTTCCATCCCCGAGCCCATCGGCCCGCGGCAGGCCAGCACGATAATGTCGCCTGCCTTGATCCGGCCGCTCTTGATCGCCGCGATCACTGCCGCTTCCGAAGCGAACACGCGCGCGGGGCCGGTCTTGCGGTAGACGCCGTTGGCGTCGACAACGCTCGGGTCGATGGCGGTGCTCTTGATCACCGACCCTTCGGGCGCCAGGTTGCCGGAGGGGAAGCAGACGGTCGAGGTCAGGCCGCGGCTGCGTGCGGAGTCCGGGTCCATGATGACGTAGTCGGGATCGACGCCGTCGCGCTCCTTCAGGACCTCGCGCAGGCGGACGCGGCGCTCGGACTGCTCCCACCAGTCGAGCATTTCTCCGAGTGTCCGGCCCGATACCGTCAGGGCGTCGGTGCGGAGCAGGCCCGCGCGGCGCAGGTGCAGCATCACTTCGGGGACGCCGCCGGCGAGGAAGACCTGGATGGTCGGATGGTGGCGCGGCCCGTTGGGGAGCGAGTCGACCAGGCGCGGGACACGGCGGTTGATGGCGCTCCAGTCGCTTGCGGTGGGACGCGGGAGACCTGCGGCGTGCGCGACGGCCGGCAGGTGCAGGATCAGGTTGGTCGAGCCGCCGAAGGCCGCGTGCGTCACCATTGCATTGTGGAGCGACGCTTCGGTCAGGATGTCCTTCATCGTGATGCCGCGCGCCTCCATCGCGAGGATGGCGCGTGCGGAGCGCCGGGCCATGTCCAGCCAGAGCGGGTGGCCCGAGGGCGCCAGCGCCGAGTGCGTGAGCGCCATGCCAAGGGCCTCGCCGATTACCTGCGACGTGGCGGCCGTTCCCAGGAACTGGCAGCCTCCGCCAGGTGAGGCGCAGGCGCGGCAGCCCATTTCCGCGGCCTGCTCAAGCGTGATCTGGTTGTGGGCGTAGCGGGCGCCGATCGTCTGGACGCGGCCCGCGTCCTCGCCGTCTTCGGCCAGCAGCGTGACGCCGCCCGGAACGAGGATGCAAGGCAGGTTATGCGTGCCCGCCAGCGCCATCATCATGGCCGGGAGTCCCTTATCGCAGGTCGCCACGCCGATGACGCCGCGGCGGGTGGGAAGGGAACGGATCAGCCGGCGGAAGACGATTGCCGCATCGTTGCGGTAGGGCAGGCTGTCGAACATGCCGGGAGTGCCCTGGGTGCGGCCGTCGCAGGGGTCGGTGCAGTAGGCGGCGAAAGGCACGGCGCCGAGCCCTTTTAGTTCACGGGCGGCCGACTGCATCAGCAGTCCGACCTCCCAGTGCCCGGTGTGGTAGCCGAGCGCGATCGGCGTCCCGTCCTCGGCGCGGATGCCGCCGTGCGTGCTCAGCAGCAGGATTTCGGTACCGGTCAGCCTGGCCGGCTCCCATCCCATGCCGGCATTTTGGGTCCAGCCGAACAGGTCGCCAGAGGGGCGGTTCAGCAGCATCTCGGGTGTGAGTGGGAGCGCGCCTTGGGGCCCGGGGGCCTTGGATCGTACGTCAAACAGCGACTTGTCGCCGGAGTCGAGAATCGTTGCCGGATCAATCGGGTTCATAGGGGTACTATCAATGATAGAATTTCGCCATGCAGAGCACACGTCGGTACTTCATGGGCGCCCTATCGGCCGCCGCGGCGACGAGGGTGGTGGGGGCAAACGATCGCGTCCAGGTGGGCTTCATTGGATACGGGCTCATCGGCGGGCAGCACGTTCACGATTTCAAGAACCAGCGAGACGCCGATCTGGCCGCGATGTCAGACACTTACCAGCCTCGGCTCGAGCAGGGAGTCGCCGCCTGCGGCGGCAATGCCAAGGCTTACCCGGACTTCCGCAATCTTCTTGACGACAAGGATATCCAGGCCGTCGTCGTGTCGACCCCGGACCACTGGCATGCGCTCATGACCATTATGGCCTGTGCGGCGGGCAAGGACGTGTACGTCGAAAAGCCGCTCACGCTCTTTGTCCGCGAAGGCCGATGGATGGTGCAAACGGCGCGCCGGTTCAACCGCGTCGTGCAGGTCGGGACGCAGCAGCGCAGCGGCCGGCACTACCAGAAGGCGATCCAGCTTCTGCGTGAGGGCTACATCGGCAAAATTCATTCGATCCGGATGGCCTCCTACCGGAATATCATGCCGGGATTCGGACGGCCCACCGATACCGAAGTGCCGGCGGGATTCGACTACGACATGTGGCTGGGTCCGGCGCCGAAGCGGCCGTTTACGCCGCATCGCGGGCTCTATCACTTCCGCTGGTTCTGGGATTACTCGGGCGGCCAGATGACGAATCTCGGGGCGCACCAGATCGATATCGCCCAGTGGGCGATGCGCGTGAAGGGTCCGGCGGCCGTGAGTTCGAGCGGCGGACGCTTCGTGCTCGAAGACGATGGCGAGACGCCGGATACGCAGGACGCGCTGTTCGAGTATCCGGGCTTCACGGCGACTTGGTCGCACCGCGAGGGATCGATGGGACGGCGCGGCATGGCGGGGCTTGAGTTCTTCGGCACCAAAGGCAGCATGACAGTGAGCCGTGCGGGATTCGAGGTGCACGCCGATATGAAGACGAATCCGGAGAACGCGGTGCCGGTCTTCCGCGGCCACCCGACCGGAGGGGTGCAGCGTAGCGCCGCCAAGCCGGAGCCGTGGGTCGAGGCGATCTCGGAGAAGGGTTCTTCGGACGAGCAGTTCGACCTGCACGCCCGCAACTTCCTCGACTGCGTGAAGACGCGGCAGCGCCCGATCGCCGACGTCGAAGACGGCCACCAGATCACCACCGCGTGCCACCTGGCGAATATCTCATTGCGCGTGGGCCGCAAGCTCCGCTGGGACCCGGAGAAGGAGGAGATCCTCGGGGACCGGGAGGCCAACGCGATGCTGGTCCGGCCGTATCGCAAGCCGTGGGACGATGTGCTGCGCAGCATCGTTAGGGGAGCGTAGCGGGGATGGACCGAAAGAAAGCTTCGGACTATCCGCAGGAACTGCTCGATTCGCTGTGTCTCTACGCGCATGGCGACATCTCCCGCAGGGAGTTCGCGGAGAGGGCGAAGAGGTTCGCCGCAGGCGGCGTGACCGCGGCGACCCTGATCGAGAGTCTGCAGCCCAACTATGCGTTGGCGCAGCAGGTGGCTCCCGGCGACAGTCGAATTCGGACGGAATGGGTGAACGTGCCGTCACCCGAGGGGAACGGAACCATCCGGTGCTACCTGGTCCGGCCCGCCGGCGCGTCAGGCAAGCTGCCGGGCGTGCTGGTTGTCCATGAGAACCGCGGCCTCACTCCGTACATCGAGGATGTGGCCCGGCGGCTTGGGACGGCGAACTTCATGGCGTTGGCTCCCGATGGGCTGACCAGTGTCGGCGGCTACCCTGCCGGCGACGAGGACAAGGCGCGACAGATGTTCCCGCAGGTGGACCGGCAGAAGCTCTTCGCTGATTTCGTCGCGGCGGCCCGGTGGCTGAAGGAGCGCGACGACTGCACCGGGAAAATCGGGACGGTCGGATTCTGCTTCGGCGGGGGTGTTGTGAATCAACTGGCTGTGCAGCTTGGCTCCGAACTGTCCGCGGCGGTACCGTACTACGGCGCGCAGGCCAATCCGGCCGATGCCGGAAAGATCCGGGCGCCGCTTCTGCTGCATTACGCGTCGCTCGATACGCGCATCAACGCGGGATGGCCGGCGTACGAGGCGGCGCTCAAGGAGCACAAGGCCGACTACACGATGCACATGTATGAGGGGGTCAATCACGCCTTCCACAACGATTCGACGCCCCGCTACGATGAGGCCGCCGCGAAGCTCTCCTGGCAGAGGACGATCGAGTTCTTGAATCAACACCTGCGGTAGCCGTCGTTGCTCACTCCGGCACCCGATAGATGTAAATCGAATAGCCTGCCTTGGCGATGGGCTTCAGTTTTCGCAGGGGCCGATAGTAATCCCGATACTCGGGAGCAAAGAAGTGGCCCGGTAACAGGTTGGCGCTGACGGCGTAGTAGCGGCCAGGTTGTACTTTCAGGTGCGGACCCATCGCGAGATGCGGTGACCACGGGGGTGGCACGACCTCCAGTTGCTGTTCCGGCAATAGCCGGTACGGATTATCCCCTCCGAAGTAGGACAGCCGAATGGAAGAAATCTCGTTCCTTCGCACGAGAGCAGCCAGTGCGGGAAGATCCTGGCCCCAGTCGAGGTTGCTGTCGGCCAGGTAGTGTAGCGCCCGGTCCGGCCCGCCGGACGGCAGGTTGAAAAACGAGATGCCGCGCGGATAGAAGGCGGCGGACTGGATCGCCAGCCAGAGCAGCAGGCAGGCAAGGACGGCGGTGCTCGCGCGGTGATCGAGCATTCGCCGGACCGAGACGCCAGCGATCAGTAACCCGAATGGCAGTGCTGGCAGGATCAACCGGATCCCGAGTTGGAGCGAAGCTGCCGAGGCGAGGCCGATGTAAAGTATCGGCGGACCTAACCAGAACAGATTCCGTGCGTCGAATCGGCCTTTTCGGATGCTCCACGCCGTCAGTGCGATTCCGGTGAGCAGCAGCAACAGTACCGGCGTTGGAGACTTGACCGCCAGTGCCGTCAGGAAATACATCGGATGCCCGTTCGGCTCGATGCGGCCCAGAAAGTACACTGGATTGTCTCTTGCGTTCGCCGCCAAAACCGAGTGGACGCCGTTCCACATGGGCCGCGGTACAGGCAGCAGCCGGAAGAGGTTGGCAGCGGTGAGCATCGCCTTTGGCGCTGCCTGATTGGCGGCGAGCGCGCGCAGTTCCGATTTCCTGATCCGGACGGCATCGAACTTGTAGGCTGTGATCACCCCCAGGTACGGGATCGTAAGGACAAGGAAGATCTGGGCAAGGCAGGCGCGCCGATTCCACGCGCCGCGAAGATGCCGCAACAGCACGAGGGCGGGCGCGACCGGGGCAAGGATGAGCAGGCTCAGTTTCGTGGTAATGGCGAGCAGAAGGGAGGCGCCGAGCCAACCGGCCGCGTGGAGGCCCGGCTCCTTCCAGAAGCGCCATGCGGCGTACCAGAACGCAAGATACGCCAGAGTCGCCGCGATGTCGTTCTTGAACAGTGCGCCGTGACCCAGAGCCGTGGGTTCGATCGCATAGATGACGGCAAGGAGTACGCCGACGGCGGGGATGAACAGGTTTCGCGCCCACCTCCAAAGGAGAAGAGTCGTTAGAAGCGGAAAGAGAATCAAAGGAAGTCGCGAGAGGAAGATCAGCCGCTGCAGGTGCGCGGGCTGCATGCGCTGGATCATTTCGCGGGAGATAGGCCATTCGTGCTGTGTAGCCCAGAGCTCGGAGTTGTCGAAGGGAATGGGCGGGTCCAGGAGATGCGGAACCCAGCCGCCCACTATTTTGATGAGCGGGGGCATATCCTGTGGACGGAGATTATCGGCGCCACGCCAGTAGAGCGCGGCGGAGAGAAGATGGCTTGGCTCGTCTACGGTGATGCCGAGGGCCCACGCCTGATACACAAGCGCGGACGCAAGGGCGAAGAGAACCAATGCGACAGCGAGCCTTTCCCAGGTAGGCATTTCGAAGAGCGCTTATTGTACATCATTTGCCGGGGTAGGCTAGAGCGCCGGGGAGGGCGGAAAGAATTTGGTAGCGCTAACGGGAATCGAACGGGTTAGCGCCAGGTTCCCGCCAGTCGATCCAAGTCTATCTCATTGATTCCTCGTTCGTCCAGTCTGTAGAGAATCCACCGGAAACGTCCCTGATCCCGTGGCGTGGTACCGCAGTGGTACTGCGCCCGCGCCAGATCCCAAAAATTTTTCGAGAATTGCCCATCTTCTCACTTGACTACGGGTACGGATACGTATATCATTTGACCCAAGATGGTTGTTTCGGTGATTCACTCTCCTGGACCGTGGCGGACGAAGGCGGTATGAAGACGTGGGTCAGGAAGGCGTTGGACGCGGCGTTGGTCGGTGAACAGGAGCGCCAGGCGGAACGCGCAGCGAAGCGCGAGCGGCGGTTGGCATATATGCGGGCATACCTAAAGCGTAAACGGGCGGAGGAAGCCGGGAAGCTGGTCTACCTCCCGGTACACAGCCCGTTGCGGCAGAAGCGCGAGCGGGAACGGTCGAGAGAGGTGGCGTAGATGGGAACCAACAGCAGACCAGAATGGTATGCGAACAAGTCTCCGGGTGAGAAGGTCGAAGTCTTGACACGGGATCTTGAGGCACTCACAAATCATGCGCTAAACATCGTAACCTCCATCAAATCAATGGCTGCATTGGCTTTACCGACAGTGGGATGGTTGCGCGACGATAATCCGCACAACCTAGAAGACGACGACATGATCCCGGAGGCTATCGAGGCCGCGTGCGAGGTGCTTCTCGCAGTGGTGCTAGGCCGCCTCGAGCACCTCAAGTTTCTGTTGCTTGACACGCGAAAGGAAGACGATGGGCGCTAATAGCAAGATCGAATGGACGCACCACACATTTAACCCATGGTGGGGTTGTGTCAAGGTCTCGCCGGCGTGCGATCACTGCTACGCAGAAAGAACAGCCGAACGCTTTGGGCTACAAGTGTGGGGCGCAAGCGCAAATCGGCGGATGATGACGGATGCGTACTGGGATCAGCCCATTGCCTGGAATCGCTGGTGCGAGAAGCATGGCGAGCGGAGGCGCGTCTTTTGCGGGTCCATGTGCGACGTAATGGAAGACGCACCCGGCCTTCAGGAGATCCGCAACGCGAAACTCTATCCGCTGATCGAAGCGACGCCGTTCCTCGACTGGATTCTGCTGACGAAGCGCACGCAGAATTTCCGAAGGTTCCTGCCTGAGAAGTGGATCAAGGAACCGCGTCCGAATGTCTGTGGCATGACGACGGTGGAGAGTGAGCGGCATCTGTGGCGAGCGGAAGTACTGGTGCGCACGCCGTTTGCGGTGCGCGGTCTAAGCATGGAGCCACTGCTCGGTCCCGTAGACATCGGCCCGTTTATCGGGGTGAAGCCTCGTAGGCTGAGCATTGAGTGGCACGGCCCTTTGTTAACGCGCGGTATCGACTGGGTGATTGTCGGTGGCGAAAGTGGACCCAATGCTCGTCCGATGCACCCAGATTGGGTTCGCGCGATCCGGGATGAGTGCGCCAACGCCGGCGTGCCGTTCTTCTTCAAGCAGTGGGGCGAGTGGTTGCCCGCTGATCAATTCGGGGCCGATGGCGACAGGCCAACACCTGCCAATACTGGTAGTAAGTTGGGCGTTCTTGACAATGACGGCCAATGGTTTGAGAGGTGCACGCGATGGATGACTGGTCCAGGCGTGTACTCCGACGACCTGGAAGTGTACGTCTATCGTGTGGGCAAACGCAAAGCTGGACGTCTGCTGGATGGACGCGAGCACTTGGAATTCCCTGGGGTACGGCGATGAAAGAGCGTCCGATCATTTTCTCAGGCCCTATGGTGCGCGCAATCCTGGATGGGCGTAAGACCCAGACGCGGCGCGTTGTTCGGCCACAGCCGAAAGCGCCCATGGGTCCAGAACGTAAGATGCGGAGCTGCCCCTACGGAGCGCCCGGAGAGCGTCTCTGGGTCCGCGAGACCTTCTGTGTCGAATCGTGTCGCGAGGTCGGTTACTATCCGCCACCGTTCGGCGATGGAAGGCCAATCCGGCACATATACGACGGCGACGAGTGGCTGTGGTGGGAGCAACCGCACTACCGGTCGACGGACCCAACCCCACAGCTAGATATAGGCGTTGGCGATCCTGGCGTGAGGTGGAGGCCGCCGATGTTCATGCCCAGGTGGGCATCGCGGATCACATTGCAAATAAGTAAGGTCCGCGTCGAGCGACTGCAAGAGATCCGCCTTGAGGACGCATGGGCGGAGGGCATTCCACCCGATAGCGGCGACGCTATCGCAGCATTCGCCGACATTTGGGATCGGATCAACGCGAAACGGGGGTTCGGGTGGGATGCGAATCCATGGGTCTGGGTAGTGCAGTTCCACAGCGGCGGACAGGAGATCTCCCACGCAAGCGGATGAGCAAGGGACAGAGGAAGGCGTCATGAGGCTGGCGTATGTCGCGGGTCCGTACAGGTCGAAGTTGGGCGCGTGGGGCGTTGCGCAGAATATCGAGCGTGCGCGGGTTGTCGCGCGCGAACTGTGGCTGATGGGGTTCGCGGTCATCTGTCCACATGCGAACACGTCGATGATGGACGGGACGGACACTGACGCGATGTTCCTTGATGGCGACCTCGTGATGCTGGAGCGGTGCGATTTCATTGTCATGCTTCCAGGATGGGAAGCGAGCGATGGTGCGAAAGGCGAACTGGAACATGCGCGCGCGTGCGGTCTCCCGGCGTTCTTCTGGCCGGACGATCATGAAGCGTTGTCCACGGTCGCGGCGGAGCCGCCGGCATTGCGGCGATCCTTCGGCTCGATCACGGTTCAGCAGGCGGCGGCGAAGCGGGCGCGGATGCAAAAGATGCAGGATAAGGGAGAGATGGTCGAGTCGTACCCTCCCCTTTTCGAGAAGACGGCATGAGCCGATTATTTGGTCTCATCGATGCTTATCGGCGGATGATGTCAATATCCAGGATGGCGGCGATTCAAAATTATCACGCCAGAAAATCAAACAGATAGGAACTTTTTGTGACGGGAAGCCTTGCGGTCTGCGTTGTTTCAAGGGAAATTCATATCAAGAGGTGACGGAATTCTCAGTTCCGTCGCGTCCGAAATACAGTGTCGGGGCGCTGGTAAAACTACTCCGCAGACCGCAGTAAGCCCCAGTCTCTAACGAATCCCCAGCATGAAGAACGCAACGAACAGGGTCCCCGTGTATTCGGTGTACGAGAAGTTGATCGGGTGGTACACGGCGAAACAAGTCGAAGCACTCGTATCGGAGAAGCGGACGAATGTCATTCGCGCGCGGAACGGCCAGATCAGGCGGATTTACGTCCTAGACGGATCGCGGCCGGCTACGGTGAACGACTACACAGGGCAGCGGTATTCGCACAACGCGGAATCGGATCATCCGAATCCGCTGTACAAGAACGTGAATGGCGTCTGGGCGTTCCGGTATATCTCGTCGAAGGATAAGCATCTCTTCACGGCGGTGCGCGACAGCGTGATGGCGGGGGCGGTGTAATGGAGGGGACGGGGACGGCGACGGTCAATCCCGCGTACGTCTACGAGTATCAGGGCGAAGCGTTCTCGGCGGCAAACGAACGGGCGCGGCTGCTCTCTTCTGCGCTGTCCGAATTGCCAGAACGGGAGCGGTTGACGATGATCCTACGGTTGGACGAGTGGACGTTGGAGGAGATCAGTGAAGTCCTGGTGGTCTCGCGTGAGCGGGTCCGGCAGTTGGAAGTCCGGGCGTTGGAATTTCTGCGGGCGATCTTCGAGCGAATGGGAATCCGGTCTCTGACGGATATCATGTGATGGACGAACTACTCCGGGAACTACGGTTCCACACGTACCGCCTAGAAGTACTGAAGGACGCGCCACAATCCGAAGTGCGAACGTCTCAGATCCTCTCTGCGGCGGCGTTCATTGACCGCATCCTCGACAGTATCCGGCAGGAAGCAAACAACAATCGTGGTCGTCATTAATCAGGAATACGAACTCGCACCCGTGGACGCGGTTCGCCCCCACCCGAAGAATCCCCGGCGCGGCGATGCGGTCGCAATCGCCGATAGTATCGTCCAGAATGGGTTCTACGGCGCGGTGGTCGCGCAGCGGAGCACGGGGTTCATTCTGGCGGGGAATCATCGCTGGAAGGCGGCGAAGGACACGGGCGCGGAGACGATCCCAGTTATCTGGGTGGATTGCGACGAAGACGAAGCGTTGCGAATCCTCTTGGTGGACAACCGGACGAACGATCTGGCGGACTACGACACGGAAGCGCTGCACAGGGTCATCGAAGAGGTTCTGGAGCGGACGGGTTCCCTCGAAGGAACGGGCTACGATCCAGATTTCCTCCAGTCGGCGGAAGACGCGCAGGAGGAGACGAAAACCCTCCTGGATCAAGCGGTCCAGTTGCGCCCACAACGCGAATACGTCGTTGTGATGTGCGAAGACGCGGACGAGTTCGAGCGGCTGAAACTGGCCCTCTCGTTGAAGATGGTTCGCCGCGGCGGGTACAAGGCGGGATCGCAGTTCGACGCGCCAGGCGTAGAGAGAGTGATCTACGCACGGAAACTACTGGGGTTGCTAAATGCTGGTAGCGATTCCGAGTAAGGGGCGTCCGGGTCTCGTCAAGTCTCAGGCGGTCATCCCGAGTGCGCGCGTCTACGTACCAGAGACGGAAGCGGAAGCGTACGAGCGGTTGGGGACGAAGAACGTCGTCCCGGTCCCGGCGTCGGTTCGAGGAATCACGGCGACGCGAAATTATATCCTCGACACGGCGGACGATCCCCGCGTCGTGATGATCGATGACGACGTGAAGGATCACGGCTGGAATCGAGCGTACGCCCACAACTGGCGCAAGCACAAGCTGACAGAGACGCAGTGGTTACAGGAGTGGGCGAAACTGTTCGACGTTACAGCGGACGGCGGGTTCCGAATCTGGGGCGTTGCGACGACAGGCGAAGGCAGGGCGGTCTATCCGTATCGTCCGTTCATCTGGCACACGTACGTAACGGCGTCCTGCATGGGGATGTTCGCGGACGCGGGTCTCCGGTTCGACGAGCTGTTCCCGGTCAAAGAGGACTACGAATTGTGCCTGCGCTGTCTGAAGGAAGACGGCGGCGTGGTCGGTGCGCGGTATCTGTTCTGGGAGAACGCGCATTGGACGGACGATGGCGGCTGTAAGGATTATCGGACGCAGGCAATGGAAGAAGACGCGATCCGGCGGTTGATGCGGATGTATCCCGGAATGATCCGGCGGGTTACGCGCGGCGGTTGCGAGTATTCGATCCAGTTGGATTTCTGATCTATGGCAGCGAAGCGTGGCAGACCTACGAAGCTGACGCCGGAGATTCAGAAGGTGATCGTCGATGCGATCAACGCGGGCGGGTTCATCGAAACGTCGGTGACGTTGGCGGGGATCTCTAGGGATACGTTCTACGAGTGGTTGAAGCGCGGCAACAGGGAAAAGTCCGGCATCTATCGGGACTTTACCGACGCGATAAAAAAGGCGTTGGCGTCGGCGGAGACGCACTACATGGCGCTGATCGGCAGGGCTGCGAAGACGCAATGGCAGGCGGCGGCGTGGATGCTAGAGAGACGGTTCCGGCAGAACTGGGCGAAGAGTTCGGACTTGACCATCAAGGGGCCGACTTCTTCCTGATCGAGTGCGGGCGGAAGTTAGTAGGCGGCGATGACGGCGGGGAGGTATGGAAGGAAGGCTACGAGCCGTTCGAGTCGCAGGCCGCGTTCCACGGTCTCGCGCATCGGTTCAAGGGGTTCTCGGGTCCGGTTGGTTCCGGCAAGTCGGCGGCGCTTTGCCGCGAGGCTCTTCGCCTCGCATACCTGAACCAAGGCTGTCTCGGGTTGATCGGTGCGCCAACGTATCCGATGTTGCGCGACGTGACGCGCGCGGCGTTCTTGGGGATTCTCGACGCGAACGGAATCCCGCATCGGTTCCTGAAGTCGGAGAACGCGGTCTATCTGACGGAGCCGCGGGCGCAGGTCATCTTCAGGTCTCTGGATCACCCTGAACGGTTGGTTGGTACGAATCTCGCGTGGTTCGCGGTAGACGAGCTCACGTACTGCAAAGAGGACGGCTGGCGGAGGCTGGAAGCGCGTCTCAGGGAGCCGAAGGCGAAGCGGTTGTGCGGGTTCGCGGTCTGGACGCCGAAGGGGTTCGATTGGGTCTATCGGCGGTTCGTCAGTCCCGAACGGGTGGAGGGATACGAGGCGATCCGGGCGAAGCCGGGCGAGAACAAGGCGCTGCCGGCGGATTTCTACGAGCGGCTGAAGCACAGCTATGACGAGCGGTTCTTCCAGCAAGAGGCGTTAGGCGAGTATCTTAACGTCTTCTCCGGGCGGACGTACTACGCGTTCGAGCGAGCGGGGAACGTGGCGGCACTGGAGTTCGACAGGCGCGAAGCGCTGTGCTGGTCGATGGATTTCAACGTCAATCCGATGTGTTCGGTTCTGGCGCAAATCATCGGCGGGCGCGTTCACGTCCTGGAGGAGCTGATCCTGCCGGATTCGAATACGCGGGAAGCGTGCGAGGAGTTCGCGGAACGGGCGGAGCGTTATCGGAAGGTAGTCCAGGGGACGAGTTACGGCATAGTTCCGTTGAACGTGGTCGTCTACGGAGATGCGTCGGGTGACAGTCGATCCAGCCAGGCGGACAGGACGGACTGGCAGATCGTTAGGGAGTTCTTCAAGCGGAACGGCGATAGGTTCCGGGCATCGTTCCGGGTTCCGTCATCGAATCCGGCGGTGAAGGCGAGGGTCAACGCGATGAACGGTCTCCTGCGGAATCACGCGGGGGAGCGGCGGTTGATGATCGATCCGCGATGCAAGGAACTGATCGCGGATTTGGAACAAGTCGCGTGGAAGTCCGATCCTCACGGCAACACACTAACACAGCTGGACAAGTCGGACCCGAAGCGGACGCATGTATCGGACGCATTGGGATATCTGATTGAGAAGGAATTCGGCCTGCGGACGTTGGGTGGGCCTCGGTCGCAATACCTCGGAGTCTAGGAAAGCGCACAACATGTCAACTTGTCCCGTTCCGGTTGTGTACCCGGAGCCGAAACCAGAACCCGCGCAGGGTCCGACGTGCCCGCCGCCGCGCCGGCGAAGGTCGGCGATCCAGATGGAGGTTTGGCGTCGGTTGAACGATCCGGCGTTCGGATCGAGCAGGGCGGCAGAGACAAGGCCGCGGCGGGAGCGTAAGCCGAAGCCGGTCTCCGTGTTAGAAGCGGAGACGGTTCCAGAGCAGAAGAAGGTCGAGGTTGTCAAGAAGCGGGTGGCGATCAAGGCGGCGGCGCCGGCGATCACGGGCCCTATCGCGGGGGGGCGCAAGGTTGAGGAGCGTGAACCGTTCATCTGGGATCGGTCGAAGACGTTGGCGATTGCGGCGATGGACTGCGTTTGCTGCATGGGCAGCGGGTTGAAGTGGATCGGGGGGGGCGACAAGATGGGGCCTTGCGGTTGCGTTCTTCGGAAGGCGTTCGATTCCGTTCTCAGCAGGTATCGGTACATCCAGGCGCATCAGGATCGAACATCATCCTGTATCCCCGCAATTATGAAACACGGGCGCGAGCAAAAGCGCATCTGGGGTCGTAAGAACGAGGAGTTCTGCGCGGATTTCTATCTCGTCTCCAGGCGTTCGCTGAAAGGGAAGGAGTGGAGGATCTTCGAGTTGCACATGCTTGGCGGCAAAGACTGGCGGTACTGCACGCGAATCCTCGGTGTGGATCGCGGTAATTTCTTCCATTCGGTCTATCGGATTAAGCAGAAGTTGGGGCGGATCTTCATGGAGTTGCGGCCATACGCTCTGTTCCCGATTGGCGAGTACTTCAGCGGCGTGCGGTCGGAGACAGCCCCGGTCTGCAAACAACATGGGGCGGTGAACGCATTCCGCGCCCCGACCCGGCGGCAAGTGGAGGCATTCACATGAACTGGGCGGCGATAGAGGCAATCACGGCGGCGGCGTGCGCGATTGCGGCGTTGATCTCCGGGTATTCGACGTTGACGATCCGCGCGGCGATGGAGCGGTTGCGCGCGGATCTCGCGGAAGCGCGGGCGAAGGAGCGGGAGGAGATGCGCGAGTGGATCAACGGGAGTTTCATGCGGGCGGCGGTCGCGGAGTCGCGCATCAAGTCGGTTGAATTCCGGGTCGAACATTGCGAGCAGGAACTGCTGAGGTTGAAGTAAATGGCGAGTTCTGCAACGGTTCCCGTGAAGCTGTTGGACGCGAAGCGCGCGGACTATACGGCGAACGCGGAGACGTGGGATTCCATAGAACTGCTGTACCGCGGCGCACACTCGCTGAAGGCGCGGGCGGAGCGGTTCCTGGTTAAGCGTCCAAAGGAACTGAGCGACGTTTACGCGGCGCGGGTGTCGCGGTTTACCTACCAGAACATCTTGGGAACCGTCCTCGGGTGGTATCAGGCGGCGATGTTCGAGACGGACCCTGACATCCTGATCCGGCGCGCGGACGACGGAAAACTGAACGAGGAACAGGCGGCTGCGTATCAGCGGTTCCTGAACGATTGCGACAGGTGCGGAACGACGTACACGGACATGTGGCGTCGGGTGTACCTCTCGATGTTGTTGTTCCGTTCGGCGTTCGTCCTGATCGATCTTCCGAAGATCGGCGGCGAGCCGACGACGTTGGCTGAACAGAAGGCGATGGGCGCGTTGGACCCGTACGTTGTCCTGTACGATCCCCGACAGGTCATCAACTGGGAGACGGACGAGTACGGCAATCTGGCGTGGATAGTCATTCAGACGACGACGGAGCGGCGCGCGTTCGGAGCGGAAACGGCGGTGGTGGACCGTTGGTATTACTTCGACAAGGCGGAGTATCGCGTCTACGAGTCGCAGCGAAAGGAAGCGGCGAAGAAGGCGGAGACGGCGGCACTGATCGACGAAGGACGGCACGCATTGGCGGATGTCGGACGCGTCCCGGTTCGGTGGATTCAAATCCCGGATGGGTTGTGGTTGGCGAGTCGGGCGTTTTTGCCGGCGTTGTCCCATCTGGATCTCCAGAACGCGTATCACTGGGGGCTGTTCAACGGATGCCTTCCGACGTTGTACGTGAAGGGCGAGTTCGAGGAGCCGCCGAATCGGTCGGAGATTTCCTACATCCAGGTTCCGGCAGACGGAGAAATCGGGTACATCGAGCCGAGCGGGACGAGCTTCTCAATCGCAGCGGCGGAGATCCAGGCGTTGCGCGAAGAGATCTACCGTCAGATGTATTTGCAGGCGCAGGGACGAAGCAGTACGGCGGTTGCGAGCGCGCAGTCTGGGTACTCGAAAGAGATGGATATGGCGCCGTCCAGAGACGTACTGAATGGGTTCGGCGACGTGTTGCGAGCGGGGATGCAAGCGGTTCTCGGGGACGTTGCGGCGATCCGTGGTGACGTGGATCTGAAGTTCGACGTTCGCGGGTTCACGTTCGGCGAGGATCAGTCCGGTGAAGAGTTGAAGACGGCGCAACTAGCGGCGGATCTGAACATCCCGAGCAAAACGCTGGAGAAGGAAGTCCAGAAGAAGATCGCGCGATGCTTACTGAAGGACGCCCGGCCAGATGTGATTCAGAAGGTGGAGGCGGAGATCGACGCAGCGCCGACGAAAGAGGAACGGGCGGCGGAGCAGGAGCAGCGGCAGCGGGAGCAGATCAGGGCGTCGCTGGCGGGCGCAACGAACCGCATGGTGTACGCGAACACATGATCGAACACCAGTTCAACACGTGTTGAACATGTGTTGAACAAGCGAGATTGACCGGGAGGCTGGTTTTAGTGCGATTCTGGCGAAAATCTGGCCGAGACGTGCATACCCCGCGATTTCGATAGGGATTGTTGGTATTGTCATGGCTGGAGCTAACCAGAAAACGTAAACCGTTGAAAACAAACACAACCAGCTCAACACATGTTTGTGTTGTGTTGAAACACGTCTGAACACGTGTTCAACACCCACTTCAACAATAAAGACATAAGACTAAAGACAACAGACACAGATGTTACGACGATGCCGAAATCACTGAATCGAGTCACCCTTCTCGGACACCTGGGCGGGGACGCGTACGTGAAGAAGACGATAGAAGGAGTGTCCGTCGCGAATTTCAGTCTGGCTACGTCCCGGCGCTGGAAGGATCAGAAGTCCGGCGAGTGGAAGGAAGAGACGGACTGGCATCGCATCGTCTTCTGGCGGGCGGATAGCGTCGCGAACTATCTGACGAAGGGGCGTGCGGTTCTGGTCGAGGGCCGGCTACAGACGCGGAGCTACGAGGACAGCGCTGGCGAAAAGCGCTACGTGACGGAGGTCGTCGCGGAGAACTTGATTCTGATCGGGGGCGGCGCCAAGGGTGACAGTGGATCGCGGGCGGGCGGAGACGCGCAGGCGCGCGACGTGGCTGATTCCGATGTCCCGTTCTGATCGGCGAGCACCGTTCAACGCGTGCGAGTCGCGAAGGGATTCCAGTTCGCAAGAGTTTGCGCCGTGCCTGCGGGCGGTGAAAAACGCAGGGTAAATCCAACCAGGCCGCGCTGGAAATCGCGGGTGTGTGAGGAGAACTGAATGCTGAATCGATTGACGATGGGGCCTCTCATGGAGGAGGCGGACCCCGATAAGGGCGGAGCCGGCGGAGGCGATTTCGATCCGGTGGCGTTCCAGCGGTCGCTGATGGACGCGGTAAACAAGACGATCAACGGGGCAATCAAGAACCTGAAGAACGAATTGTCGAAGGCGAAGCCGGAACCGGAGCCGAAACCCGACGACGAGCCGGAACCGGAGCCGACGCCGGCGGGTCAGAAGACGGACCCGAAGGTGAAGGCGCTGGAGAAGCGGTTGGCGGACATGGCGGCGAAGTTCGAGGCGTCCGAGAAGGCACGGCAGGAGACGGAGAACAGGGCGAAGGCGGAGCGGATGAACTCCACGCTGCGCACGGAGCTTCTGAAGCACGTCCCGGCGGACAGAATCGAAGCGGCGATGCGCATCTTCGGTCCCGATGTTCGCTACTCCGAGGACGGAACCATCGTTGGCGGTAGCGACGAACTGCCGTTGAGCGAGTTCGTGGAAGCGGCAATCCAGAGGCACGAGTATCTGTTACCACCGAAGAACGTCGGTGGAGCGGGTGCGACGGCAGGGCATCGTCGTGGTCAGCAGACGGTGAACCTCGAAGACATCAAGCCCGGCATGAAGCCCGACGAAATCGCGCGCGTCCGCGAGCATCTGGCGCGGATCGCGGCGGAGCAAATGGGCAGATAGACGGGAATCCGAATTCCAAATACAGGAGAGAAAACGTAAATGCCAGCAATTACCTCGGCGAATCTCGCCAACGCAATTGTAAAGCTGGTCGCGCAAGAAGCCCTCCCCGCACTGGTTGGCAATCTGGTGATGGGGAACTTGGTATCGCGCGACTATGAGCCGGTGTTGGCACAGGCGGGCGACACCATTAACGTGCCGATCCCGCCGGCGATGGTCGCGAACAACATCGCGGAGGGCGGATCGGTGGTGACGCAGAATCCGAACCTCGGCAACGCACAGATCGTGCTGAACAAGCACATCGAGGCTACGTTCCAGATCCCGGACGTTACGCGGGCACTGGCGGTCCCGGATCTGATCGCGACGTACATGCGTCCGGCGGTCATCGCTATCGCGGAGAAGATCGAGAGCGACCTTCTGGGCCTGTACGCCAGCTTCACGGCAAACGCGCCGGTGGGGACGGCCGGCGTGGCGCTGACCGAAGCGACGATCGACGAGGCCGAGACAACGCTGTTCCAGTCGAAGGTTCCGGCGAGCGAGCCGAAGTACCTGGTGGTGGATCCGACGGCCTACTCGCAGTTGCGGCAGATCCCCCGTTTCAGCGAGTACCAGACGGCGGGCGAAGCCGGGTTGCGCGCGCTGGTGGACGGTACGGTAGGCCGGCTGAAGGACTTCTACGTGTTCCGTTCGCAGTTCGTCAATACGACCGGCAGCGGTCCGGTCACCACCCACAACCTGGCCTTCGCGCGCGGCGCGTTGGGCTTGGTTATCCGCCGGCTGCCGCAGCCGATGCAGGGGACGGGGGCTATCGCGGAGTACGCGGAGATGGGCAATTTCGGACTCCGCGTCACGATGAGCTACCAGCCGCAGACGCTGGCGCAGCAGTTCACGGTCGATGTGCTGTACGGTTGCGGCGTCCTGCGCAACGAATTCGGCGTGAACGTCAAGAGCTAACGCGATGAGCCAGATTCAGGCATTCTGGGCGGCGGTCAAAGAGCAGACCGCCGCTCTTTCCGAAGATTTCTACTACCTCATCTCCGTGGACAATCCGACGCGGTGTGTGGTCGGAGGTTCAGTGGTTCAGGTCTCGAAGCAGAAGGCGGCGGAACTGCTGGTTGCGAAGACCCATCGTATCGCGACGGACGAGGAGATCGCGGCGTACCTGAAGTACGAGGAGGAGCAGCGGGCGCATTATGCGGAGATCGAGCAGCGGCGGCTGATGAACTTCGCGGCGTACAACCCGAGCGCCCTCTTCCAGAAACCACAAGCCCCGAAACCGAGGGCGAAAACGACGGAATAGCGCGCGCAGGGGCGCGGCGCGTTTCATTCCATTCATCCACGCGCCCCTTTATTCCCATGAGCGCGCGATTCCACAACGCAAGGTTCCCCAAATGGTCCCCGAAGTCGTTCTGCGGTTCTCCCGGTCGCGTCGTCCGGCGGCTGTATCGAGCGGTTATCCGGGCGCGGCAGAAGCGGGCATTGCAGCGAGACCCGGACGGCGCGGAAGTTCGCGAGGAGCATCTATTGAAGCCGCTATCGAGGTGGTACTGAAACATGTCCTTGTTGGTAGATGACGATTTCGTGACGGTCGATCACCTGATGGCGCTCGATCCCGAGGTGTTGGACATCGCGGTCGCGGAGGGGATCACGACGGAAGGCGACGGGAGCGTTGTCCGGCAGGCGTGGGACGAGTGCGCAGACCGTCTCTTGGAGGCGGTCCAGGCGTTCGGCGGGGAGTTGGTCGCGACGCCCGGAACAATCACGTCGGGCTGGTTCTTCAGTTCGAGCAAGCCCCGCGTCCGGCTGAATCAGATCGTCGTTTCCCCGGAGTACGGCCGGCGGACGAGCACGCTACAGCGGTGGATGGTCTATCGCGCATTGGCGTTGTTCTATCGGGCGGCGATTAATCGGCGCGTCTCGGATCGGTACGAGACGAAGTACGACAGGATGATGGACGAATCCCGGCGTATGTGGCGGAGTCTGTTCGCATCCGGTCTCCCGGTGGTCCTGAATCCCCTTCCCTGTCCCGGTGCGGTCCATGAGATTCACGCGGGCGAGTTCGACAGCACGGCGGTTACGACGATCCCCGGACCAGGCGCGCCGGAGGGCAGCTACGAAGTAGCGATCACGTGGGTGGATGGGATGCAGTACGTTTCGTCAGAGAACAGGGGAAACGCGGAGTCGGGCCCAAGCAGGATTCTCCCGGTGAACGTTCCGGCGGATCAGTTGATTCAAGTCAGTATCGCGGGTCTGATTGCACCTGGTAGCGCACAGTACCGCGGCGAAGGGACGCGGAAGGCGACGGGCTGGAACGTCTACGTCGGGGAGGCGGGCAGTGGGCGGCTGTATCAGCAGAACGTCACGCCGATCCCGTTGACGACGACGAGCTATTCGGTTGCCGGACCCCCGGCGACTGGCGGGCCGTACCTCCTAGATTCCGGCCAGCGGGCGAACTTCAATCTTACGTTTCAGAACATCGTTGGACGCGGTTAGGGCATGGGTCTCAGTCTTCCCCAGGTGATCGACGAACACGACGCGTGGGTGGAAAACCTAGTTCGCGGCTTCGAGACGGAGCTTCAGAACATGGTGGCGAGCGCGGAGGCGCGCGTCATTACGGAACTACGCGAGCGGTTGTCGATCACGGACGGGACTATCGACCGCACGCCGGCGAATCAGCGTGTTCTGAGGCAGATTGACGATCTGCTGATGGAGGCGATGGAGCGGGCGGGGTTCTCGAAACTGACGGACGAGTTCGTCCAGAGTTTCCCCGGCCAGCTACCGTACTTTGAACAGGTGTTGGAGGCGATCAGCGACAACCTGAAAACGCCCCTGAAGGCGGATCTCTCGAAGGCGGATCAGGCGTTATTAGCGTCGCAGCAAATCACGACGTTCGAGAATTTGCGGACGGTGGTCGAGGGCGCCGCGGCGGTCGCGAAGCGGCGCGCGTTGATGAGCGTCGGGGCGCTGCCGTTCCGGGATGTGGCGGAGCAGATCTCGAAGACGTTCCACAGGTCCGTCCCGGAGGCGGTCACGTTGGCGGAGACATCGACGACGATGTTTTACCGCACGATGACGGAGCGGGCGTTCCGAAGGATCGAAGACGGTCTCCCAGAAGTCGCGGTCAGGTATCGGTACGAAGGACCGCGGGACAAGCTGACGCGGCCATTCTGCAAGCGGATGCTGTCGAGCACGCGAACGAAGCCGATGACGCGGGAGCAAATCGAGGGGTTGAACAACGGGCAGATCCCGAACCCATTCATTTCTGGCGGCGGGTATAACTGCCGTCATCAGTGGATCATTACGGAAATCAAGGAGCAAGGCGCATAGAGGCGGGTTCGCGGCGCGTGGGATGCGATGGTCGGGTGATTTATGGCGAGCGAAGTCGGTTTCCGAAGCACGCGCGGCGGCGATCCGGTCGAGCGGATTCTGAAGATTCGTAAAGCGATCAAGCCAACGGAAGGCGATCTATTGTACGCAGGGCAGCGGCAGCGGACGCGAATCCTCGACAGAACGGCGCGCGGCGTGGATGTGGACGAGCACCCATTCAAGCCGTATTCGGAGAAAGGGCCGTTCTACTACTACCCGAACGGGCGCGTCGGTAACTCGCGGTTCACGGATAAGCAACTGAAGGACGCGGCGCGGCGGCTGTTCCGCAAGTTGACCCCGGGACTCACGCGGAAGGAACGGGCGAAGGGAGTCGAGGGAATCCGGTTGACGCGCACGGGGCGCGGTCTCGTCTTCGATTCCTACGCAGCGTTCAAGAAATGGTTGGGGAGAGCGGGAGTGGATCTGCGCGGCCCCCGTTCGCCGCATATGCTACAGGGAATCGCGGTGAAGACAGGAAATCGTCAGTTCGCGATCTTTGGCGATCAGGCGGTAGGCGGGCCGGACGATATGCCGAATCCGGCGGATGAATTGGTCATCGGGATCTACGGCGAAGCGGCGGCGCGCGCAACGGGTCACAACAAGGGCAAAGAGAATGACGCGAACGCAACAGTACCACAACGGCGGTTCTTCGGCGCGAGCGCGAGCGACGCGAAGCAGATGATTCGCGATATCTACCAGCGGATGAGGTTGCGGTTGACGAGGGGATAATGCCGGAAGTCGGAAGGGCGGTACGGGAAGCGGCGGTTCGTCGTCTGGCGGACGCGGCGACGGGGTTCAATGCGAAACTGGCCGCGGTTGCGGGCGCGTACAGAATTCAGCCGTTCCAGATCGACTGGACGGACGGAAGCAAGAACTTCTTCCGTGGATTCCTGGACCCAAACGACGTTGACGAGTCCGTGGCGTCGCGCTATCCGCTGGTTATGCTGTACGCGATCACGAGCAGCAACGACCATGATTCCCTGCCCAGGACATTCAGCGGAAAGGTGACGTTGGGCCTCGATTTTCACGTCACGTGGAGATCCGGCAACGCGCAGCGAAACTTCGAAGACCTCGGGGACGCTATCGAAGACGCGGTGTACGGGGTCTTCAGTGACGGCAATTGGCCGCAGTTGTGGGGCGCGGCGAATGCGTGCCAGGTCGCGATTTCACTCACGAAGCGCCCGGTGGAGATGGCCGGCGAACACTGGCGGCAGACATTGAGTTTCAGCTTGGTCTTCCAGGTTGACACCAACTAAGAGGAGTCCTTTGATGAACACTTATCGTTTCGTCGGCTCGTACTGCGAGATCGACAACGGGCGCATCAAGCTGGAGAGATTCGGCCAGCGGATCGAGTTGCCCGAGAATGTCGCCGAAACGATTATTCGTGGCGGCGGCGCAATCCTACCTGAAGCGGAGTTCAACGCAATCGGGTTCACGGAACAGGAACTGGAGTTGTACGCGTATCCAGGACAGCAGGCGACGGCGCCGGGGGCGTTCCAGCGGAAGCGGGCGAAGGCGCATCGGAAGTTCTGCGAACTGCTGAACGCGCCGGCGAGCGCGCACAGGGAAGAGGAGGAGGGCTAAATGGCGGTCTCTTTCAGTCGGAACGAGCGAATCTATCTCCAGAAGGAGGCGGCGTTCGGCGTCATTCCGAACACGGGCGGGACGGCGAGCGTCAGCGGGTCGAATTGCTGTCGTCACATCAAGGCGAGCCTCATGCCGGATGTCGCTCTGTTGGTGCGACCGGACAAGACGGGTTCGCGGACGGCGACGGCGGGCGTCGCGGGACGGAAGACGGGGCGGTGGTCCGTCGAAATGTCGTTGGCGGCGAGCGGGGCGGCGGGCGTGGTCCCGGATTGCGATCCGATACTCGCGGCGCTGTTCGGTGCGGATGCGACGGTCAACGCAGGCGTTAGCGTCAACTATGCCCTGGCGGACGTAATCAAAAGTTTCACGTTCTGGCGGTTCCGCACGCCGGCGGCGGTCATGCAGCAAGTCGCGTTCGGTTGCGTGGTGAACGAGGCGACGTTCAATCTCGGGCAGGACATAGCGCAGTGGTCCGCGAGCGGCGAATGCATCTGGGTTCCCGATTCGGTCAATTTCGCGTCCACGGACACGGAGGGCAAGGGCGGACTGACGGCGTTCCCGGTGGAGCCGGCGAATCCGGTAACGAATGGCGGAATAATCGCGGGGTTCACGGGGCAGGCGACGTTCGACGGCAACGTCCTTGCGAACATCCGCACGGCAACACTGAAGATCGTCACGGGGAACGCAATCGTCAAGGACACGTTTGGCGCGTACTACGGCACGAGCGCGGAAGGCGATCTGCGGAACGTCTCCCTCTCGTTCGGGGTCTACGACGACGACGCGGCGGAGACGACGAACCTGTATCAGAAGGCGATCTCCAAGACGCCGATCAACATCACACTGCAAATCGGCACGGTAACGGGCAACAAGTGGACGTTCACGGTGAATGGCGTCCAGTTGGCGGTACCGAGTCTCGACGACGGACAGCGGCGATGGTCCGCGACGTTCGGCGACAGCCAGGCGTCCGGTTCCTCTGTGACGGCACTCGACGAAGTGGCGCTGACGATTTCCTAAACCTGCGAACGTTCATTCCATTAACCTCCATTGTGAGCCGGGTCGCGGAGCAATTCGCGGCCCGGTCTTTTTTCAGGAGTCCCCATGAATTTCGAGTCGAAAACGACGCAACAATCAAAACTGGAGGGTTTCCAGGGCGTCTCGTTCACGGTCAATAAACTGACGGAGGGCGTCCGTATTCAGTTGCGTCTGAAACTGGCGGACGCGTTGGCGCGGTTGCGGGACATCGAAGCGGAGCGGGAGGAGTTCTTCGAGAGTCTGGCGCAAGGGAAGGGCAAGCCGTTTGAGGAGATTCGGGTCTCCGAGTTGACGGCAAAGGAACGTCGCGTGCTGGACGGGTTCAACGACCGTATCGATATCATCAACGAGACGGAGGTCAATCCGGCGTACTTCCAGGCGGGATTCGTTTCCGTGGAAGGGCTGGAGATCGACGGCACGAAGCCGGACGCGGAGACGTTGCGAAAAGCGGGTCCGCCGGCGCTGTACCGCGAGATTCTGGCGGCTATCTTCTCGAACGGCGGGTTGACGGCGGAGGAGAAGGAAAATTTAGAATCGCCTTCCACTTCTGGCGCGGCGGTGGATGGGCAAACGAGCAGTACGAATGCGCCAAGTGCCGAAAGCACGGCCTCCATGTCGGACGCAACTGTCGAAAGCATTTCCCCGGCGCTGTAGATCCCAAGCGGGCGAAGTGGTGGACGCCCACGTATCGGACGGACGCAGGGAACGAATTCACGGTCCCCGGCGTCGCGACGGCGGAGTGTCCAGTCTCTCTCATCACAGCGCGGTCGAACGAATTGCTACAGATGTTCGTACGTTCGAAACGGGTGAAAGAGGCGTCCGGCGCGGCGTTGTTCGGCCCGGATCAATCCCAGTGGCCGGCGTGGGCGGTGGATGCGCTGGACGTGTGCGAACTGGAGAGTATCCGGTATGAGAACGCGAGAATCGACGCGGATCAGCGGTCAACGAATTAGCGGTTGACGAGGGACTCGAGGGTCTGGCGGAATTGCTCCCGCTCGCGTTGATCCCGTTGCCATTCCGGGAACTTCTGGGCGATCACGAACAGGACGATCAAGAGAAAGAGCCAGCCCATGGCGTTGATGGTCCGCTTATTCCGTTCCTGTTCCTGACGGATCTCCTCTTGCGCGTCGTGGCGGACGCGTTCCTCCTCACGAATGCGGTCGATCTCCTCGGGAGAGAGTGCCATACGAATCATAGTGCGGGCTAAATGCGAAAAATCTCAAAGGATCTTGCGCGATGAGTGAATCTCTCGAACTACTATTTCGGATCAGGACCGAAGGCCAGCAGCAATTGGACGCGGTTGTAAATTCCATCAAGGGAGTTTCGGGAGAAGTGCGCTCGGGTTCCGGCGCGCTGGCGCAGTTCGACGCGGCGAATCGCAAAGCAGCGGCAGGGATGCGAGAGTTCGGTGAAGCGGCGAAAGTGCATGGCGAGAGCTTCACCGCGGCTGTCCTGAAGGCTAACCTGCTAACGGAAGCGATAACCAAGGCTGCGGGCGCGATCAAGGAATACACGGTCGGGGCTGCGCAGTATGCGGCGCGCACGGAAACGTTGGGCGTCGTCATGGACCAACTCGCGAAGGTGAACAACCTGAGCACAGGCGCCGTCCGGGCGCAAGCGGAGGAGGTCAAAAAGCTCGGGATCACGACGCAGGAGGCAATGGGCACGATCAACAAGATGATCTTTGCCCAGTTGGATCTGAAAAAGTCCACGGATCTCGCGCGGTTGGCGCAGAACGCGGCCGTCATCGCGGGTATCAACTCCTCTGAGGCGCTGGCGGGGATCATCCACGGGATCGTGACGCGGCAGCCGGAAGTCCTGCGTACGTATGGGATCATCGTCGATTTCGAGAAGGCGTATCAGAAGGCGGCGCGGGAGCGCGGGCGCGAACTGGCGGCGGTCGAAAAGCAGGAGATCGCGTTACAGGAGGTTCTGAAGCAGGGGACGAAGATCACGGGCGCGTACGAGGCGTCTATGCTCACAGCGGGCAAGCAACTCACATCCCTGAAACGCTACACGGACGAAGCAAAGCAGTCCATCGGCGAAGGTCTCGTCCCGGCGTTGGGCAACGCGATCCTGTTCATGACGCGTCTCTCGAAGTACGCGGAGGAGAACGGCGAGCATTTCTCCAAGATGGCGGTCGGCGTGACGGCGGTAGGCGCGGCGTTTATGGCGTTCCGGGCGATGCCGGGTCCGTGGCAGTTGAAGGCGGGCGCGGGCGCGGTCGCGGGCATCGGCACGTGGTTGATGGGACAGCCGGACCCGATTGCGTACTACCAGGAGCAGGGCGAGACGGCTATCTCGAACCTGATGCGGCAACGGGAGGAGATCAACCGCAGGCTCCAGGGGGCGAAGAACAAGCTGGAAGCGGAGTCCCTGAAGACGCAGTTCGAGGCGAATAAGGAAGCGGTCCAGTCTGTCGTCAACGTGTTGGCGGACAGTCTCGCGAAGATCTATGTCGAGCGCGGGAAAGGTGTCATGTTCGAGGCGGAGCGGATCGCGCAAGGGATGGATCTCGGGCATGGCGTGAAGGTTGGACGCGGCGATGTCCTTCTCGCCATCCGCAACCGGAAACACCCTGACATGTCCGGTTCCACTTTCAACCAGGAAGCGTACGACAAGGCGGTCCAGGACGAACTGTCGGAGGAGGCGCGAAAGAGGGTCAAGGCGCGCGAGGAACAGCTAAAGAAGCTCATTGATTCGCTGGACGAGCGCGCGCTGGATCCATTGGCGAAGCTGATCCTCGATACGGAACAGCGTCTGCGCGACGCGGTGGGAAAGTATGGACCGCTAACGCCTGGAGAGCAGGCGCGGGTCACGCAATCATTGCGCGGAGCGATCCTCCGCGAGACGGCGAAGCGAAAGCCACAACCCGAAGCGGTGGACCTCTCCAAGACGGGATTCCAGTACGGCTGGTTGCCCACTATCGCGCAGTCGGTAGAGGTTGATCAGAAGGTCAACGAGAAGATGATCGCGGATTTCCGCGAACGGTCGTTGCGGGCCATCCAGCGGTATACGAGCTTCCAGGAGCGCATGATCCAACTTACCGCTGGACCTGGCGGCGAACTGGAGGCCATCGAACGCATTGCGACCCTGCGCGAGCAGTCGGCGTTGCGCGAATTCCAGATCACACAGGACCGTGGCAAACTCGAATCCGACCTCGACCGGGCGCGCAAGGACCGGCTAATTTCCATCGCGCAGTTCCAGAAACAGCAGCTCGACAACTACCGCGAGCAGGCCGGGCGCGTGTTCGACGCGCTGACCGCGAGCGGCGGCGGCGGACTGGTCGATTTCATCAAGGGGCAGGTGAAGATCCTGGAGCGGCAGATCTTCGTCAACGCGTCTGCGGGGATCTTCCAGAAGGTCGGTTCCACGTTGGGCGGGATCATCCCCGGCCAAACTGGGGCGGACGGAAAGCCGACGATCCTTGGGACGTTGTTGTCTGGAACGATCTTCGATTCCAAGAATCGGACCCTCGAAACGGTCACGAAGGACAACACGGTCGAGACGAAGAAGAACACGGCGGCGATGGTCGCGATGACGTACGCGATGCAATCGGCGCTGTCTCCCGGTTCCGGCGGCGGCGCGTTGATGGCGGGCGGAATCCCGGATATCAGCAGTCTTCCGGGCGGCGACTACCTCGGGAAGTGGATGACGATCTTCAATCCCCTGGGCGGCGGTGTTCCCGGCGGGACGAACGCGGCGAAAGCGCCGTCCACGATGTCGCAGTTCTTCTCCGGGCTTCTGGGTGGGACGTTGAGCGGCAACCCGTTAGGGGTGATCTTCACTCCCTCCGGCGAGTCGGTCCAGTTGGGTCCGGGACGAGCGGGTTCGTTCTCAACGGCGGAGCGGATCGGAACGGCAATCGGAACGGCGTCCGTCATCGCGGGCGGCGCGTACGGAGTGTATTCCGGGATCAAACGGGGCGGCGCGCGCGGGGCTACGACGGCGATCAGTTCGGCGGCGGGAACGGCGGCGGCGCTCGCCCCGGAGCCGATCAGTAAAGCGGTCCTGATGGGCGTCTCCCTGGTTTCCGGGCTGATTGGCGGTCTGTTGGGCGATCCCAGGAAGGAATACGACGAAGCGGTCACAAATGCGCTGAAGCGGAACAAGAAGGACTGGCCGGCGGACGTGGATCGGACGACGGATCTCTACGGTAACGACGTGGATTACGACTACCGCGGGCGGACGCGGGTCACGCGAACGACGGTCATCAATATGCGCGTGGATGCGATGGACGCGAAAAGCATCCTCGAACGGTCTCCCGAGATCGGGTTGGCGGTCGCTAAAGAGATCGGGATGGGGAACGGTCAACTGATCCAGACGGTTCAGCGGGCGGCGTTCAGCTAAGGCGATGGCAAATTTTCCGGCGTTGCGAAGCGGACAGGTCGCGATGAACGGGACGACGCAGACGTGGGCGCACAGTACGGGCGTCGTCCAGTTCGTCAACGACGCGGAGCAGAGATGGCGGGGGATGCCGAAGTTGTTTCGCGGTTCCCTCGTCTTTACGGACCTGAACGGGTACGACCTCGGGCTGCTACAGGAGTTCTTCCGTTCCTCCAAGGGGCGGTTCGATACTACGTGGTCGATCACGATTGACGGGCAGACGTGGAACTACATGGCGTTCGATCAGGATGATTTCACGTACACGGAGAATCGCCCAAATCTGTTCTCCTGCACGTTGAAGGTTCGCCAGGTTAGGCCGAACTGATGGCGTATTTCCCCCAGATCAACGGCGGCGTCTCGACGCAGCGGCCCTACAAGGCGTCGCACGAGTTCAACACGTTGGTGGTGGACATGGCGTCCGGCGCGCGGCTGAAGTACGGGTTCCGTGGCGCGGGGTTGACGAATTTCCCCACGGGCGCGTTGGGACGGTTCGATCTCAACTATCCGGCGATCACGGATGCGGAAGTAGAGACGCTGAAAGCGTTCTTCACGTCGATGGAAGGGCGGCTGAACGAGTTCATCTTTTTGGACCCTGGAGGAAATCTCATCCCAAATTCGGAGAACTACTCCGATCCCTCCTGGTCCCTGGTCGGATTGCTTCCAGCGTTCGGCGTCTCCGATCCTTTCGGCGGCGCGTTGGCGTCCACGTTGTCTTCCACGGGCGCGAATTCGATGCTGTACGCGACGGTCCTTCCAACGGGGAACGCAAGCGGATTCACGCTAACGGCGTCAGTGTGGGCGCGCGCGGCGTGGGCGGGACAGCAACTATCCATCGGTTTCATTGATTCCGGTTTTGGTGTAATCGGAAATCGGGCGTGGGATCTTCCTCAAGGTCAGTGGCGGAGGATCTGGCACACGGTCACGTTGGCGACGAACAGCTATATCCGCGTTCTGATAGGCGGTCTTGGAACGTGGAACAACTCGCCTATCGATCTGTTCGGGGCGATGTGCGCGCCGCTACCCGGTCCAGGCGGGTACGCGAAGTCGCCGGCGAACTACGGCTATCGCGCACGGTGCAGGTTCGATGCGGACGAGTTCTCATGGCGGAAACTCGGGCCGAATCAGAACGCAGTCTCTCTTCCTGTTCGGGAGTTCTTCTAAATCATGGCGGTCGGTCAGATCAACGCGGCGAAAGAACTGGCTGTCACGTACCAGCCTCTTCTGTTGGCCGAAATCACGCTGTCGGATGGCGTAACAAAGCTGCGTCTGTGCACCCACGGGCTGCGGAATGCGGACGGCGGGTTCCAGTACGGCGGCTACGATTGGCTGCCGCGCATCATGAACCAGGATATTGCGGCGACGCAGGCGTTGTCCGAACAGGGGATTGACCAGACGCCGAACGTCACTCTCCAGATCGCGGACCCGGACAAGTTCGTCTGGCTGAATTACGAGCAGGCGAATGGGTTGAAGGGCGCGCGGATGAAGCTGCTATTCGTGTTCTGGAACGTCGGGCAGAACGATTTTAGCAGCGATTCCGTGGTGAAGTTCGTCGGTGTGTGCAACGCGCCAACGGTCGAAGAATCCAGCATCTCGGTGACGGCGGTCAGTCTGATGAACATGAGCCAGGTGAACCTGCCTCCGACACGGATTCAGAAGAAGTGTCCCTGGATCTTCCCGCAGACGGCGGAGCAGCGTCAGGACGGCGCGGACAACGACGACTCGCCCTATTGGGAGTGCGGATACTGCCCAGATCATCCGAACCCCGCCAGCCGGCGCGGGAACCTCAACGGCGGAACGCCGTACACGACGTGTGGGTATACGAAGGACGATTGTGTCGCTCGCGGGATGTATACGAAGGATTCCGCGTTGCGGCAGACGGGGCGGTTCGGCGGTGTCCAGTGGTCTCCGCCGCAGTCCACGGTCTCGCGCGGGTTCGTCTCCTCGAAATGGGAGGAGATCACGAGCAACGGCAATGAGGCGAAGTACGGGGACTTCGTTCCGTTGGTCTACGGTACGCAGTGGGTAGACCCGCTGATTCTGAACGTTGTCCCGGACGCGAACCTCACGAAGATGGAAGCGCTCATCTGCTGGGGCGAGATGAGCCACATTTATGAGGTTGTCGTCAACGATGTGAAGATCCCGCACGTGGACAACGACGGCGAATTCATGTCGTCGTACAAGGAGGGCGGGAATACTACGTCCGGTTTCTGGCTGACGGTCAACCGCGGCGACAGGGACGGGTCTCCGTGCGCGGATCTGGGCTATACGGATCGGAACGGCATTCCGCAGGGCGATCCGTACGGCAGTCTGTCGGTGATTGAGATCGTCGTCCCAAGGAAGTTGGCGGATTCGAGTTCGATTCCCCGCGTCCGGGTCCACGTCAAGGGTCCAAAGATCCGCGTCTACAGCGATCCAAACACCTACACGAAGCAGTACACGGACAATCCGGTCTGGATCTTACTGGACATTCTCGCATGGGCGAACTGGCGGATGTCGGATATCGACATCCAGTCGTTCATCGATGCGGCGGCGAAGTGCGACGCGCAGATCAATTTCACGAATCAGTTCGGGCAGGTGACGAACTACATGAACGGGCAGCCGTACCGCCGCTACATGGCGGGGCTGGTTCTCCGGCAGCGGCGTTCAGCGGCGGATGTCATCCGTGGACTGCGCAACGCGTGTAAGGCGATCCTTGTCCCAAACTACGATCAAGGGAAACTGCAACTGATCGTCAAGGAAACATTAGCGTCTCAGCAGGGCGCGCCGGTTCCGGGATCGAACTACAACAATCCGATCTCGTCGAAGCTGGTTACGGGGCAGGTGGCGAACGGGTACGTCGCGTACGATTTCAACGAATCGAACATCGTCAAGCGCAATGGAAAGTCCACGCTGCAAATCACGCAGTCCCCGGTCCAGGGAGCGGCGAATCGGATCAGTGTCGCGTTCCAGAACGCGGAGAACTACTACGCGAACGAGACGTTGACGGTCGTCGATACGGAAGACGTTGCGCGGGTTGGGCAGGAGCTTCCCGGATCGATGGCGGTGGATGGGATCATCACGCACGATCACGGAATGCGGGTGGTGAGTACGTGGTTGGCGGAGTCCTACCGCGGGAACCCGCGTCTGAGTGCGGATGGGCAAAGCATCGGCGACACGGGCGGCACGTTGCAGGCGGAGTTCGAGGCGTCGGTGAAGGCGGTTCACCTAAAGCTCGGTCAAATCATCCGGGTGAGTTACCAGCAGTACGGCATCGTCAACTGGTTGTTCCGTATCACGAAAATCCAGCCCGCGACCAACTTCGAAACCGTGAAGATCGCGGCGAGCTGCCACAACGACACGTGGTATCTCGACGAGTTCGGGCAGGGCGGGACACCGAAGTTCCGTCCGGGATTCAGGAATCGGCTGGAGCGGCCGTCGTTCCCGTGGGCGCCGTATGCGGAGCAGCCAATCGCGGGCGATTCAATGTTCCCGGCGAGCGAGTGGAATTTCCGTCTGGCGCAAGAGTACGAGACGGCGGCAGACGGGACGTCCATCGCGAAACTGGCTGTCACGGGGAAACTCCCAGTGAACACATTTCCGACGACGCCGGAGCCGCCGTACGTCGATCAGCAGGGCGCAACAGCGACGACGGGCGGAACATTGGCTGGCGACCGGGTGTATTTCCTCGCGGTGTGCGCGAAGGATCAGGCGGGCGCGAACTACAAACTGAGCGCGCCGTCCAAAATCTGCACGATCTCCGTCCCGGCGGGGACTAACACAAACACAGTCACAGTGACGGGTGTCGTCTGGGGCGCGGGAGCGGCGGGTTACGTCCTGTTTGCGGGGACGGACCCGAATAAGCTCACCTACCAGCAGAGTGGGGATTCCCTGCCGTCCAGCATCACGCTAACGTCGTACAACGAGTGCGCATGGGGGATGCCTGATTCGGAGTTCGACAAGATGGAGTACCGGGTCAAGCGCATTCTCCACGCGGGCGTTTGGGGGCAGGAGATCATCTCCTGCACGTCGAACACGATCAAGGTCTCGGTTCTGGTCGGCGCGAATGCGGGATTCCAGACGAATCAGTGGGCGGGTTACGACGTGTCCCTGGTCGCGATGAAGGGCGAATCCGGCCCGCTGCCCATCGTCTCATTCCGGGTCCAGTCGAACGACCGCGACACACTGACCCTTGCGCCCGGCTCGCCCGATCCTACGGCGATTCCGCGGCCGAGCGGCGGCACCGGCCTGCAATTGGGCGACGTGCTGATTATGCGGGTGAGGCCCACCGTAGGCAGCGACGCGACCGGGAACTACATCGAGGACGCGAACTTCGTCAACTGCCTCGGGCTGCTGACCGAGCCGTATTCTATCCAAGCGGCGAGCAATACGACCCCGATCACGATTACGACCCTGAACCCGCACCCGTTCGCGACCGGCGACAAGGTGTACGTCCAGGGGGTGAACGGGAACACGGCGGCAAATGACCTGTGGCCCATCACCGTTATCGACAACACGAATTTCACACTGAACGGCTCGGCGGGCAATGGCGCGTATACGAACGGCGGCATGGCCTACCGGATGATTCAGGGACTCGCGCCGGGAGCCGAAAAGGGCCGCATCCTCCGGTTTATCGCCGGGAAGGGGCGCGGAATGCGGGTGAAGGTGAAGGACAATACCGGCACCCGGTTCTACATCGAGGGCGACTGGCCGATCACGCCAGATGCGACCAGCAAATTCATCGTCGAGGAACCAAGTTGGCAAATCGACATCACCGGCGAGTCGGCGAACAACGATAACCCGCAGACAGACGTTACCACTACGATCAGTGTAGATAACTACAAGCGGCAAATGCTCCTCGTCCAGGCGTTGACGATGGACGGCGGAGGCGATACGTCTCAGGAGTACTTCTCGCCAGTCCGGGAAATCTACCTCATCGGCGGGGCGGGCACAGTCAGTTTCACGGGCGCGGTCTACATGAGCGTCGAAGGGACGCTGGCTATCGGCTCGGACCTCGCCCCGAGGGTGTCGCTGTACAAGGACGCGCGGGCGCTCGCGGTACGGGCCGAGTGCAAACAGGGTCCGGTCGGGGCGGATCTGGTGTTCAAGATCTACATCGACGACGCGCTGTTTATGACCCTGACGATGCAGGCCGGAACGACCATCGTCGAGGCGAGCCAGGCGGAATTGGCGGCGGCTCCGACGATCCCGGAAGGCGCGCACATCAAGTTGGATATCACATCGACGGGGACGACGTTCCCCGGTGCGGATCTCTCGGTCATCATCTTCGTCTGACAAATGGCGGAAACGATCTACAAGTTGCAGCCGACGCGCACGATGCACCTTCGTGGCTTCGACCGGCGCGGCGCGGCGGCGGCGTTCCATAGCGCGAGCGAAACCGGATTCACGGTCTCGGGCGTCTTCCGGGATGCGGCAGATTTCGCGGTGCTGGTCTTGTGGGATGCGGATAACTTCTTCGAGCATCCGTCCATGCGGTATCTGCCCGATTTAGACTTCTCGGGTATGGTACTGGACTTTGATCTGTCGTACACGAACCTTCAGTGGGTCGAATCGTTGAAGTACCCGTCAATCGATTGGCCGTACCTCGATTACATCAAGGCGGACGGCACATCGGGCAAGATCACGCTCCGCGATTGCATCACGTCGCGAACGGGCAGGACAGCGGCGACGCGCACCTGGACGGTGAATGGGGCCTGTCAGCAATGGGACCGCGTGACGTTGTGGTTCCAGAACTACGCGTTCGACTACATCGTTCCAGGAAAGCTAAGCATTACGTTCACGTTCTGGTGGGCGGATCAGGGAACGACGGTCAGTCTCGTCCTAGGCTCGAACACCTACAATTACACGGTCGCAACACCCGGAGGGGAAACGGGCGCGCAGATCGCTGGCGCGTTGGCGGCGGCGGCGGCGAGCGACCCGAACGCGAATGCGGACGCAAGCAGCAACACAGTTGTGGTCACGCCGAAAGCGAATACGGGGGCGTCGATCACATGTTCTGCGACGTGGAACGGCGCGGATACGTTATGGGTCGCGCAGAACCCGACTGAGGTCGTCGCGGCAAGTCTCCGGCAGCAGATCAACACGGTTTCGTGGCCCGTTGGCACGCCCGTAAAGTTATCGGCGTCCGGGAGCGGCGCGGATATCGTCATCACGGCGAACGGGGGCACCTACGGTTCCGCCGCGGACGGGAACTTCGTCCGGCTGTACGAGCAGCACAAGACGGAGACGATGTATCTGACGCCGGCGGGAACGAATGCGCTTACGGGAGGTTTGGACCCCTCGGTTGCCCATTTCCGGCTGGATTTCTCCGCGCTCGGGTTGACCCAGGTGCGGCAATTGTGGCTCACATTCGCCCCGAAGCTGCCCAATGGCGCGGCGTACGCCGATCAGGAGTGGTCAGCGGTTTTCTCGAACTGGACTGTCTCGGACCCGCAGAGCAAGCGCGCGCTGAAGGTTGCGGGGCCGTCCAGCGTCAAGGTGAACAGCAAAGACGATTGGGTGTCGTACTCCGGCGGTGGATGGGCGGAAGAGGCGGGATGGTACGCGGGCGGATATGCTCGTCGTTCCTCTGCGGCGGGAGACAGCGTGCGGGTGCGCTACGCGTGCCAGTTCACGCATGACGTTTGGATCGGAACGTCACTGTATCGGGATCGCGGCAGAGTGGACGTAAAGTTTGATGGCGTCCTGTTGGCCGACTACCTGGATTGCTATGCGCCGGACGAGCCTCCGGTCCTGACGCGGCGGCGGGTGAAGCAGGCGGTTCCGGCCGGCGAACATGTCGTGGAGATCATTGTTCGTAGTGACCGCAACTCGCAATCCACGGGAAACTACTTCTATTTCGACTATCTTCAGGCGGTCGTTGCGGCGGACGTGCCAAACCCAACGGCAACGTACTCGAACGTGTCGCCCGCGTTGGATTACGACACGGATCACACGTACAAGTTGCCGCCCCAGAGAGTTGTTTGGAACCTCGACAAGATGGGTTTTCACGGCGACGTGAACGAGTACGTCGGCGTCTTCTGGTGGAATCAGCGACGGCGGATCTCGGGAAACTTCCACGCGGTCACGGTCACGTTTTCGGAAACCTGGGGAGATCAGGGCGTCGCGTGGCTGCAATTCGGCGGAACCTACCAAGGCGATCCAAACGGGACACTTCTAGGTAAGACGTGCTTCCCTGCGGATACCACGGACTCGATTGCGGCGCACTTCGCGGCCTACATCAACGTAACGTTTGTTGGCGTGTGGGCGTCCGCGAGCGGAAACGTCTTGACGATCACTACCCATTCGCCGACGTACGATTTCACATTCTGGGCGTGGGCGGACGGGACGTATGGACAGGTTGGGACAGTGGACGTGAGCGGCGATCTGCGGCAAGGTGTCGAGGGCACGTGGCAGATCGACGCGGCGGCAACTCCGGTGCTGAATCGCGCGGCGCGGGACTGGCACGAGGATTTCTTCCAGGAGATCGCGGCGAAGGGCTGGACGGCAACGGCGGCGTTCTCGATGGAGTTGGTGGACCCGCCGCCTGATGATCCCGGCGCAGGAGAGGTGTGGGCGGCGCGGTTCCGCGACAACACTCCGGTGTTGACGGCGACAGGGTTCGGCGGTCTGTCTTCGACGCATTGCGCGTTCGTCCAGAAGGTCTCGGACTATCAGAAGCAAGCGTACAAGGAAATGGCGGGGCTGATGGCGGCGGCGGGGTTGACGCCGTGGTTGCAGTTCGGCGAATTCGTCTGGTGGTTCTTCACGAATTACGACGCGAACGCGAACCCTGCTGGCGGGATGGCATTCTACGATGCGGACACGGCGGCGGCGGCAACAGCGTCGCTCGGGCGTCCGCTGGCAACGTTCCTGACACCCACGGACGACCCGGCGGTGAACGGCTACGCGGATGCGAACTTCCTCCGGCAGCGGATCAAGGATCATTGCGACGCGATCAGCGGATTTGTGAAGGCGACGTATCCGAACGCGAAGTTTGAAATCCTTTGGCCGTACGACGTGAACTATCCGACGCCAACAGCGCGGTACAAGATCGGCGGGCGGCTGAATCGATACGTCAACCTCCCGTCCCAGTGGACGACGAAGGCGGGTTCCGGTCTCGACCGCTTCAAGACGGAAGGTCTGGCGTTCGGATCGTCGGAACGGAACATCGATCAGGCGAAAGAGACGATTCGATTCCCGTATACGGTCTTGTCGTGGCCGAAGGCGGATACGCGGTATCTCATCCCGTGGTTCAACGGCGGGTGTCCATGGACGATGGAGTATTTGTTCGCGAAGGCGGAAGGGACGCCGCACCTGAATCTGTGGGCGTTCGATCATCTGTGCCTGTTGTCGTGGCCCGTTCCCCTTCCGGTTCCATCCGGTAGCGCGCGGGTGCTGTAGTTCTCCAGTTCATTCCTTTTCCATTTAGAGAGGTCTTATTGTGAGCAGAACGAATGCGAGCCAGCACAAGCTGGTCCGGCGGGAGTGTCCCGTCTGCGGAAAGCTGAAGACGTTTCCGGCGCGACAGCCGACGTGCGGCTACGAATGCGGGTACAAGCTGCGCCTCCGACGGATGGAGGAGGCGAAGCGCGAGACTCGCGACCAGTCTTCGGAGCAGGACGTTTTGGCGGTCCTGAAACGCGCGCGGACGCGGTTGTCGATCCGGGACATCTCCGAACGTGTGAATCGGTCGGAGAAGACTGTCCGGGAAGCCCTGGAATCGCTGAGGACGGGCGGTCACAACGTCGAAATCATCGCCGACGGAGAGGCGACGCTATCTACGGAGGTCCGTCCGAACGCAAGCGAACCGCTGATTGTCCATTCGATGCAGGACTACCGGAACGGGTTCCGGGTGTTCGGCGCTACGTCGGATAACCATCTCGGATCGAAGCATGAGCGGTTGGACGTGTTGAACGCGCTGTACGACCTTTACGCGGCGGAGGGAGTTACGGAGGTCTTCAACGCGGGGAACTGGATCGAAGGCGAAGCGGGGAAGATGAACTTCCACGACATCAAGGTCTTCGGTCTGGACGATCAGGTGGACTACTGGATCGAGAACTACCCGCAGCGGAAGGGCATCACAACGCATTTCATCGCGGGCGACGATCATGAGGGCTGGTATCAGAAGCGCGAGCGGATCGAGATCGGCAAGTACGCGATGTTGCGGGCGCGTGCGGCGGGGCGCGAAGACCTGAACTATCTCGGGTATCTCGAAGCGGACGTGGAGTTGCGCGCGGCGGAAGGTTCCCGGTGGATGAAGGTCATGCATCCCGGCGGCGGATCGGCATATGCGTTGTCCTACGCGCCGCAGAAGTTGGTCGAGTCGTTCCAGGGCGGCGAGAAGCCGAGCGCGTTGCTGATCGGGCATTACCACAAGTTCGATTTCAACTATTCGCGCGAGGTCTTCTGCGTTCAGACGGGTTGTACGTGCGATCAGTCGGTGTTCATGCGAAAGCAGAAGATCCAGGCGCACGTCGGCGGGTGTCTGATCCGCATCAACCAGGCGACGAATGGGACCATCAACCGATTCCAGGTCGAATGGGTTCCGTTCTATGACCGCGGGTTCTATCAGTCGGGCGCGCGGCGGTTCTGATGCGCACGATACGAGTCGAGATTCCGCGTCTGCTTGTGGAGCGGTTCAAGCGTGAGGCGAAGGCGTCGTTCCCGCGCGAGACGTTCGCCTATCTCGTCGGTCAGAACTGCGGCGATCTGGTCGTAATCGAGGACCTGTTCACGCCGGACGACGTGCGGAACTACTGCACGGAAGCGGCGGTCAATGTCCCGAATCACTGGCCGGCGGAAGCGCGCGCATTCGCGAAGGAGAACGAAGCGGAAGTCGTAGGGGATATCCACAGTCACCCACGCAGTTACGAGGTCTGGAAAGGTCAGATCACGGAGTGGACGCCGAGTGAAGGCGATCACGCGGAGGGGTGGTGTGGTCTGTGCGGAATCTGTGTGGTCTCGGAGCAGAAGGACGGGCGGCTTCGGGCGAGCGTTCGGTTTTACGGCCCGTCATATCGGATTCAAACGAGGTTCATCAATGTTTGCTGACGAGAAGACGGGATGCACGTGCTACGACGAGACGACGCGGCGTTGTACCGTGCATTCCGGCGAGAAGGTGGTTTCGATCACGGGCGACTGGGGAGAGAAGGGGTTCTCGTTGAAGGACTCGGGTGACAGGCGCGAGTTTCCCACGGGCGCGGTCCGGGATATGGCATCCGACAAGGAGCGCCCGGACCTGATTTCCCCGTTCGCATTGCGGCGCGTCGGGCGTTGGTTGGGAATGGGCGCAAAGAAGTACGGCGAGAGGAATTGGGAGAAGGGCATGCCGCTCTCCGTCTTCTACGCGTCCCTGATCCGGCACGCGTTGAAGTGGGCGATGGGATGGCGCGACGAGGATCACATGGCGGCGGTGATCTTCAACGCGCAGGCGATCATTCATTTCGAGGAGACGGGGCGGGCGGACCTCGACGACATGCCGCATTACCAGAGCGGGCCGGCGGGATCTTCGGTTGCATAAACCACGAGGGGGGCGGGAAATGCTCACGGAACAACAGAAGGCGGCACTGCGTCAGATCGCGGCTGCCGCGGTGGAATCGGAGCGGGCTACGGGATGTCCGGCTGAACTGACGGTCGCACAGTGCATTCTCGAAAGCGGATGGCTGCGGCGCGCGCCCGGAAACAATCCATTCGGCATTAAGCGGGCGGCACGGCATCAGAAGTTCCAGACCTTCATGACGACGGAGTTTATTGGTGGTCAGAAGGTGAAGAAGCCCCTTCAGTTTGCGGCGTACGACTCGCTGGCGGAGGCGTTCTCGGATCACGCGGGCCTTATCACGCGCGGACGGCCATACGCGCGAGCATGGGCGCAATACCAACTGGATCGCGACGTTGAGGCATTGGCGCGCGGCATCGCGGGAGTCTACGCAACGGACCCAAGTTACGCAGAGAAGGTGCTGTCCTTTGTCCGGCATCCAGAAGTGCGGCTGGCGGTTAGTGACGCACGCGGGCCGGAGAGCCGGGTTGCGTGACATGGAACGGTTGAAACAAGCGCTGGCCTGCGCTCTGTTGGCAACGTTGATCGCGGTGGCGGTCAGTGCGTGCGTGTTCATTCGCGACGCTGCCAGAACGGTACAGGTGCTTCCGGCGGTCGTCGAGCGACAAATCGAGAAGCAGGGCGCGGAAACGCGGGCGGCGGCGTTGAGGGCAATCGCGGAAGTTAGACGGGATGCAATACGCGAAATCGGCGTCACGCGTCGCGACCTGCTGGCGCGGGTGGACGTTCTAACAGCGACGGCGGATGCCCGTCTTGCAGGTCTCCATGCGACGGTGGAAGCGAACCTCCAGAGAGCGAACAACAGCATCGCGGAGGTAAGCGCAGTGGCATCCGGCGCGCGTCCGGCATTGGACAATGCGGCGAAGATCACGGCGCAGGTGGATGACACGCTGTCGCTGTTTCTGGACTGCGACCACAATCCGAACTGTGTCTTCAACCGCTATGTCGGTGTCGCGCAGGGCGTCGAGCGCATGGCGCGCGCGTGGGGTGAGCAGGCGAAGCCGTTGTCCGAGTCGGCAACCCGCATCGCAGCGAACACGGACAAGACTACGGCGAACATCGAACGGATCACAAGGCCCGTACATCCGTTCTGGCGCATAGTAGCCGTTCTGCCCTTTGTTGGGCAGTTGGTCGGGCCATACATCGCGAGGTGAAATTTGAACACGTTAATCACGATCATCAAATTCCTACCCCTGGTTATCGACTTGGTCCGCTCGCTGGAGGGCGCGCTGGAACAATCTGGACTAGGACAGGCGAAACTCGCCATCGCCCAGGAAGTATTGAGCGTGGCGTACGACGAGGGTCAGGCCGTCTCGAAGGATATGCCGAAGGAGAAGTGGCTCTCAATTGCTACGAACCTGATCTGTAAGATCGTCGGCATCTTCAACGTTCATGGCATCTTCAAGAAAGCGTAGGTGGGAAACGTGAAAATCCTGGAATCCGCAAGCAAGTTGGTCTTCCTCGTCCTGACTATCGCAGCCTGCGCCGGGTTCTTCATCGGGCGACTGGAAGCGAAGGAATTCATGATCTTGGCTGGCATGGCGTACTCCTTCTACTTCGCGAACAAGGGAGACGGCGGAGAGAAGTACCTCGGCAAGTAAGAATCAAATGAAGCGAAAGTGTAATCACCGGAGGCCCCAGTTTCGGGGCCTTGCCCGGCTTCTTCAGATCATGGCGTCGCCGGGTGGTCACCTTGCCGTAGGACTGTTCATCGTCATGAATGGCATCGCGTTGTTGTTTTTCAAGGAGGACGCGGGAAAACTGATCCTCGGAGAAGGGTTGGGCGCGACGCTCGCATTGATCCGTCCCGGCGGCAGTGGGCAGAGCGGAGGATGGGGCGAGGTGAAGGGGACATGCCCAAAGTGTGGACACATGTTCCCGTTCAGCGATGCACAGTAAGGAGGAGATAAAGAAATGCAGCGAATAAAGAATATCGCCCTACTGATCCTGTTGACGTGCGCGGTCAGCCAGGCGGGAACCCGCGTTCGGGACACGGTTTACTACGCGACGGGCAAGCGGGCGGACGGGCGGATTACGATCACGTGGCCGGCGTTCGCGTCCGGCGCGAAGACGGTCGCGGCGGGAACGTTGGACGTGCGCGTGTCGAACGGCGTCCTGGACGTGGAATTGGAGCCGACGCCGGCGGGGATCTCGTATACGGTGCGTTACTACCTGAACAACGGCGTCTCGAATCTGGAGTACTGGATTGTTCCGACATCAGCGATGCCGGTGACAGTGGCGGCGATCCGAACGGCGACAATCCCCACGCCCAATCTCCAGATTTCGGTCGGTCAGATCGGGCAGAGCGGCGCGCAGGTGGGGCAGTGTCTCGCGTGGACGGGGACGAGTTGGCAGCCGGTGGATTGCGCGATAGCGGGCGCGGTGGATGCTGCTCGGATTCAGGGGCGAGACGTGGCGACGACGGCACCAGGCGCAGGAATGGTTCTGACGTGGAACGAGACAGTGGGAAGGTGGGAACCACAGGGAATCACGGCGACGGCCCCGGTGGACGGCCAGATGTTGCGGTTCGACGCGACGAGCGGACGATGGCAGACGGTTACGGTCGTGGACCAGGAGACGCCCTCGGGCGTTCTGAACGGCGTGAACACGGTCTTCACGTTGGCGAGCGCACCGTCTCCGGCGAACGGTCTTATCCTGTTCCGAAACGGCATCGTCCAGAAGCGCGGGTTCGACTACACGCTGTCGGGCAACACGATCACGTTCGTTCCGGCAGCAACGCCCCAACCCGAAGATGTTCTACTCGCGTGGTATCGGTACTGAAATAAATCGCGCATCCCACTTGACCCATGGTTCCCTTTGTGGGAACTTAGAGATGTGAGGATCATCAGCAAGCGGCGGATTCGGGAGTTCTGGGAACGGTTCCCGAAGGCTGTTGAGCCGTTGAAGCACTGGGCGAACGCGATCAAGGCAGCGGAATGGACGAATCCCGGTGCGCTGAAGGCTGAGTTCGGTTCTGCTGACTTCGTGGGCGACCTGACGGTGTTCAACGTGGGCGGGAACAAGTATCGGTTGATCGCGTTCGTTGACTACCGGCGACAGATCGTCTATATCAAGCACATCCTCACGCATGAAGAGTACGACAAGGGGGATTGGAAGCGATGAACACTACGGCTGAAGAACTCGACCTGAAGAGGTACGGGCGGCTGCTGGCGAAGGCGGTACCGCGTGTCATCAGGACAGAGGGGGAGAACGAGCGCGCGCTGGCCATCGTGGAATCCCTGATGGAGAAGGGCGAGAAGAACCTGACGCCCGAGGAAGACGAACTGCTCGACCTCCTCGTGGATCTCATTCATGATTTCGAGGAGAAGGCGTACCCGATCCCGAAGTCTGAGCCGCACAAGATGGTCGCGTTCCTCCTCGAACAGCGCGGATTGGCCCCGAAGGATCTTTGGCCCGTGCTCGGTTCCAAGAGCCGGGTATCGGAGATCCTTGCGGGGAAGCGGTCCATCAGCAAGGACCAGGCGAGGAAGCTCGCCGAGTTCTTCCACGTCGGGGCGGATCTGTTTATCTGACGACGAGACGGAATTCGCGGCGGCCGGCGCGGGTGCGCTCAGCGACTTCGAGGCTGTAGAGTCCCGGTGCCACGGAGACCCCCGCCAAGCGGCGGCTCATGAGGTCTTCGGCGAGGGCGTCGCGTTCATCCTGTAGCGCGCGGATCTTGTTCTCCAGCGAGATGAGGGATTCAACTTCTTCCTGACGGATAGCGCAGGCGGGTAGGATTGCGAGTTTACAGGCAGCCAAGGAGACCGTCCAGAAAAAAACCATAAAGACACTTAAGTGTATTAGTGCGATTTCGCACAGAAAAATCGCAGGGAAATTTGAGGGTACGGACTCCGAATTTGCGGGTAAGGGTTAACGTACGCGGACACGTTCAATGCGGGTGCGTCCGTTGCGGACGCGTTCGATTGTCGCGGTGTGGGTTCCGGGTTCGACGCGCGCGCCGGATTTCAATTTGAGATAGATGGTTTCGTCCACGTCGTCAAGCTGTCGCTGAAGCCGCGCGATCTGGAGTTTGAGCGCTATGCGCCGACGGAGCTCAGCTTGCGAGACGATCTCGGTTTGCGCAAGCTGAGATGGCATTACCCCCACCCACTCCAGGCAAGCTGCTGATTCAACAAGACTTACTCCTCTCTTCTATTATAGGGTTTTGGGAGAGGAATTACAGGGGCGCGCGGAGCGTCGGTTATATCACGGACGGTGGCGGAAAAGTCGATCTTCAGCAGTTGGCCTCCGATCCTCACGACGATATCCGAGTGGACGGAGTTTCCGGTTTCCGGCGGCGCGGGTAACGGTAGGACGTTCTGGCGTTTGGTGCGTCGCTTCCCCATCAGCGGGTTCCGGTCTTCTCCTGGGCGGTGCGTTCCCTTCTGCTCTTCTTCGCCTCGTAGTCGTGGAGGTCCACAACGCGGCGGATCTGGTCCGCGAACAGCGGATCGTTCTCGCGAAGGATCGTCAGAACGCCACGAAGGTAGCTAAGTTCCTCGGTTGAAGCGGTCGCGAGCAATTCCATCGTTTCCGGGTTCTTCTGCTGGCCGATGATTTCGAGCGAATGGAAGTTCTGGCAGCGCGGGCACTTCTTGGGCGGTTTGTAGCTGCGCGGAATCCATTCGTGCCCGCAAGCGGCACACCGCATCTTCATAATGCCAACCATACGGTAATCTTACACGTAAATCGTTGAAAACTCAACCGCTAAAAATTTTGTGCGAAAGTACTTGCGTTTACGGATACGTATATCGTATGATCGAGCCATGAAGAAGAACGAGGTAGAGATCGGAAACGAATACGTGGTAAAGGTCTCTGGCCGCCTCGTATCGGTCAAGATTCTGCGCGAATCGCCGTACGGTGGCTGGATCGGACGGAACAAGGAAACAGGGCGCGACGTGCATGTTCGGACGGCGGCGCGGTTGCGCTATCCGGCGAATCGGGTGGAGGCGATCACAATTCAGCAGTGCGTGTGTAAGCAATGCGGACGCGTCTGGTTCCCGAGGAAGCCGGAACGTCCGGCGAAGTGCCCCCGGTGTCAGTCGTTCGCATGGGACGGAAATCAGGAGCCTCGGTCGGAGATCGCGGCGGAGAACTGCCGCAGCGAGCGGTCGGCAGCGTAAGGGAGGAATGGAATGGCGTTCAAGAAAGCGGTTAAACGCGACGCGAAACTGAGGTTGGCGCTGTGCGGTCCCGCCGGGTCGGGGAAAACGTACAGTCTGTTGAGCATCGCTACGGAGTTGGGCGGCCCCATTGCGTACGTGGACACGGAGCACGGGAGCGCGTCAAAATACGCGGATCTCTTCTCGTTCGACGTTACGGAGCCGGAGCAGTTCGACCCTCGACAGTTGATCGAGTTCATCAACGCGGCGGCGGAAGGCGGCTACAACGTCATCTGCATCGACAGCCTCTCCCACTATTGGATGGGGCAGGGCGGCGAACTGGACCTGGTGGATTCGGCGGCGAAGAAGGACAGGAACAACAACTCGTTCGCGGCGTGGAAGCACGTAACGCCGATCCACAACAAGCTGGTCGATACGATCATCGGCGCGCCAATCCACGTTCTCGTCTCGATGCGGACGAAGACGGAATGGGTCATCGAGAAGGACGAGCGGACGGGAAAGAACGTGCCGCGGAAGGTCGGATTGGCCCCCGTCATGCGCGACGGTATCGAATTCGAGTTTGACGTGTGCGGCGATCTCGACCAGGACAACACGCTCGTCGTAACGAAATCGCGGTGCCCCGAACTTTCTGGGAAGGTCATCAATCGGCCCGGAAAGGAAATGACCCAGGTGTTGAAGAAGTGGTTGTCCGGCGCGCCAGTCGAGACGAAGGCGGCAGTACCGACATCAGTACCCGTTAAGGCCCCTGCCCCGGAGCAGAAGCAGCCCTACCAGGCGACGGACGACGATCTCCCAACAAACATAGGCGGAACGTGGGAAGACCCGGAGAAGTGCGGATCGGCGGACAGGAAGGTGGAGGAGATGCGGCAGCGGGCGGCGCAGCCGGCGACGACGCCCGCTCCTCCGCAGAACGGCGCCGCGAACGGCAACGGCAGGCCGTGGACGACGTTCAAGGGGATGCTGGAGTGCTTCGCGCGGCTGAAAGCGGCGATCAACAACGACGCGATCTACTACGGCGAACTGGATCTGTTCGGCGTCCGGCACGCGAACGAGTTCAAGCGCACGGACGACGCGCTGAAGGCGTACAACGCGTTGGTCGCGCGGGCGGAGAAGCTGAAGGCGGAGCGCGGTGACGAGCCGGCGCAGGAGGTGCGGTGATGGCGGGTTGCAGGAACTGCGGAAGTGAGAACGTGCGTGTCGAGTCTCACGAGTGGGTCGAGACGCACGGGTTGGACTGCGGGCCTTACGAGCGTTGCTACGAGGAGGGCTGGAAGTGCGGTGATTGCGGTGCGTTCGAGGATTCCTTGGACGAAACAGAAACGGAAGAAATGGCGGAGGTGGCGGAATGAGCAGCACAGCGTTGACGCTATACAACATCGAAGAACATCTGGTTGCCCTCCTGGATACCGCGGATATGGTCGAGGAGCCGGAACAACAGGAGGCGATCTTCCAGGAGATCCAGCAGGCGTTGGTCCAGGCGGTCGAGAAGCGCGACAGGTGCGCACAGTTCCTCGTCCATTGTGGCAGTCAGCAGGCGGCAATCGATGCGGAAATCAAGCGCCTCCAGGCGTTGCGGAAATCCTACGCGCGCGCGGAGGAGCGGATGGAGGAATACATCGTCCGCACAATCCAGGGGATTGGCCCGGACGAGAAGGGGCGCTACCGCAAACTCGAAGGCAAGACTTGCGTCTTCAGCGTTCGCGCGTGTCCTCCGTCAGTGGAGGTCCGCAACGAGGGGGAGATACCGGCGGAGTTCAAGACGTTGACGATCACGGTTCCGGCTACCGCGTGGGAAGCCGTCGCCGACAGCCTCGATATCGACGAGCGCACGAAGTTCCTCGCGAGCGTGAAGAAGTGCGAAGTCGCCGTTGACAAGAAGGCGATCAAGGCAGCTATCGACGGCGGAACGTCGGTCCCCGGCGCGGATCTGGCAATCGGGAAGTTTTCGTTGGTGCGGAAGTAGAAATGGCGATGGCCGGGCGGCGGAAACCGACCCGGCCACGAATTCATATCATGCGGACTCCAATAATCATATCGACAGGACACGCCGACTGCACGGAACGAATGCTGGTACTGGAGCAGCGAAACGCGAGTCTCCGACGGTGTCTTTTCTTCGCGGCGTTCGCGCTGGCGGTCACGTTCGCCGCGCTGATCTCCATTGCGGACTGGAAGGTGACGGTAGTCGCGTGGCTGATTCTCGTCGCGGCGATGCCGCGTTTCGCGAAACGGTAATCGGGGTCTGCGATGAGCGAGAGGAACCCCAACGGAAACGAAGTGTCTTCGCGATGCGTGTTGACGCTACACGGACACTGCCCAAGCAAGAAAAATTTATGGCGCCGCGGGCGCGGCCAGAAAGCCTACATCGATCGGTCTTACCAGGCGGAGATTGATTCCCTCGTCCTTCAGGCGCGGTCTGCTTGGAGGCGCGCCCCCTTGTCCCACCCGTCAATGGACGTTCACATCTACACCCGTTCGCGGCGCCAGGACCGGGATAACATCGTCACGACGATACTCGATGTGTTGGTGGCGGCGGGAGTCCTGACGGGGGACAACATCGCGCAGTTCAACGGCACGTTGACGGTCCATCCGGCGAAGATCGACCCCAACGAGCGCGTCGTGATCGAGCTCATGGAGACAATGTGAAGAACAAGCCGACGTGGTTTAAATTGTACCCGGCGGAGTTCCTTGCGGATCGCAACGTCGAGCGGATGAACCTGGACGAGTTCGGTCTGTACTGCTACCTCATCATGCGGGCCTGGATCGACGGCGGGATTCCAGCCTCCATGGACGAAATGGCGCGGTACGCCATGTTGCGCGGAATCCCCAGGAAGCAACTGGAGAAGATGTGGGCGTCTGTCTCGTCCTGTTGGGTTCCGTCCGAAGATCCTAATACCCTCGTAAACCCCAGGCAGGAACGGGAGCGTGAGGCGGTAGGCGAGTACTGGGAAGCGAAGTCGCGAGCCGGAAAAGCGAGCGCCGCAAAGAGACAACAGCAGAAGGCGAACGGATGCCCAACACGTGTTGAACAGGTGCCCAACACTCAGACTTTAGACAATAGACCAGCACAACAGACGGATGTTGTGTCCGGCGTTACGCCCAAACTCACAGCGGCGTTCGCCAGTCTGGCGGCGCGGTATCCAAACTGCACGGACGTGGATTTCGCGTTCCAGGTCTGGATGGGTTACTGCGAGACGGGCGTTGTCACAGAAGCGAATGTGCATGAAGTGGACGAAGGGTTGACGCGGTATCTCGATTCCGATCTCTGGTCGCGCGACAACGGGCGGTACATCATCTCGTTCGCAAAGTGGCTGCACGGCAAGAAATGGCGGGATCGGCCGCAGCCAAGCGCGGAAGCGAAGGCGGCGGCGAAGAACGGGAAGCGGTCGTCGGAGGGCAATGACCCGAACGCGGAGTGGGTGCCGTCCTGGAGGCAGGAGGTCGCGTGACGGCGCAACTGGACGCGGAGCGGGTTAAGGAATGCGCGGATATCGTCCGCATAATCGGCGAGTACGTCCGGCTGAAGCGCGGCGGCAATGCAAACGAGATGGTCGGGTTGTGCCCCTTCCACAAAGAGCGCACGCCGTCTTTCACGATCACGCGCGACAAGGGGTTGTTCTACTGTTTTGGCTGCCAGGCGAACGGTGATGTATTCGACTTCGTTACGAAGATCGAAGGGTTGTCGTCCTTCGGCGATGCAGTGAGGCGCGTGGCCGAAATGGTCGGGATTGATCCGGCGGACGGGTCCAGGGCGACGCCGAAGCCGCCGCGGGCGCGCGTGCCTGAGCCGGAGTGGGGGGGGGCGAAGCAAGCAGCCGGGAAGATCGTCGCGACATACCCGTACACGGATGAGCACGGGGAGATCCTGTACGAAGTCTGCCGACTTGAGCCGAAGTTGTTCCGCCAGCGAAGACCGGACGGGAAAGGTGGCTACACGTGGGACATGAACGGCGTCCGGCGCGTCCTGTATCGGCTGCCGGCGGTCCTGGAAGCTGATACGGTCTGGATCGTCGAGGGCGAAAAGGATGTGCACACGCTTGAAGCGGCGGGCGTGGTGGCGACGACGAATTCCGGCGGCGCTGGCCAGAAGTGGCAAGCTGACTGGACGAAGGCGCTGGCAGATCGGCGCGTGATCGTCATCCCGGATAACGACGAGCCGGGCAAGAAGCGCGCGGCGGCAATCGTCAAGGAACTGACGGGCAAGGCGGCGGAGGTCATCCAGATCGAGTTGCCGGCGGGGAAGGACGTAACCGACTTCTTCGAGGCTGGAAACACGCTGTATGACCTGGAGCAGTTGGTTGACGAGGCGCGCAGGACGGCGAATCGGGAAAGAATCGAGCAGCGCGGTCTTCTGGACCCTCGGGAAATCATCGAGTATTGCGACGGCGGAGCAAGCGCGTTCCTGGACCCATCCAAACGCGCAAAGGGGCTGGAGACGGGGTTCCGGCGTCTGGACGACATGACGTTAGGAATGCACGCTGGAGAACTCATCATTCTGGCGGCGCGTCCGGCGATGGGGAAAACGGCGTTGGCGCTGAACATCGCGGCGAACGTGGCGAGCCGCGGGAAGGTGGTCGCGATCTTCTCCCTTGAGATGTCGCGTGAGTCCCTGTTGACGCGGGTCGTCTGCGCGCGCGCACGCGTCGATCAGATGAAGTTCCGGGCGGGGTTCCTGAATCGGGATGAGCGCGACAGAATCCGGCAGGCGTTCAGCGAAGTATGCGACATGCCGCTGTTCATTGATGACCATGCGGCAGCGGATCTGAAGACAGTCCATGCGAAGCTGGCGAATCTGCGCGCGCGCAAGGGTCTCGATCTGGTCGTAATCGACTACCTCCAGTTGATGACGGTGAAGGCGCGCGAAAACCGCAACCAGGAGGTAAACAGCCTATCGCGTGGTCTTAAACTGATGGCGCGGGAATTCAAGGTTCCGTTCTTGGTTCTCTCCCAGTTGAGCAGAGCGCCGGAGCAACGGCAAGGAAATCATCGTCCCCAGTTGAGCGATTTGCGAGACAGCGGCGGAATAGAGCAGGACTGCGACGTATGCGCGTTCATCTTCCGGGAGGAGGTCTACAAGCCAGACCGGGACGACCTGAAGGGATTGGCGGAACTGAAGGTAGCGAAGCAAAGAAACGGCCCGGTGGGGACGGTGAAACTGACGTTCATCCGGGAGTTGACGAAGTTTGAGAACTACGCGGGAGGCTGTGCCGATGAGTAGCCGAATATCGGTCCCGGAGATCGCGGAGCGGTTATCCATCGGGCGTCTGGCGGTGTACGAGATGCTGGAGCGCGGGATCATCCCCGGAATCCGTTTGGGCCGGCGGTGGATCGTGACGAGGTACGCATACGAGCAATGGGAGCGCACCTGTGGGACGAAGGCGTCCGGCGGGGAATTTGGCGTGCTTCCAGATCGCGCCGCATAATTCTAGAATGGACACGTTGAGCGATGCCGGTTCATAAGCAGAAGTACAGTTCGGGTAAGGTCGTTTGGTGCTACAAGTTCGACGCGCCGGGTTCGACGCGCGAGAACCGCCGACAGATCAAGGAAACGGGATTCGCGACGAAGAAGGAGGCACAGGACGCGGAGGCGGCGCGTCGGATCGACGAGCAGAAGAAGTATGAGATGGCGAAGGCAGGCGGCGGCGTGAATGCGCCCATGCCGAAGACGCTCGCGAAGCTGCTGGACGAGTTCTTCGCGGAGTATGCGGAGAAGAAGCTGGCGCCGAAGACGGTCGAGCGGTACCGGGAGCAGGCGGCGTATCTCGCGCGGGAGTTGCGCGACATGCCGTTGACGGAGATCACGGCGCTACATCTCAACAGGGAGTGGAACCGCCTCCTTGAGTGCGGAGGCCATCACCGGCGTACGAAGGCCGCGCGCCCGTTGTCTGCAAAGACGGTTCGGAACATTGCGGGTGTGGTCTCGTCGGCGTTCACACGTGCGGTCAAGTGGGGACTGGTCTCCAAGAATCCGGTCGAGGACAGCGAACCCCCGGTTCCGAAAAAGCATAAGGCGGTCGCGTTAGCGCCGGCGCATCAGGAATTGCTCGTCGAGAGTGCATCGGGCCCCTTTCTGGGGACGTTCCTGGAAACGTCGGCGGGTATCGGCGCGCGCCGCGGTGAGGTTCTGGCGTTGAGGTGGTCAGACATCCAGGACGGGCGTGCGCGGATCGAACGCTCCCTCAGTCAGACGAAGCAGCGGTTGGAGTTCAAGGGGACGAAGGGGGAGAACGTCCGGGTAGTCAAGATCCCGGATTCTGTCCTGGTCGCGCTGGAGGAACACAGGAAGCGTCAGGACGAGTTCCGGCGGCAGTTTGGCCCCGACTATCGTACGGATCTGGATCTAATCTTCGCAAACCCGGACGGTTCCCCGCTCCGGCCGGACTCAATCTCTTCGTCGGTCTCAGCGCTGTTCAAGCGGCTGAAGATCCAGAAGCCGAAGGGAGCGGCGTTGCACCTGCTGAGGCACAGTCACGGATCGCAACTGCTGGCGAACGGCGTGCCGCTGCCGGCGGTCTCCGAGCGTCTGGGGCACAGTTCGACCTACGTGACGGCGACGGTCTATTCCCATGCAATCCACGGTCAAGACGATGAGGCGGCGCGGAAGTGGGAGGAGTACCAGCAGCGGAGCCGGGCGGAGACGGGCGACGCACCACAGAAGGGGCAGGTCCAGTAATGGCGATGGTGGAATTCGAGGATCATTCACCGGAGAATCAGGCGGCGTTGCTGCGGTATCTGCGCGGGGAAGTGGAACCGGAGAGGTCGTCCTGGTTTGTGGGACTGATTTTCTGGCTCCCGGTGGGTGGTACCGCGTGGTACTGCGTTGTTGGTAAGTTATTGATTTTATGGTAGCGCTAACGGGAATCGAACCCGTATTTGAGCCTTGAGAGGGCTCCGTCCTAACCGTTAGACGATAGCGCCGTACACTCTCAGTATATCAATTCTCGGCGCCAGCGGGCAGGGGGAAAGAGTTACAATCGTGCGATGGGGCGCAGCTCGCTTTTCGCTTTGGCAGTGATCGCAGCAGCGTGGGGTTTGGGCCGGCCCCCGGATATTCCTTTCGAGAAACTCACCCTGGACCTGGGCGCCAATGAGACCTGCGCCTTCGCCGACATCAACGGCGACGGGCGGCTCGATATCGTCTCCGGCGAGAACTGGTTCGAGGCGCCCGACTGGAAACGCCACCGGTTTCGCGAATTGCACTTCGAAAACAACTACATCGACAACTTCAGCGACCTCCCGCTCGACGTAGATGGCGACGGCCACATCGATATCGTTTCGGTCTCCTGGTTCAGCCGGCGCATCGCCTGGTGGCGCAATCCTGGGCGCGGCCGGGGCAAGTGGAAGGTCAGCGCGATTGAGACCGGCTCGCCCGTCGAGTTTGCCTTTCTGGTCGATCTCGACAACGACGGAGCGGCCCGCGAGCTGCTGCCGCAGTTTGGCGACACGAAGGCGCCGCTTACCTGGTATGAGGTGAAGGACGGACGCTGGGTCCGCCACGTGGTCAGCGAGCGCAGCTACGGCCATGGAATCGGCGCCGGCGATGTCAACGGCGATGGCCGAACCGATATCCTCACGCCCAAGGGCTGGTTCGAAGCCCCGGCCGACCCGCGCGCGGGAGCCTGGACGTTTCATCCGGACTGGGAATTCGACAAGCAGCTTGGCTTCCTGCACGTCCACGATGTCAACGGCGATGGGCGCAACGACATTGTCACCTCTTTCGCCCACGACTACGGGATCTTCTGGATGGAGCAGGATGAGACCGGCGGGTGGAAGCGCCACGTGATCGATGAGAGCTGGTCGCAGGCCCACGCGCTCACGCTCGTCGATCTCAACGGGAACGGCCGCAAGGACATTCTGACTGGCAAGCGGTACATGGCGCACAACGGCCGCGACCCGGGTGGGCGCGAGCCGCTCGGGATCTACTGGTACGAATCCGTCCGGTCTCCGGACGGCAAGCGCGTCGCCTGGGTGCGCCATCTGATCGACTACAGCACTCGAGCCGGTGGCGGGATGCAGATCCCGGCGGCCGACCTCGACGGCGACGGCGACCTCGATTTCGCCGTGGCCGGCAAGAGCGGACTTTTTCTTTTTCGAAACCTTAGTGACAGGAGCAAGCCATGAACGCCAGCGACAAGACGCGGCGCGATTTTCTCAAGATTCCGGCCGGGGCAGCCCTTATTTCTGCGCCGGCGCTGCTTTCGGCGCAGTCGCCTAACGATTCGATTCGAGTCGCCTTCATCGGCGTCGGCAATCGCGGGTCCTTCCTGATGCGGCACACGATGAACGTGCCCGGAGTGCGGGTTGCGGCGATCGCCGACCTGGCGCCCGAAACTCTGCGAAAGGCCGGCGAACAGGCCCAGGCCGCCGGGCACACGCCGGCGCTTTATGAAGATTTTCGCAAGATGCTCGATGAGCACAAGGACATCGACGCCGTCGTCATCGCCACCCCGACAGACACGCATCTCGGGATCGCGCTCGCGGCGCTCGAAGCGGGGAAGCACGTCTATTGCGAGAAGCCGATGGCCATGACTCCGGAGGAGTGCCGAACGCTGTTGAACGCCTCCAGGAACGCCAAGGGCATTTTCCAGGCGGGCTTCCAGCTTCGGCACGATCCGAACCGGCGGGCTTCGATGGAGTTCATCCACAAGGGCGGGATCGGCAAGGTTCTGTTCCTGCAGGGATACCGCCACACGGGCGACCTGCCCCGCAACACGGCCTGGTACTTCGACCGTGCGCGCTCGGGCGACAACATCGTCGAGCAGGCCTGCCACATCCTGGACCTGTTTGTCTGGGCGGTGGGCAAACCGCCGCTCAGGGCCTACGGCTCCGGCGGCATCAACCTCTTCCACGACGTGCCCCCTGGGCGCACGACCATGGACAATTACTCGGTCATTTACGAATTCCCCGACGACGTGCGCGTCAACTTCAGCCACATTTATTTCGACCCGCCGGGCTTTTCGGGTATCAAGGAGCGGGTCTTCGGGGCCGACGGAGCGATCGATCTGGCTACGGCGACCTGGTCGGAGCGCGAGAAGCGCAGCGCACTGAAGCTGGAAGTTCCGGATGCCGGCCAGGACTCGAATTACCTGTCGCTGGCTGCCTTCTTTGACAATGCGCGGAACGGCCGGACTCCGGTGAACAGCGCCGAATCGGCAAGGATTTCGACCCTGGCGGCGATGATGGGACGGCTATCGATCTACGAGAAACGGGTCGTGACCTGGGAGGAAGTGAACGTGTAGCAAGGGAGGGCCGTGGCGGGCCCTCCCTTGCTAACGTCAGCTCTCGAAGTAGCCCTGGGCCAATTCGGGCTTGGCCTCCAGGGCCTGGCGCCAGCAGGCGCGCGCCTCATCGGGCTGGCCCTGCGACTTGAGCGCGTGGCCGAGGTTGAGGAGCGCTTCGGCGAAGTTCGGCCGCTCGGCCAGAGCTTCGCGGTAGAGCTTGATGGCATCGTCCAACTGCCCGGATTTCTGGAGCAGCAGACCGGTGTTATAGAACAGCTCGGGCGACCGCTCGCCGAGATCGATGAGTTTGGCTTGCAGGTCGAGGGCCTGTTGAAAGTTGTCCTGTTCGACGGCGAGCGCCGCCATGCCGCGCAGCGCGTCGATCGAATTGGCGTCGAGCGCCAGGGACGTTTCGAAGGCTTTCGAGGCAGCTTCGCGATTGCCGAGCTGCCATTGGGCGAGGCCGAGGTTGATCTGGGCTTCGAGCCAGTCGGGCCGCCTGGCGACGCAGTGTTCGAAGGCTTCCACGCTGCCGCGGGCGTCGCCGCGCTGCTGGCGCAGGTAGCCGAGGCGGAACCAGGCGTCTTCCGCCTGAGGATCCCGGGCGATGAGCCGCGAGTAGATTCTTTCGGCCTCGTCGCGGGCGCCCTGCTCCTCGAGCACCGAGGCGAAATTGAATAGGATCTCCGACATCTCAGGCGAGAGTTGGAGGGCCTTTTCGTAGGCTTCGCGGGCGCCTTTGAGTTCGCCAAGCTCCTGGCGTACGATGCCGAGATTCGCGTGGGCCTGCACAGCGTCGGGGCGGATGCGCACGGCTTCGGCGTAGGCCTGGGCCGCCTGCTCGAGCTTGTTGATCTTCTGGCAGGCGACACCGAGGTTGAACCAGCGTTCAAAGCTGTCGGGCGTGAACTCGACGAGTTTGGAGCAGTACTTCGCCGCCGCCTCGAAGTCCTCCGAGTTGAAGGCACAGGCCGCCAGGCCTTCGATGGCCGGCTGGGAATAGGGCCGCAGCTTGAGCAGCCGCTCGGAGTTTTCGCGGATCAGCTCATCGTTCTTCGTTGCGATGCCGATGGTGATCAGGTTGACCAGGGACTCTTCGGAGTTCGGGTTCTGTTCGAGGATGCGGCGATAGAGGGCGGCGGCCTCGTCCATGCGGTTGAGCAACTGCAGCGCGACGGCCTTTCCGAACTGCGGCGTGTCGTGGTCCGGATTGCGCTCCAGGCACTGGTCGAAAGCGGCGAGGGCCTCGGCGGGCTGGTCGAGGTGCAACATGCAGATGCCGGCCCCAAGGCTCGCCTCGGTACGTCCCGGATTGAGGGCCAGGGTGCGCTGGAAGTTCTCGAGCGCCTCGTCCCACTGCCCGAGTTTCTCCAGGCAGACGGCCAGGTTGAACGGTCCGGACGCGTGCTGAGGCTCCAATTGGAGCAGAGTGCGGTAGCTGCGCACTGCCTCCTCGAACTGCTCGAGTTCGAACAGAACGTGTCCGCGCGCCGAGTACAGTTCCGGCGCCTGTTCGCCCTGCTCGATGGCGAAATTGAGTTCGCGCAGCGCTTCTTTGGGTTTTCCCTCCAGATGCAGACTGACGGCCCGCGCCAGCGAACTCACCGCGTTGGCATTCCGCAAACTCGAGGAGCTGTAACCGCTGTTAGGTCCATTGGCGCCTCGTGAGCTTTCGGGCCTCTCGCCGCGCCGCCTTTGATTATTCATCTCCAACTTCCGCCTTTAGTCCTGAATATGGTATGGAGCGAGGAAGGCACAGAGCCTGCCCAGCATGTCGTACTGGTGCGAAATCTCGACCCATCGGATACGAGACTGGTCGCCGCGCTCGCTGAAGAAGCCGACGCCGCCGGAGCGGAAACGCTCATCCGTCCAGGTCGCGGCCACCTGGCCCTGAATCCGAACCGTGAAGTTCGGACCACTCACCTCGGTTCCCACCCGGAACATCGTGTCGTTACGGACGGTGAGCGGAACCGGGAGCTGCACCACCGGCCCCGGTTTTCCGTCCAGGACGGGATAGCGCACGAGGGCGAGCGAAGGCAGCGGACCGCTCCGGGTGAGGACCAGCTTCAGCGCGTAGTAATTATTCGGGTCCTTCGCCCGGATGACCCAGGGGAGAGACTTCCGCCCCGGTTGCGCGAGGAACTCCATCCTATAATCGGTCAGGGACCGGGTTGGCCTGTAGAGTGCAAGACGTCCGGGTTGAACAAATCCCGCCTGATCGTACGACCAGCTCCTGGCCCATTCGCCCTCTCCTTCCCACTGCGAGAGTCCCTCGCGGAAGTCGTCGTGAAGGTTGATGGCGGCCCGGCTGAGGATACTCGTCCGGACCATCTCGAACTTCTGCTCCAGCGCCGATCCGAAGGTGGAGCCCACGCTGTCGGCAGACTCGATGAGAGTAGACGGCGAGGCGGCGACGGCGGGGCCGGCGGCCTTCGGGGAGGATAGCGAGTAGACTGCCAGGCCAACCAGAAGCGGCATGGCCATCGCCATCCACTTCAGGTCCGAAGGAGCGAGATTCCAGAATCGCGCCAGGGGAGCCAGCGCGGAGCCAAGCGCTTGCAGCCGCACGTCTGGAAGATCGGCCGACGTGCGCCGTCGCTGTAGTCCTACGACGCTGAGTCTGAGTTTCGGAAGCAGCGCGGGCTGTGAGGCCAACCATTCGGCAGGCCGTCCGGCGGCGCGCCAGGCTCGCCTCACCGGGTGTCCGGGCCATAAGGAGAGCAGCTTTCCGGACGCGGAGGCTACGCTCCGAGCGCCGGGGTTCATGCGGCTGACCAGGCCGGGGAGCAGCGGTGCGGAGGTCGCCGGGGGCTCGGGTGAGGCCGTGATCGAGTAAAGCTTCGACGAGGCCTGGGCGGGAGGCGGCTGCAGGGGCGCCAAGCCTACTGCGAGCGTCAGACCGGCCGGAGGACGCGTGGCGTCAATGGAGCGGTGCCCGATCGGCGGCACGGGCGGCGTGAGTGAAGCCGGGCGCCACAGGCGCCGTCCTGCGGACGCCCTGGTCGCTCCCGCCGCCAAGCCCTCGGTGCGCGCGGGCGCCGGAATGAGGTGACTGGCGCCAAGCCGGAGATGGGTTGACGGAGGCCCGGGCCTGATTCCTTCGAAACTCACGGCTCGTGGAGAGGCTGCGGCAAGGCAAGAGGGCCCCGGATGCGGGTGCTTCAGCGGGATCGGAACTTTACCGGCCGCCGGGGTGAAGCATGGTTCCGCGAGGGCTTCCGCCGTCCGCGGAAGGCGCATCGGGACGCCCGTCCCGGCGACCCGTCCGAACTTCGGCGCGCGAAGCGGCCGCGGCCGCAGCAGCGAAGGGGGCGCCGTTTCACCATGCCCCAGGCGGCCAGCCGGGCGGAACTCCGGTGCGGCAATGGTGCGGCGCGGCACGGGTGCGAGCCGGCAGATCGCGGCTGCAGGCCGTCGGATTCCTGGCGCCGATTCGAGGAGCCTGGGCCGGGGCTCCGGCCTGCTGTCGGCCAGGCGCGTGGGACCTGCCTCCACCAGTTCCCGCAGCGTAGCGACCGGATGCTCCGGCGGCAGCAGATCGAGGCGGGCTACAGGCAGCACAGTTCCGGGCCGGAACGCGGCTGGCTCAACAGGGATGTAACGAAGACCCCGAATGACGGGGACGGCGCCGTCGATGCGCAGCGGGCCGATGGACTGCTCGCGCAGAGCCGGCCGCGGAGCCAGCTCGGAGGCTGGAACATTGAGGGCACCCCGCACCGCGGGCTTCTGGCCGGCCGAGAGGAGGCTGGCGGACCGGCGAACGGGCGGCTTCGGCAGATCCATCGTGGACTGCAGAGGCAGGTCATACACAGCGTTCTCCCGGATCGGCCGCAGTCGCGCCACCGGCAGCACCGGCTGCAGACCGAATGCGGGCGCCTGAGCGCACCCGCTCTCGGGGCGGGGTTTGCCACGGACGGTCCGGCGAGCCGCGAGCCCGTCGAGCGATACGCCGCACAGGAGGGCTTTCCGGTCGCGGACGATGTCGCGAGCCGGACGGAGCGGGCCGCCCGCCGGTTCGATCGGGACAAGGGGCAGCGAATAGAGGCTCCGCCGAAGGTGGAAGGTGAGCCGGTAGGCAACGAAGCCGGCCGGCGCGGCCTGGTGGGCCGGGGCGGCCGGCGCCGGCAGTCCGGTCTTCTTTTCCATCCTGGCCGCAACGTTGGAATGGTGCTGCTGTGCTTCAAGAAGCCGGGCGAGGCTGAGCTTCTCCTGGTCCTGCTGGAACGCCTTGCGGTGCAGTTCGGAGCAGAACTCGCGGTCCTTCAGCTTTTCGATCAGGCCGAGCTGTTTGCCGCAATGAAGACACCGCATGCCTGGATAGCCTCATGGTTATCTTATGAAGCAACGGCGGACGTTACCAGAAGGGAAAGCTCCTAGGCGGCGTAGAGAAATCTCCGTAGCCGACTTGGATCCGACGCGGGGGGGGGAATTCGTTTGGAAAAAATAAAGGCCGAAGTCACACTCCGGCCTTGGGGACGTTCCGGCCGCGCGCCTTAGAGGGCGGCCGGAAGAACGAGGGAGGATTTCGACAATGCCTTCTGAAGCAGATCCATGGCGTGCTGCTCGCTCAGGGCCCGCGCGATGGAGACCTCGGCGATCAGCATCTGCCGAGCGCGATCCAGCATCTTTTTTTCGCGGAACGATAGTGGTTTTTCGGATTGCAGGATCAGCAGGGTCTTGAAGACCTCCGCGATCTCGGTCAGGCTCCCGCTGCGCATCTTCTCGGAGTTCTCCTTGAAGCGGTTCTTCCAATCCGCGCAGCATTTGCAGTTGCCGCTGGCAAGATACACCAGGACCCGGTTCACTTCGACGGCCTTGGTGACCTTTCTCAGCCCCACGTCGCTGACATGGGAGAACGGCACCATGACCGTCATGCTGTTATACGACAACCGGAGGAGGTAGTAGCGTTCCAAGTGCGAACCGAAGGAGCGGGTGCTGATGTTCTCGATGGTCCCAACGCCATGATTGGGATAGACGACTTTCTCGCCGATTTGAAAGGTCATTCTTGGACCTCGTATCCACCTTCTAGAAGTTGTTACAGACCAAACACAAGTGCGTAGTAAAATCTTAATCTTATGCGGGCGGAAAGTCAACAGTAAAACGCACGAAAGTGCGGAAAATAAGGGCTTCCAGTAGAATTCTCCGCCAGGCGACCTGGGAGCTGTTTCATTAAGGAAACGGCCACTGTCATTGCAGATCGATCAATCTGCCACCCACGTGAGGTGGTTGTTTTGGGCGCGCAGAGGTAAGTCCTCTGGGTGGAGCGGCTTGCGGCAAAACCGTTTAGGCGGCGCGCTCGGCCTCGATCAGCTTCCGGATGAAGCCGAGGTTCCTTCGCATGTCGTTCTCCACCGATCCTGACGGCGCCGAGGTCTCCAGGTTGGCGAATCCGTGGAAGTCGATCTCGGCGACGGCCCGGACTACGCCGGGGAAGTCGATTTTGCCCTCGCCCATGAAGTGCGGGTTGTCTTTGAGGTGCATCTGGCAGATACGGTCTTTGCCGAGCCAGCGGATCTCTTTGAGGATGTCGAAGCCCGCGAGGGTGGAGTTGCCGACGTCGTAGTAGACCAGGACGGCCCTGGAGCGGGAGCGCTCCATGATGCGGACGTTGTCCTCGGCCGAGATGGTATCCTCCAGGCCCAGGATCATGCCGGCCTTTTCGGCTTCCGGGCCTAGTTCACGCAGGATGTCGCCGACGTAGTCCATCTCCTGGCGTGTTTCGAGAGCTCCTTTGCCGAAAAAGGGTAGAAGCATGACTTTGGCGTCCAGTTTGCGCGTAATGCCGATGCCGTCGGCGAGCCACTTCTGGCCGAGCTTGTCGCTTTTCAGATAGTTGACGTGCAGGATGTCCAGGCAGGTTCCGGCAAGGCGGATGCCGTGGCGCCGCGCCTCGTCGAGGTACTGCTGTTGGATCGCGGAGTCGTCCAAAGGCAGGCGTCCACCGGAGGGATTGCGGCCGAGGCTGACCTCGACCCCCTCGAAACCCAGCCGCTTGGCAAGGGCAACAGCCTCGGTCTTCGCCGTGAGCTTGAGGTTCCAGTCGGTTACGCCGATGTGCAGGCCGGTGAGTTTGCGTGCGGCGGGTAGCGCGGCGGGGCTGAAGCCGGCAAGCGCCGCTGCCCGCATCCAGTCTCTTCTGGACCAATCCATGATGAACCTCCTTGCTCGCTACGCCATGGCGAGAATCTTGTCGAGCGCGCGCGAAACCTTGACCAATTGCTCCGGATCGCGCGGATCGTGGCCGATCTCCGGGGAAGCGAAGCCGCGGTAGCCAACCTTGACGAGGGCGGCCATGACCTCCTTCCAGTCGACGTCGCCTTCGAGAAGGTCGACGAAGCGGCCCTGCTCGGAGCGGACCGAGAGCTTGTAATCCTTGATGTGCAGGCGCTTGATGCGCGGTCCGAGCGTGAGGATCCAGTCCTGCGGATAACCGAACTGCATCACGTTGCCGGTATCGAAGTGGGTCTGGAGCCAGGGGCTGCGGAACTGGTCGACGAAGGCGCGCATCTCGAGCGGGCTGACCAGGAACTTGTTCCAGACATTCTCCATGGTCAGGAGGACCTTGGCGCGCGTGGCGTCCGGAATTGCTTTTTTCAGTTCGGCGGTAAATCGCTCCCACGTGGTCTCGTAGCCGACCTCGAAGCGAGGCCCGGTGCCGAGCCGGCCCGGGACCAGCAGCAGGGCGCCGCAGTCCATCCAGGTGGCGATGCGGATGGCGTTGCGGATGGCCTCGACGCCGCGCGCGCGGGCGGCGGGGGCGGGGCTGTTGAGCGGATTCTGGGAGAGCGGCTGCGAAACCCACAGGCTCGCAATGGCCATACCGGCCTTCTTGGCCGCATCGGAGAGCCGGCGGACGTCGCCTTCCGGCGTATCGAGCGCCAGTTGGCCGCCAAGCGGCAGCTCGATTCCGTCGAACCCGGCGTTTTTCGCTTCGACGAAACACTCTGTGTAGGGCTTGGCCGACGGGAAGATCACCGAGCAGATCGACTTGACGAACCGCGGGCTTTGCGCCGCGGAGGGCTGCGGGGCCGCGGCTGACGCCGCGAGGGCTCCGGCGATAAATTCTCTGCGCAACATTGCAAAGGATTCTATCACTCCGCGGGGCGCAACGGTGGGGCGGCGTGGCGTGGCGGCAGATCGGACGCTGCTGCATACTGGTTGCGGAGGAGATGCGCAACGATGCGTTTGCTGGACCCGCTGGCGGGCGGAGCGATAATGAGCCTGCTCCTGCTCGTGTACGTGTACCCGTGCTGGCGGATTGCGAAGAGAATGGGGTATCCCGGAACGATCGGCCTCCTGGCGCTGGTTCCGGGAGTGAATGTTCTAGTGGCTTTCGTCCTGGCCTTCCACCGCTGGCCGGTGCTGCGCGAACTGGAGGCGCTCCGGGCGGCCTCGCGAGCGAAGGCGGGCCGCTTGCGGTAGCGGGGCCGGCCTGGTGTGGCGCGGCCCCGGCATTCGTCCGTCTAATTTTTCGGCGGGCTGATCATGATGTGGGCGCCGGCGGTTCCGGGGTACATGAGCCAGGGGGCAGGTCCCGAGGTGGTGGAGAGTCCGGTCGATTCCGGCGTTGCGTAGGGAACATAGACGACCCAGCGGAGATAGGCGTTTGCCACCTCGCCTTTTTCGGCGTCGAAGCCGCTGCCGGTGAGTACGTAGAGCATGCGCGGCTCGCGCGGCATCGGGAGCTTGCCTTCATCCACTTCTTTCCACCGCACTTCGTGGCGCTCCCGGCCCTTATATTGAGCGGCCAGTTCACGGCCCCTGGCCATGAACGGTTCGAGGTCCTTGTGATAGCAGGCGACGCTGAAGGACTTCTCTTTCGGATCCGAGGCGAGGCAGACCATGTCGTTGGTCCCCTGGCGCAGGGTGACGACTTCGCCTTTGGCGTTGTAGCCGAGGACGGTCGCGGCAGCGCGGCGCTCCTTGGGAGCGGCCTGGACGGCCGCGGCGATCTGGTGCTCCGGAGGCGCCACCTCGAGCGCCACAAGCGATGCGGACGCCAGCAGTCCGAGTAAGGCGGATGCAAAGCCAGTCTTCATCTTAAGTAATGCTCCCATCCCTGAATTTGTCGGGGACGCGCGCCGGCCGACGATGGGGCGCGTCCACTCCGTTGTAGTATGGCAGAGTTTTCGGAGCGATGCGGCGCAGCCTTGCATCCTTTCCGGCGGGTTAGTAAGCTGAGAATCGTCTCCAGCGGCCATCCGCCGCGCCTTCCCGTCGACTCTCTCGTCCGAAGGAGGGGCAGTGTTCTCGATTCCCTGTTTGCCGATCACACAAGTACGTTCTGCCTGGAGCCGAAAATGAATGACTCTCACGGCAGCGAGGAGGCCCGGATCCGGGCGGCGTACGCCCGCATGAGCCGCGAGTTTCCGGTCGCGCACTGGGGCTGGAACCGTCCCGCCAATCTGTTCTTCCATACCGGGATTGTGCGCGGCGCGATCGAACTGCTCGATCAGGCGCGGCTCTATCCGGTGAGCGGACTGCGAATTGCCGACATCGGGTGCGGTTCCGGAACGTGGCTGTGCGAGTTCGTGCAATGGGGCGCCTCGCCCTGCGATCTATACGGCATCGACCTATTGGCGGACCGCGCGGCGGCAGCGCGGGGACGTTTGCCGACCGCACAGATCGTGACGGGCAGCGCGGGCGAACTTCCGTGGGAGGATGCCAGCTTCGACCTGACGACGCAGTTCGTTGTGTTCAGTTCCATCCTGGATGACACGATGCGGCGGCGCGTCGCAGGCGAGATGTTGCGGGTACTGCGGCCGGGCGGCCATGTGCTTTGGTACGACCTGCGCCGCGACAATCCCGGCAACCGGTCGGTGCGCTGCGTACCGAGGGACGAACTGCGTTCGCTGTTTCCGGGCTGCCCGATGCGGTTAATGAGCGCGACGCTGGCGCCTCCGCTGGCGCGCGCGGTGACGCCGGTCTCCTGGACGGCCGCGACGGTGCTTGAGCGCATCGGCTGGCTGCGGACGCACTATCTTGCGTTGATCCGAAAGCCCGGCCGCGAGTGACACCTTATCGGTGGGGAGTTGCTGCTCGGCGGCCGTATGAGATTTTGGTATGCAGGATGCGGTGGGCGACGACCTCGGTGACTCGCCAGGTACTGCCCGACTGTTCAGTACGGAGTATCACCTCGAACCCTGGCACATCCTTGAGGTTGGGAACCCCCAGCGCCTCCGAGAGTGTACGTGCCGAACGCCGCCGCAAGGCGAATTCGCCTGCCGCTTCGGTATCCGGCTGGGTGCTGCCGCCGATCAGCAGTACGCGGCCGCTGTGGGACAGATTCGGGAGAGCCGCGATCTGAGCGTAGGAGTAACGCTGGGACGGAAAAGTCTCCGACTCGCTTGGGTACCACAGCGCGGCGTAGCCGCAACCAAACACTGACGGCGTTTCCGATCTCGTAGGATATTGGTTTTCCACGACCATC
>JBKBWD010000138.1:0-7350 GCA_046289265.1 Bryobacteraceae bacterium | reverse complement strand
TCGCGGGCGCCACGGATTATCATCGAATGGCAAACTGTGTCTTAACTGTTTGTATCGCGCGAGGGGGCAAGCGCAAAATGAGAGTACTTGCCCTCGCGCGGGTGCATGTCGAGATAGATCCTTCCCAGGAGTCTACCCTGCTCGCGGACGTTCCAGACCTTCACTGACGGGTGCCAAGCCTTCGCGCCCGTCACGCGCTCGAATTCGATCTCGAACAACTCTTTCGCGACATCCAGGATCCCGTCTTGCACCTTCTCATAGGAGAAATATGCCCGTGCTTCGCGCACGTCCACACCCAATCGCGACCGTCTGAGCTGCTCGACGTAATACGCCTCATCGGCCCGGTCCAGGGACTCTGCCTTTGGCCACTCCTGCCGCTTCAATTGCAGGAGAGCCGCCAATTCGCGTTCGGCGGCAGGCAGCGCGGCATCGCGGACGGATGCAATAAACTTCCTGAGTGCCTCGACATTGCCGATCATCAGCTCATCTGTCTGAATCGCCGCATGACTTTCGAATCCTGACAGTCGCGCCAGCCGCTGTCTCACTGAAAGCATCTTGGCGAGCGTCTGCTGATTCACCGGATGTCCGCGGTTCAAGTAATGCAGCAGCATCCGCCGGCGCGTCTCCGGGTTCTTCGCATGCGTGGCTACCGATTGGTAATCCCCACGGTCGTTCGGCAAGGAAATCCTGCCGTTGGAGTCGGGCGGGTAACGATCGAGATAGTCCGCGGGTACGCCTTCCAGCTCTTCGGCCGTAAACTGGATCGCCGCCCGGCCCGCGGTAATGTTGGACACAAACTCGCGCTCGATCCTCCGAAGTTCGGTCGTCAGACTCCGGATCTCGTTTCTCGTTTCCTCTTTGAGATGTACACCTCTACGTCGGAAGGTCCTGTCGAGATCCTGAAGATAGTACGTTACTGTCGGATCCAGACCCTTGCGATCGATCGCCGTCAGCGCCACGTAGATCCGGGCATCCAAGGAGATCGTCGCCCACAGATCGCTGGATTTCTCCAATAGACTCTCGGCAGCCGCTCGGAACTCGCGGCTCGGATGAACACGGGACAGAACCATCGCGGGCGAATTTGCAAGGGACAGGTGCATCAAGACACGGTCCATAGCCAGGAGCCTGTTCGCGACGGTCCGAGGCCCATCTACCGCGAGCACTTCTTCGATGCCGGCCCGTGCCTGGGCCAGATGACGCTCGCTCTCGGCTGTGAATGCCTCCACGGAGCTCGGAGTCTGCCACATCGGAATGGCTGGGCGGCCGCCCGGTGCTGTGCCGGGCCCGCGATCAAGCCTGCAGCCGTCAAAAGGAGAACGCACCACCTTCGCATGTGTACCAACCACATAGACCGCCTCCGCCTACCTCGTTCGGAACGAGTGAATCACGGCGGGAATCAGTCTAGCACTGAGGTCCGCAAGCGTCATCACCCAATTGGGTGATACGAGCAGATCATGCCGAAGGAGCTACCCCAATTCCAGCGCCATCACCACACCCAGGAGTATCAGGAGCGAGGAGATGACGATCTGGAACAGCCGCTCGGGGATGCGGCGGAGCACCTGCTCGCCTGCCAGCGTCCCGGCCACCACCGCCACCGTCAGGCCCAGCACAAACGGCCAGTGGGCGACCAGGTCGGTCCAGGTGGTGTAGAGGTAGACCGGGATACGGGCGGCGTCCACGATCAGGGCGATGCCGGTCGCCGTTGCGACGAAGGCGTGGCGGTCCAGCGAGAAGCCCAGCAGCGCCGCCGACCGAATCCCTCCCTGGTTGCCAACCAGACCGCCAAGCACTCCCGAACCAAGGCCCGCAAGCCACGCCGTTCCGGGGCCGAAGCGCAATCTATCGGAGCGTCCCGTGAGGCCCATCGTTCCGGCGAACAGCAGCAGCGCCGAGAAGACCCCCGTGAGTGCGAGGTCCCCAAGCACCGCGTGAAGCACCGCTCCCGCCAGGCCGCCGACCGCGCTGGTGATGCCGAAGCTGCGGAAGACACCGGCGTCGAGCCACTTTCGCATCCGGACGAACCGCACGGCCGTGCCGGCCAGGTGGGGCAGCGAGACCGCCGCCACCGCGAGCTTGACTCCGATCTGAAGTCCGAGGAGCGGGGTCAAGATGCTGCCAATGCCGAAGCCGGCGATGGCCGCGACTCCGCCCGCGAAGAAAGCCGCCAGCCCGATAAACAGGAAGATAGTCGTCACGATTGTTGGAAGAGCGTGATTGCGGCGATGCCCGCGGCGCCGGCCTCGCGGCAGAGCGATTCCTTCTCGCGATCGATGCCGCCAATCGCCAGCACCGGGATCCGCACGGTGCGCGCCGCTTCGCCGAGGACGCCGAGGCCAAGCGGTGCTCCGTAGCGCTCTTTCGAGGGTGTCGGGAAGATCGGTCCGATGACGGCGAAATCGGCGCCCTCCTGTTCGGCGCGCCGGACCTCATCCACCGAGTGGCACGATACGCCGATCAGAAACCCGGGCGGCGCGATGGTCCGGAAGCGCGCAGGCGGCGGAGAGTCCGACGGGAGGTGGACGCCATGTGCGCCGCAGGCGAGCGCGACATCGCAACGGGCGTTCACCAGAATCTTCGTCCCGTGCAGGTTGGGGAGCGCCAGGACCGTACGGACCAGTTGGATCAGGGCGCGCGTCGAGAGGTCCTTTTCACGGATCTGGATCATCTCAACGCCGTCGCGGAGGTTGCGTTCGATGGCGGCGAGCAGCGCTTCGGCGCCTCCGATGGCGCGGCGGTCGGTGACGTAGTAGCGCACGCTCAGACCGGCTCGTAGTAGCGTTCCCCTGCGCAGGAGCGGCAGAGCACGCGCCCCTCGCAGACGACCTCGCGTTTGAAGTTGACGCCCTCGCCGCACTCTTCGCAGACGACGCGGGGCGCCTTGTAGCCCGGCAAGTCCTCGGGACCGACGCGCACGCGGACCCATTGGTGCTCAAAGAGTTCTTCGTCGGGCATCTCGCGATAGGCGCGCATCTGCTGCAAGTTCTTCTCGGCGATGTCGGGGTAAAGCTCGCGGGCGCGCTGCTTCGAGGATTCCCTGGCGACCACGCGCACGGCGCGGCCGGCCTGAAGGTCGCAAAAGGTCGCGGCCACTTTACCGAAGTCGCGGAACTTGAGGGCTCGCTTGCCGAGCCGGCAGCCGGTGACGACCGTGATGGCGTCGGTGGCGCATCGGTCAATCTCGACATAGGTGACCAGGCGCTTGCGGTCCTTGCCTGCCGGGTCTTCGAGCCCGAGCAGGTTCACCCCGTAGATGGCAAGACGCAATCCCAGAATCTGACCGGCGCAGATGTGGCCGTGCGCCTTTTCAGCAAGCTCCACGTACTCGTCAAATTGTTTCATCGGCCGCTCCCCACGACGCGGACTCCCTCGCCGGGGAATTCCACGACCCATTCTTTATTATGCTTGTATCGCTCAAACTCCTGCCGGGGAAGCTGGACACTGATGTCGCCTTCGAAGTCGAGGCGGAACGACTCAGCGCGCTCGATAACGCGGAGGAGCCGCGCCGGGAGTTGATTCGGGCCGGGGCGGCCATTGCGGGGAAGGGCGAGCAACTGGTCCGGACGAACGCAGAGATAGACGCGGTCTCCCAGGAGGCGGCCGGGGAAGTAGGGGCCGCTCAGTTCGTGACCTGCCAGGCGGTAGCGGCTGGTATCGCGCGTCGGATCAAGAGCGACAATCTCAATGGGGAGCAGGTTGAAGACGCCGAGCAGCCGCGCCACCTCGATGTTTGCGGGTTGTTCGATGAGGCGGCTTGGAGCGCCGCTCTGCAGGATGCGCCCTTCCCGCAGGACCAGCATTTCGTCGCCCAATTCGAGGCATTCGTCGATGTCGTGTGTCGCCACGAGTACGGAGATCCCGAACTCGGCGCGCACCTGGCGGATGATGTCGTGGATCTCGCGCCGGGCGACAGCTTCCAGGCCGCGCGCGGGCTCATCGACGAGCAGCGCTCCCGGTTCCGCAATCAGCGCGCGGGCGATGGCGCCGCGCTGCCGCTGCGCGGCAGTGAGCTGATGCGGCCGGAGGGCAGCGGCATCGGCGAGGCGGAATCGCCCGATCGTCTCATTCACGCGGCGGTGGCGATCGAGGCGGGGGCGGCGCTCGGCGGCGAACTCGAGGTTCTGCCGCAGGGTCATGTGCGGAAAGAGTGCGGCGTTCCGGACGACGTAGCCGCAGTTCCGCTTCTGCGGCGGCAGGTGGACGCCCGCGGCGCCGTCATAGAGAATCGCGTCGTCCACCAGGATGCGGCCTTCGTCCGGGCGGGCCGATCCGGCGATCGCATCGAGCGTGAGGGTCTTTCCTGCTCCGGCCGGACCGTAGAGAACGGTTACGCCGGGTGCAGTTTTGAATTCAGCATCGAGCGTAAAGGCCGCGGCGCCGGGCCGTTCCGGGCAGTGTTTACGGATGCGGGCGTAGATCATCCGGCCGCCTGTCTCGAGAGAGGCTGCGGCGCGCCGATCCGGTTGGCGAGCGCGAGAAAGACCACGCCCAGGACGGAGGCGATCACCACGAGCGTGCGGGCGAGCGCGCCTTCGCCCGACTCGGCGGCGTCGAAGACGGCGAGCGCCAGGGTCTGGGTGCTGCCCGCGGTGTTGCCCGCAATCATGAGAGTGATGCCGAAATCGCCAAGGGAGCGGGCGAAGGCGATCGCAGTCGCTGCGAAAATTGCGCGCTTGGCCAGCGGTAGGGTGATGCGGAGAAAGACCTTCCACTCGGGTGCTCCGAGGGTTCGGGCGGCGCTTTCGTAAATGGGATCGACGCGATCGATCGCAGCGCGCGTGAACAGAATCAGGAGCGGAGCGGAGTGGAACATCGCGGCGACGACGGCGGCCTGCCAAGTGAACAGGAGCGGCGCCCCGAAGGCCCATTCGTAAAGCTGGCCGAGCGGGCTGCGGCTCCCGAGCAGGACCAGCAGGTAGTAGCCGAGGACGGTGGGCGGAAGCAGGAACGGCAGGGTGACGGCAGCGTCGAGGATCGCTCTGCCCCGGAAGTCGCGGCGGGCAAGCAGCCAGGCGACCCAAAGCCCGATGGCAAGCGAAAGCAGTGTCGAGATTGCGGCCACCCGCAGGCTCAGCCAGAGCGGAAACCAGTCGATCTGCATGAAAGCTCTAATTATAACGGCTGAAAACGGGCGCTGAAATGGCGCAAGAAGCGGGGTTGGGAGATGATCTGGACGCCCCGGAGATGGGATCGGCGCTGGTTGACTTCGAGGATCGCCTCCACGACGTAGTCGATATGACTCTGGGTATAGACGCGGCGCGGAATCGCCAGGCGCAGCAGTTCGTGGCGGGACTGATCGCCGAACATGACCGACCCGATTTCGACCGAGCGGATGCCGCCGTGACGGTAGAGTTCGATGGCGAGGGACTGGCCGGGAAACTGGTCACGCGGGATGTGAGGCAGCATGCGGCCGGCATCGATGTAGATGGCGTGGCCTCCGGGCGGCTCGACAATAGGAACGCCGGCTTCGGAGAGGTGGCGGCCGAGGTAGGCGGTGGAGGCGATGCGGTATTCGAGGTAATCCGGCTCAAGGATTTCATGGAGTCCGACGGCGATGGCGTCCAGGTCGCGGCCGGCGAGACCGCCGTAGGTGGGGAAGCCTTCGGTGAGGATGAGGAGATCCTTTTCCTGCTCGGCGCAGCGGTCGTCGTTGGTGCAGAGGAAGCCGCCGATGTTGGCGAAGGCGTCCTTCTTGGCCGAGAAGGTGCAGCCGTCGGCGAGGCCGAAGATTCTGCGGGCGATCTCTCGCGGGGTCCGGTCGCGGTAGCCGGGCTCCCGCTGCTGGATGAACCAGGCGTTTTCGGCGAAGCGGCAGGCGTCGAGGTAAAAGGGGATGTCGTATCGGCGCGTAATGGCGCGGACGGCTTCGAGATTCGCCATCGACACGGGCTGGCCCCCGCCGGAGTTGTTGGTCACCGTAACCATCACGAGCGGGATGTTCGCGGGCCCCTCGCGGCGGATGAGCGTTTCCAGGGCATCGACATCCATGTTGCCCTTGAAGTCGAGCCGGCGCTGGGTATCGGCGGCCTCCGGGATCGGCAGATCGACGGCGCGGGCGCCGGTGAATTCGATGTTGGCGCGCGTGGTGTCGAAGTGGGTGTTGTTGGGGACGATGTGGCCGGGGCGGCACATCACCGCGAAGAGGATGCGCTCGGCGGCGCGGCCCTGGTGGGTCGGAATGACGTGGCGGAAGCCGGTCAACTCCTGCACGGAGGCGCGGAAGCGGTAGAAGCTTTCGCTGCCGGCGTAAGATTCATCCCCTCCCATCATGGCGGCCCATTGGGCCGTGGACATGGCGCTGGTGCCGGAGTCGGTCAGCAGGTCGATCAGGATGTCATCCGAGCGCAGCAGGAAGAGATTGTAGCCGGCGGCCTTGAGGAGCTTCTCGCGCTCTTCGGGAGTGGTTTTCCGAAGGGGTTCGACGCTCTTGATCCGGAACGGCTCGATGATCGTCTTCACCTTTCCATAGTAAAAAAAGCCCGCCCCGTAGCGGTCGGGGCGGGCGCCGGCTTGCGGGCGAAACGCAGGAGTGGAATCAGACCTTGCCGCGCCGTACGGTGATGTTGTTGCTCACCGAGAAGACGCCGGGAACCGAGTTGGCGGCGATGTTCGCGATGGTGCGGTCGCCCTGGTTGGCGACCACACCGATCAGCGTCACGCGGCCGTTATTGACCAGAATGTGGATGTTCGGCCGGACTCCCATCGCATAGCGCTGCAGCGCGGGCTGCGAGTAGAGGGTACGGTAGACCGCCATCCTGATCCGGTTGTCGTAAGGCGAGAGCGGCAGAACTTCAATCTCGTTCTTCACCCTCGCGACGCCCTCGATACGACGGACCGCACGCTCCGCATCCGCCTTCAGGACAGGCCGGGTGGCGTAGCCGGCCAGCACTACCGTGTCGCCATGCAGACTAAAAGTCAGGTAGTCGAAGACGTTGTACCACGGGAGCATGGCAAGCTCCCGGCGGACCTGCTCGGCAAGACGGTCCTTGGACTGCGCCTTCGTGCTGATGGTGGCCTGAGCGAGGGTGGAACCGATCAGGAGAGCCCCCATCAGGATCAGCGTGCGAGTGTAGATGCGCTTCATTACCGGGTCTCCTTTCTGCCGTACTGGTTTTGTAGATGGAGAGCGGCTGGTTGGGGTTCCAAGAATCGGCAAAGACTCGTTATCTCATCTCTATGGCGAAGTTCGGCAGCCTGTTACATCGATCGCTGGCGCGGCCGGGTGTGTCGGGGGTGTCCGAAAATGGGATTCGGTTTGATTTGTAATTTTTGTTTCCTGCCCGGCTTGGGCGGCTGCTTCGCGGAGGCGCTGCAGTTCGGTGTAGGCGCGGAAATAGGACCGGCGGAGGGTGG
>JBKBWD010000137.1:0-7393 GCA_046289265.1 Bryobacteraceae bacterium | reverse complement strand
GATGGTCGTGGAAAACCAATATCCTACGAGATCGGAAACGCCGTCAGTGTTTGGTTGCGGCTACGCCGCGCTGTGACACTAGCGAATCATGGAGAACGGGAGCGGCCGCAGGATCGAGTTGCTGATATTGGAGACGATCTCGGCGTCGCTCAAGCCGGGCTGCGCCCGAAGTTTCAACCACTCGGGATGACCGACGAAGGTCTGCCAGTTCTTCTCCCGAGCCGCCAGGCTGTCGAAGGCGAGCAGATAGGTCAGGTTCGGCATTTTCGGCCCAACAATCGTTTCGCCGAAAAAGACGGGCTGGAGACCGGTCTTGCGGAAGATGGCGATCTCGCCCTCGTCGAACATTTTGATCTTGCGCTTCAAGGTGGCCGGATTGTTCGACTCGTAGGTGCGGAGTTCGAAGATCCGCGGAGCGCGCTGGCCGTCGGTTGCGGGAACCTCGACGGCGGGGATCGAATCGAAAGCCCGGAGAAGAGAGCTTTCGGTCCGGACATAGCCGAGGCCCTGGGCCGAATGGTAGGCGTCGGCGGCCTTGCCGTACTCGCCATCGGCGGAGAGTTTCTCCATCGCCGCCTCCATCGCGGCAAGCGAAGCATAGCTGGCAACAGTGACCAGGAAGGGAGACTGTTCGGCGATCACGCTCGCGAAGCAGCCGGCCGCGATGGCGCCGGCGCGCTGGAGGGCCGGAAGATGGGCCTTGCCCAGGAAGTCGCTGGTGCGCTGCACCTGATTGTCGTGGCTGTTGCGCAGGTAGTAGTAGCGCAGCTCAAAAACCTGGTTCTTTTGAGCGGCCGCCGCAAGGCCGCCGGCAAATCCCATGCCCGCCGTAGCCGGCAAGAACGATCGACGCGTCATAGTGATGACTTTACACTATCAGGCGCAGTTGTACGTTCGACGGCTCGGGGGGCAATTCTCCGCTCTCCATGCGAGGCGCAAGTCCGGCGCGGTCGCGTGCGGCCTTGATCCTTTCCCGGATGAGCGCCGGATACGCACCGCGCAGGTAGGCAGATTGTTCGTAGCGCTCCCTGTACCTGCGGATGAGTTGGGGGAACTCCTCTTCGAGGAACGGGAGGAAGACCTTCGAGGCGCAGGGCTTCAGAAACAGCACATTGCCGCCGAAGTGGCGGGCGCCAGCGTCGCGGGCGGCCCGGGCAATCGCTTCGAGGCTCTCAGCGCTGTCGTTGATGAGCGGCAGCACCGGAGCCACAAAAACGCCGGCCCTTATTCCGGCGCCCGCCAGTTTGCGGATGGCGGCGAGGCGGAGGTCCGGGCGCGGGGCGAAAGGCTCGATACGCCGGGCGAGCCGGGCGTCGAGGGTGGTGATCGTCAGATTGACCGAAAGCGAGTTGCCGCGAGCGACGCGCTGGAGCAGATCGGCGTCACGGCTCACCAGATCGGACTTGGTCGTGATCCCGAGGCTGCGGCCGCGCTCGCCGGCGAAGACTTCAAGAATCCGGCGGGTGATCCGGTAGCGGCGCTCGGCCGGCTGGTACGGGTCGGTCGCGGTCCCGATGGCGATGGGCTCGGCCGGGTCGATCCTGCGCAGTTCCTGGCGGAAGCCAGCCGCCGACCACTGCTTGACGAAGATCTTCTCCTCGAAATCGCGGCTCTCGCGGAGCTCCATGAATTCGTGGGTGTAGCGGGCGTAGCAGTACTTGCAGCCGAACTCGCAGCCGCGGTAGGGGTTGATGGTCCAGCGGAAAGGCAGGCGCGGGTTGGGGCAGCGGCTCAGGAGGCTTCGGGCCGGCAGCTCACGGTAGCTGACGCGGCGCTTGGCCTCAATCAGTTCGCCGCGGGCCGCCAGCCGAGCAATTCCCACCAACTGTTCCGACTGCCAATCGGCGAACAGCACATCGCCCCCTCACGTGTATATTCGCCTTTTATTCGCCCTCAAGTCAATCTATTTGATTGGGGAATAGGGGGCGGCGCGGAACAGCGACATCTGCTGGACGCTGGAGATCTGGCCGCCGCGTTCGATGGACTCCTGCCTCACCTTGATCCATTCGGGGTCGGCGCCGAAGGTGTTCCAGGCCTTTTCGCGGGCGGCGAGGTCGGCGAATGGGATGAGGTACGTCAGGTTGGGCATGTTCGGGCCGAAGACGGTCTGGGTGTAGAAGAGGGGATGGACGCCGACGCGGTGGAAGATCTTGATCTCCGGACCGGCAAAGCGCTCGTGGAGCAGGGCGAGTTGACGTTGGGTGGGGGAATGGTAAACGCGGAGTTCGAAGATTCTGGGCGACTTCGGCGCCTCGGCAAGGGCCACGATTTCGGGTGAGTATTCGGTTGCGGCGAGCAGCGTGACGGCGTAGTGCTCGTAGGGCGCTTCGGCTCCGGATTCCCACTTGGCAAAGCCCTTGGCGAGGTCGGTGTTTTGCCGGAGTTTTTTCTCGACCTCCTCGTACTCTTCGATGCAACGGTAGCCGGTGACGACCATGACCTGCGGCATGTGGGTGGCTACGAGGGCGTCGAGAACGATCCTGGGGCCGTCATGCACCTGGTTCATGGCCGGGAGCAGCGACTGGCTCAGGTACTCGTGAAGCCTGCCGAGCTGGGTGCCCTGCTTCAGATAAAAATTCTGAAGCGTGTAAAACTGCGTCCGTGCCTTCGAATCGCCCGCCGCGGGCAGGTTTGTCGCCGCCATTGCCAATCCTCCCAAGGATTCCAGGAATGTTCTTCGGTCCACGCGGTTTGCCTCGACCTGTCATTCCAGGCTATAACACACAAAGTTAGCGTGGCACGAATCTTTCTCCTCATTCTGATCTGCCTCGGCCAGCTCTGCGGCCAGGACTATCGGCCTCCGGCGGGCTCGAAAAGCGCGGTCCGGCGGCCGGGCGGCGAAACCATCCTGCCCGGCGGGCGGGTTGTGACTCCGCTTGGGCGGCAATTTCCAACAGGACAGAACCCGTTCGGATTGGCCGTGAGTCCGGGAGGGAAAACGGTGGTTTCGGCCGATGGCGGGCCGGAGAGGTATTCCATGACGGTGGTGCTCCACAGGGGAGGCCAACGCTGGGATACACGGGAGATCCGGCCGGTTCTGGGCGTCTATTTAGGGCTGGCGTTTCGAGGGGAGAGGGAGGTTTTCGCGTCAGAGGGCGAGTCTGGCCGGGTCCGGCTGCTGAGTCTGCCGAGGGGCCGGACGGTCGAGATGTACGATTTGAACCAGGGCGGCACACGGGGCAGCTACACGGGCGACCTGGCATACGATCCGGAGCGCCAACTCCTATTCGTGCTGGACCAGGGGAACTCGCGGCTCGTGGTCGTGCAGGCGCGGGAGCGGCGGGTAGCTGGTTCGATCGAAACCGGGAAACTGCCTTTCGCGCTGGCGCTGGCGCCGGACCGCAGGCGTCTGTATGTCGCTCATGCAGTGGGAGAAGAGGCTCTGGCGGTCGTGGATGTGGAGAATGCGGCAGCGCCGCGCCTGGTTGGGCGGGTGCGGATCGGCGAGGGCGCCAACGGGGTTACGGCGACCGTGACGCAGGTCTACGTGTCGAAGGGGCGGAGCGATTCGATCGCGGTGGTCGATGCCGGGAGCCTTGCGGTGACCCGAGAGATTCCGATTCGGATTCCGGGGCTGGAGGCGCTGCGCGGGGTGCTACCGATCGGAATGGCGGTGCACGAGCCGACGGGCTGGCTGCTGGTGGCCGAGGCCGGCATCAACGCGGTCGGGGTGATCGACCCGCGGGCGGGCGAGGTGCTCGGGCATTTGCCGGCGGGGTGGTTTCCGACGCGGGTGGCGCTCGACGGCGACATCGTGATTGTGGCCAATGCGAAGGGGAGCGGGGCGGGACCCAATGCGCGCCGGCAGGCTCCGCTGGGAGCGGGTTTCCGGGCCGAACCGGGGCGCGGGTCGATTTCGCGGTTCACGTTGCCGGAGCGGGCAGAGCTGGCCGGGTACACCGAGCGGGTCTATGAGGCGAATGGCTTCCGACCTTCCGAGGCCGCGGCAGCGCTGCCGGCGGGTGTTAAGTACGTCGTCCTGATCGTGAAGGAGCACAAGACCTTTGACGAGATTTTCGGCAACGTCGAGGAGGCGGCGAACGGGAAGGTGAGGGCGGCGCCCGAGCTGGCCCGCTTCGGCCGCTACGGCTGGATCACGGCGGACCCGCGCACTCTCCGGACGCGGGTGCAACTGCCAAAGAAGATCAACGTGACGCCGAATCACCAGGCGATCGCCGAGCGGTGGGCGATCAGCGATAACTTTTACGCAGATGCCGAGCGGGGGGAGCTGGGACGGCTGTGGCTGGCCGGGTCGTATCCGGACGCCTGGACCGAGAGCGGGGCGAGACGGCTAGCAGGCGATGATCCTCCGGCCGAGGGCGCTGTTTGGGAGCATCTGCGGCGATCCGGGATTTCGTTTGGCAATTTTGGCGGGACCGATCCGACGCGCCCGGACCAGCAGCGCGCCTCGGAGTTCATTGCGGCGATCGAGGAGTATGTGCGGGCCGGCCGGGAGATTTCCCGGTTCTTGCGGATCGATTTGCCGGGGGACAGGGTGGAGCGGCCGCGCCCCGGCGACGGCTATCCCTTCGAGGCCTCCTCCGTGGCCGGGAACGATTATGCGATCGGACGGATCATCGAGTTCCTCTCGGAGACGAAGTGGTGGGGTGAGATGGCTGTTTTCGTCACCCAGAGCGGGACGCAAGGAGGAGCCGATCACGTGGACTCTCACCGCACGGTGCTGGCCGTGGGTGGGCCGTGGGCGAAGAAGAACTATGTTTCGCGGACGAATTCGAGCTTTCCGGGGTTATGGAAGACGATTTTGCGGCTGCTTGGCTCCGGGCCGCTGAATCTGTTCGATGCCGCTGCGGCCGATCTGAGCGACTGCTTCGGAACGGAGCCGGACCCTGCGCCGTACAAGGCGGAACAGGTACTAGGGGAGGTATTCGATCCGGCGAAGACCCGGCCGAAGTAGAAAGAAAAGGCGGGGGACCGGTTGCCCGGCCACCCCGTTCAGCGCGAGAAGGTTGTGCGAGTTACTCGGAAAGCGACGCCACGAGCGCACCTCTGGCCGTAGTGTAGAGCGGCTCGGAGGCGAGGCGAATCTCGGAGATCTCGAGCGGAAGCGAAGCCTCCTGGAACAGCTTTTCGAAGCGGTCGCGGAAGCCGGCGGGCAGGGTGCTGCCGCCGCTGAGGACCAGGGGCACGGCGCGGCCCAGACGCGGCGCGCTCTTGCCGGACTGGAAGGCGTCTCGCAGGCCCTGGATGATGGCCTTCATCATGTCGTCATAGTAGACGCTCAGGGCTTGGTGGACCTTGGTCGGGTAGTGCCCGTTGAAGTGGAACGCGTCTTCCTTGGTTATACGGATGCGATTGGCGAGTTCGCCAGTAGCGGAGGCGGCGCTGGAGTCGACGAAATCTCCGCCCTTGGGGATGCTGAAGCTCAGGACGGGGATCGACATGTAGGAGACCGCAACGTTACAGAGGCCGCCGCCGCAGCTCACACCGATGCCGGTGTAGTTGGAGTCGGCCAGTTCGCTGTAGACGACGGCCATACCCTCGTTGACGCTCTTGACTTCGTAGCCGAGCTCGGCCAACATGCCGCGAAGCGAAACCTCATGGTAGGTGAGATTCTCTTCGGCGCCGAGCGGCGCGGCGGGAACGCTGAAGCAAACGGTTTGGCCTTTGCCTTCCGGCTTGAGCATCGACGAGACGATCTGCCGGATCTGGGAGAGGCTTTCCGGCTCATTGGGATTGAGCACGCCTCTGGTCATGGGCCGGCGGGTCTCATGGTTCATGAGGTCGGCGAAGCGTGCCGACTCGTTGCCGAAGACGACGATCTCGGGGCCTTCGACCGTGTAGGGCACGTTCTCTTTTTTGAGAACCCCCTCGGTCATTTTGGAATAAGGGATGGTGACGAAGGCGTTAAGCTGCGCCTGGAAGTCGTAGCTTTCGCCCGCTTGGCGCGCCGTCACGATGCGGCTGGTCCCGATATCGAGACCGATCGCTTTTTCTTTCGAGTTACTCATTTGCTTGATTCTCCTCAGCGCCCGATTTTTTGAGGGCCGTAATGATCTGCCGATATTTCCGCTGCAGCTTCGCCCGGTGGGCATAGACGGTGAGGCCCCGGGCAGTGGCTTCCTGCCGGAGCTGCTCCTCGCCGAGCAGCAGTCCTTTCCATAGGCGGGCTCCGGTGAGCTTGACGAAGGGGGGGTCGTAGCCGAAGCCGAAGACGTACAAACTCGGGAGCGGGGCCTGGTAGTTGTCGGGCAGGCCCAGCTCGGAAAACGGGAAGTTCGCCGCCCAGTCGGTGTGATAGCCGATGAGCATGTTGCCGGGGTTCACGGAGACCTGGGCGTGGGTGACACAGTTGGCGGCGGGGATGCGGTACTTGCTTCGCAGCATCTCGGTCAGGATGCGAGCGGAGTGGATCTGGGCCGGGGTGGCCGAGGGCTGCGCCTCCTCGGCGTGGGTCTGCGCCTCGAAGGAGATTCCGAGAAAGCTGTGGTTGAGGTTGATGTAGGTCTCTTCGCCGGAGTTCCAGAGCGAGTATCCGGCATGGTTGGCCGAGTCGCCCTCGTCGACGACCCGGAAGACGCGCCCGAAGCGGTCGATGACGAAGTGATACGAGCGGTTTTGTTTGACGTAGGCGAGCAGGCCCTCACCGATGCGCTTGAGAGTCCGGTTCTGCTCGGCCTCGAAGGGAGCGAGATGGCTCTCGGTAGCGTGGAACACGATGCCGGCGGGGTTGCTGCGCCACTCGCCGACCTCGAAGTCTTCCCGGATGCGCTGGTAGACCTTATATTTTCGGGGCTGGCTGGAGACAGCGAAGCGGTTTTCGATTCGCAGTCCGTTGCTATAGACCTCAATGCGGTCCTTGGTCTCAACGAGCCAGACCTTGGGGAACTCGCCGGCCGTGGCGGCCGAGACATCGGCCGGGCCGGGGAGGATGCGGTCGATGTGGGCCGCGCCGCCGAGGTCGAACAGGGCCCGGGCGGGCAGCAGAAGGAAGGCTCCCACCACGGCGATCGCGCGCCAGCGGTAGCGCCTGATCCGGCCAATGTGTTGAAAACACAAGGGGACACGGCGCGCTCTGCGGAGAAAGCGGAGGCGTTCGACAGGGTCGGCGATGCGCCGTGCACGCCATTCGATCACCTGATCCAATCCGTAGATGGGCCGTTTCCAACCCGAATCCATGAAACGCGGTCGCCTTATGTCGAGAATTGACGGCGAATTCGCCGCCTGCCGTAAGATCGGCGAGAGTCGTCAAAAACCTTATAGCGATATGGCGATTGCCTGAGAAAAAAGATCGGGGGAAAGCCCTAGCTGCTAGCGAACGCTCGTTCACGCTCGCGGTTCGGTAGTGCGTGTTGCAACGGATGTTCACCTCTAGCGTTTTGAGGTAACCCATTGACCGGCCGTGCTTTAGCCCGGTTTTTAGGTTGCATTATGT
>JBKBWD010000136.1:0-7652 GCA_046289265.1 Bryobacteraceae bacterium | reverse complement strand
GATGGTCGTGGAAAACCAATATCCTACGAGATCGGAAACGCCGTCAGTGTTTGGTTGCGGCTACGCCGCGCTGTGAGATGCGCTTCTCGATGGAGCCCGGCGCGATCCGCATGGGGCGATTGGCAAGCGGCGCGGCGCCGCTGCTGAACGGGCATCGCGACTTCACCGTCGACGACGTCATCGGCGTGATTGCCCGGGCGTGGATTGAGAATGGCCAAGGCAAGGCCACGGTCCGGTTTTCGAAGCGCGCCGACGTGGATCCGGTCTGGCAGGACGTCCAGGACGGCATCCTGCGCAACGCCTCGATGGGCGTCGCGATTCACGCGATCGAAGATGTGACGCCGCAGGGAGCGGCGATGCGCCAGGTGCTGGTGACCGATTGGGAACCCGAGGAAGTGTCGCTCGTGCCCATCGGCGCCGATCCCGGCGCGGGATTCAAGTTTGAACGGGCAACTGGCCCACAGGAGCAGAAGATGGATGAAACCATCGTTACCGCCACGGGGGAAGAGGCCCGTGACGAACTGAAGATCAACCTCGATGCCGAGCGCCAGGACGCGGCGCTGGCCGAACGCGCGCGCATCCGGGAGATCGAGAAGGTCGGCCGCACGCTGAACGTCGATGCGCGCCTGGTCGCTCAGCATGTCGAAGCGGGCACTTCGATTGAAGAGTTCCGCAAAGTGGCGCTCGATGATGCCGCTAGGCGCGGTGAGGAGCCGACGATCCGCAGCGCGGCCGCCGTGGTCACGCGCGATCAGACCGACACCCGCCGCGCCGGGATCATGGCGGCGCTCTTGCACCGTTACGATCCGGCGGTCTTCCCATTGAAGGACGATCTCGGCCGCGACTGGGCCGGGCAGACGCTGCTCGATCTGGCAAAAGAGTGCCTCGAAACCTCCGGCACGCGCACCAAGCGGCTGCCGCGCCACGAGATCGCCAAGCTCGCTTTGTCGACCTCCGACTTCCCCTCGATCCTCGCTGATGTCGCTAACAAGACCCTGCGGCAGGCCTATGAAGCCTACCCGCGCACCTTCCTGCCGTTCTCGCGCCGGCGCTCGGCCGTGGACTTCAAAAACATCAACGCCGTGCAGCTGGGCGAGGCGCCGAGCCTGATGAAGGTCAACGAGAAGGGCGAGTTCACCCACGGCTCGATCGCCGAATCGAAGGAGACCTACAAGCTCGCCACCTATGGCCGCATCGTCTCGATCACCCGGCAGACGATCATCAACGACGATCTGAGCGCCTTCACGCGCATCCCTGCCGGGTTCGGCGTGGCAGCTGCGACGCTTGAAAGCGACACGGTGTGGGGCATCATCACGTCGAACCCGGCGATGGGCGACGGCGTCGCGCTGTTCCACGCCAACCACGCGAACCTGAACACGGGCACGGGCAGCGCGCTGGCCTTGGTGGGCCTAGGCGCGGGCATGGCGGCGATGGCCAAACAGAAAGGCCTCGACGGCATCACCGTGCTGAACGTGCAGCCGCGATATCTTGTCGTGCCGGTGGCGCTGCAACTGGCGGCCTTCCAGATGATCGCGCCGAATCTTGCGCCCGCGAAATCGGCAGATCTGGTGCCCGACTACATCCGAGCCTTGACGCCCATCGCCGAGCCGCGCCTGGATGCGGCGAGCACGACGGCCTGGTATCTGTTCGCCTCGCCGGATCAGATCGACACGATCGAGTACGCCTACCTTGAAGGCCAGGATGGCGTGTACATCGAAACGCGGCAGGGCTTCGACGTCGATGGGGTCGAGATCAAGGCGCGGCTGGACTTCGGGGCCAAGGCCATCGACTGGCGCGGGCTTCAGAAAAACGCTGGCGCCTGATCAGGAGGACTGAACGATGAAGAACTACGTGCAGAAGGGTGAGACTCTGACGCTGACCGCGCCGTACGCGGTGACTTCTGGTGGCGGCGCGCTGGTGGGCTCGATCTTCGGCGTGGCCGCCACCGACGTGGCCAGCGGCGAAGAGGGTGAGTTCCAGGTGGAGGGCGTCTTCGATCTGACCCGAGAGGCCGGCGCGAGCACCGGCTGGTCGCAGGGCGCGCTCATCTACTGGGACAACACGAACAAGCGCATCACAAAGACCGCGACCAGCAACAAGCTGATCGGTGTGGCCACCAGGGCTGCGGCCGACGGCGACGCTACGGGACGGCTCCGGCTGAACGGGGCGTTTATCTCCTGATGGCGTTTGCGGATCCGGTGAGCCGGGTGGACGAGGCCTGCCTGCGGGTCTTCGGGCGGGAGGTTCTCTACCTGCCCGAGGCTGGCGGGCAGGCCGCCGTCCGCGCAGTGTTTCAGCCGGCGCGGGAGGCCGAAGATGCTTCACCGGGCGTCTATGCGGTGCTGTTTGTCCGACTCTCGGACCTGCCGTCTGCGCCGGTGCGCGGCGACGAGGTCGAGATCGAAGGCGTGCGCTACAAGGTCTTCGATATCGAGGCCGACTCGGAAGGCGCCGCCGTGCTCCGGCTACGCAAAGCTAGCTGACTTCCGGAAAATCTTCCGGAAGTCGGACTTCCGCCAAATCTGGCGGAGGTTGTTTCCTGACCTCCGCTCAATTGCGCGGAAGTTCTTGGGACTGATTCATGCCGAGCGTTCGCGTCTACCAGAAGAAGCAACTACGGCTCGATCTGCTCAACTTCCGCCAGCGGCAGATGTACGAGCTGGGCGCGGCGGGCGTTGCGGCGGTGAAGGCGCGCCTGGCCGCCGCACAAGGACCAGAAGATAACGCGGCCAAGCCGCTGACCAGGCGTTACGCGATCTGGAAGACGCGGAAGGGAAAGGGCAACCGCCGCAATCTGGCCTTCACCGGCGACCTGCTGCGCAACTTCCAGGTCCGCACGGTCAGCGAGAACCGGGCCAAGGCCAACGTCTCGACCCGCAAGGACCGGATCAAGGCCTGGGCCAATCAGAAGCGCGAGGCGTGGATGGTGTTCTCGCCGAAGAACAAGGCGGCGGTCGTCGAGACGGAGCGGAAAATGCTCCAGGCGATGAAGTCCCGACTTCTCCTTGAACGATCCCTCGGGGGCAAACAACGATGATCAACCCTGCGGAACTGGTCGACAACCTGGTTGCGCTGCTTCGTGACATCCCGGAGCTGGTCGCCGAGATGGAGGGCGACTCCACGCGCATCTTCGCCTACCACGATCAGTATCCGAGGCGGGTGAGCCTCGCGGCGGCGATCCACGACATGCCCGCGCCGGGCGTCATGGCTGCCTGGCAAGGGACGCAGCCGTCGAGCTTCGGCGGCGTCGATGTCTGGCGGCACCAGGTCACGCTCTACCTGCGGGCGCGCGAGACCTTCGAGGGCGATCCGCCCACCGCCTACTACCGGCTGTTTTGGCTCATCACCAAGGGAGTGCCATCGTCGGTGGGCGTGCCGATGCTCAACGCCACGGTCCATCCATCCTGCCACCCGATGGACCTGCCTCTGATTCAGCGGCAGACCGACGCCGAGGGGCTCGACTATTTAGAGGCGCCGCTGAGCTTCATGGAGATGGGAGATGACTGAGACCGTGCTGTTGCGCTCGCCCGATGGCGAGGTGCAGGAAGTGGAAGCCACGCCCGCAAAGATCGTGCCGCTCATGGTGGCTGGCTGGCGGCAAGTCACTGAAGAGGAGGTAACGCCTGATGTCCGTGACGCGGATGCAGGAAATCCAGATCTGCTTCGGTAAGCAGAAGCAGGCCGACATCGCGACGCCCAACACCGGCGTCCAGATGTGGCAGTTGCGGAAGCTGAACGCGGCGCTTGCCAATCCGAAGCTGAACACGGAAAACGACGCCGAGGAATTCGGCAAGGGGCACGAGTTTGCGACCCAATCGTTCCCGACCTCATGGGATGTGAACGGCACGCTTGAGAAGTATCTGAGCGCGGAAATCGGCGCCTGGGCGATGGCGTTCGGGCTGGGCAAGGTCGTGAAAGCGGGCACCACGCCGAACTTCACCTACACCTGCACGCCGCTGTTCCCCGCAAACGGTGATGCAGCCGAACTGCCCTACTTTTCCTTTGTCGAGCAGATCCGTCCCGGCGCGGGTGTCGTCGTCGACCGGATGGCGGTGGGCTGCGTCGTCGAAGGTTGGAGCATCTCGATCGGCTCGGGGCCTGGCCGCGCCAACTCGAAGATCACGGTCGAGTTCGTGGGCTCGGGCAAGTACATCGAGCCCTCGGGTATCACGATGCCGCCGGCCACCGTGGAGAAATTGCTGCCGTCGGCGTCGCTCGCGCTCACGATCAACGGCGTCAACTACGTCACGAACAAGAACATCGTTTCCCTCGAGACCTCTTGGAAGAACAACGTCCGTCTGGACGGCGGATTCTTCCCGGGCTCGGGCTTCCAGACGCCCGGCGACGGCGCGAGCGGCGCCATCCGCGGCCGGCTGGAGTTCGGCAACCGCCAGGGCACGCTGCGCTTCGTGGCCCGCTTTGAGAACGGGTCCACGGAACTCACGAAGCTCAAGAGCCAGACCACGGGCACGGCGGTGCTGGCGCTCACCTACGATGCGAACAACTCGCTTGAGATCACCTGGCACAAGGTTTCCTTCGCGACCGCCGAACTCGGCGAGACGGACGGCATCGTCACCGTGTCGGTCGAATGCCTGCCGATGTGGGATGAGACCAACGGCATCGTCTCGGCGGTGGCCAAGTGTGGAGTGGACGGAATCTGCCAGTGACCATTCAATCTCAACTGCGAAATCCCTGGAGTGGTCACTTCGGACTCTTGCGGCCCCCTGTTGAATGCTAAAGCCGAAAGGTAAACCCGCCGATAGCCAACGAGGAGGTAACGAGACCATGATGGATAGAGCCGCTTGTTCCAGGCTCCCGGTTGCGGTCGGATTCTTAGTGGCATTCCTGCAGGGTGCCCCGCTATTTGGCCAGGGATCTCCCAGAATTTACATCGAACCCCAAGACGGCTTCGAGTCGTACATTTCGGCAGCTATCGTCAAGAAGCGAGTCCTCGCCGTCGTAACGCGATCCAAAGACGAAGCCCATTTCCACCTTACGAGTGCTATCGTCGCCAAAGAGGAAAGCGCCGGTTCAAAGGTAGCTCGGTGTCTTTTCATGTACTGCGCCGGTATGGAGGGCAGCCAGACCGCCACTGTGCAACTTATCAACGCCAAGACACAGGAAGTCGCGTGGGCATATAACGTCCGCAAAGGCTCGGCGAAGGCTTATCAGAGCTCAGCGGAAGCCATAGCGAAGCACCTCAAGAAGTTCCTCGAACGAAATCCCCGATAGTCTGACTTGGACATGGTGCCCAAGTTGCCTTAGGCTCCGGGCTGTTGGGCGAGCTTCGAGTACAGCGCTCAGGGCGCTCCAGCGATTACGATTTGCCGCAGGTTCTCGCTGCTTGTGGCGCCGCGCTGCACACCAGAAAGGAGTCTCCATGGAAACCAACGAAGCAGTGTTTGATGCAGCGCGGCCGATCACCATCCAACTGCGCACGCCCAACGGGGTGAGGCTGGTCCGCGTGCGATTCCCGAGTGACGAGGAATGGATAGACCGCCAGAAAAAGCGCAAGGTCATCGTGAAGCAACTGGACGCGGCGTTTCCGAAACGACGATTCCTGACTCGGCGGAAGCCGATGCCGCGCTGCTTGCCAAGATCCGCGTGCCGGAGGAGAATGCGCCCGAGATCGATGCCTTCGAAGCCAGCCGCATCATCGAGCAGTTGAGTCAGGCCGATGTCGACGACGTCGTCCAGGAGGGTGACGCCTTCCGGGTGACGCTGCGTGTTCTCGGCGGCACGGTGAACCTCGCGCTGCGGATGCCATCGGCCAAGGACGTCTTCGAATACCGCCGCGGCTTTGCGCGGGTGCTCGATCTGCCCTACAACCGCCAGGAACTGATCATCAACCTCGCCCCGGCGGGGGCGCTCTTCAAGAAGTTGCTCGAATCCTCCGAGGGCTACTCGGGCGAGGCGCCTATCATCCACCAAGCCGTCGCGGTGAAAGCCGCCATCGACGCTCTGGACGGCATGTTCGAGGAGTCCGGCGACCCAAACTTACAAGCGGGGAATGGCCTGAGCGGCCCTCCCTGCGATTCTTGATCTACTGGGCGCTGCGCCGCGAGCAACTCTGCGATCCCGGCCTCTGCGCCGACGCTCCCGACGATGGCTCCCGCTGCGACCACTGCCCGCTGGACAAACTGGACGCTGCGCAATCCTCCGAGGCGGGTCTGTTGCTGCGGCGCGCGCTCGACCTTCGGACCGCCCTGAAACTGGGCGTCCGAATCGGCCTCGACGAGATCCGGGCCGATGAGTTCCTCGCCATGACAGCGCTTGAAGATGGAGGAGCCCTGGCGAAGAGGGAGAGGATGCCGGGAACTGGACAGCATCCATCCGACTAATCACTTTCGAGGTTCTCTACATCTCTGCACAGACGAGACTCAATACTGACGTGAAGCCGTTTGGCGGAACGGATGCCAAGAAAGCACGCGATCGGGAAGACGACGCACATCGCGAACTTGAACCAGGCATTGTATGGCAGCATCACCAGATTGAACACGAGCGCCCCCGCGAGCAGTAACGCCACGATGCCGCCGGATACTTGATTGCCGATTCTGGACGCAACCCAAGTTGCAGCAGCGGCAGTTCCACCGTAAGCCATTACGATAACCGCCAAGACCCAATGCGGGTATTGCCGCACCTGCTCCGGGACGTTACCGTGGAAGGGTGCGGCGGGATGCACGATCTCGCTAAAAGCCTCGACCGCCACCACAAGAGCCATGGCCAACGTCGTGCCGGCTACCACGGCCGCCACCGCACGAAGTGTGTACGTCATCGATATACCTCGAAATCGTGAACCCGACAGCGCCGTCATATTGAGCAGAAGAAGACGTCGCCATCAGCTTTTCTGGGCAAGCTGAACCAAATTTCCGCAGGTGTCATCCAAAACCGCGGTGATTACCGGCCCCATAGCGGTTGGGGGCTGGGTGAATACAACCCCCGCTGCACGCAGGCGAGCATACTCTTCGCGAACGTCGTCGACACCGAAAGAAGTCACAGGGATGCCGTCATTCACCAGCGCTTTCTTGAATGGGCCCACGGCAGGATGGGAATCTGGCTCCAGCAAGAGCTCGGTCCCGTCAGGGTCGCTCGGAGACACGACTGTCAACCACCTCATGCCACCACCGAGCGGGACGTCCTGCTTCTTGATGAAGCCCAGCCGGTTGGTGTAAAAATCCAATGCTTTGTCCTGATCGTCCACAAAGATGCTGGTAACGACTATTCTCATGTTCATTTTCCTTTCTTGGAGGGCTTAAGCCAGCGGTCAACAATCTCCTCAAGCGGTCCCGTGTGAAGGTAGTGCAGCTTGCATCGACCTTGGCGCACGGTGGTCACCAGTCCCGCAGCCTCCAGGACTTCGAGATGCTGGGAGATCGCCTGCCGCGTCAATCCGATCTTGTGTTTCATCGTCAAACGCGCACACAACTCGAACAGAGTTTGACCATCCCGGTCCACGAGTTCATCCAGGATCGCCCGTCGCGCCGGAACAGCGATGGCGTTAAGGACATCACTCACTTCTCGATAATAGGCAAGTGTAGACTTGCCTGTCAAGAAAAAGTTTGGGTCCTTGTAGTGACCTAGTCTCCCGTCTCAAGTAATTCTTTACAACGCCGGACCTTGTCAAGGATGACGTCGGCGGAAGTTTTCCAGAC
>JBKBWD010000135.1:0-7722 GCA_046289265.1 Bryobacteraceae bacterium | reverse complement strand
GGCATCCTCGACGAATCCGACGTGCTGATGCATGTCTACGGCGACCAGCAGCGCTTTCGCGACCCGGTCTCGACCGCGATGGTCTCCAAGCTCGACGTGCTCGACGTCAAGTCGCCGATCGAAGCGCTGCTGCCGGTGTTCGATCGCGGCCATGTCGCCATCGTGATGGACGGCGACCAGTTCCTCGGCCTGATCACCCGCATCGACCTGCTCAACTACCTGCGCCGCCGCGTCAACTGACCCGGCCGCCTCCGCGAAGCGATCCCATGACCGACACCAAGCCCCTCGGCCTCGGCACCCGCGCCATCCACGCCGGCCAGTCGCCCGACCCCTCCACCGGCGCGGTGATGACGCCGATCTACGCCACCTCCACCTACGCGCAGGCCAGCCCCGGCGTACACAAAGGCTTCGAGTACTCGCGCAGCCACAACCCGACCCGCTTCGCCTACGAGCGCTGCGTGGCGGCGCTGGAAGGCGGCAGCCGCGGCTACGCCTTCGCTTCCGGCCTGGCGGCGAGCGCGACCGTGCTCGACCTGCTCGACAGCGGCAGCCATGTGATCGCCATGGACGACGTCTACGGCGGCACCTACCGGCTGTTCGAGCGCGTGCGCCGGCGCAGCGCTGGGCTGGACTTCAGCTGGGTCGATCTCAACGACTACGCCGGCTTCGAGGCCGCGATCCGTCCAGAGACGCGGATGGTATGGATCGAGACGCCGACCAACCCGATGCTCAAGCTGGTCGACATCGCCCGCGTGGCGGAGATCGCCCGCAAGCGCGGCCTGATCGTCGTGGTCGACAACACCTTCGCCACCCCGGTGCTGCAGCGGCCGCTGGAACTGGGCGCGCATCTGGTGGTGCATTCGGCGACCAAGTACCTCAATGGCCACTCCGACATCGTCGGCGGGATGGTCGTGGTCGGCGACGACGCCGAGCTGGCCGAGCGGCTGGCCTTCCTGCAGAACGCCGTCGGCGCGGTGCAGGGCCCGTTCGACAGCTTCCTTGCCTTGCGCGGCTTGAAGACCCTGCACCTGCGCATGAAGGCGCACTGCGAGAACGCCATGGAGCTGGCGCAGTGGCTGCAAACGCACCCGGCGATCGACAAGGTCATCTATCCGGGCCTGGCATCGCATCCGCAGCATGCACTGGCGCAGCGCCAGATGGCTGGCGGTGGCGGCATCATCAGTCTGTACGTGAAGGGCGGCTTCGAGGCCGCCAAGCGGATGCTCGAGCGCTGCGAGCTGTTCGCGCTGGCCGAGTCGCTCGGCGGCGTCGAGAGCCTGGTCAACCACCCGGCGATCATGACCCACGCCTCGGTCCCGCCCGAGCGCCGCGCCGCGCTCGGCATTGCCGACAACCTGGTGCGCCTGAGCGTGGGGGTCGAGGACGTGGCCGATCTGCGCGCGGAGCTGGAGGCGGTGTTGTACTGATGGAGCAGGCGATCCGTCAGTCAGGCCCGTTTCCGCTCGACCCGCGGGTGCGTTCGCTCATCTGGGAGCTGTCCAAACGCGAGGTCGTCGGCCGCTACCGGGGCATGAACTTTGGAGTCCTGTGGTCGTTGTTTCAGCCTTTCCTGATGCTCGCGGTCTACACCTTGGCGTTCGGAGAGGTCCTGCGTGCGCGCTGGCCGGGAGCGGACAGCACGACCAGCTTCGCGCTGATCATCTTCATCGGCCTGATCGTCCACGGGTTCCTCGCCGAGTGCGTCTCCAAGGCGCCGTTGCTAATCGTCGGCAACGCCAACTATGTGAAACGCATCGTCTTCCCGCTGGAAATCCTCCCATGGCCCGTGCTGTTGTCCGGGCTCTTCCATTTCCTGGCCAATACCCTGGTCCTGCTCGGAGCGCTCGTTGCGATCGGAAAACCGGTCCACGCGACGATTCTGCTGTTGCCGGCCATCGTGCTTCCCTTGTGTCTGGTCGCCATGGGCAGCATGTGGCTGGTCGCATCGTTGGCCGTCTACTTTCGTGACCTGAATCAGTTGATAGGACCACTGGTCACCGCGCTTTTCTTTCTTTCGTCAGCGATCGTGCCGCTCGATGCCGTCCCGGAAACTTTCAGGACGCTCTTCTACCTGAATCCCATCACGATGATCGTCGATGCCGCGAGGGCGGTCATACTGATCGGCGCGCTGCCCGACTGGCGTGGCCTGGGCATCTACCTGGCTGCTGCCTTCACATGGATGATGTTTGGTTACACGGTGTTCACTCGTCTTCGCAAGGGATTCGCGAATGTCCTCTGACGTGGTCATTCATGCCGAAGGGCTCGCGAAGCGCTACGACATCTACGAGCGGCCGCACCATCGGTTTCTGGAGTTGGTCGTCGGGGTATCGAAAGCGCGCGAATTCTGGGCAGTGCGCGATCTGGATCTGCAGGTGCGCAAGGGTGAGACGGTCGGCATCGTCGGTCGCAACGGGTCGGGAAAATCGACGCTGTTGCAAATGATCTGCGGCACTCTCGAACCTACCGCCGGCCAGTTGCGGGTGCAGGGACGGATTTCCGCTCTGCTCGAGCTGGGGGCCGGGTTCAATCCCGAATTCACCGGGCGCGAAAACGTCTACCTCAACGCGGCGCTGCTTGGCCTGACGCGGGCCGAAACCGACAGACATCTGCCCGGCATCATCGAATTTGCCGACATCGGCGATTTTCTCGATCAACCGGTACGAACCTATTCCAGTGGCATGTACGTACGCCTGGCTTTCGCTGTCGCGATTGCCGCCGAACCCGATATCCTCGTCGTCGACGAGGCGCTCGCGGTGGGAGACGAAGCGTTTCAGCGCAAATGCTATGCGCGGATCGAGCGTCTGAAGGCCAAGGGTGTGGCCATTCTCTTCGTCTCGCACTCCGCGAGTGCCGTGTTGCAGTTGTGTGATCGTGCCGTGCTGCTGGAGGAAGGCCGGAAACTGCTGGATGGCGCGCCGAAGGTCGTGGTCGGGCAATATCAGCGGTTGATCTACGCCGATCCCGAGAGGCGGGCACAGATCATGGCCGAGATCGCGTCCGGCACGAACACGCGCGACGTTGAGGCCGAACCGCTGGCGCCCGTGGGGACAGCGTCCACCTCGCCTGCGATCGAGTTGAATGAGGTTCTGTCCGCCGAGCGCTTCGATCCGGGCTTGGTGTCGCACAGCGCGGTCGAATACATGAGCCACGGTGTCCGGATCGTCGATCCCCGCATCGAGACCGAGGATGGGAGGCGTGTGAACGTCCTCGCTGCGGGCGCGATGTACCGCTACCGGTATACGGTCGAGTTCGACCATGCCTGCGAACAGGTGCATTTCGGGATGATGGTCAAGACGGTATCGGGCATCGAACTGTTCGGAATGGCATCGCATCCGCAGGGCGAGGCTATACCCTCGGTCGAGGCGGGAAGACGCATCGAAGTCGCATTTCGTCTGCGAGCCAGATTCCTGCCCGGGACGTATTTCCTGAACGCCGGGTGCATGGGGTGCCGGGATGGAAAGCCGGAGACTTACCTGCATCGGATATTGGATGCGATCGTGTTTCGCATCGAGATGCCACGGACGCGACGGCGTCTCTCCGGGTTCGTCGATCTTGCCGAAGAGCCAGCATGCGAGTTCAGTTATGCCGAAGGATGACGAGGTCGATGTGCCGGATAGTCGTTCGGCGGCTGGTGTCCATTGATGTTACTGCCCGACCGCTTGGGAGATGAGACTGCTGTGAACCGGCATGGCAACGAAATGCCTGGCAGCACGTCGCGGAGGGCGACGGGGCTGATCGTCCTAGGCATGCACCGCAGCGGCACCTCGGCGCTTGCCGGGGCGCTGTCGGTGCTCGGCGCCAACCTCGGGCGGCGCCTGCTGGAGCCGGCACAGGACAATCGACTGGGGTACTTCGAGCACGCCCAAGCGGTGAGCATCAACGAGCGGCTGCTTGCAGGGCTGGGCCTGGACTGGGCCGACTGGCGTGCAATGCCGGAGGACTGGCTGACGCATCCACTGGCGCAACGGATGCGCCGCGTCGTGCGGCGGCTGTTGGCGCGCGAATTCGGCGCCGGCGGTCTGTGGGCGTTGAAGGACCCGCGCCTGTGCCGCACTTTTCCGCTTTGGCGCGAGGCTGCGCACGACGTCGGCCTGGACGATCTGCGCGTGATCCTGGCTTTCCGTCATCCTACCGAAGTGGCGGCCTCGCTGCACAAGCGCGACCGCTTGCCGGCCTCGCTCGGCGTGCTGCTGTGGCTGCGTCACCTGCACGAGGCACTGCAGGCCAGCCAAGGGCTGCCGCTGTGCGGCTTCGACTTCCGTCAGCTCGTTGCCGATCCAGTGGCGGCGCTGGCTGACGTCGGGCAGCGTCTGGAACTGCAATGGCCGGCCGCGCCCGAGACGGTCGCCGACCGGCTTGGGGCATTCGTCCGCGGCGATCAGGTGCATCATGCCGAGCCGCACCTGGATGATTGCGACCCCGAGCTGCTGGCGCAATCGGTGGCGCTGTTCGCGCGGCTGCGTGACGGCGCCGACCTCGCCGCACTGGCCGATGAGGCTGCTGCGGCCTGCGCGGGCACGGAAGGGCGTCTGCGTCGACAGGGGTGGGGCGAGCCATTGGAGTACCTACAGCGGGGTGTGAGCTGTGGTGCCGAAACTGCCTTGCGCCTGCGCCGTACCGCATTGCGGCAGATCGCAGACCTCGACGCCCGTATCGGCGAATGCCAAGCGGCTTTGGCCCGCACAGAAACCTTGTCGCTGGAACGGCTGGCGCAATTGCAGGCGCTCGACGCTCAGCTTGGTGAGACGCAGGCAGCATTGGCTCGCACAGAAGCCTTGTCGCTGGAACGCCTGGAGCAGATCGCCGCGCTGGACAGGCAGGTCGGCGAGGAGCGCGCGCACGCACAGCGGATCGCCGCCGAGCGTGATGCGTTGGCGCGGCGCGAGGTCGCGCTGACACAGCGAGTGACCGAGCTGGAGGCCGAACTGGCCGCCATTCATGCCTCGACGATGTGGCGGGTCTGGGGAGTGGTGCGCCTGCTCAGACGCTGGCTGGTGCAATGGCGGATTCTGCGATGAAATCCGGTATCCGTTTTTCGCTCGATTCGTTGGCGGCGCGCGGGCAGCGGCTGTTCGGCTGGGGCTTTTGCCTCGATCCGGACGGGCCACTCGATACCTGCGAACTTCGACTGCAACTGGTCGACGGCCGCGAGCAGGTCGTGTCGTGCTTCGCCAACGGCATGCGTGACGACCTGATCCAGGCTTATCCGGACATTCCACATGCCGGCGCCGCCGGCTTCATGGTGCAGAGCCTGTTACCGGCGCCGTTGGCACAGGGCGCTCCGGCGCTGTTCATCGGTTGGCGCGGCGATACCGAAGTCTGCCGCTTCACGTTGGACGATTTTCCGGAAGCCTATGCGCCTCCGGAGCTGTTGCCACTGGAGCACGGTGGCCGCCGCCTGCTCAAGGTCTTCCGGCAGCGCGGCGCGCTTGCTGCGGTCCGCAGCCTGCTGCGTGGGCTACGCGACCGACTGCGCTTCGGCCGGGTGGCCGAAGCGCTGGCACACCGCGCTGCTGGCCGCCCCCTGACCGTCGTCATCGATCACGCGATGGGTGGCGGCGCCAACCGTTACCGGCGCGAACTGCTCGACCGCTTGGCCGGCGAGGGCGGTGAGCTGCTGCTGATCACTCCACACATCGAGACGCTCAGCTATCGTGCCGAGATGCTCTGCGCCGGCGAGCGCAGCCTGAAGGCCGGTTTCCCCTCGCAGCGCGAGCTGCTGGCCGAGCTCTCGCGGCTGAATGTTACCCGGCTGCACGTCAACGACCTGGTCGGCTTCGACGATCCGCTAAATATTCTCGAGTGGGCGCTTGACTGGCGCCACCGGGATCATTCGCACCGATTGACGTTCCACATCCACGACTTCCACGCGGTCTGCCCTGCCTTCACACTCATCGGCGCCGACGGCCGCTATTGCGGAGTGCCCGATACCTCTGTGTGCCGCACATGCCTGCCGGCCAATGCCAAGCATTCGCTGGGCCTGCACAACGATGTCTCCGTGCCACAGTGGCGTAGCGCGTGGGCGCGCTTTCTTGCCGGCTGCGACGAAGTGGTGGCGTTCTCCGAGGCCTCCGTGGCTATCTTCGAGCGTGCGTTCGGCCCGCTCGACCGACGGCGTTTGACATTGCGTCCGCACCGGCTCGAACGATCACACCTGCGGCCGGTCGAACCCGTGCTCGACAGCCCGCTGGTAGTCGCGGCAGTCGGCCACCTGAGCCATGCCAAGGGCGCCGGCATGCTGCTGGCGATGGCGGAGCTGGCGCGGCGCGAGACGCTGCCGCTGCGTTTTGTCGTCGTTGGCACGCTCGAGGGGGCAGGGGGCGGTGGGCATTCGCATCTGCGAATCGTTGGTGCCTACCAGGCAGAGCGGCTGTGCGACCTGCTCGAAGAGTTGCGCGTCGGCATCGCCTTCCTGCCCTCGATCTGCCCCGAAACCTACTCCTACGTTACCGACGAGTTGATGGCGACCGGCCTGCCGCTGGCTGTGTTCGACATCGGTGCGCCCGCCGAGCGCGTTCGCGATTATCCGCTGGGTCGCGTGATCGACAGCGTCGATCCGCGTACCGCGCTCGACGAGCTGCTCGCGTTCGCCGCCGAGCTGCGTCGCATTCATCTGGAAATCGATCGATGACCAAGACCGTTGCCTTCACCTCGGCCGCGCTCAACTACCTGCCGAAGGTGCGCAAGCTGGGCACTTCGCTGCGCCAGCACCATCCGGAGTTCGAGGTCGTGCTGGCGCTGGCCGACCGCCGTCACGACGGGGTCGATTTCGCACGCGAGCCGCTGGATACCGTCTACGCGCTGGATGACCTGCCAATCCAGGATCGTCGCCGCTGGACCTTCTTCCACACCATCGTGGAGCTGTCGACCGCGATCAAGCCATTCGTACTGCTCGAACTGCTGTCTCGGTCGGATGTGGAGCGTGTGCTGTACTTCGACCCGGACATGGTGCTGTTCTCGCGTCTGGACGACCTGATGGCGCGGCTGGACCATGCCAACGTCGTGCTTACTCCGCACCTGTGCGAGCCCGAGGCCAACCTTGACGCGATCCGCGACAACGAGATCTCCGCGCTCAAGCACGGCGTCTACAACCTTGGCTTCCTCGGCGTGCGCAACACCGAGGAGGGGCGCCGCTTCGCCCGCTGGTGGGCCGAACGCATCTACCACTTCTGCGTCGCCGACATTCCGGCAGGCCTGTTCACCGATCAGCGCTGGATCGACCTGGCGCCGGCGTTCTTTGACGGCGTGGACATCCTCAAGAGCCCGCGCTTCAACGTCGCCACCTGGAACGTCACCCGCCGTCGCGTCGGCGGCAGCCTGGACGAGGGCTTCACCGTCAACGGCGAACCGTTGGGCTTCTATCACTTTACCGGCTTCGACAGCGGCGCCCACCGGGTGATGGCCGACAAGCACGGCAGCGGCAACCCTTCGCTGGATGCGCTGATCGGCTGGTACGCCGAGGCCACGCGGCTGGACGACGAGGACCCGGTCGCGCGCGTGCCCTGGGCCTACGGCAGTTACTCCGACGGAACGCCGATCCCGCTCGGCCACCGACGTCTATACAGGCTGCGGCCGGACCTGCAGGCGGTCTATCCCGACCCCTTCGACGCCAGCCAAGGCGGGCTACTGCGCTGGATGCAGACTCAGGGTCCGCTGGAGCACCCGGATTTTTTTTGAGCGTGCGGGCCGTCGATGGCGGCCCGCGTTCCGCCCCGCACCGCC
>JBKBWD010000134.1:0-7795 GCA_046289265.1 Bryobacteraceae bacterium | reverse complement strand
CTCCCCAATCGCCGCAAATCCTGTTAATGCTTGAGCTTGTGCCGAGAATCGTGGTGCGTCATTGGGGTGAACATCCGATAAATCGTGCTGGAGAATGGAGCTATTCCCAGTGTGGAGGGTTCCATGCCTGGCTCCGTGAGCATCCAGTTATCCAGCTTATCCAGCCGAGAGACGTCGCCCGTGGTGCAGTGTGTCCAAGGCGGCGATACCGAACTGGAACACGATACGATGCTCCACGTCGAGAACTCTCTGGCACGGGTCGACCGCTCCGCCGAACTCGAGGTCATCCGCTTCGCAGCCTGCGCCGAGGCTGCTCCGCGTCAAAGCTCTCCACGGCAGAGCGAATGTAGCACCCGGTCGAAAAATTCCGCCGCCTTGGTTGATGCATTCTCATAGCTGACTGCGAACGCGAGGGGTGCTCCGATCCACCTCCAGCGTTGCCCGTCCTCGGTCACGCCGGCAAGGTCGAGTCCTACGATGTTCCCGGCCTCCCAACCACGAACCTGAATCTGCTTGGACGAGATCAGCAGCCGCTCACTCGGCAATCCACCGTGCCAGGCGTAGCCATCAACGACGTGAAGTCTCTGCTTGCCGAAGGGGATGTACCAATGCGTATCGTGTTGGCCATGAACGGGCCCGATATATTTGTTTCTCGGAGCCTTGACACGCAGGCCTGTTCCGGCCCAGCCTTTTTCGTTGAGAGACGATGCCGGACAATCCTCCAGTCGTCCGACGGTCGGCCCCGCTTGGGACATGACGATTTTGGGATTCTCGGTCAACGCTGAGGATGGAATCAGGACCGGAGCGAATCCGAGGTGACGCACACTGATAAACGTCCGTCGACCAGGATTGTGAGGAACGCAAAACGATCCGTCAGCGTTTGTCTTGGTCCAGCCTTGAAATCCGAAACCGGACGCAATCACCCGAGCATCTGGAACTGGCGCTCCTGATGCCGAACTGACGTGTCCGCAGAGTTGCTGGCCGTGGATCTGTGCAGCACAGATACTGGCGACCACAACGCCGATCAATAGCTTGAAGTCGACCACGGCGAACCTGAGTGACTCCATCCTAACGCCGCGCGCTGCCGATAGTCCACTGTTCAACTAGAGTCTGCGCCCACCCCGGCAATCGGCGCAACCGGAAGGAGTCACCATCCGGACAAGTCGAGCTTGGTTCCTTACCTCCGCTGAGTCCGCCTGGACGGATGATCCGATCCTGGAACAACACGCGTCAGGTCTTCACTCCGGATCGACGGGCACCACATTGACTCGATATGTTCGATGACGAGCTCGGTGCCGCGCGCGTGGCTTACGAACGGCCGCGTGCGGGGGTCGTACATGGCATCCGTGAGGTCGCGGGCGAGCACGACGTTGAACCCGAGCCGCGTCAACTGGCGAATACCGAAGCCGCGGTTGAGGATACAGATATTGGTATGGACGCCCATCAGCGCCACGTTGGTGATACCTTCCTGCTTGAAGAAGTTGTAAATTTCCTGACCGCTCTCGCTCACGCCGTCAAAGCCCACAATGTCGATCGCCGGATGCTGGCGTGTCCACGGGTACGGAGGGCCTTTCCATTCCTTCACCACCGGATCGTCGCAACCGCCGGCGGAGTCATCGATCGGAAAATTGCGCTCCTTCATGGGCTCGCGCGGGCAGCGGTTCAGGATCGGCTCACGAGAGGGCGACATGGGCGCACGCTGCATGCGCTGGCGCCACGGTGTTCCTTCGTAGAACTTCATGGTGTCGCTCGGAGAGTGGACGATCATCACGCCGAGGTTGCGCGCCGCACTGAGCACCTCATTCATTCGCGGAGCCATCGCGTTGACGCGCTGCGCCGAAAGGCCGCACGTGTGCGTGTCCCACATATCGCAGATGACAATGGCCGTCTCGGCCGCTTCCCAGCGCAGCTCGCTTTCCGAAACGCGGCCTTCCGCCCGCCTCCGCGCCTCAGGCTGAGTGTGCCGGAGACACGCGGCCGGTTAGGAATGGGAACCTCTTGCGTCTGCGACGCCCCGATAGTTGCAGCCGGCACAATGCCGAGAAACGACCTTCTGAGCATATGCCTCCTTTGTCGTCTGCATTGTATCGTCGAACGCGATCGCGTGCTGTCAGGCGCCGGAGTCCAACGAGGTCCGCCCGCCGCGTACGTTCAGCGACAGAAGACGATTGCGGCGCTCCATCCCGCCGTTGCCCGCTGAAATCTCTGGCGCGCCTCAGCCCACGTTCCGACCGTGATGGATCGCATAAGAGCGACTTCGGCAAGGATTGCGTGAAGCGTGCCAGTCTTCAGCGGATTGTGGAGCGGAACAGTAACATTGTGAACTGGTGGCCCCGGATGCTGAAACCGGACATGGCTTCCCTTCTGCCGGACTATTGAGTATCCGATCTGCTGCAGCGTCCGGACCAGCCGGTCGCCGGACACGCCGCGCGGTAATTTCATGCAGCTTCCAGGGGGATAAACTCGTCCTTCACGTATTGCATCTGCAACAGCCGCGGACGATCCGTGGCGTCTTCAAAATGCAGCGAAACTGCCTCGATCACGTTGGCACGCAGTTCATCCCAGCTATCAGCTTCAGTGAAGATGCCGTGGCCCAGCGCACGAGCGTAGAAGCCACCTTCCTCGGCATCGCGAATCTCGAAGATTAGCTCCATGGGTCTAGAATACCCGAACGGGTGCGGCGGTCGAAAGCCATCATCGATGTGCGGTCGCGGGAGGGCCGCATACGAATGGCAAAGAAGCAATTAGGGAAGCGGGGCCGACGCGTCCCAAAGACGGTGTTGCGGCTGCCTGACCTGGATCAGGCGAAATCCGCGGTTTTGAATAGTCTCAGTTCGATCGATCCTCAACGAGGCTACCGGCACGCCATTGAGGAGTTCATCGAATGGTACTGCTCGGAGCCGCGGCTCTCGTTCAGCAAGACCGTTGTACTCCGGTATCGCATGCACCTGGAATATCGGCATCTGGCGCCCGGCGCCCGGCGCCATCAATCTCCGTCTCGGTGCTGTGCGGCGCCTTGCTTATAAGGCTTCCGACTGCGGTCTGCTGAGCCCCGACCTCGCTGCCGGCATACGGCGCGTGAAAGGCGTTAAGAGAATCGGCATCCGGCTCGGGAATCGGTTAACGCAAGAACAGTCCGAGCGGCTCTGGAACACGCCAGCCCCCCACCTTACTGTAAGGCAAACGGGACCGTACGCTCTTGGCAGTTCTGCTCGCATGCGGCCGTTCTGCGACCCGCGGCGGTGGATTTCTGGCTACGCCTTGATCTCCCCGAGTTGCTTCGTCGCGATCCCGACCGGCCGGTCGATCGGAATGCCAGCGCAGGCGAGCAGCGTGGTCAGCAGATCTCCCTGATTCCCCTTCGTATCCGGCAGAAAACGCCCCGTCCTGATCGAACCGCCGCCTTTGCCCGCGATCACAAAGGGAAGATTTTCGCGCGTATGCTGATTCCCGTCCTCGAGGCCGGATCCCCACATCATGATGCAGTTGTCGAGCAGCGTGCCGCCGCCCTCCCGAAGGCTGTGCATCTTCTTCACCATGTAGGCGAACTGCGCGATGTTGAATTCCGTGATTGCGGCGACCTTCCGGACCTTTTCCGGTTCGTTCTGGTGATGGGTTTGAGAGTGATGCTGGTCGTTGAATCCGAGTTCCGGATAAGAGGCCCCGTTGGGCGTCGAGCCGATGTAGGTGCTGACACGAGTCGTATCCGTCTGAAACGCCAGTACGTTCAGGTCGCACATCACCTGCATATACTCGCTCCGTTTGTCGCCTTCGGGGATCTTGATCTCGATCGGAAGCGAATCTGTCGTGTGACCTTTGCTGGGGCGCAGGCCGGCCTTCTCCAGGGCTGCCTCTTTCTGACGATACTCTATGCCGGCGATGCGCCGTTCCACCGCGCGGACACTGTCCAGGTATTCATCCAGCTTCTGTTGGTCCGATGTGGGCAATGTACGCCGCAGTTCCCGGGCGCCGCCGAGCACGATGTCCAGCAAGCTCCGATCCAGAGCATTCATCGGCGACGATTCACGCCCTCCGGCGCTCTCCTCCGGCTTGTTGAACAGGCGGTAGAGCACGCTCCGTGGATTGACTTCGGCAGGGACCGCCTGCGTCGGGGAACGAAAGCTGCAGTGCGAATAGTAGGCCTCGTTCAGACCTTCCTGGTTCTCCTTCCACGTCTGAGGCATTGTTGCCAGCTCCAGCGACGGCAACGCCGTGAAGGCTCCCAGGTGGTTGGCGGCAATCTGGTCCGCGGAGATGGCGATGTTGATTTCGTTCCGCCTGTCGGCGGCCGGCAGCGTCGCCGTGAGCCAGGTGGACAGTTCCAGCGCGTGAGGCGCCCCGTTGAAAGGAGCAATGGGCACGCCGGAGATCCCCTTCATCAACAGACACTGATCGAGCACGGGACGCAACGATTCGAGGGCCGGCGGCGGCGACGAGAGAAAACTCTCCGCATCCGCTGGCCAGAACTGATCCATGATGACCCCGTGGGGCATGTACATGAATCCAAGCCGCACCGGCGGCTTGTACGCCTTGCCCTTCGGGGTGTCGGCCCACCCCATCGAGTCCATGAGAGGCAGGGCGAGCGAGACGCCCAGTCCTTTCAGGCAAGTCCGGCGGTCAATCCTCGAGTTTCTGCTCATTGGATCTCCTCTTTTCTTCCGACTCTGCGATGCGTGAAGGGATAACTCATAACTACCCCCTTGATGAGCGTCTGCATGCGGTACCCGTCATTGGCGACCTCACGTACCAGATTATCCACCACAACCTCATCATAGCCTTCCAACCGTCGACCGAGCGCGTAGGCGAGTAGTTTCTCCACCAGGTTGCGGGAGACAGCCTCGGTGCGTCCGGCAATGATCTTTTTCAGATCTTCGGGGCTTGCGAATCGTTCGCCACCGGGAAGTTCGCCCGCCGCATCGATCCGCTGGCCATTGCTGTCCAGGTCACGCCACCGCCCTATGGCATCGAAGTTTTCCAAACCAAACCCAATCGGATCCAGCACCTTGTGGCAGTTTGCGCAGACCGGATTCGTGCGGTGCAACTCGGTACGTTGCCGCATAGTAAGGGTCGTGATCGTCGCCTGGTCCTGTTGGTCCAGGGCCGGAACGTCGGGAGGCGGGGACGGCACATGCTCCCCGAGCAACTGTTCCAGCACCCACACGCCGCGCTTGACCGGGCTTGTGCGGTTGGGCAAAGAGGTTGCCGCGAGAACGCCCGGCATGCCCAGAACTCCCCCGCGATTGCCGTCGCGCAGGCGTACTCTCCGCATCCCGGGCCCCCTTACCGATTTCTCCAGCCCGTAAACAGCAGCCAGGGGTCCATTGAGATAGGTGTAATCGCCATCGACGAAACGGATGACGCTCTTGTTTTCACTCACGATGCTTTGAAAAAACAGGCGGACTTCATCGTACATGGCCAGTCGCACCGCAGCGGACATCTGCGGAAACATCGCAGAATCGAAAACCTGGCGCTGCAACCCCCCCACGCCCAGCCACTGTGCGCCGAAACCATCGAAAAGCGCACGCGAGCGGCGATCCTTCAGCAAACGCACCACCTGCGCCTCCAAAACCGCGGGCTGATGAAGCCTTCCTTCGTCCGCCAGCGCCATCAGCTCATCGTCAGGCATCGTGGCCCATAAGAAATAGGACATTCGCGAAGCGAGTTGATAGTCGTCCAGCGGCACGCTCCCGGTGCCCGCCCCGGCTTCTCCGGCCGGAGTAATGAAAAGAAATTGGGGAGAAACGAGGATGGCCTTGAGCACCAGGTGAAGCGACTGCGAGTAGCCCAGGTTGTTCCGCATTCCCAGTTCGAACGTCTCAACAAGGACATCCAGTTCCGCCTCGGTCGGTGGCCGGCGGTAGGCTTTCCTTGCCATAGCGCGAGCGACCTCCCGCGCTGCTTTTCGCGGGTCCGTCCCCGCCGCGGTAGGTTCGCCGAACAATCGCTTCTGCACTGGAGTCGGCGGAGCACCTTGCGGCGCCACAATCCGGTTCAACACCTTATCGGCGATATTCAGATACTGCTCGAGTTGGAGGGGCGAAAGCGAATTCAGATATCCCTCGCCGCTGACTTCATCCGGCAGTCCGTCGGCAATCGACGGCTCGACGCCAAACAGATCGTGCAGCGTGTTGCTGTATTCGGACTTGGTCAGCCGCCGGATGACGAAAGGTCCCGCATCTTTTTCGCTGAGGTACTTCAGCTTCGTAAGCCAGGCGGCGAACATCCTGCGTTCGGCATCGTCCGGCTGAGGCGCGTTGTGCGGCGGCATGTCATGCGCCTTCACTCTGGCCGCCGCTTTCTTCCACTGTTCGGTGAAGGCAGCGTGACCTGGAGCCTTGAGCGCCGGTGAGAAATTGACTCCCGCCTGCGTAGGCCGCCTATTCTGGTGGCAGGGCAGGCAATAGGTTGTGATAAACGGCGTTACGCGGCTACGAAAGAACTCTTCGGCATCCGCCTTGAGCGCCTCATGGTCAGCGGCCATAGAGCGGCAAGGCCAGCCCAGCCACAGCATGAGGCAGAATCCTACCATTACTGGCGCCTGCGCAACACGACGGGTCGCAACAGGAGTGGCCATGCTCGATGACATTCTGAGTGTAGAGTGTAACATCTTTGGGTGAGCTCCGCGTTAAGCACGCAACACCTGTGGCCGGGCGCGAGCGATGCGCTCCGCCGTCACTCCATCCTGATTTCGTCTCCACCCACCACAGCCACGTCGAACATGCCCGCTCGAATCGCCATCCTCGCGCTCTCCCCGATGTTATACTAAGATATAACCTCTCAAGGAGGCCCCCATGCACAAAACACATCTCCGCAAAGTCGGCGGCTCGGTTATGCTGGTCGTGCCCCCAGCCATCCTCGACATCCTCCAGTTACGGCCCGGCGCCCAGGTCGGACTCACGGTGGACAAGAACAGGCTCATCCTGGAACCCCAGCAGCGGCCCCGCTATACCGTCGACCAACTCCTCGCTCAATGCAAGCCCAAGGCACGGCACTCCAGGGCGGATCGTGAGTGGCTTGGCAGCAGACCCGTCGGCTCTGAGCTGATCTGATGAAACGCGGCGAAATCTGGCTCGTCAACATCGATCCCACCGGGGGCCATGAGCAAAGAGGGCGCCGGCCCGTCCTGGTTGTCTCCCCGGAATCCTTCAACCGCGTCACCAGAGTGCCCATCGTGGTTCCGATCACCGGCGGGGGCAGTTTCGCCCGGACAGCCGGGTTCGCCGTGCCGCTCACCGGCGCCGGAACCCAAACCACCGGCGTGATCCGCTGCGATCTGCCCCGCGCACTCGACCTCACCGCCCGCCACGGCAGGAAACTGGAGACCGTACCCGCCGCCATCGTCGACGAGGTGCTGGCCAGAATCGCCCCCATCTTCGAATGAGGCCTCCTCAACAGAAGGAGTCACCAACCTCCCAACCCCCATAACCCCTTTCCCCTCAACAAATCCCCGCACCAAAACCCCACAACCCCATCCACCCCCGGTGTACCCTATAGCGTGACCACCTGGATCATCGACCCCAACCCGCCCCGTCCTCGCCGCCTGAAACTCGCGGCCACTCCACCCGCCTACTCCCCCCAGGCCCCCATAACAGACCACCCCGAATGCGCACCCCTCCAGGACCGCATCCGCAAAGCGCTCGAAAATTTTCCCGAAGCCCTCGATGCCGTCCTCGCCGCCTTCCGCCTCGACCCCGCCTCGGGAAAAAATGCAAAATCGAAAATCCATGACCGCGCGGTCTGGTCACCCCCGGAGATGAAAATATGGGCGATCGCGTGAACGGTTCGGGGGTAAGAT
>JBKBWD010000133.1:0-8011 GCA_046289265.1 Bryobacteraceae bacterium | reverse complement strand
ATCCTACGAGATCGGAAACGCCGTCAGTGTTTGGTTGCGGCTACGCCGCGCTGTGTCTCATTTTTGGGCGCAGTCCAGAACCGGCCATCCGACAGATTCCGACACTTCCGACGCAGTATATGGTCGCCAAGCGCGCCTTCGAAGCCCACATGCACGTACAGTTCGCCAATCCCAACCGCCTGATCGAAGGTTATGGCCGCGCCGCCGGCCATCCAACTCCGTGGCCCGGCGATCCTGTGCCGCCCCCAATTCGAGCACAGGCACTGGAATATCTCAATGGCCCGCGCTAAAACTTCAACACCTGCCAAAGGCTGGAGAAGTCGTCGGTCCAGTCCACGGGCTTGCGGCGGAGCGCCATCTTCCCCTCCCGAATCTGCTGATTCTCGAGCAGCGCCCGGTTGCCCGTGACCACCATCCACTGGGCGCCGTTGGTGCCCGCTTCGGGGTCGGCGCGCGTGTCCATCCGCACGGCCTCCCAACCCAGCCGCGCGGTCATGCCGAGCACCACGGGCGACAGGTCCAGCGCCCGATTCGAAATGTGGATCAGCAGCGCCCCGTTCGGCTTCAAGTGCTTGCGGTAGACCTCCGCGCATTCGGCTGTCAGGAGATGCGTCGGGATCGAGTCGCTGCTGAACGCATCGACCACCAGAACATCGAAGCCCTGCGGCTCCTCCCGCTCCATCCGCACGCGCGCATCGCCCGGAACCACCTCCACGCGCGCCGGCGAAAGCGCAAGGTAGTGGAACTGCTCCTGCGCCAGACGGATCACCTCGGGGTTGATCTCGTAAAACCGGAACACGTCCCCTTCGCGGCCGTATGCCGCCAGAGTACCGGTCCCGAGCCCCACCACACCCACGCGTAGCGGATCGCCGTTCGCCCGCGCCGGGTGCTGCTCCATCGTGATCCCGATCGCCGTCTTGCGACCGTAGTAGGAGGTCGGCCAGAGCAGCTTGTCGCGGCTCATATACTGGAAGCCGTGCGCCACGCGCCCGTGGGTCAACAGGCGCTTCACGCCGTTGTCGTCGGACTTGTACGAAAGCTGCAGCACGCCGTAGAAGTTCCGCACCGTCAGGAAGACATCCGGGTCCCGGACCGAGGAGAACGACGTTGCGGCCCCGAAGATCCCCATCGCCAGGCCGGCCAGCGGAGCCACCGCGCGCAGCCCGTAGCCGCGCCACGCCCGCTCCCGCATCCACCCGATCAGCCCGAGTACGCACGCGGCGATCAGGGAAATCGGGAACTCGCTGAAATCCTGGAACATCCGCGGAGCACCCAGCGCCACAAACGCGCCTCCCGCCGCGCCTCCGGCCGCCACCACCAGGTAGTACAGCGTGAGCAGCCGCGGCGACGGCTTCGCCCGCGATAACTCGCCATGGCAGACCATGCAGCAGGAAAACAGCACCGCCGAGTAAACCGCCAACTGCAGCCGGAAGTCGGCCGCCGGACCCGCCACCATGATCGAACACGCCGCCGGAATCGAAAGCCCCGTCGCCAGCCCGAAGATCCGGCGCCGGTACCAGCGTTCACTTTCGAAGCAGAGGATGAAGGTCACCAGGTAGATCGCCAGCGGCAGCACCCAAAGGAACGGAACCGAGGCCACCTCCAGCGTCATCTGGCTCGTCACCGCCAGCAGCAGCACGGATCCGCATGCCGCCAGCGCGAACCAGAACAGCACCGTCGAACCGCCAATCGTCCCGCCGTTCTCCGGCTCCTCCGCCGGAACCGGCTCCGCGCTCCGGGCTTGCCATGCGCACCACGTGATGCCCAGCGCGAACGCGCTGTACAACCCCGACCACGCCGAAACCTGCAAGTGCAGCGGAAGCAGCGGCTCGATCAGAAACGGGTACGACAGCAGCGCCAGCAGCGACCCCGCATTCGAAAGCGCATACAGCCGATACGGCGAACGGTCCTTGCCGAGCGCATGGACCCAGTGCTGCACCAGCGGGCCCGTCGAGGCCAGCAGCAGATACGGCAACCCGACCGACACCCCCAGCAGCATCAGGATCTGCCACGACGGATTCTCCAGCCCGCCCCGCGCGGCCAACTCCTCGTTCGGCTGGAGCGGAACGAAAGCCAGCGACGCGGCCAGAAGCATCGCATGGACCATCCACTGGGCGCGCCCGCTCGGCAGGCTCCGGATCAGGTGCGCGTAGCCGTAGCCGGCCAGCAGCAGCACCTGGAAGAAGAGCATGCACGTCGTCCACACCGAGGGTCCGCCGCCGAACCACGGCAGCACATACTTGCCGAGAATCGGCTGGACCTGAAACAGCAGAAAAGCGCCCAGGAAGATGGTGATGGGAAATGCGAATCGACTCACGAAACACTCAATCCTATCGCAACCGGAAGGTCAGGATGCCAGCGTCGTCACATCGAGCGGAATGATGTCGCCGTCGACGTCCCCGATCACCTGCGCCGTATGACGATAGGCCGCCACGTCGCCGGTAACGTAGTGAACCACCCGCCCGCGTTCCGCCGGCGGCCCTCCGCCGAGCGAAGCCGACAACGTCTCGGCGATCGCCTCCGCGCTCTCCACCAGACAGACGGATTCCCCCACCGTGCGTTGCAGCACATCCCGCAGCACGGGATAGTGCGTGCATCCCAGGATCAGGGTATCGATCTCCGGACGGTCGTCGAGATAGTGGCGCGCCAGCACCTCCGCTTCGGCCGAATCGGCCAGGCCCTCCTCAACCAGGTGGACAAACATCGGACACGCACGGGCCCAGACCCGCAGTCCCTTGGCCTCCAGCTTCTGCTGATAGGCGCCGCTCGCGATCGCGCCCTTGGTGCCGATCACCCCGACCGATCCCGTCCGTGTCGCGCGCGCCGCCGCCTCTACGCCCGGCTCGATCACGCCCCACAGCGGGACCTGAACCCGCGCGCCAAGCTGCGGCAGCGCCGCCGCCGAAGCCGTGTTGCAGGCGACCACCACCGCCTCGACGCCGCGCTCCACCAGAAACGAGGCAATTCCCTCGGCGAAGCGCTCGACCATCGGCATCGGCTTGCGGCCGTAGGGCACGCGCGCCGTATCGGCAAAGTAGACAAAGTTGCGCCCCGGCAGCGCCCGTCGCAGAGCCTTCAGAACCGTAAGGCCGCCCACTCCGGAGTCGAATACACCAATCATTCCCACACCTCAAACTACCATGCGTCCCTTGATTGGGACGCCGCGCCGGAGATTCACGCTACAATGACCCTAAGTATCTGTAAGCATTGTTCCTGCTTGTCTGGAGAACGAATGAAGACAACCTTCCGCAGGCTCGCCCTGTTCTTCTGGGTCCCTATACTACTGGCCGCTCAGAACCTTCAGGATTTTGAGAAAAAGGTCACCGAATTTACCCTCGCCAACGGCATGCATTTCATCGTGCTTGAGCGGAAGGAGGCCCCCGTCGTCTCCTTTCACGCCTACGTCAATGCCGGCGCCGCCAATGATCCGGCGGGACGCAGCGGTCTGGCCCACATGTTCGAGCACATGATCGGCAAGGGCACCGAGACCGTCGGAACCAAAAACTACGCCGCCGAGCGGAAGGCCCTCGCCGAGGTCGAAGCGATCTATGACCGGCTCGAGGAGGAACGGCGCAAGGAGTTCCGGGCCGACCCGAAGGTAATGGAAAAGCTCCAAGCCGAGCTCGATGCCGCCATCGAGAAAGCGAATCAGTACGTTGAGCCGAACGAATACATCCGGGTCATCGAGGAAAACGGCGCCGTCGGCTTCAATGCCGCCACGGGCTTCGACGGCACCTACTACTTCTACAGCCTGCCGGCCAACCGAACCGAACTCTGGTTCCTGCTCCAGTCCGACTGGTTCCGCCGCCCGATCTACCGCGAGTTCTACAAGGAGCGCGACGTCGTGCGCGAGGAGCGCCGCATGAGAGTCGAATCGAGCCCGGTCGGCAAAGTCCAGGAGATGCTGCTCGCCACGGCCTTCACGGCGCACCCCTACCGCAACCTCGTCGGCTGGGGCAGCGACATCGAGAACCTCCGGGCCACCGACGCCGAGGAGTTCTTCAAGGCCTATTACGTGCCGGGCAATATCACGGTCGCAATCGCGGGCGACGTCGATCCCGCCCAGATCCGAACCCTCGCAGAGAAGTACTTCGGGCCGCTGCCCAAGGGCCCGCTGCCGCCTCGCGTCCGCACGATCGAACCCGTGCAGGAGGGCGAAAAGCGCGTCGCCGTCATCACGCCGAGCCAGCCCTTTATCTTCATCGCCTATCACCGGCCGGACCAGAGCCACCCCGATGATGCCGCGCTCGATGTGCTTTCCGAACTGCTGTCGAGCGGCCGCACCGGTGTGCTCTATCGCGAGATGGTGCGCGACAGGAAACTCGCCCTTCAGGCCCTGAGCTTCACGCCTTTCCCCTCCGGCAAGTACGGCAATCTCTTCGTCCTGGCCGCCGCTCCCAATCAGGGCCGGACCGTCGAAGAGAACGAAAAGGCCTTCTATGAGGTCATCGAACGCCTCAAGAAAGAGCCTGTAGATGAGGCCAGCCTCGCGCGGGTCAGAACCAAGGTGCGGGCCGGCCTGATCCGCCGGCTCGACAGCAATTCCGGACTCGCCGGCGAACTGGCTTCCAACCACGCCAACTACGGCGACTGGCGCAAAATGTTCACCAGCATCGACGAGATCGACAAAGTGACCGTCGAGGACGTGCAGCGCGTCGCGCGAACCTACCTGGTCGAAAGCGCCCGCACCGTCGCGTTCACCGTGGCGCCCAAGCAGGAGAAGGGGGATGGAAAGTGAGAATGCTACTGCCGCTCGTTCTGGCTGGACTGATCGCGGCGATGCCGCTCGCCGCGCAGAGGCAGCCGCGGGCCTCCAAGGCCGTCCGGACGCACCAGGACCTCAAGTTCCCGCCGCTCCGCGAGGTCCGGATCCCGCAGGTCGAAACCGCCACGCTCCCCAACGGAATCCGGCTCTACCTGCTCGAAAACCACGAGCTGCCGCTCATCAGCGGCTTCGCTCTGGTTCGCACGGGCAACCTCTTCGATCCGCCTGACAAGATCGGGCTCGCCGGCGTCACCGGCACGGTCCTGCGCAGCGGAGGCACAGAGAGCCGCACCGGCGACGAAATCGACGAGCAGCTTGAGAACATAGCCGCCGCGGTCGAAAGCTCGATCGGCGAAACCAGCGGCAGCGTCTCCTTCAGCACCCTGCGCGAGCACGCCGACGAAGTGCTCGAAGTCTTCCGCGACGTGCTCACCTCCCCCGAGTTCCGCCAGGACAAGCTCGATCTGGTCAAGACGCAGATGCGCGGCGTCATCTCGCGCCGCAACGACAACCCCGGCGGCATCGCCAGCCGTGAGTTCTTCGAGCGCGTCTATGGCCACAACCCCTACGGCTGGCGCATGGAGTACGAACACGTCGACCGCATCCAGCGCGAAGACCTCCTCGCCTTCTACAACCGCTACTTCTTCCCGGACAACGTCATGCTCGCCGTGCAGGGCGATTTCAAGGCGGCCGAGATGAAAGCAAAGCTCGAAAAGCTCTTCGCCGGCTGGAATGTCAAACAGCCGCCCGTCCCACCCTTTCCCGAACTGAAGACCCAGCCCACTCCAGGCATCTTCGTTGCGGACAAGAAGGACGTCACCCAGAGCTTCTTCGAGATCGGCCACCTCGGAGGCACGCTGCGCGACGACGACTACCCGGCCCTTCAGGTGATGGGCGACATCCTCGGCGGCGGCTTTTCCAGCCGGCTCTTCCGCAAGGTCCGGACCGAACTCGGTTACGCCTACAGCATCCGCGGCTCCTGGTCGGCCAACTACAACCATCCCGGAGTCTTCCACATCAGCGGCAGCACGAAATCCGCGTCCACTACCGACACCCTCAAGGTGATCCATGAGGAGGTTCGGCGTCTGCGCACCCAGGAGGTGACCGACAAGGAATTGCAGACCGCCAAGGACACGGTCCTGAACAGCTTCGTCTTCAACTTCGACCGGCCCTCGAAGACCCTGAACCGCCTGGTCACCTACGAGTATCACGGCTACCCGAAAGACTTCATCTTCACCTACCAGAAGGCGATCGCCGCCGTGACCAAGGCCGATGTCCTGCGAGTGGCCAAGGAGTACCTCCGGCCTGAAAACTTTACCATCGTCACGGTCGGCAACGTTTCGGAGTTCGGCAAGCCGCTCACCGAAACCGGACTCGCTGTCAAGCCCATTGACCTGACAATCCCTGAACCGCCCGCCGCGGCAGCCAAGCCGGCCGACAGTGCCTCACTCGAGAAGGGCCGCGCGCTGCTCGTGCGGCTCCAGCAGGCCGTCGGCGGCGCCGCCAAGCTTGCCGCCGTGAAGGATTCCTCGCTGTCGGCCGACATCGTCGTCAACACAGGCCAGGGACAGATGAACGCCACCCAGACGAGCCTCTGGATTGCGCCGTCGCAACTGCGCCAGGAGCAGCAGCTCCCGTTCGGCAAGATCACGGTCTTCTTTGACGGTTCGGGCGGCTGGCTCCACTCGCCGCAGGGGCGCATGGATCTGCCGCCGCCGGTCGTCCGCCAGGTGAAGGGTGATATTTTCCGGGTCCCGTTTTCGCTCTGGTTGAGCAACCAGGCAGAGGGCCGCACCGTCAACTACTTGGAAGGCGGAGTGCTGGAAATTTCCGATAACGACGGCAATAGCGTCAGCCTCACCGTGGACGAAGCAACGGCCCTGCCGCGCCTGCTCACCTACCGCACGGCCTCGGCCGGCGGCCCGGTGGAGATCGAGGAGAGTTATGATGACTGGCGTGAAGTCGATGGCATCCGGCTCCCTCACAAGCGATCCGTGAAGCAGGGCGGACAACCCTTCTCGGAGGTGCAGATTCGCGAATGGAAGCTCAATATCGGATTGAACGTGGAAGAATTAGGCAAGCAGCCATGAGACTGCTGTCGCCAGTCCTGATCCTTGCCTGCGTGGTCGGTTCGCCGCTGGCGGCCGAGACGAACGAGGAGCGGGGCAAGCGCATCGTCTTTGAGGCGCTCGAAGCCCTGGGCGGCGCCGCGTTCGTGGATATGCGCGATCGCGTGGAAAGCGGCCGTGCTTACTCGTTTTACCGGGAACGCCTTTCCGGGCTCTCCCGCGCCACGATCTACACGCGTTACCTCACCCCGCCCGATCCGCACGACCCCAACCAGGTCTTCGTGCGCGAGCGCCAGTCGTTCGGCAAGAACGAGGACTCCTCGGTGCTGTTCCTTGAGACCGGCGAAGCCTGGGAGATCACCTACCGGGGCGCCAAATCGCTGCCCCAGGCAACCATCGACCGCTTCCGCGAGAGCACGCTCCGAAACATCTTCTACATCCTGAAGAACCGCCTCAACGAGCCAGGCCTAATTATCGAAAGCAAAGGCACCGAGGTCTTCCAGAATCAGCCCGTCGAGATCGTGGACATTACGGACTCGGAGAACCGCCGTAACACAATCTATTTCCACCGCACCACGAAGCTGCCGGTACGCCAGGTATTCGACCGCCGCGACCCGCAGACGCGCATCCGCTCCGAGGAGGTCATGCTCTTCTCCAAGTATCGCGACGTCGGCGGCGGCGTCCTCTGGCCCTTCGTCATGCGCCGCGAGCGCGACGGCCAGCGCGTCTTCGAGATCTTCTCCGACAGCGTCGAAATCAACCAGGACCTGACGGATGACCTCTTTACCCTGACGGATAAGATTAAAATTCTCGACAAAAAGCCTGGACAGTGACAAGTCGCGATCGCAGAGAAGGCCGTTCTGCGATACGGCTACCACGATGAGCCACACACATCCGCTGGACCTAAGTGCGCAACCCTGCGGTTCCGCCTCTTCATGGTCTTTCTGACCACGGAGTGAGCGTTGCGGTCGTTCATGTGGATTGGGCCCGGGGGTACGGAGTCTTCCAGGCGGATCGTTCAGCGCCCGTCAACACAGAGACCCTCTTCCAGGCGGCGTCCCTGAGCAAACCTGTGACCGCGGTGAGGCTCCTGTCCCTTGTCCACAGCGCGGCGTAGCCGCAACCAAACACTGACGGCGTTTCCGATCTCGTAGGATATTGGTTTTCCACGACCATC
>JBKBWD010000132.1:0-8431 GCA_046289265.1 Bryobacteraceae bacterium | reverse complement strand
GGATGGTCGTGGAAAACCAATATCCTACGAGATCGGAAACGCCGTCAGTGTTTGGTTGCGGCTACGCCGCGCTGTGCGAGTTGCGCCGTCAGGCTGTTATTCGTCATCATCCGCTCCGGTATGGGCGAGTTCGTCGTAGGTCTCCAGATCATGTGGGCGAACATCGACGGTCTGTGCCTCGGGGTAGCGGCTGAGGTCGAGCGTCACACGTGGCCGCCGCGGCTGACGACGAAGCAGCCAGGCGACCGAGCAGGCGCGGGGCGTATCGCGCTCCAGCGCTTCGACGATGGCGCGGCGCAGAGCCGCCGGGCCGTACTCTTCCAGCAGTTTGAGCAACTGGGCGGTTTGGCTGCCGGCCGACTCGCCGTGTGCGAAGGCGAGGTCCAGAAGTGTTTTGGATTCCGGCACAGCCTGCTCCAGCCGGCCGGCGGGCGTGCCGTGAAACGCACTGCGCTGGATCTTCAGCAAGGCCTCCCGGTGAGCCGGATCGAGCACCTGTCTGTTCCGGTCGTATGTGCGCGCATGGCGGGCAATCTCGATCGTGCCATCCAGCAGGCGTACAGTCGTGTCGGAGGACACTAGCGTGAGCGGGCGGCCGACGGCCTCGGGCGGAATCGAGTAATCGTTCAGGTCGAACCGGACATAGATCGTCTTGCGCGAACAGACGGCGTCGACGCGGTCTGTGCTGAACGGATGCAGGGGAAGCGGCATCAGGCGGGACTGTTCCTCAGCGAAGACTTGCTCGACGGTGCGGCCGTCTTCTCCCGGCCAGCGCCGCTGGTGGGCGACCTCGTCGCGCCACCGCCACGCCTGGCGATTGCATTCGGCCAGCGTGGTGAAGGTTCGTCCGGCCCAGAACGAGTCGCGCACATAGCGGACGGCCCGTTCCACGCGCCCTTTCTGATTGCCGGCGCGCACCTGACAGGCCCGGGGAGCGAAGTGGTAATGCCCGCTGAGTTCGATCAGGCGCGGGTTGAACTGAATATGCCCACCGCGCCTCTCCAGCACGGCCGATTTCAGATTGTCATAGAGCAGAACGCGCGGCTGTCCGTTCCAGGCCTCAAAGGCGTGCACATGACCGCGCAGGAAGTTTTCCGTGGTCTGGTCGAAGAAGAACTCCAGATACAAGGCGCGCGAATACGACAGCGTCATCAGAAAGCAGGACAGAGCGCGGCGGGCGCGGCCGACCATGACATGGCCGAAGTGTGCCCAGTCGACCTGGCCCTGCTCACCGGCAAAGGCGTCCAGGCGCAGGAACGGCTCGCGGATTTGCGGGCGCAAACGCGCCACCGCCCGGCGCAGTTGGACGACGCTGCCGTTGTAACCGCGCTCGCGAATCATATGATAGATGCGTGTCGCGCGCAGTCGCGGGTGTTGAGCCAGCGTGTCGCGGATGAAGCCGAGATACGGATCGACCATCGATGGCCGGACAGGCTGGCCGCCACCGAGGCGCTGCGTTTCGATGACATTGCGCACCGTGTCCGGATGCAGGTTGAGTTCACGCGCAATGGTGCCGATTTTCCAGTGCTCGGCGTAAAAGTAGCGCCGAATCTGCGCGCGGAGTTCGGGATTGATCATCGGGTTGTCTCACCTTCGTCGTGGAATGCGTGGGAACGGATCGATGAAACGGCCGGCGCGGCCGCAAACCCGGCATCGCAGTTGCACGCCCGGCTGGCTCTGCGGCCAGCGCGGGCGCCCAGCGACGACGTATGCGTGTGCAAGTTCGGCCGCAGCCGGTTCGACCGGCCCACAAGCAGATATTGCCGAGCAAGTGATCGAAAGTGAACCCTGATCCGTCACGCGGGCTTGCGCGCGGCGGCGTCGGTACTGCCGCTGCCGGTCGCGGTGGTCCAGCCGTCCCTCCGGGCTCTGCTGGCGCCGGCGATTGGCCGCGCGCCGCTGCCGCAGTCGCGCCTGGTCGCGGCAGGCGAGGCTGCAGTAGCGCTGTCCGCGATCGCAATGCGAACAGAGAAAGAACGTTGCGAGACAGTCTTTGAACAGACAAACCCGTTGCCGGAGAACTGCTTCCCCATGTGTCGCCATGCGTCTCCGCAAGGCGGCACTCGACAAAGGCAGCCGCTTCGTGGCACCTTAAAGCCAGCTTCGTGTGGTGACCTGATAACGGTTGCCCTACCGGAACCCCGTCGCTGCAACGGCGGGGTTCCAATCCGCTCTCCGCCTTTCACGACACCTTACAACGCTTGCTGTTCATCGGAACAGATGATCGCGCCTGCGGCGCGGATGATGTTGCTGGGGCCGACTGATGTTCAGAAAAGTACGTTTTCTGATGATCGCTGACAGATCCGCAAGGGCGTCCGGGTTTTCTGCGCATCGACACGGTGCACCAAGGCGACTGGGAAGGAGCCAAAGGCGTGTATCACATCAATGCCGTAGATACGGAGACGCAATGGCAGGTGGTGGGCTGCGTGGGCCGGATCAACGAGCAGTTTCTGCTGCCGGTGCTGGAGGCGATCTTGCATCAGTTCCCCTTTCGGATTCTGGGCTTTCACTCCGACAACGGCTCGGAGTATGTGAATCACGAAGTGGCGAAGCTGCTCAAGAGTCTGTTGATCGAATTCACCCGAAGCCGCGCCAACCGCACCCAGGACAATGCGCTGGTGGAAGGCAAGAACGGAGCGATCATCCGCAAGCACATGGGCTACGGGCACATTGCCGCCGAGCATGCCGAAAGTGTGCAGAAGTTCTACACGGCGCACCTGAACCCGTACTTGAACTTTCACCGTCCGTGCGGATTTGCGACGGTGAGCGTGGACGAGCGCGGCAAGCGCAGGCGGCGGTACAAAGGAGAGGATTACGCAACGCCGTACGAGAAGCTGAGCGGGCTGGAAAAGGCGGAGCAATACTTGAAGCCCAACCTCAGCTTCGCGCAATTGGACCGGATGGCGCAGAAGATGAGCGACACCGAGTGCGCCCGCAAGATGGCTGCCGCCAAGGCCCGGCTGCTGCGGAGTTGCAAGTTCGAGTCGCCGTCAGTATCGAGGAGTTGACGACCAGCGCTGGCGCCGGGAGGAATGCCCTAGCAGGCGATCTCGCCGTCCTGGATGCGCCACCAGACGGGCACGGCGAGTGGGGCTGTGGAAATGGCGGGCCCGTGGAAGGAGTGGAAAAGCAAAGACAGCTTTCCCACTCCTCCCACCGCCCCTTGGGAATCTCGCCAAGGACGCGAAATTCCCACATTCCCACAGCCCGGCTTCGCGACGACGACTACTGCTCTCTCTTTGAACACCCCGAAACCAAGAAAGGAACCCGGCCGAAGCGGAACCTCCCAAGGCTCACATCTCAGGATCACTCTGTGTTGGAAACGGACGCTCGTTTCAGGATCATCCTTGGATTAGAAAATGCTTTCCCCCCCGCCGTCGATTTTTCCGTGCAATCCACCCGACCGGCGATACAATGTAAACCATGAAATTGAGCGCCCAGGAAGAGTACGGTCTACGCTGTCTGCTGTACATGGCCCGAACCGGCGAAGCCCACAGCCACAGCATTCCCGAAATCGGCCGTGCCGAAGGGCTCTCGGTCCCGAACGTGGCCAAACTCATGCGCCTGCTCCGCCTGGGCGGTATGGTCCGGAGCGTCCGCGGTCAGGCCGGCGGCTATCGGCTCGCGCGGCCCGCCAACCAAATCACCGTCGCCGAAGTGCTCAGCCTCCTCGGCGGCGCCTTCTACGGACCTCAATTCTGCAACCGCCATGCCGGAATCGAACCCGTCTGCGCACATACCACCGACTGCTCCCTTCGGCGACTCTGGGAGACCGTTCAGAAGACCCTCGAAGGCGTGCTCGGGCGAACCACTCTCAAAGACCTCCTCTGCTCGGAGGCCCAGATGAGCGACTGGGTCGACGCCCACCGCTCCTATCTCTTTCCCATGGCCGCCGGCGACACTGCCGACACCGACGTCTCCCGCGGAACCTCGGCCTAGGCCGGTTTCTCCCGGCCTATGCACGCTGCTGTCGCCTTCGAAGCTGTCTCCTATACGGCCGGCGGGCGTGCGATTCTCTCCCGACTCTCCTTCGAGATCGCGGCCGGCGAGACACTGGTGCTACTGGGCCGCAGCGGCTCCGGGAAAACGACGGCGCTTCGCATGGTCAACGCCATGCTATACCCCGGAGACGGCTGCGTAAGAGTCGACGGCCGCCCCACCACTGAGTGGGACCCCGTGCGGCTCCGCCGGCGGACCGGCTATGTCATCCAGGAGGTCGGTCTCTTTCCCCACTACACCATCGAGCAGAACGTCGGGCTGGTCCCGCGCCTCGAAGGCTGGCAGCCGGACCGCATCGCCAAGGGCGTCGAGGAGCTCCTCGATCGCGTCGGCCTCCCGCCGGCCGACTTCCTGCGCCGCTACCCGCATGAGCTCTCCGGCGGGCAGCGGCAGCGCGTCGCCATCGCCCGCGCCCTCGCGGCCGACCCCCCGCTCCTTCTCTTCGACGAGCCCTTCGGCTCCCTCGACCCCATAACTCGTCACGAGTCCCGGCAGCACTTTCTCCGGCTTCGCCGGGAACTCGCCAAGACGGCCCTCTTCGTCACCCATGACGTCGGCGAGGCTCTTGCCCTCGGCACACGCATCGCGCTGTTATCCGGAGGAGGACTCGCCTTCCTCGGAACTCCAGCCGAATTCCTCGCCTCCGCGAATGATGAAGTACGATTGTTTCGGGCGTGCCTCGAATGAGCGTGGATCTTGCAAGCGCCATCGCCGCGCTCGCGGCCGAGCATCTGCTGATGGTCGCGGTGGCGGTCTTGTGTGCGGCCTCCTTCGGCATCCCCGCGGGGATTCTTCTCACCCGCCGCCCCGGCTCGCGGCGCTGGCTGCTCGGCTTCGCCAACATCATCCAAACCGTTCCGAGCCTGGCGCTGTTCGGATTCCTGATCCCGATTCCCCTGATCGGCGGCATCGGCAAACGCTCCGCCATCCTGGCGCTGGCGCTCTACGCGCTGCTTCCGATCCTACGCAGCACCCTCGCCGGGATCCTCTCGGTGAACCGAAGCGTGCGCGAGTCCGCCATCGCAATGGGCCTGACGGATCGTCAACTCCTCACCATGGTCGAACTCCCTCTGGCTGCGCGCACGATCTTCGCCGGCCTGCGCATCGCCACCGTGACCACGATCGGAGCCGCCACCATCGCCGCGGCAATCGGCGGCGGAGGTCTCGGCGTCTTCATCTTCCGCGGGATCGCCTCCGTGGACACCGTCCAGATTCTGGCCGGCGCAATCCCGGCCGCTGCTATGGCGCTCGCCGCCGATGGAGGACTCGGATGGATCGAACGAAAGCTCTCGTCTGGCTTCTGACCCCGCTTCTGCTCGCATCCTGTTCCCAGGAGCGAGCCCTGCGCGTCGGATCGAAGAACTTCACCGAGCAGGTGATCCTTGGCGAAATCCTTGCCCAGCACCTCGAACGCCGCCTCTCGCACCGCATCGAGCGCCGCCTCAACCTCGGCGGCACGCTCCTCGCCCACCAGGCGCTCACCAGCGGCGAGATCGACCTCTATCCCGAATACTCCGGGACCGCTCTGATCAGCATTTTGAAGGCGCAGGCGTCCACCAACGATCCTGCCGACGTTCGACTCCTGGTGCGCCGCAAGTACCGCGAACGCTTCGGGCTCGTCTGGATGGAGCCTCTGGGCTTTGACAACTCCTTCGCTATGGTGGTCCGCGACGATGCGGGCGTCGAGACGCTCAGCCAGGCGGCGCGCCGGCCCGGAGGATGGCGGCTCGGAGTCGGCTACGAGTTCGAAACGCGGCCCGACGGACTGCCGGTTCTCCTCGAAGCCTACCGGCTCCCCCTGGCCGCTGCGCCGATGAACATGGACCTTGGACTGCTCTACCGGGCGCTGGATCAAAATCAGGTCGACATGATCGCCGCCAGCGCCACCGACGGCCTGCTCTCGGTGAAGCCGGTACGCATCCTCGCAGACGACCTCGGCGCCTTCCCTCCCTACGAAGCCTCCGTTGTCGTCAGCGCCGGAAGCCTCAAGCGCGTGCCCGGCCTTCGCGAAGCACTCGAAGAACTCCACGGCCGATTCACGAGTCAGACGATGCGGCAGCTCAACTACCAGGTCGATGGCGCCCGCCGCTCCGTCGAGGAAGTCGCACGCGACTTCCTGGACGAATGGATCCGGTGATCCACTGCAATGTCAAATGCATCCTCTCGTTTTCGGATTAAAAAAAGATGTACAGTTATTAATTGTTTGCTGTATTGACTCAGAATTATCCCCAATATAAAATTGCTTGACGCCGGACGGAGCGTGCATAAAACGACGAAGGGGGTATGCCCGGCGATCTTCAATTGAGGTTGGGTGAAATGGTACGTTGTTTTCGCGGAGGGCCGGCGTGTGCCCTCGCTCTCTTGCTAGGCCTGAATGTCGCTTCGGGCCTTGCGCAGCAGATCTCCGGTTCGATCAGCGGTGTAGTCAAAGACGATCAGCAGGCCGTGATCGCCGGCGCCAAAATTGTCCTGACCAATGTAGGCCAGGGTAATAGCCGTGAGATAGTCACCGGCGCCGATGGCGCGTTCGTCTTCACGCCGTTGCAGCCGGCGACCTATAACCTGACGGTCGAAGCCGCAGGTTTCAAGAAGTTCGAACAGAAAGACATCAAGATCTTCGCCAGCGATCGTATCGCGCTGCCGGATATCGTTCTAGCGATTGGCACGCTGGCTGAAACAATCACGGTGGAAGCGAGCGTCGCGGTTCTCGAAACCCGCGGAGCGGAGCGCTCGGGCGTCCTGACGGGCAACCAGGTCGTGAATTTGGCCCTCCGCACCCGCAGCTTCTTCGACCTGGCAGCGACCGTGCCAGGCGTGTATTATCGCGGCGGCCTCGGCGGCATTTTCGCGAATGGATCCCGTGGAAATCAGAATAATCTGACCGTCGATGGCGTGACCAATGTCGACACCGGATCGAACGGCGGCGTGTTGGCGACCCTCAACATCGACCAGATCGCCGAGTTCAAGCTCATCACCAACAGCCAGCCGGCCGAAATCGGACGCTCCTCCGGCGCCGCGATCCAGGTGGTCACCAAGAGTGGCACCCAGGAGTTCCACGGCACCGCCTACTGGTTTCATCGCCACGAGGGACTGAACGCCAATAACTGGCGCAACAACCAGGAAGGCCGCGCCCGCCAGCTCTTCCGGTACAACTACGTGGGCTATAACATCGGCGGTCCGATTCTGCTTCCGGGCACGAATTTCAATCGCAATCGCGACAAGCTCTTCTTCTTCTGGTCGCAGGAGTTCCAGGAGCAACTCGTGCCGAATACTCTCCGCAACGTGACCGTGCCGACCGAACTCGAACGCCGCGGCGACTTCTCGCAGAGCCGCGAAGGGGACGGATCGCCTGTCCGCCTCCGAGACCCGCTGGCCGGCGGCGCCCCGTTCCCGAACAACATCATCCCGGCCAACCGCATCAACCCGGACGGGCAGAAGATCCTGAGCTTCTATCCGCTGCCCAATGCTCCCGGCGTCGATCCTTCCTTCAATTACCAGACGCAGGTCTCCGGTAAGCACCCGCGGCGGGAGCAGTTGCTGCGCGGCGATTACAACATCAACGACAAGTGGCGCCTGTACTCGCGCTATATATTCACCAGGAGCGAACAGGACATGCCCTACGGGCAGTGGAGCGCCGACTACAATATCCCCTTTGCCCCGATGAACTTCGGCAATCCAGGATGGAGCTTCATCACCAATGTCACGACCGTGGTGAACCCGACCCTGACCAACGAGTTCATCTTTGGCTCCAGCAAGAACCGGCTGAACATTGATCCGGTCGACGACACGTTTAGTCGAGCCAAGCTCGGTCTCAGCTACACCATGCCCTTTCCGGACGCCGACAAGCTCGGTCTGGTCCAGAACTGGCGCTACAACGTCCCGAATTCGCCCTTTACGGGCTTCAACGGGACGCCGTTCCGCAACTTCAACCACACTTGGGACATCACCGACAACGTCAGCAAGGTCTACGGGACCCATACGTTGAAGGGCGGCATCTACCTCCACCGTAGTTGGAAGGACCAGACTGCCTTCACTTCGGTGAACGGCAACATCTGGTTCGACCGCGACGCCCAGAATCCGGGCGATACCAACTGGGCCTTCGGCAACGCGATCCTGGGCAACTATCAGCGTGTGCAGCAGTCCAACATCGTCCGCAATGGTGAGTACCGCAACTGGAACATCGAGTGGTACGTGCAGGACAACTGGCGCATCCGTGACAACCTGACACTCGATATCGGTATGCGTTTCTACTGGATCCAGCCGCAGTACGACCAGGCGCTCCAGACCTCCTCGTTTAATCCAAGCCTGTACGCCGCCGGCGCTGCCGCGGTTCTCCGCCAGCCGCACCGCAACGAAGCCGGCCAGATCGTCTCGATCAATCCGCTCACCGGCGAGACCGGGCCGCGCGCCCTCATCGGGGCACTGGTTCCCA
>JBKBWD010000131.1:0-8521 GCA_046289265.1 Bryobacteraceae bacterium | reverse complement strand
CTTAGTGTATACATACACCAAGATTCACGTCACAAAAAAAGAGACGCTCTAAACCCTCACTTCTACGTCGCGCACCCTCAGCGTAGCCCCCACTTGAAAAACCTGAGCCCATCCAGCATCATGAAGGTGAGCCGATATTTGCGCTCAGTCCTGGGGGGGACGGGTATCTGCATATGCAGAGAACCCAGAGCTACACGAAAATCCTGCTAGCGCTTCTGCTGCTCGCGCTAACGACAGCCGCAGCGCTGTGGACGTCCGCCTTTGATGGCAGAACCTTCCGCGGCAACCGTGCGCGCCAGGGCATCCGAACCGCCCGTCTCGAACCGTCGGACGCCGATGGAGCCCACACCCACGACTCCGTCGCCCTGATGCAGCACTCCGGCGCACCGACCTCGGGCGACTCTGCCTCGCCACCCGGGACAGAACTTGTTGCGACCCCCGCGGCGCTGTTCCCGTCGATCGTACTCCGCTGCCTTGACATCCTCGCGCCCCGCGGTTCCGCTCCCGCCCGCGCTCCCGATCACGGCTTTCTCTCCGGCCGCGCTCCTCCCGCTCTCCCATACCTCGCGTAAACTTACTCCGCGGCGGTTTCCGCCGGTGCCCGGCCTTTACTAATCAAAGACAGTCCCTGAGGGGGGAATATGCAACGATTTATCAACGGCCTCTTTCGATTCCAGGAAGAATACTATCCGGCCAACAAACAACTCTTTCAGACATTGGCCTCCGGCCAGTCTCCGGAAGTACTTTTCATCACGTGTGCCGACTCCCGCGTCGTGCCCTCGCTGATCACGCAATCCAAGCCCGGCGATCTCTTCATCTGCCGCAACGCCGGCAACATCGTACCCACATATGGCGAGGCGATGGGCGGCGTCTCCGCTACGATCGAATACGCTGTCATGGCCCTCGGGGTCAAGCACATCGTCATCTGCGGACACTCCGATTGCGGCGCCATGAAGGGCGTCCTGCACCCGGAAAATGTGAAGGCCCTCCCGGTCGTCGCCTCCTGGCTCGGACGCGGCGAAACCGCCCGCCGCGTGGTCCTCGAAAACTACCCCGGCCTGCCCGAAGCGCGGCAGTTGGAGCTGGTCACCCAGGAGAATGTCCTCGCTCAACTCGACAATCTCCGGACCCACCCCTCGGTCGCCGCCCGCCTCACCGGCGGCGAGCTGAAACTCCACGGCTGGATTTACCACATCGAAAGCGGTCACGTGGACGCCTATTACGCCCGCGAGGGGCGGTTCATCAGGCTCACCAAGGATCTGGCCCGAATGCCCGATGCGACGCCGCCCGCGCGTCTCCGCGCCGCCGAAGTCGCCTGAGGAGGCCCTATGCGCAATGCCCAGTTCGACAAATCCTTGATCGCCCGCGAGCTCCTCGCTTCCGTCGTCGTCTTCCTCGTCGCCCTGCCGCTCTGCATGGGCATCGCCATCGCCTCCGGTGTCCCGCCCGCCCTCGGACTCATCACCGGCGTCATCGGCGGCATCGTTGTCGGGTTCCTCGCGGGGTCCCCACTCCAGGTCAGCGGACCCGCCGCCGGCCTCGCCATCATCGTCTGGGAACTCGTTCGCGATCACGGCCTCGCCGCCCTCGGCGTGATCCTCGTGCTTGCCGGATTCATCCAGCTCCTCGCAGGTGTCCTCAAGATCGGCCAATGGTTCCGTGCCATTTCCCCCTCCGTCATTTTTGGGATGCTCGCCGGCATCGGAATCCTCATCTTCGGGGCCCAGTTCCACGTGATGGTCGATGACAAGCCTCGCGCCAGCGGTATCGAGAACCTCATCTCGATCCCCTCGGCCATCTACAAGGGAATCTTCCCGCTTGCCGGCGACAGTCACCACTTCGCCGCCATGGTCGGCATCGTAACTATCCTCACCCTGATTCTGTGGACGCGGTTCCGCCCCGCAGGCCTAAAGCTCGTGCCCGCCCCGTTGGTGGCCGTCGTCGTCGCGACTACCCTGGCCGCCGTCCTGCGGCTCCCCATCCAGTACGTCGATATCCCGGAAAACCTGCTCGAATCCGTCAACCTGCTGGCCCTGGCCGATTTCAGCCGTCTCTCGCAGGCGCCACTCATCCTGGCCGCCGTCGCCGTTGCGTTCATCGCCAGCGCCGAAACCTTGTTGTCAGCCTCCGCCGTCGACCGCATGCACAGCGGTGTCCGTACCAACTATGACCGCGAACTTGCGGCCCAGGGACTCGGCAACATGCTCTGCGGCCTCGTCGGGGCACTCCCGATGACCGGCGTCATCGTGCGCAGCTCCGTCAACGTCCAGGCCGGAGCCAAGACCCGCCTCTCCGCCATCTTCCACGGCATCTGGCTCCTCGCCTTTGTCGCGACCATGCCAGGCGTCCTCCGCATGATTCCGACCGCGGCCCTCGCCGCCATCCTCGTCCATACCGGCTACAAGCTCGTCAACCCGCAGAACATCCGCGCTATCGCCCAGTACGGCCGCTTCCCGGTCGTCATCTACGCCGCCACCGTCGCCGGCATCGTCATCATGGACCTGCTCACGGGCGTGCTCATCGGAATCGCGCTCTCGATCGTGAAGCTGGTCTACAAAATTTCGCACCTGAGCATCCGGCTCGAGCGCCAGCCCGGATCCAACCGCGCCGACCTCTACCTCGAGGGCGCCGCGACCTTCATCCGGCTCCCTAAGCTCGCCGCCATCCTCGACCAGCTCCCTGAGGGCGTCGAACTCCACGTCCACTTCGACAACCTGACCTATATCGACCACGCCTGCCTCGATCTCTTCGCCAACTGGCAGAAGCAGCGCGAAGGCTCCGGCGGCTCCCTGGTCGTCAAATGGGACGGCCTGATCGAGCGCTACAAACGTATCGCCGCCTAGGCCGAAGTTCCCCGCCTGACGACGCGCACCTGCATTGATTTCAGGGAAGTTATGCGGGAAAGCGGGTCTGGCTACTGACTACAGGCGGAGGCGGAGCAGGTTGAGCGCGTACTGCTGGCTGGGAGTCGGCCGGGTTGTGACTTCAAACGCGGGCAGCGAATGCAGCTTGGGTTGAATCCGATTCTTCACGATTGTGGCGAGATCTTTGAGCCAATCCTGAAAGCTTTGCACGGGCCAGCCGTCGGCGGTGCGCTTGGTTCGCGCCTTGGCTTGCGCCTCCGGGGACCGCACAGCGGGCGCTACCGGAGAAGGTCGCTCTCCTCCTCGCTGCTCGTCATCGAACAGCACCGGAGCCAGTGCCTGGCGCATGTGCCACTCCACATAGTAGGCAAGCATGGCGATGAGGATGTGCGCGCGTACGCGGTCCGGCAAACGATGGTAAATTGGCCGGACGTTCAGATCAACACTTTTCAAGCTGCGGAAGGCTCGCTCGACCGAGGCCAGTCGCTTGTAGGCCAGCACCGTTTGGTCGCGGTCCATTTCGCGCTCGCAAACCGAGGTCCGCAACACGTAGATCCCATCCAGGGCGGCATCCCGTTCGATCCGCTCCTGATTGCGTTCCCAATGCAGACCTTGCGGAGTGACTTTCCAGTGAAAGTATTTTTCCACCTTCGAAGAGGACAGAGCCTTGCCCACCATGTAACTGATCTTTTCCGCACTCCGGACCGGCTGCCGCTTCCGCTTCGTTGCTGCTTCGATCTCGCTCAGTTTTTTCTCGGCGGCTTCGATCAGCTCGCCTCGCTTGCGCTTCCGTTCTGCGGCCAGCAGCGGATTGCGGCAGACAATCAGCCGTTCGCCGGGGTAATCCGGGTGACTCACTTCGGCCATGTTCCGCTCATCGAACAAAGACAACTGCAGGCAGCCATCCTGGGCCAGCTTCTGGATCTGCGGAGTGCGCAGAGCGGTGATCCAATCCAGATCTTTGTGGGGCCGTAAGTCCTCCTCGATGCGCTTCTGGGTCAACATCCCGCGATCGCCAACCAGAATGATTCGCTCCAGCGCGAAGCGTTCGCGGAGCTTCTGCACCTGCACGGCAACAGTCTTCGGATCACTCGTGTTGCCTTCGAAAACCTCCACCGCCACGGGACAGCCTTCGGCGTTGGAGAGAACACCGAAGACGATCTGCGGATTGCTGCGGCGTTCATCCCGCGAATAGCCATACTTGGCCAGCGGACAGTGATGTCCCTCGAAGTAGGTGGAGGTCAAATCGTACAGCACCAGCGTGCCCTGATTCAGATGGCGACGGGAGAGCGCCGCCTCGATGCGAGATTGCCGGACTACAAGCCAGTCCATGGCGGCGTAGAGATCGTCCTCGTTGAGGGCTCCGAGGGCGAGAGATTCGCCCAGGCTGTGATGGCAAGTTTCGGGGTGGAGAGAGCGACTGGTGGCCAGCTTGGAGGCGGGATCGAGAATGCGAGAAGCGATCAAGGCCAAGGCAAGGTCGCGTTCGCGACTGGAGTGGTCGTCGAGGATCGTTCCCAGGTTGAGGCGGTGAATGGTAGCGAGCACGGCGGCGACGTGTCCATGGGGAAGAGAGCGGGTGATGTCGAAGGCGGACTGCAAGACAGGCGTGCCAGTGAATTCGCCTTTGAGGACCTGGCGGAGAGCTTCGATTTTCTCCGAAGGCCAGTGAGTGAGGTTGGCCAAAGTGCGGTTATGGACCTTGCCGCCCTCGCGGAAGCTTTCGCGCAAGAGGACGGCGGGCGGGGAGCTACGATTGGGGACGACGGCGACGTACATGTCGAAATTATACTGTCTTAACAACGAAACACAAGCTCTATATTCACCAATACATGACTACATCTGCCAGCCGAAATCCCTCTCTGGCATTGAAAACAAAGAACCTCACAGGCAATCAGAGGGGGAACTTCGGTCTAGGCGGACTTTACCTCCGTCCACAGCCGGTCCCGCAGCCGCTGCACCCCAGCCGGGACCGGCTCAATCCACTCCCCCCGAGCCAGAACCTCCGCCGGAGGATACAGGGTGGCATCCTCCCGTAGTTCCGCCGGAAGCAGCGCCCGCGCTGCCCCGTTCGCCGTCGCCGTATACGTCTCGGCCGCCACCGCCGCTGCCACCTCCGGCCGCAGCAGGTAATCGAGGAACCGGTGCGCCAGCTCCTGACGCTCGCTCTCTCGCAGAATCACCGCCGTATCGCAATACAACGCGAATCCCTCGGCCGGATACACATACCGCAGCGCCCCGGAGGCCCCGATCGCCTGCTGCGCCGTCGTCGCCCATGCCTGCGCCGCCAGCACATCCCCAGCGACCACCTGGTCCCGGACCTCCGCATTCAGATACGCCCGAAGCAGCGGCTTTTGCGCCAGGGCTTCCTTCTGCGCCAGCCGAAGCTCCTCCGGATCGTCAGAATTGATCGAATACCCCAGCTTCTTCAGACACGCCCCGAAGACCTCCACCGGATCATCCAGCATCGTCATCCGGCCCCCCAGCCGCGCCGACCAAAGATCCGCCCACGACGCCGGCGCCGGACTCACCCGCTCATGGTGCAGAATCCCGCTCGACCCCCACATATACGGAACCGACCATTCCAGCCCCGGATCCCACTGCGGAGCACGGAACACCGCCTCCAAACGGTCCAGGTTCGGCAGCCGCTCATGTCGCAGCCGGGCCACCAGGTTGTTCTCCAGCAACGGCGGCAGAAAGTAGCTCGCCGGAAACACCACGTCCCACCCCGAGTTCCCGCTCATCACGCGGGCGAACATCTCCTCGTTGCTCTCGTAGACCGCGTACCGCACACGCACCCCGAATTCGGCCTCGAAGTTTGGGATCGTGTTCTCGGCCACGTAATTCGACCAGTTGAAGACGTTCAGCCGCGGCCGCGTATCCCGAGTGCACCCCGCCAGGCCCGTCAGTCCCAGAAAGAACGTCCGCCGCCTCATCGCCTGCTCAGCCTCGCCGACACCAGAATCAGCGCGCCCAACGCCACCACAATCAGGGTCGAGATCGCATTGAGCACCGGATTCGCCCCCCGCCGCGCCATCGCGTAAATCACCATCGGCAGCGTCTCGGAATCGACGCCCGCCACCATGCTCGTGATCACGTAATCGTCGAAGGAGATCGTAAAGACCAGCAGCGCCGCCGCGCCCACGGCCGGCATCATCGCCGGAAGCATCACCTTGCCGAACGCCTGCCATTCGTTCGCCCCCAGGTCGAGCGCCGCCTCCTCGAGCGACCGGTCCATCCCCCGCAGCCGCGCCAGCACCACCAGCACCACGAAGGCAATCGAGAACATTACGTGCGCCAGGATTACCGTGTGGATCCCCAACCGGAAATCCAGGAACCGGAACAGCCATTGGTACAGCGCCAGCAGCGACACCCCCATCACGATCTCCGGAGTCACCAGTGACAGGTACAGCGCCCCGGAAAATACGCCCGATCCCCGCTTCCACAACCCATAGGCGCAAAGTGTCCCCACCGCCGTCGAAAGCACCGTAGCCCCCAGCGCCACAATCAGGCTGTTCAGCGTCGCCTCGGTCAGGTGCGCATCCGCGAACGCGGCCCGGTACCACCGCAGCGAAAACCCCTCCCAGACCGTAAACCGCGACGAATTGAAACTGAACACCGCCAGCACCGCCAGAGGCACATGCAGAAACGCGTAAACCCCGGCAGCGTAGATACCGAGCCGCGCGCGTGAGCAAGCAGCCATCACAGCAGCTTGTCCCCCTGCCGCCGGACCAAAGCCATCAGCAGCACCATCACCACCGCCATCAACGCCAGCGAAACCGCCGACCCGAACGGCCAGTCCCGAGCCGTCGTGAACTGGTTTTGAATCAGATTCCCGATCAGGATCGTCTTGCCGCCTCCCAGAAGATCCGGAGTAAGATACGCTCCCAGGCATGGAATAAAAACCAGAACCGTTCCCGCCATAATCCCCGGCATACTCAGCGGAATGACAATCTTACTCAGTACCTCCCGCGGCTTGGCCCCCAGATCCGCCGCGGCCTCCAGCAGCGACTTGTCCAGCCGTTCCAAAGTCGCATAGATCGGAAGCACCATGAACGCCAGATACCCGTACACCAGTCCCAGGATTACGGCGCCATAGTTGTAGAGCAGAGGAAGCGGCTCATCGATAATTCCCGCCGCAAGCAGTGCCGTATTCACCAGCCCTGTATCCCGCAAGAGAAACATCCACGCATAAGTCCGCACCAGAAAACTCGTCCAGAACGGCAGCACAACCAAGGCCAGATACAAATTCCTCCGAGCCTCTGCCCGCGCGATAAACAACGCCAGAGGAAACCCGAGCACCAGACACGCCGCCGTAGCTGCTCCCGCCACCGCAAAGGACCGCAGCAGAATTCCCCCATACAGCGGATCAATGAATCGCTGGTAGCTCTCCAGCGTCCACGGACCTTCGACCCCGCCGTAAGTCCCCCGGCTCAACAGCGAGTACGCCAGGACAATCATCATCGGGGCCGCAAACAGAGCCGCCAGGACCGCCCCGGCCGGAGCCAGGCACAACAGCCGCTGCCGCGCCGCCGCTCTCATGACTCCAGCACCATCTCGTCCTCAGCCCGCCACCAGAGCTGCACCCGGTCGCCGGCTGCGAACGCCCCGTCCCGCAGTGGGACCTCGGCCACCACCGTCTCGCCGCTCTCCAGCCGCGCCTCGACGTGGACGCAGTTCCCCAGGAACATCGAGCTTGCCACCACCGCCGCCGCCGACCGGACACCGTCTTCGTTGGGCGCCTCGACGGCAACCCGCGTAGCCTCCGGCCGCACTCCGACATCGCGAATCCAGTTGACGGCCCCCAGAAATCCCGCGACGAATCGGCTCCGCGGCCGCAGGTAGATCTCCTCCGGACTCCCAATCTGCTCGATCCGCCCTTTATGCATCACTGCAATCTGATCCGAGAGGCTCAGAGCCTCCTCCTGGTCATGCGTAATGAACAGAAACGTGGTGCCCACGCGCCGCTGCAATGCCTTCAACTCCACCCGAACCTTCCGCCGCAAATTCGGATCGAGCGCCGAAAGCGGCTCATCGAGCAGCAGCACCTCAGGCTGCAGCACCAGCGACCGCGCCAGCGCCACGCGCTGCTTCTCCCCGCCGCTCAACTGAGCCGGATACCGCCGCTCCTTCCCGCTTAATTGCACCAGTTCGAGGACCTCGCCGATCCGCTTCCGCCGTCCCGCCGCCGGGACCTTCCGGTGCTTCAACCCGAAGTCAATGTTTTCATCGACAGTAAGGTGAGGAAACAGCGCATAGTTCTGGAACACGGTGCTGATATTGCGCTCATAAGGCGGCAGGTGCGCGATCGAGGCCCCGTTCAGCCGGATCTCCCCGGTCGTCGGCTCCTCAAACCCCGCAATCATCCGCAGAGTCGTCGTCTTCCCGCACCCGGAAGGTCCCAGAAGCGAATAGAACCCGCCCCGCCCCAACGCAAGGCTTACTCCATCCACGGCCCGATGCGTCGGATACACCTTCGAAAGCGCAACCAGCTCCAAAACAGCCTGCATTTTTTCCTGAATGGTAGCACGCGAAGCTCATGCTCCTGAGTTTTGCCCCTGTCGGACTCTCTCGTTAGAGACGGATGTTCACCCCAATGACGCACCACGATTCTCGGCACAAGCTCAAGCATTAACAGGATTTGCGGCGGACGGGGA
>JBKBWD010000130.1:0-8738 GCA_046289265.1 Bryobacteraceae bacterium | reverse complement strand
GATGGTCGTGGAAAACCAATATCCTACGAGATCGGAAACGCCGTCAGTGTTTGGTTGCGGCTACGCCGCGCTGTGAACATGTCGATGACTTGGTGGAGCAGTTTCTCCAGGTCGGGCACGTTCAGTTGTTGTAAGACATCGCAGACCGGGCGTCCGATGTCGGAGCGGTGGAGATTCAGCAATCTTTCGGAGGCAGGGGTGTAGCGGCGAAGCCGGAGGTCCGATCCGGTCATGAGGACCGGGGTGTCGACGGCGACGAGCAGGTTCCGGAGATCGTCATTGGCCGCGCTGAGCGCCTGATTGCGGCCCTGCAACTCCTCGTTGAGCACATTCAGCTCTTCATTGGTGGACTGGAGCTCCTGCTTGGCGCCCGCGAGCTCTGCGTTGGTGCTCTGGAGTTCTTCGTTGGCCGAACGGATCTCCTCGTTGGCGGCCCGCAACTCCTCGGATTTGACCTCGTGCTCTTCGGTAATGGAGCGGAGGTATTCCCTTGCCTCAGCCAAACTACGACGGAGAGCGGGCGCCTGTTCCTCGGCGGGCAGTTCCGCGGCCAATTCGGACGGTTCCACCGCAAGAGCGGCAGGAGGAGCGGCGGCGGATCTTTCGAACAGGACCAAATAGTATCGCCCGGTTCCGGTAATTCGCTCGATCGGAACTACTTCAATACTCACCTGCCGGACCTCGCCCCGATGTTCAACATCGATGCCGGTTTCCCTGGCAGGAAAGCTGGATTTTGTCGCCGATTGAATGGCTCGGCGCAAGGGGGGGCGGAGGTCTTCGGCGGCCGAACGAAGCAGATTCGGTCCGTGTCTTCCGCGTCCGGGGTGAGATAGAAGCTGGTCTGGCCTCGGAACTGGAGAATGTCGAGGTTTTCGTCGACGATGATGCCATCCGGGGAGTAGCGGTTTCTGAGAATGCGGTCGGCTTCGCGCTGCAAATCCGCGCGCGTCATCTGTGCCGCGTCCCCGAGGGGAACCTCCGCCTCCGTCTCGGGCTTGGCCGGCTCACGGGTATATTCGGAGACCGCGGCCTTTGGCACATAGATCTGATGCTCTTTGTCGATCGAGGCGAAGAGATCCGAATCGGCGCCGATGGCTTCGGCGCTGCCGAGCATGAGGAGCCCGCCGGGATTCAGGCTGTAGCGAAGAACGCGCAGTACGCGGTGCTGGGTTGCCGTGTTCAAGTAAATCAGGACGTTGCGGCAGGTCACGATGTCGATCTTTGAGAACGGAGGGTCCTTGGTGATGTCCTGTCGCGCGAAGACGCAGCATTCCCGGATGGAATTGGCGATACGGTATCCGTTCTCGACGCGCGAGAAGTACCGCCGGAGCCGCTGCGGCGTAACGTCGGCGCTGATGCTTTCGGGGTAGACGCCGGAGCGCGCGCGCTCCAGGGCGGCCTCGTTCACATCAGTCCCAAAAATCTGGAACGGAATATGAAGGCTGAGGTCCTGGAGAGCTTCGGCGATGCAGATCGCGATCGAGTAAGCCTCTTCCCCGGTGGCGCAGCCAACGACCCAGGCGCGGATGGGATCGCTCCGTTTGCGACCGCGCAGCGTGTTGCGGAACTGGCGGGTCAAGGCATCGAAATTCGCCGGTTCGCGGAAGAATTTGGTGACGGTGATCAGCAAGTCCTGGCATAGCGCGGCACCCTCGCGCGGGTGCGTCCGGAGATACTCGGCGTACTGCTGGAGGCTCCTCATGCGGAGCAGGACCATGCGCCGGTTGATGCGCCGTTGGATGGTGCCGGGTTTGTATTGATTGAAGTCGAGGTTGCAGGCCGTCCAGAGGATCCGGAAGATCTTCCGCATGACGATCTCCTGCTGCTGCGAGGACTCCCTCGGCTTTCTCTCCCGCCGCACGGGGGTGACAAGCGGGTGTTTGCCAATGCGGACGATCTCCTCGGCGATCTGGCGAGGAAGCAGGACGTGATCCACAGCTCCGAACCGGATAGCCTGGCGTGGCATTTCGGAGAAGGCGGCGGAGTTTTCGGCTTGCGCGAAGGTGAGGCCCCCGGCGGCCTGAATCGCAGCCAGACCTCGCGTGCCGTCGGAACCTGTCCCGGAGAGGACCACTCCAATCGCCTTGGGGCCGGCCGCCTGGGCGAGGGATTCGAAAAGGATATCGATGGGCATGTGAATGCCGCGAGGCGGCCGCGGCGCCAGGTGCAAACGCCCGGCTTCGACCGTGAGTCCCTTGTCCGGAGGGATGATGTAGAGCCGGTTGGGCTCAATCCTCTGGTTGTCCTCGGCCGCAAGAACCTCCATGGAGGTGGCGCGCTGTAAGAGTTCCGGGAGATGGCTCGGCTGATCCGGTGAGAGATGTTGCACGAAGACGAAGGCCATGCCGGTGTCCGGTGGTAGGGCCTCAATTAATTGCTGGAACGCTTCGAGCCCACCGGCCGAGGCGCCTACGCCGACTACGGGGAAACCCGGATCGACAGGCTGCGGGTCCGGCGTACCTTCGATTTCGCCGCAGTTCTCGGGGTCCGGGGGCTGATCATTATGCATTTGCATCGGTGGCCGGCTTTCGGGCGGGTGGGACGTTTGCAATCACCGGCGGACGCCGAGTTCCTTCAGGAGGGCGTCCGCGTTTTCTACCTGATCGAGTATCCATAGCATATAGCGAACGTCGACGCTGACGTTGCGGGCGATGTCGGGGTTGTAGCCGAAATCGTTGGCGACGTTTTCCCAGACGCGGTCGAAGTTGACGCCCACCAGTTCTCCCCGGCCGTTGACGACGGGGCTGCCGGAGTTACCGCCCGTGGTGTCGCCGTCGGCGAGGAAGTTCACGGGAACGTCTTTCAGGCGCGGATCGAGCCACTGGCCGAAGCGGCGGCCGCGGGCGGCGGCGCGGATTGACTCAGGCACGTCGAAGGGGTCCTCGCCGGTGTGTTTCTCCAGCACGCCCGAGAGGGTGGTCTGGGGCTGGTAGACGACGGCGTCGCGAGGCGCGTAGCCTTTCACGTGGGCGAGGCTGACCCGCAGGGTCCCGTTCGCATCCGGCGCGACGGGCCGGCCCGCGTGCGCGATGACGGCGGCGCGCCATTGGGGCCGGAGCCGGGAGACTGTGCCCTGCCAGCGGTCGCGGCGCTGCTTGAGGTCCTGGAGTTCGCGGTCGAGTTCAAAGGCGAGATCGAGGACGGGGTCGCGGCGGGCGCGGAGCGCGTCCGGTGATTCGGTGAACATTTTCTGGCGCTCGTCGAGGGCGAGAACGGCAGTTCCGGCGTAGAGGGCGTCGATGCGGGCGCGGATGGCCTGAGGATCGGCGGCGCCCCGGAAGTGGCGGTCGATGGCTTCGATGCGCTGTCCGGGCGGGAGGGCGAGGGCGCGGCGGACGAAAGATTCGAACAGGGCCTTGTCGGCGGGCGCGTAGTAGTTTTTCTGCTCGCGCGCGAGGCGTTCGCCCAGGCGGGGCAGGTTGCGCTCCATGTAGTCCGGGTCGCGCCCGGCGTCGGGCTTCTGGCGTTCGTTGGCGGCGCGGACGAGTGTGGTTCCCAGGTAGAGAGACTTGGGGCCGGCGGGGATCGCGGTGAGGAGGAAGTCGCGCTCCCAGGTAGCGCGCTGCTCGTTGACCAGGGCGAGGAGGCCTTCTCGGGCGGCGAGGGCGCCCCGGTGTTTGGGCTGACCGGCGGCCCACTGGAGGACCGCATCCTCGGCGGCGCGCTGCTTTTCGAGGATCCGGCCGCGGGCGAAGCCGGCGAGCTGGCCCTGCGCGTTCTTGTATACGTTCCGGAGGGACTTCACGTTGGAGGCGACGGCGATGGCGCCGCCGGGACTGTTGGCGGTGGATTCTTCGAGGATTCGGATCCATTCGCCGAACAGGTCGATTCGGCGGGGAAAGAAGAGATCGCGGCGCTCGGCCATTTCGGCGGCGGTGAGGGCGCGATAGGTGAGGCCGGGGTAGCCGAGAACCATGACGAAATCGCCGGGCGCGAGCGGCTGCTTCGCGACGGGGAAGTGGAACTCGGGGCGGTAGGGAGCGCCGTTGACGTAGGCGCGGGCGATGGCGAAGTCGCCGGTATGGCGCGGCCACATCCAGTTGTCCACGTCGCCGCCGTATTCGCCGATGGAACGGGGCGGGGCGTAGACGAGGCGGATGTCGGCGAGTTCGGCGGTTTCGACGAGGACGTACTGCATGCCGCCGTCAAAGGCCGCGACCTGGCAGCGGGTGGCTGGGCGTTTTTCGCAGGCGGCGACGCACTGTTTCTGTTTGGCTTCGATGGCGTTGAAGCGCTCCAGGTCATCGGCGTTGGCGGGCACGGCTGCGAGAATTTCCGCGGTGACGTCGGTGAAGGCGCGGGGCACGGTGACGCGGGTGGTTTTGCTCGGGAGTTCCTCGGACAGGGAACGGGCGAGAAAACCTTTCGCGATGATATCGTTCTGCGGCGTGCTGTGTTCCTGGACCACCGAAAATAAACAGTGATGGTTTGTGATGATGAGTCCGGTGTCCGAGATAAACGCGGCCGAACAGCCTCCAATGTTGACGGCGGCGGCGAGGAGGCCGGTTCCGCGGGCGGGGTCCCAGAGCTTCCCGGGCGGAAGTTCGAGGCCCTGCTGCTTCAGCCACGCGCGGTCCAGTTCAAGGATCTGCCGGGGCGTCCATTTCCCTTCGCCGGCGAAGAGGGCGCCGGCTGCGAGTATCAGGGCTAAGAAGAGGCGGCTCACTACCTGCTAGTATAGATGGCACTATGAACATTCGCTGGGTTTTGCACATGTTTGCCGGTGTGGTTTTGAGCGCGGGGTTGGCCGCGGCGGAGAACCACCTGATGCACTGTTTTACGTTCACTCCGATTGAGTCGGCGAGCGCGGCCGACTGGAAGGCGTTCTATGAGGCGACCGACGCCATGCCGAAGCACATCCCGCAGGTGAAGATGGTCTGGGCGGGCAAGCTGCGTGCTCCGCAGCAGTTGTTCCAGGTGGATGCAGAAGCCCGGAAGAAGCTGGGCGCGGGCGAGAAGGACGTGGATGCCAAGGCGAACCGCGTGGTGCGCTCGTACGGAGTCTGCATGGCGATGGACAACACGCCCGACGTGCTGAAGGCGTACACGGCCAATCCGTACCACAAGACGTGGATGGCGGCGTACGAGAAGGTCCGGGTCGCGGGCACGACAACGTTCGATATTGTCGGGCGGTAGGGCGGTCAGGCGCCCAGGGCTTCGGCGATGTCGCGTTCGCTGATGTCGCCTTCGCGGATGACGCGCCAGTAGGGTTCGGTGATATCGACGGTGGTGGCTCCGGCGCCTGGGGCGAGTCCACCGTCGAGCACCAGGCTCAGGCGGCTGTCCATCACACCGAAGGCCTCGATGCCGCTGCGGCAGGTGGGTTGGCCGGAGATGTTGGCGCTGGTGGCGATGAGCGGCTGGTTTACGGTTTCCAGCAGCGCGTTCACCACCTTTGACTTCGATTGCCGGAGGGCGAGCCGTCCGGTATTGCCCGTGACCTTGAGAGGCACCTGCGCGGAGGCGGGCACAATAATGGTCAGGGGTCCGGGCCAGAAGCGCCGGGCCAGGAGGTAGAAGCGGGTGTTGACCTCCTTAACGAGGTCCTCGGCCATGACGATGTCGCTGACCAGCAGCGGGAGCGAGCGCTGGGCTTCGCGGCCCTTGGCGTCGAACACCTTCTGGACGGCCTGGAGGTTGAACGGGTCCGCGACGAGTGCGTAGAGCGCGTCGGTCGGGACCGCGATCACCTCGCCTCGCTGGAGCTCCTCGGCCGCTCTACGAATGGCGTCGGCCGCGGGCTGCTCGGGATCGATTTCGATGAGATCAGTAGCCACGAAAGTAGTTGATAGGAAACCGGTTCCGGTAATGGGCCGGATAAAAACAGTCTAACGCGGACCGATGGCCTCGGCAACCTGGATGGCCATGCTGTACCTTCCAAATGGCGCGCTGAGCTGAACGCCCTGCACCATGGGGCGAACGCGCTCGACCATTTCGCGCGCGATGGCGACTCCCTCCTGTCTGGCTTTTTCCGCATTATCGACGCAGCGCATTCTCGCCATGTACTCCTCCGGGACGGGCACGCGGAGTTCATTCACCATAAATTCGGCGTTGCGGTAGCTGGTGAGCGGCCAGATGCCGGCGATGAAGGGGATGCGGTGGTGCTCGGTCTTCTTCAGGAAGCGTTCGAGCATGTCGAGGTCGAATACCGGCTGCGTGACGACGTATTCGGCTCCGGCCTGCACTTTCCAATCGAAGCGGCGGAGCTCTTCGTCGAGGTTGAGGGCGCCGGGGTTGGCTCCGACGCCGACGACGAGGGCGGTCTGGGAGCCCATGGGGTTGCCGCCGATGTCGAGTCCGCAATTCAGGTTGTTGACGATGTTGACGAGTCCGATGGCGTCGACGTCGAAGACGGCGGTGGCGTCCGGGTAAGTGCCCATGCGGGGCGGGTCGCCGGTAATGCAGATGAGGTTGCGGACGCCGGCGGCGTGGGCGCCGAGGAGTTCGGACTGGATGCCGAGGATGTTGCGGTCGCGGCAGCAGAAGTGGAGAACGGCCTCAATGCCGGCGTGCAGCTGGATGAGCTGGCAGGTGACCTGGGCGCTGAGGCGGGCGCTGGCGCGGGGGCCGTCGGGGACGTTAATGCAGTCGATGCCCTGGGCGGCGCAGAGGCGCGCGCCTTCGATTTCCTTGGAGGCGTCGACGCCGCGCGGGGGGAGGATCTCGACGAAGGCGACGAACCTGCCTTGGGCGAGCTTGGCTCCGAGTCCGGATTTTTCGGCGACCTCGACCTTGGGCATGGCCTGGGCCTGGGCCTTGGGCTCTTCGACGGTGACGGTGAGCTTTTTGGCTCCGGGCTGGAGGGAGCGGACTTCGGAGCGGATGAGCTTGATGTGCTCCGGGGTGGTGCCGCAGCAGCCGCCAATGATGCGGACGCCGGCCCAGAGGAAGCGGCGGGCGTACTGGGACATGTACTCGGGCGAGCAGAGGTAGATGTGGCGGCCTTCGACGACGGCGGGGTGGCCGGCGTTGGGCATCGCGCTGATGGGCTTGTGGGTGAATTTGGCGATCTTCTCGACGGTTTCGAGGGCGGCTTTGGGGCCGACGGCGCAGTTGAGTCCGATGACGTCGGCGGGCCACTCGTCGATGCGGCGGGTGAAGGTTTCGGGATTGGTTCCGTCGCGGAGGTTGCCGTAGTCATCGACGGTGACTTGGGCGACGATGACCATTTCGGGGCCGGCGGCTTCGCGGGCGGCGAAGATGGCTTCGCGGAGCTCGTCCATGTCGTAGAAGGTTTCGAGGACGATCAGGTCGATGCCGGCTTCGAGGAGGGCGTCGATCTGTTCGCGGAAGATGCGGCGGGCTTCGGCGAAGGAGGTGGGTCCGAGGGGCTCGATCTGGATGCCGAGGGGGCCGACGGCTCCGGCGACGTAAACGCCGTCGCGGGCGGCCTCGCGGGCGATGCGGACGCCGGCGTGGTTGATGTCGCGCAGCTTTTCGACGAGACCGAAGGCGGCGAGGCGGGTGCGGTTGGCTCCGAAGGTGTTGGTTTCGAGGATTTCGGCGCCGCTTTTGACGTAATCGGCGTGGAGCTCTTTGACGAGGGCGGGGGCGGAAAGGTTGAGCTCGTCGTAGCAGCGGTTAATAAAGATGCCCTTGCCGTAGAACATGGTTCCCATGGCGCCGTCGGCGACCAGGACGCGGTTCTCGAGCTGGGTGCGGAACTCGGCGGCCTTCGAGACAGGTGTAGGGGACGTGGTTGAGCTCATCTATTTCTGACAGCCTGGACAGTAGTACGTTGAGCGCCCGCCTTGTTCGATTCTGCGGACTTTGCGGCCGCAACGGGGGCAGGGTTCGCCGGCGCGACGGTAGACGGCGCGAGGGAACCATTCGGCTTCGCCGATCTCGCCCGGTTGTGAGTAGGCGAGCATGGCCGATTGTACCGCATCGCGAAGAGTCTCAACAATGGCCGCGTGGAGGGCGGCGATGCGGGGTTTGCTGAGCTTATTCATGGGCTTAAGCGGGTGGATGCCGGCGCGGAAGAGGGCTTCGGCGGCATAGACGTTGCCGAGGCCGGCGAGGTGCTTCTGGTTCATGAGGAAGAGCTTGGCGGGCTGGCGGGAGCGAGCGGCTTCGGCGGCGAGAAGGTCCGGGGTGAATTCGGGGGAGAGGGGCTCGGGGCCGAGGTCTTCGAAGAGTTTCGGGATCTCGGCGGCGGGGAGAGCGGAGGCGCGGGCGAGGGCTCGGGCGTCTTCAAGGATGATGGCGCGGCCGTCGCGGAGGTGGAGGGTGAGGCGGGTGGCGGCGGGGAGGAGGCGGCCGTCCGGGACGACGCGCACGTTGCCGCTGAGGCGCAGGTGGATGTGAATGGCGTTGACGTTAGAGAGGCGGAGGATGAGGTGTTTGCCTCGGCGCTCGACGGTGGTGAGGCGGGCTTTTTCGGTGAGCTGGCGGAAGTGGTCCGGGGTCTGGGGCGCGATGACGCGGGGGCGCTGGATTTCGACCGAGGCGATCTGAGCGCCCTGGGCGTCCTGGCGGATCCGCGAGGCGACGGCTTCGACTTCGGGCAGTTCCGGCATCTGAGTGAATGATAGCTGCTGGTTGGGCGGGTGGAGCGTGGTTTTGGCGGGGGTGTAAGTGGAAGTGGTTGTGGGGAAAGGGATTATTGTTGCGGTCGGCGCGTGACCGGCGGGGCGGGGTAGGGCGTGTTGGGTTCTTCCCAAAATACACCTCCGAACTACTACTTGGACCCTGGACTGAGCTCTGGGTTGGCGGTTTTGGTCCTGGTCCTCTTGGGA
>JBKBWD010000129.1:0-8944 GCA_046289265.1 Bryobacteraceae bacterium | reverse complement strand
ATAATACAACCTAAAAACCGGGCTAAGCCACGGCCGGTCAATGGGTTACCTCAAAACGCTAGAGGTGAACATCCGATGCAGAGAACGAGATCCGCAAGGATTTCACAACGTCCGAGCGCGTGGCCATCGGCAAGGCGATTGAAGCCGAGATCGGCAAGCGCCAGGGCCAGAGAGCCGACCTCGAACTTCCGGAAAATCTTCCGGAAGTTCAGCACGGAGCCGAGACCCGCGAGATTGCGGCCGAGAAGGCCGGCTTCGGCAACGCGAGGACGTACCAGCAGGCCAAGAGGGTCGTCGAGAAGGCCGTCGATGAAGTGGTCGCGCAGATGGATGCTGGCGAGCTGTCCATCAGCGCGGCGGCCGTGATCGCCGGGCAGCCGAAGGAGCGGCAGATCGAAATTACTCAGCTTCCGAAAGAAGAGAAGAAAGCCGAAGTCCGAAAACTGCGCCGCAAAGATCTGCCTACACCGGCCCAGGCCCGGCGCCAGGCGTTGGACAGCGGCCTGGCCATCCTGGACCGCAATTTGAACTACCAGTTGCCCACGCCAGAGTCCGAGCGGCCCATCATCGAGCGCAACTACGCCGCCATGGCGGTTCTGGATGGGGTCCGCGCCATCGCGACTTGCAGCTATCCAGCACCAGACATCGCCGCCGCCATCCGCAGCCTGGACACGCCAGACGTGGATTTTGCCGGTTCCTGCCGCAAAGCGGCTGCTTTCCTTGAAGTCCTCAACCAGGAGATCGAACGCCATGAGAGTCAGTAAACGGTCTGAATTGAACGAAGCCATCCGCGAGACTGTCGCCGATTTCTGCGCGGCGGGGCGGCGCATCCTGAACCGTGACATTGTCGACGCAGTCATCGAGCAGCACGGGGAACTGTTTGGCGAGCTGGGCCGCGAACTCGCGCGGGAGAAGTTGTTCGACCTCGCTCGCCGGGTGATGAAGACCGCGGCTGAGGTCACTGAGCGTGAGGCACGGCTACAGCTCGGTCTGGACCTTCCCGAGTTTGAAATGCCGAATTTGATCGCCGTGCCGGTCGACATCACCAATCCGCTGAATGGCGACTGCGAATGGGTGCCGGTCATGCAGGCCACCGTCGCAGACCTGGATGCGAACCTGCGGATGCTGGACGTCCAGATCGCCGCCGATCAGCGCCGCCGCCACCACATTTTCATGTTGCGGCAGCGGGTGGTGGCCGTAGTCGGCGAGGACTCGGAATTGACGGTTGCCGAGGCAGCGGTCCTGGCGCGGGAGGTGCAGCCGGTATGACGCACGATGCCTCGCCCATGGTGACGACCTACTCGATGTGGAACCAGTTCCGGAACTGCCGCAAGGCAGTGGAATGGCGCTACCTCGATCATCTCGTACCCCTTCAGCGCGACCGCAACCTGCACTTCGGGTCGCTGATCCACGAGTGCTTGCAGTCCTGGCATCAGCGCCGTGACCTGGCTGAGGTACTCGCGCTCATCGACCGGCTGTGTCCGTACCGGCTCCAGGATGAGAATCAGCAACGGGATTGGCACCTGGCAACCGCGATGATGCGGGCCTATGCAGCGCGTTACGTCGAAGAAGAGTTCGAGGTTGTGGCGCTCGAGCAGGTCTTCGAAGGACCGATCGTGAATCCAGCCACCGGCGCGGCGTCGCGAAGCTTCGTGCTCGCCGGCAAGGTGGACGGCATCGTTCGCATCGGCGGCGAGTATTTCATTCTGGAGAGCAAAACCGCCTCGCAGATTGATTCCGATTACCTCGAACGGCTCTGGACCGACTTCCAGATCACGATCTACGCCCACTACATCGAGCAGACGATGGGCATGCCCATCACCGGCATCCTCTACAACGTGCTGGTGAAGGCCAAGCTCCAGCAGGGCAAGGGCGAGACAGAAGACGAGTTCCAGGCGCGGCGAGCGGACCTGCTCGCCAAATCCAAGACCGGCAGGACCACGGCCAAGCGCCGGATGCCGGAGACCGACGACGAGTTCCAGCAGCGGCTGGCAGAGAAGTACGCCGATCCCGCGATGTTTCACCGCGAGATGCTCTACCTCTCGCGGGACCGCTTCGAGATCCTGCGCAGCGAGCTTTGGGAGCTGACGCAGGCCTTTCTCGACGCCCGCCGCCGCGGGGTCTTCTACCAGAACACCTCGTTCTGCTTCAACTACCAGCGGCCCTGCCCGTACTTCGCCCTGTGCCGGTCGAACGGCAATCCCAACGTGATCGAGAACTTCTACCAGCGGGCCGAGCCCAACGAGGAACTGCGCGTCCTCGCGGCCGGCGCGCCCGAACCCGCTTTCTGAAACCCAAGGAGACTTTGATGCCCATTCTTCCCACGACGAAAACCCCGCCCAAGCCGAGCCTGTCGGATCTCACCGTGCTTTGGTATGGGCAAACAAAAATCGGAAAAACGGCCACGTGCGCTCAAGCCGATGGCGCGGTCGTCTTCGCCACCGAGCCGGGCTTGAACGCCCTCGAGGTCTTCCAGGTTCCCATCCTTTCCTGGGAGGATCTGCTGGCCGCCTGCGCCGAGATCGGCGAGGGCAAGCATCCGTTCAAGACGGTCGTCATCGACACGATCGACAACGCCTACAAGTTCTGCACCGAGTACATCCTGCGCAAGTACAAGGTCGAGCACGAGTCCGACCTGGCCTACGGCAAGGGCTACGCGATCGTCAACAACGAGTTCCAGCGCGTGCTGACCAAGCTCGCCTTCCTGCCCTACGGGCTGTACCTGATCTCACACGCCAAGGAGATCGAGGTCGAAACGCGCACGGGCAAGTACACGCGCATCGTGCCAACGCTGCCCGAAAAGGCGCGCAAGATCGTGCTCGGCATGGCCGACATGGTCCTGTACTGCGATCTCGACGTGTCGGCCGGCGCGGACGGCGAGCAGATCATCCGGCGCGTGATCCGCACCAAACCGAACCTCTACTACGAGGCCGGCGACCGCACCGGGCGGCTGCCCGAAACGATCGATCTCGACTACCGCAAGTTCCTCGAAGCCTTCCACGCGGCGGCCGGCGCGCCGGCAAAGCAGCAGGCAGGCCCCAAGCAGGCCAAGTAAATCTTCCAAACAGGAGACAACAGAATGAGCAGACATTCGATTGATCTTTCGCAGTTCGATGACGGCTTCCGGGCCGAGCAGCCCGAGGAGCGCGGCGATTTCGAGAGCGTGCCCGACGGCAAGTATCAGGTCACGGTCGAGAAGGTCGAGTTGACCGAGGCGCAATCGTCGGGCAACCCGATGATCAAGTGGACGCTGCGGATTTTGGCGCCCCGCTTCGCCAACCGCCTGATGTGGCGCAACAGCGTCATCACGCAGAATACGCTCAAGTACGTCAAAACCGACCTGCACCTGTGCGGGCTCGATCTCGAGCGGCTGTCGGACCTGCCGAAGCACCTCCACCGGCTGCTCGACGTGAAGCTCGAGGTCACCAAGCGCACCAAGGGCGACAGCGAAAACATCTACTTCAACCGCCGCATCGAGACGAGCCAGAGCGCAGCGAAGTTTCGGCGGGAGGCCGATGACGCCCTCGTGCCGTTCTAGCGCGGCGCGGCCCACCATTGTCATCGACTCGCGCGAACAGGAACCTTTTTCGTTCGATCCCCGGGTCATCCGCGCCGTGCGGCGGGCGCTCAAGGCCGGGGACTACTCCATCGCCGGGCTCGAAGACCAAGTGGCCGTGGAGCGCAAGACGCTCGACGATTTCGTCTCAACCGTGATCCACCGGCGGCGGCGCTTCCGGGAGGAGTTGCGCAAGCTCAGCCATTATCGCGCCGCCTGCGTGGTGGTCGAGGCCGGACTTCTGGACGTACTCGGCAAACGCTATCGCGGCGAAGCGCGGCTGGCGGCAGTTGTCGGCAACACGCTTTCAATCCTGCTCGACTACGGCGTGCCGGTGGTGTTCTGTGGCAACCGCCAGGCGGCGTGTTATTTCACGCAAGGCTTTCTGCTGGCGGCGTGGAAGAGGCGGGGCCGATGAAGGATCAGCGCGAATCGATCCGCGGCGTGGTCGATGCGGTCTTCTACTCCGGACCCACGTTCAGCGCCGGCCGCCTGGTGACGCCCGATGGCGGCGAGGTGAAGTTTGCGGGCAAGGTCTTCGTTCGCGAGCACGACGCCGTGCGGCTGGAAGGCCGCTGGGTGACGCATCCCAAGTACGGCCGCCAGTTCGAGGCCGGGTTTCTGGGCCACGATCTCGACCTTGATCCCGACGGCCTCGCCCGCTTCCTCGCCAACCATCCCGACGTCAAGGGCATCGGTCCGGCCAAGGCGCGAGTGATCGCCGATCGCTTCGGCACGGATTTCGACGCGGCCATCCGGAATGAACCCGAGGCCGTAGCCGCAGCGGCCAAGGCGCCGATGGAGGCCATCCTCGAACTGCGCCGGATCTGGATCGCCAACCGCGATTTCAACCATGCCATGGCGCACTTGGCCGCCTACGGATTGACCCATCACCAAGTCACCACGCTGGTCGGAAAGTTAGGCAGCCAGGTGGTGGCGACGCTCGAGCGCGACCCCTATGTGCTGATGCGCGAGATTCCCGGCTTCGGCTTCAAGCGCGTGGACAAGATCGCCCGCAAGATGGGCACGCCCAAGGATCTGTCCTCGCGCATTCGCGCGGGGATTCACTACTCGGTGCTCAGTGCGCTCGACGACGGCGACTGCTGGGTCGAGTACGAGGATCTGCACGACCGCGCCAACACGCTGCTCGTCATGGACACGATCGACAGCCGGGAGGTGATCGAGCGGCATCTGGAAGCGCTCATCGCCGAGGGCGTCCTCGTCTCGCAGGCATTCGAGCGCCTCATCGTGGCCGATCCCGAGATCCACCGCATGGAGACGGAACTGGCGGCGCTCTTCAAAGAAGCATGCCGGCGAGGCCCTCACGCGGTGGCCGATCTCGATGCGCTGCTGGATGCCGAAGGCGGCGAGCTAAATCCCGAGCAACGGGAGGCCGTCAGAAACGCGCTGACCTTTTCCATTTCGCTGATGACGGGCGGCGCGGGCAGCGGCAAGACGTATGCGGTGTCCACCATTGTGAGCATCGCCGAGCATCTGGAGCGGAAGGTCGTGCTGGCGGCGCCCACGGGCAAGGCCGCCAAACGCCTGGAAGAGGTCGTGGGCCACGAGGCGAGCACCATTCACCGGCTGCTCGGCTTCAACGGCCACACCTACGCGCGCGATGCGCTGAATCCGATCGAGGCCGACATTCTGGTCGTTGATGAGTGCTCGATGGCCGATGTCGCGCTTGCCTGGCGGCTGTTTCAAGCAGTCGACCGCACCAAGACCGCCGTGGTCCTGGTCGGCGACCACAATCAGTTGCCGCCGGTGGGGCCGGGGAATCTGCTCCGGGACCTCGTGAAGTCGCGAGCGATTCCGACCACCGTTCTCACGCGGATCATCCGCCAGGCGGGCGTGCTCAAGGAAAACTCGACCGCCATCCTCTCAGGCGAAGTGCGGCCAACCGCGGATGTCGAGAACGGCGGCCGCCGGCCCTGGTACGTCATCGACCGCTTCAGCGACCGCGAGGACGTGCGGCGCATGTTGCTGCTGCTTTTCGAAGAAGTCCTTCATGAGCGCCTCGGCTACGACCTCGTGCGCGACGTGCAGGTGTTGACGCCCACTCATAAAGGGCCGCTGGGCACGGCCGAGTTGAACCTCGCGCTCCAGCGGCTGTTGCAGAAGAAACTGCGCGGCTTCGACGTGCCGGAGGTCGCACCCGGGCACAGACCCGTCTTCTACACCGGCGACAAGGTCATCCAGACGCGGAACGACTACGAGCTGGGCGTCATGAACGGCGCGGTGGGCCACGTCGTCGAAGCCACTGCGAAGGGCGCGCTGACGATCGAGTTCGATGGCGCCGTTGTCGAAATCGAACCTGGATCGGATGCCGCCAGCCGCCTTCAGCTTGCCTATGCCTGCTCGATCCCCAAGGTCCAGGGCTCGGAACTTCCGTGCGCCATCGTCATCGCCCACAAGTCGCACTCCTTCATGCATCACCGCAACCTCCTCTACACGGCGGTGACGCGCGCCAAAGAATCCGTGATTCTGCTCGGCGACCGCTGGGGCATTCAGAACTGTGCTGCAAAACGGCAGGCGGACCGCCGCAAGACCTTCCTCTCTTTCCTGCTTGAACCGGAGGTACGCGCGTGAGCAACTCGATCGATGTCCATGCCTACTACCGCCAGATCACCGAGGCCGACATTGGCGAGATCGCCCGCGAGCTGCTCGGCAGCCGCATTGTCGAAGAGACGCCGCGCACGTTGTTCTGCGACTGCCCGCATCACAAGAGCCAGTCGCGCCGCTCGCTCCACATCCTGCTCGACAAGCAGGGCTGGTACTGCTTCGGCTGCGGCGTCGGCGGCGATGTGCTGCAACTGGTCGAGTTCGTCCGCTTCGGCGTGGTGACGCGCGGCCAATCTGGCCCGATGCCGGAATCGCACCGCCAGGCGCGCGACTTCCTCGCCGCCCGCGCGGGCTTGCCGCCGCTGGCTCAGCTTGCCTCGAGTTCGTCCGAAGAAGCCGAGGCCGAGCACCGTCTCACCCTGCGCGTGCGCGAGGCGCTGACCGCGCTGGCCGAAATCTACCACCAACGGCTCGTGAACAATGCGGAAGTGCTCTCGTGGTTTCGCGGCAAGTACGGCATCAGTGAGGAAACGATCGAGCGGCTGAAGATCGGCTACGCCGAGGACGGACGCCCGAGCGCCGCGCGCCTGCTCATGGAGGGGCCCGGCGCATTCACGGCGCGCGAGTTGACGGCCACCTCAGCCTTCCGGCCGACGGCGCAGGACAGCGTCGTTCCGTTCTTCGACCGCCGCATCGTGTTCCCCTACTGGAGCCGCGGCCATGTCGTCTTCCTGATCGGCCGCAGCACGCCATGGACGCCCGAGGCCGACTGGGAGAAGTCGAAGTACAAGAAGCTGGCCGTGCGCAACGGCCGCAATCACAGCCATGTCGCCTCCTGCATCCGCAACGACGTTCTCTACAACGAGGACGTCCTGCTCACGGGCCCCGAGCGCGTCGTCATCACCGAAGGCGTGACCGATTGTATTTCTCTCATGGAGCATGGCTTCGCGGCCGTCTCGCCCGTCACGGTCCAGATCCGCGAGGCGGATTGGGAGCGGCTCATCGCCAAGCTTGCCGGCGTCAAAACCGTCTACATCTGCCAGGACAACGAGGTCTCCGAGGCGGGCCTCGACGGCGCGATGAAGACGGCTCGCCGGCTAGGCGAGCACGGCATTACAACGCGTGTGGCCGTGCTGCCGCTCGGCGAGAAACAGATCACTGCGCGCGCCAAGCTCGCCGAATTGCCGGAAGGCAGTCCAGAGACCCACACTCTTCGTGCTGAGGCCAAGATCGACGTCAACGAATTCTTCGCCTCGGGCAAGACCGCCCAAGACTTTGAAGCCATCCTCACCGCCGCGCAGACGCCGCTCGAAATGGCCATCGCCAAATTGCAGCCCGAGGCGCAGGACTGGGCGAGCTCTCTCGATCCGATCCTCGCCGAGGTGCATCAACTCGATCCCATCGAGCAGCCACGTTATCTGAAGCTCATTCAGGAGAAGTGTGGCAAAGGGCGTTTGCCGATCTCGGCCTTGCGGCAGCAGATGAAGGTGATTCAAATTGACAGAGGGAGAAACGGCAAGAGCCGCCATCCCGGCTCTCAACCCTTGCGAGCCGTCAATGTCGGCGCGGCCTCTTGGCGTAACGATCTTCTCCTGAACCTCAACGGCACGGTGAAGCCTGTGCTGGCCAACGCGATCGCCGCGCTGCGCGGCGCGCCGGAGTGGTCGGGCGCGCTCGCCTACAACGAGTTTGCCAACTGCACCGTGCTCGGCAAGCCCGCCCCGTGGATGAAGCCCGGCGCCGACCTCCATGAGGAATGGACCCCGAACCACGACGTGCTCGCCACCGAATGGCTCCACCACCAGGGCATCTTCGTGCCGGTCGACGTGACGGGCCAGGCCATTGAAGCCGTCGCCAGGGAGCGCCCCTTCCATCCCGTGCGGACCTATCTCAAGGAACTCACCTGGGACGGCACGCACCGGCTCGAGTCATGGCTGACCGAATACCTCGGCGTCGATCCCTCGCCCTATGCGGCGGCGGTCGGCTCCCGCTGGCTGATCTCGGCCGTGGCGCGCGTCTTCGAGCCCGGCTCGAAGGCTGATTGCTGCCTGATCCTCGAAGGTGAACAGGGTATCCGCAAGTCGACCGCCCTGCGCATCCTGGCCGAGCCGTGGTTCACGGATGAAATTGCGGATCTCGGATCGAAGGACGCCGCCCTGCAAACCCGGGGCGTGTGGATCATTGAGATCGCCGAGCTGGATTCGATGTCGCGCTCTGAGATTGGCCGGATCAAGGCGTTCATGAGCCGGGCCATCGACCGCTTCCGGCCGCCGTACGGCAAGCGCCTCATTACGTCTCCGCGCCAGTGCGTCTTCGCCGGCAGCGTGAATCATGGCACGTACTTGCGGGATGAAACGGGCGGGCGGCGTTTCTGGCCAGTGGAGTGCAGAGCCGCGGTGATCGACACGGATGGGCTCGCCGTCATCCGGGATCAACTGTGGGCCGAGGCCACTTACCTCTACTTCGAAGGCAAGCCGTGGTGGCTGGACTCGGTCGAACTCAACCGCGAGGCGGCCGAGGAACAGGCTGAACGCTACGAGGGCGACCCATGGGATGACTTGATCCTCAAGTGGGTCGAGGGCCGGGAGTCGGTGTCGATCCCGGAGATCCTCGCGCAGTGCATCGAGAAGAAGACCGAGATGTGGACGCAGATGGATCGCAACCGCGTGGCGAGGTGCCTGAGGGCGAACGGGTGGAAGCAGTACAAGGCAAGAGAAGGCAACCGCCGCGAATGGCGGTTTCGGCGCTTAGCAGCCCGTGGCAGAAGTCTGTCTTTTAGATCTCTTAGCGTGCCATCGCCGAAGGGGCGCTGGGAGTGAAGTC
>JBKBWD010000012.1:0-95850 GCA_046289265.1 Bryobacteraceae bacterium | reverse complement strand
GCGGCGATTTCCTTGGGGTCGCAATGGGTGAGGTTGGCGATATCGCGTTTGAGGACGCGCTTGCCGTCGCGGTAGGATTCACGGAGGTAGATGGTCTGGTAGACCTTACCGTTGGAGGATGGCCAGGAGGCGCGGGAGACGTACATGACCACATTATGAGGAAAGACTAAGTATATAGCAAGGGAAAACACGTGATTATCCGCAAATACTGCATGTCTACACAATTCAACCTAAAAACCGGGTTAAGGCACGACCGGTCAATGGGTTACCTCAACACACTAGAGGTGAACATCCGTCTTAATGCCGGGGTAGCGAACCGAGCCGATGATGATGGGCAAGGCCAGTCGTTGTAGTAGCGGAAAATCCACATGGACGTTGAGGCACTCGGCCTGGAAGGCGGCGAAGCGATCGGTGATGATCCGGAACCGCTTCCGCACGGCGTCCAAATGGTCCAGCCCTTTCTTCAGGCCGAAGTCGCGCAGGTTGTTGGAACAGAGTTCGTTGCGCAGGAACCGGGAGAACTTCTCATACTGTTTGAGGAAAGCGTTCTTCCAGTAGGCGCGGAACACATGGTGGCCATGCTCGATCTGGTCGATCACCGTTGCCAGTTTTCCGCGGAGGCGCTTGTGGAGCCGGACGCCGAAGATCTCACTGATGCGGTTGGCGGTCAGCCGCCAGAGCCCGATCTCACAGCTTCGCTCAAAGATTTTGTGGATGGGGAAATGGCGTTTGAAGATGAAGTTCCGGCAGTATTCGATCTGGGCGATGGCGTAGAACCACTACTGTCCAAATTAGCTGCATTCAACGCGTTTTCCACAGCCTAACTTATTGATGCCATGAAGGCGTGTGAGTCATTGCCGGAGCAGGACCCTCCTGCCCGTCAGATGCTGTCCAAATTGGCAGCGTGCCGCTGGACAGTCGTTTTCGACCAATCCACAGCGCCCAATGCTTGGATTGCGGGCTTTGGAGCCCGCCGGGAGCGGATCAGCAGCGGCGGCGAGATCCTCAGATGCTGTCCCAGCCGTTTGGTGCGGAAACTAATTTGGACAAGAGTGGCGTAGAACCGCGAGAGATTCATCTGGGCCCGTTCTTTCTTGGAGAACTTCGGTCCGAGGATGAGAGTCCAGTAATCGAGTTGTTTGCGGATGAGAGCGGGGTTGAGCCGGTCGGCGGCGGCCTGGAGCGCAGCCACGTCGTCCACCGCCAGGAAAGCATTGTCGTTTTTGTGGAAGCCGATGCCGGCGCGCTGCAGTTCCCGCTGGATGAAGGAGTGGCCGTTGAGCCAATAAGTGGCGTGGAAGGGGAAGAAGCTGGCCACCCGAACGATGATCGGTCCCAGAACCTCGTCCCGGATGTAGAAGTAGTAGTGGGTGAAGCGGCTCCGCTGGACCGCCAGGATGCGATGGTTGGGATCCTGGGTGGGGTACTTGGGCACGGTGATGCGGAAGGTGCGGCCCTGCTCCATGCTCTTGAAGATGAAATAGACGCCGTAGGCGCCGCGCTTCTCCATGCGGCGCAAGGCAGGCAGGACATGGTCTTCCTTGCGCAGACCCTTCTCGGCCCACTCGATGGGGATCTTGTGATTGCGAGCGAAGGCTTCCACCCAGTTGCGGTAGTCGTCGGTGCGCCGGCTGAGCACCTCCTTGCTGACTACCGGGATTCCCAGGACCTGCCGGAAGAAATGCACCACCTGTTCGGGCCGGGACAGGCCGCTGAGGTAGCCGTGGATGACGATGCGGTCGAAGCAGTGGTATACAAAGACCAGCAGGCTGGTGAACAGCTTTGCGAAAAGTTCCATCGGTCGTCGGTCCTCCGATCTTGTCTCGATAACTCGATCATCAGCCCGGCGGCCGGTGGAATCAAAATTTCAAATATGTTTGGCTAGTTTTCGCATGTGTTTTCCTCCGTTGGTACTGCCATACTGCCATTAACTCTAACCAACTGCACTGCCGGATGAGCAGCAGAGCTGACCGTTTTGGAGAGGACGACCCGTCGTCAGCGCCTACCCGCAATTACAACGATTCCGGGCGACAGATGTCAACTCCAGAGCGAACGCCGTGTCTCCCCCATGCCGCAACATCTGAAAGCGTGTTACATCTGCTAAACAAATGACAGCACTCGTATAGCATAATGATCCAGTACGAACGGTGTCAAGCAGTTTTCTCTATCTGGGAACTACGGGCTAGTACTCGGAGTCCTGCGTACCAGCCCATCAGCAGTATGCTGGCTGGCTCGGGAGTCGTCGCCACGAATAGCCGAAGCTGATCGAAGTCGGCGCCGGACACTCCTTCCGTCGTGATGTTGGCCGTGACCGTTCCAAGTCCACTGAAGGCATCCCCTGCGCCCAAGTGGCCGCGCCAGGCGTGCGAACTGCTGCCGCTGCCACTGAGCGCGGGGTATGTGAGTCCCGAACCCGCTCCGATAGCGATCGAGTCGAAGGCTTGCAACTGCGTGTTGGACCGCATCGGGTACAGGATAGCGTAATCGAACAACGTCGCGGTTTCTGACAGGTATATCGCTGGAGCGGGAGCTGTGCTTCCCACCGGGTCGAAATGCACGAAGTATACGTCCACCGTCTTGCCCACCGGGATTCCGGTCAGAGTGAAGTCGCCTCATCGACCGTGAAGTCGGAGAGCTCCTTAAAAAAGTTGGTGTTGGATTCCCAGACATGTCTGTCAACGTTGTTGTCCGGTGGAGTCTGGTAGACCAGGGCGCCGGTCAAGGCGGGCGTCGCCATCAAGGACGAGGCGGCCTACATCAAGATCATGAGGGCGCCCAGGATTAACTTTCGCGTGCGTTTTTCCTCAGTGAGTACTGCTCGTATAGCATAATGATCCAGTACGAACGGTGTCAACAATTTCACCCTGATAGGAAACCAATCCTAGGAGACATCTAACGTATCAGGAAAAATCTTAAGAGTGCAGGTACGCGGTATCGAACCGAGCATGCAACGGCATGGATCTCTCTAAACTACTAACGGAACAACAGAATCCGGCCACGGCGCGGATCGACGCCCTCGATACCGAGCCCATGCTGCGCCTCCTCAACGCCGAGGACCGCATCGTCCCAGATGCCGTGGCCCGGGAAATCTCCAACATCGCCAAAGCCGTGGACGCCATCGTCGCCGCGATCCGCAGCGGCGGACGGCTGTTCTACATCGGCGCCGGCACCAGCGGTCGCCTGGGCGTCCTCGACGCCGCCGAATGCCCGCCAACCTTCAGCACCCCGCCGGACCTCGTCCAGGGCATCATCGCCGGTGGCGAATCCGCCCTCGCCCGAGCCACCGAGGCCAGCGAGGACGACCCCGAAGCCGGACGCCGCGACCTCCTCGCCCATGGCTTCCGCCCGCAGGACGTCCTGGTAGGGATCGCCGCCAGCGGCCGCACCCCCTACGTCCTCGGAGCCCTCAGCGCCGCCCGCGAACTCGGAGCCCGCACCATCGGCATCAGTTGCACCCCGGAATCCGATCTCTCCCGCGCCGTCGACATCCCCATCACTCCCCTTACCGGCCCCGAGGTCGTAACCGGCTCCACCCGAATGAAGGCCGGCACCGCAACCAAGCTCGTTCTGAACATGTTGAGCACCGGGACCATGATCCGACTCGGCTACGTTTTCGGAAACCTGATGGTCAACGTGCAACCCCGGAATGAGAAACTTCTCGACCGCGCGCGCCGCATCATCGCCCAAGCCGCCTCGGTCTCCTCTCAGCAGGCCGTCGGCCTGCTCGAGGCCTCCGGGCACAATGTCCGCACCGCCATCGTCATGGGTAGACTCGGGGTATCGCGCGAGGAAGCCGAACGTCGCCTGACCCGGTCCGGCGGAAACATCCGCACGGCGCTCGAAGTCGATGCATAATCGATACATGCAGGGAAAACAGCACAATCCGGGCTTCCTGGCTCTGGTGAACGACGCCAAGTCCCGGATCCGGGAAATCGACATCGAAACCTATCGCCGCATGAGAACCGAGGGAGAGTCGCACATCCTCGTGGACGTCCGCGAGGAGAGCGAATGGAACGCGGGCCGCGCGGCCGGGGCCGTCCACCTCGGCAAAGGGATCATCGAGCGCGACATCGAAACCCGCATCCCCGACAGGAACGCCACGATCGTTCTCTATTGTGGCGGGGGCTTTCGGTCCGCCCTGGTCGCCGACGCTTTGCAGAGAATGGGCTATACCGGAGCGATCTCGCTCGATGGCGGCTGGCGGGTCTACCAGTTCTCTGGCCTGCCGACTGAGAAATGACGGCCGCAAGTTATAGCAGCACGGTCATCCGCAGGCACCGCCACGCCACATACAGCAGCACCACGAACTCGATAAGGCGCACGAACTTCAGGAATGCGCCTCCCATGAATTCGAACCGCAGGAACAGCGCCGCGACCACGCCGGCGTACACCATAAATGGGTCCATTCCCCCGTAGGTGTTCAGGAAGGTGACCAGCAGCGCATAGTACACCAGCGGCCAATTGCTGTCGATCCGGAAGGCATAGCGCGCATACATCATCCACACTGTCGCACCAAACAGCGCCAGTGTGATCAGATCGATCACCGTAAAGCCTATGAACATACGATCAGAACGACCATAGCACGCTGGTGAACCCGGTGTGCGCGCGATACCCGGAACTCCGGGTGAATTCCTCGCCGTATCGGTAATATTGATAGCCGAAGTTCCAGCGAACCCTCGGATGGAGGCGGAGCGAGAGCCGCCCAAGCGGCGAATCGAACAGCACGGGAAAGGTCTGGGCGGCGCCGAGGAACTGCGGCACACCACTCCCCGAGGCCGTGCGCCGCCCATCCCCCACATCCTGCACCCGGCTGTATCCGCCGTAGAGGCTCGCCAGCCGCCCCAGCCGCACGCTCACTCCGGCGTTCGCCGTGTGCAGGTTGCTGATATAGACCGATCGGTCCCCGGTCACCAGCGACTGGTCAAGAAAATACGCGATCCCGCCCATCGTGTCCAGGTGCAGCTTCGCGTAGCCCGCATCGAAGGCGAACCACTCCCGCGGCGCCCACGAAGCATTTGCATCGTAGTTCCGTGACCGCGAACTGAAGGCCGAAAGCGAGGTCGGGTTAAAGTTATAGTGCGCTCGCGCGGCAGCCGAGAGCAGAAGCGAGCCCTTCTTGTATCGCGCCCGTGCTCCCAACGCGTGATAGTCCCGCTCCTCCACCGGGTAGAATGGCCGGTTCGCCCGCCCGACTTCAGACTCCAAATTCACCGTAAGCGCCAGGACCGGCTGCAGCCGCACGCCCACGATCCCCGAGTGCAGGGCGTTGTTCTGCGAGAATAACTCCCCCTCGCGCGCTCCTCGAATCTCGATCTGCTGCCGGGACCTCGTCCTCCGGGCCGAGTAGTGGTATCCCGTGTAGACGCCGAGCCAGCGCGTCGCCCGGACGTGAACGTCGGTCAGATTCGCCAGCGTTCGGATTCCCAGAAACTCGAAGGAAAGAAAATTCCTGAGCGGAACGCCGTTGTTGAAATCCCGATACGAGGCATCGCCATCCATCCGCGTATGGTGAATCGCCGAGTGATTGGTGACCGTGAGACGCTCGGCCGGAAAGATGCTGAACGTCAGATTCCCCGTCGTCACCGGCCGCCTCGCATCGCCGCCGACCAGGATCTGCCGGTTGCGCGCAGCCCCGAACCGGTCTGTCCCGATCGCGGTCTCATCGAGCACGAAATTTCTACGCCCCATCGAGTGCGTGAATCGCCCGTTGACCGCCAGCCAATCCCTCTCTTCCCGAAATAGCGAGACGCGCCACGACGGCGTCGAGCCCCGATAAGGCTCCGTCCGGTCGAAGCTGCTGAGAGTGGTCGGATTTTCCGGATTGTTACCCTGCGGAAGCGCCCCGAGCGTCAAGGGAACGTCCTCGCGGAACTGCTCCCAGGCCCGAATAAACTGAAGCCGGTAGCCCGCGACCGACAGTTCGGCGCCCGCCCGGAATTCATGCTGACGCCGGCGCACGTCGGCAAACAGGGGGAACTCGTCGCCCCGTCCGTCGAACAAATTCACGGTCGACAGCGCCGGGCCGTCCTGCTGGTTTCGGAAATAGCCGAATTGGAATCGGAGCCGCGACTGCGGCGCCAGCGTCAGGCTGTGATCCTGAAACCGCCGGCTGGTGTCCATAAAATGCTGCCCGCGGGCGAGCGATAACGCCGGATTGTAGTACTCCTGGGCCCGCCAGAGCATCTCGTAGCGGTAAACCCGGTTCTTGGCCGCCCGCAGCGAGGCGAACTGGTAGGGATCGTTTCCAAGCCCTTGCGTGTCCAGGAGGATTTCATCGAAGTATCCGCCCTGTCCCTCTCGCGACTGTACGCTAAACCGGCTCCCCAGCAGCCGGAAACCGGGGTTGAAATTCACATCGCTCCGATAATTGCCGAGGTCCCCGTCCACCGACCGGAACCGCTGGCCCACCTCAAAGGAGTTCAGAATGTTGTATCCGCCCACGTTCTCGCCCCGAGGCTGTCCTACGGGCTCGGGCGTCGGCGCCACAACCTGCTGGGCCGGAAGGCTGGCGGCCATTGAGAACAAACCGAGAAAAATGATGATTCTCATGGGCCCTCACCGTAAAAAGAGCGGGTCGCCATTTGAGCCGTGGATGCGCACGTGGCAGGCCGTGCAGTTGTGGAACCGCGGGTCGGCCATGTTGTGCGACGGCGCCGTCCGCTGAATCCCGTCCACCCGCCGGCCGAAGCTGCCGGCGCCGCTATGGCACTCCAGGCAGATCGTATACACCGCCGGACGCCGCAGCAGCCTGGGGTTGGTCGACCCGTGCGGCTGGTGGCACACTTCGCACCCACCCACCCGAACCGCCGCATGTTCGAAGACGAAGGGACCCCTCTGCGCCGGGTGGCACCCCAGGCACGTCTGTTCGTTCCCCAGCGCCTGCGACGTCATCCTCGGCCGAACGCCCATCCGCCATGTCGGCGCCGCCGCCCCATGCGGATTGTGACAGTCCGAACACTGTATCAGGCCTTCGTGAACCCGGTGTTTGGACGGCATGTTGAATTGCGCGCGAATCGGCGCGTGGCAGTTATAGCAGACCTCCTCCTGGCGTTTCGCAAGCAGTGTCCTGGCGCTGTCCGGCTGGTGGATAGAATGGCAATTCGAGCAGACGACGCCGGAAAGCGTGTGCTGCGATCGCCGGATATTGGCCCGGGAGACCGTCTTATCGTGGCATCGCAGGCACGTGTCGAGGACCTCACCCGGCTCAGCTCGGCCGAACGAAAGCAACTTCACCTCGCCCATGCTCTCCACGTGCGCCTTGCCGGGGCCATGACACCCCTCGCATCCCGCCGATTCAGGTGAATAGCTCTCCGAGACTAACGTCTTATAGTGGGGATTGCGGAAGAACTGCGACCAGACACTGGCGTGGCAGCCCCGGCAGACACTGCTGCCGACGTGCCCTTCGGCCCCGGCCGCAAGACTCGCTCCCGCAAGCGCCGCCAGAAGCAACCATCCGGTCCGGCGCCATCGAAGCAGTTCCTCACCGCCAACTTGCGAGACTGACACGATCAACCCAGTATAGTGAATCGGCGCGGGAAAACAGAATAGGAATTGATTCGCAATGCGCGATAGACATCGGGCCCGTGCCGGCCCGGACGACCGGCACGGCGCTGCTGCCCTTGTCAGAACAGATAGCTCAACCCGACCATCGGCACAAAGTTGTGGATCCAACCTCCGCCGATCGTGGCGCCCGGCGCCGGAGCGATGACCTCCCGCGGGAACCGGCTGATGTAGTCGCGGAACTCGACCCGCAGATTGACGTTTTCACCAACCTGGAACTTTACGCCCGCCCCAACGCTCAGCACCGGCGTCCACTCGGCCGTCCTGGTCAGGAGTGCGAAGTTCTGCAGCGGCTGGAACGCCGCTTCCGTTCCGGTACCCTCAAACCGCTTATAACCACCGCCGACGGCAAAGAACGGACGCGTTTTAGCCCTTCGAGGAGCGGTATGGATCAGGAAGTCGTAGTGAACCGCCTGGGTGCGGCCCGCGAATGACGCGCCGGTCGCGCCGCCCGACTTCAACTGCATCTCATTCAGCCCGAGTGTATAGCGGATCTCACCGGAGACGTAATTATATAGATTCTGCCCGAGGTAGCCCGTGATCGCCGCCGCCGGCCGGAAGGTGGCATCGGCGCTTCCGGCCGCACTCGAGGCCGTTTTGCTCGTATAGAAGCTGCCGCCGCCGCCGGCGCCGAACTCCCAGCGTTGCGCTGTCGCAGCCGGCGCCCAGATCCCTGCGGCAAGGGTCAGCAGTGTGAAGACACGAAGCGTGTGCATGATTCTCCTGATCGATCTGATCCTGTTCGAGGCCCGGTTCAGTTCACCACCCGGACCGTAAGCGTTGTCGATGATCCGCCTTGGCTGACGGTGAGCGGCACCTGCATCCCTGTCGAGATCCAGTGCGGAACATCCGCGTTGATCTGGTAGACGCCCACCTGCCCTGGCGTAAGGCCCGAGAAGGTCACGTTCAGGGGCACCCCGCCCAGCGTCACGGTGGGCTCACTCAGCGTCACCGCAGGCGGGTCCCCCGGCGCGGGATTGCCGGCTTCGATCTCCGGCGTCGTCTTGCCCAGGCCAGTAAGGTAAATGGTGATCGCCTCTCCCCGGTGAATCGGATTCGCCAGCGTCACCAACTGCCCGTTCCTCACCCGGATTACCGTCGGGAGATCGGTCTCCGGTCCGGCAACGCCGGAACGGAAGACACTCGGGGCGCCCGGCAGCACGGTGAGGTTGAAATTGTCGCTGACTCCGCCCGGAGTCCGTAGAATCATCGTCACGTTGCCCTCTGCGGTGAACGGAAGCTGGGCGTTGATCTGGGACGGCGAAACGAACAACACCGGCACGGGCAATCCATTGACCGTCAAACAGCTTTCACCAAGAGCCGTTGGCAGCGGCATCTCGCGCGTCGCCACGTTGGTCGGACTCAGATCCCGCCCGTACAGCGAAATCAGACTCCCCGGAGCCACCGCGTGCGATCCGTCGGCCGCGTTCACCACCGCCTCCAACTTCGGAGGCGCCACGGCCGCGTCATAGTTCCACGCCAGCGCGGTGAACCCCGAGGTCGTCAGGTTGATGATCGCGCTCCGATTGGCCAGCGGCGCGATCGTCCGAGTGAACACCGCGCCCGTCCGTCCTAGCACCGGCGCCTCGGCCATCCGGGTGGACCGCAGCCCGTCTCCGCCCGCCAGTTCCACACGCGCGATCACGCCAGGACCCGACTCCGACAATGACGAGCTCCAGAATCCGAACTGGTCGACGAAGGCGAAGCCGGAGGAGCCCTGCGCGCTCGGCGCAAACTTCCGGATCGGCATCAACGACGAGTTCAGAAGCGAGGCGCCGACGACGAACTGGTCGAAGCTCGAAGCCGCGTAGGCCCCGCGCAGGCCCCCGGAATCCTTGCGCGAGACCGTGAAGCTGTCCACGTTGGCGTTATACAGCAGCACACGCCCGTCGGCTTGCGCCGCCAGAATCGACGAGCCGTTCGGCGAAGCAGTCAACACGGTATTGATGTCGATGTCGTTCTCATAGATTCCGATCGTCGGCAGTTCCACCGCCAACCGGGAAGCCATGTTGATCCGATCTATCTTGTGGATCGGCCCGGCCACTCGCGTCGCCGCCAGAATCGCGTTCCCGGAGGCGGCAATCGACCGCGGGTAGTGGCCCGCAGGAAAACGGATCGGCTCGGAAGGCTGGAGCGTCTCCAGGTCATAGACGTTGGCCAGTTGCGAATTGTCGTTGCCCACCAGCAGATAGCGGCGGTCAAAGGTGACCGCCATCTGCGTGGGCGTGTTGCCCGTCCGCAGAGTCGCAATCTGGCTGTAGGTCGCCCCGTCGAAGACCAGCACCTGGTTGGTGTCCTGGCGGAGCAGGAAGAAACGGTTCCGCACCGGGTCGGCGAGCACGTCCACGAGTTTGCCCGGCACGTTGACAATCGTGCCGCGCTGGTCCGGCTCTCGCACGTTGATCAGCACGCGGACCGTCTTCGGGAGGTTCACTGCGCCGTGCGAACTCAGTGTCAGCTCAACCACGCTCGTGCCCTTCACGTTTTGAAAGGCTGACGGGTCGACGCTCACGCGCACCACCGCAGGCGTGATCCCGGCGTTCGGCGAGACCGTCACGCCCGGCGCCGAGGAACTGATCGAAAAATCCGTGCTCCCGCCGCCGGGGTTGTAAATCGTAATCTCCTGCGGCGCCACACGCCAGTCGCAGAGATTGCCGCGAAAGACAACGTCCGCATGGGAAGCCGCCACCCGCGGGGCTTGATCCAGGCTTCCAACCGGCAGAATGGCGACGCCGCTGTCGGAAACCGAGTACATCACCTGGCCGTCTGAACTCAGCACGCTCTTGCCCGCCAGATTCTCGGGAAGCTGAAGCCGCTCCCGGACTGCCAGATTATCGGCTTCAACAATCTGGAGCACCGGGGGTTGCTCCGCGGCGCCGCCCGATTGTCCGCTGCCCGCCGCAGGCCGGCTCGGAATCTGCGCATAGATGATGCCGCGGTCCGAATCGATCGCGTGGCTGCCTATGTGCAGGTCCCCGGTCGGATCGGGGAACTGGGCCAGCAGTCCGCGATCGTCCAGCAGAGCCCAGCCGGCCAGATAGTAGGCCCCGTTGCGCGAGGCGCTGACCGTCCGCGGTCCCATAGGCGGTTCCGAGGAATAGCCCGTCGAGACGATGCGCCGCCCTTGCACCTCGTAGCGGAACCGGATCGTGTCCGTAATTCCGAAGATTCGGGTCCGGTCCCCCGACGCGGCCATCGAAGCCGCAACGATTTCGGGCGGGAATGTCGCCTGCGGCTGAGGCAGCGTGTTGGCCACGACATCGGCCACCGTCGCCAGAACCTGCGTCGTGCCGAGCACCGGGTCGAACAATAGGAAATCCCGGGTCGTCGCCACCAGTGCCCGGCCATCGATCCCGAAGGCCACTCCCAACGGGGGCGCCGCCAGGGAGAACGTCTGCCGCGCTCCGCTGTTTAACTCGATCACCGTCAGCGCATTGCGCGGGGTGTTCGGCGCCGTGAAGTTGCTGTAATGGGCAACCACCAGGTGCCGCCCATCGGGCGAGATCGACAGGGCGCTTGGCTGCGAGGAGACGTTGAAGGAGGTCTGAATTGATGAGCTGGCGAGCGACATCACCTCGACCCGGTTCGCCGTAAAATTGGCGATGTACAATACCCCCCGGGCTTCATCCAGGGCGACGTCGGAGGCGTGGCCGCCAATCGCGACTACCTTGCCGAATGTTCCACCCCAGGCTGCGACAGACAGGCCGATCCCTATCGCCATCGTCCACAACCAAGACTTGCTCATCATCATAGACACTCCGAACTCCAGGAGAAGAATCTTGAAAACTCCCGCCCCGCCTTCCGCCGCGCGGAAACGGCGGGCAGGAGAACCCCATAGGCCTCCACTCACCAGGTTTCAGGAGATACAGGCGCCGGTCTGCTCGCGGCAGCACCGGGCGCCCGTTCTCCCGGCTCATGTTGCTGTTAGTCCTCGGCGTTCTGCTTTTTGCGGCGAAGAACAATCAGTCCCAGAAACAGGACCGCCAGCACCGCGCACACGATGCGAATCATCGAGCTGTCCATTGCGTTTTCTCCTTTCCCACTTGAATTACCGCTGACTACAGATCGTTCATCATCGGGAGCACATCCCGGATGATGCGCACCACCATAGGCCCGACCGTCACCACAAACAGCGACGGCAAAATACAGAAAAAGATCGGGAACACCAGCTTCACGCCCAGCTTGGCCGCTTTCTCTTCGGCGATCTGCCGGGCCTGCACGCGCATGTAATCGGCATGGGCGCGCAGACTTTGTGCCACGCCGGTGCCGAACCGGTCGGCCTGGATCAGCACCGCGACCAGCTTCTTCAGATCGTCCACGGCCGTCCGATCAGCCAGATTGCGCAGCGCCTCCACGCGCCGCTTGCCCGCCTTCAGCTCCAGGTTCACCAGCGCGAACTCCTCGCTGATGTCCGGATGCGCGTGTTCGAGCTCCTTAGCCACCTGTACGATCGCCTGGTCCAATCCGAGACCGGATTCCACGCAGACCACCAGCAGATCGAGCGCATTCGGCAGTCCCCGGCTGATCTCCTTCTGCCGCCGGCGCGACAGGATGGACACGAATTCGTTCGGCGCAAAGAAGCCGACAGCCGCGGCGCCGAAAACCGCCATCACGCGGTTCTCCATGTCCATGTCGCTTGAGGCGACCAGAATCGATGCGACGACCGGAAACAGCACGCCCAGCGCAATCTTCGCGCCAAAGAGAATGCCCAGCGCGTTCTGGTTCCGGATGCCCGCGCGGATCAGGCGCCGCTGCATCGTCGAGACGTCTTTCGGCGAGGCCGGCAGCATCGTCCCGAGCTTCTTCAGCATGTCCCGGAACACCAGGCTCGGATGCACCGGCGCCTCTTCCTGGTGCACCTCCACGCCGGTCACGCGGTCAATCGCCTCTTTCGGGCGCACCCACAGCTTCATCCCCAGCGCCGAAATCAGCACCGTCACCAGCACGAAGAGAAGAACCGCCGCCAGGATCGCCATCTATACCTCGATCGAAACAATCTTTCGAATAATTCCGTAGCCGATCAATTGCAGCGCCACCGAGGCCGCCACCATCATGTTTCCGAGCTCGTCGTCAATAAAGAAACGCCCATAGTCCGGATTGACGTAAATCATGATTACCGCTACCGCCACCGGAATCAGAGACAGCGCCGTCCCGGTCATCTTGCCGTGGGCGCTGATCGCCCGGATTTTGCCCCGCAGCTTGAACCGCTCGCGAATGACATAGGCAAGCTTGTCCAGGATTTCGGCCAGATTCCCGCCCGTTCGCTTCTGAAGCAATACCGCCGAGACGAAAAAGTGCACGTCCAGCGAAGGGACCCGCTTCGCCAGCTTCTGCAGCGCCATGTCGAGCGGCAGCCCGAGATTGTGCTCCTCGAAGGTGCGCCGGAACTCGCCGGCGAGCGGCTCCTGAAACTCCCGGTGCAGCATCTCGAGCGAAACCGAGAACGCGTGGCCGGCGCGCATCGACCGTGCGACAAATTCCAAACTTTCCGGAAACTGCTCCTCGAACTTGAACAGGCGCGCCTGGCGGGTCCGCACGACATGCACCAGCGGAAGGAACCCGCAGGCGATGGCGATCAACAGCGCCAGGCTCCGATGAGCGTCCGGCAGCAGCAGAAAACCCAGCGCCCATCCCCCCAGAAAACATCCCAGGCATCCGTGAATGAACCGTGCCACCTTCCATTTCAGCCCCGCCTGCTCCAGCAGCGTCTGCAGCTTGTCCTTGAGTTCGAACCGCGTCAGGAACTGCACCACCAGCTTGCCGGTCTGCAGATCCTCGGTATCCAGCAGCGCCGGGGCCTTGTTCGCCGCCTTCTTCTTCGCCTTCTTCGGAACGCCGAGCAGGCGCGTTTTCACCTTCCCGGCGTCCGCGCTCTGAAAAGCCTTGGACACCAGCCACCAGATCAGCAGCGAGCCGATCCAGATTGCTCCGACTATGACAAGAAACGACATTCCTTCTTCTCCCGCCGAAGCTGAGCCGCTAAATCTCCACCACCTCGTCAAACAGGTCCGGACTCAACCGGATTCCTGCCGAAAGCAGCTTCTCGTAGAACTTCGGACGAATGCCGGTCGCCGCGAATCGGCCCATCACCTTGCCGTCAGGGCTCATCCCGCGCTTTTCGAACACGAAGATGTCCTGCAGCGTGACGATCTCGCCCTCCATGCCGGTCACCTCCGTGATGCTCGTCACCCGGCGCGAACCGTCGCTCAGGCGCGCCGCCTGCACCAGGATGTGCACGGCGCTGGCGATCTGCTGCCGGATCGAAACCAGCTGCATGTTCGCGTTCGCCATCGAAACCATCACTTCCAGACGCGAAACGGCATCGCGCGGGCTGTTGGCGTGAATTGTCGTCAGCGATCCATCATGGCCTGTGTTCATCGCCTGCAGCATGTCCAGCGCCTCGCCGCCGCGGACCTCGCCCACCACGATCCGGTCGGGCCGCATACGCAAGCTGTTGATCAACAGTTCACGCTGCCGCACCGCCCCATGGCCCTCCAGGTTCGGCGGCCGCGTCTCCAGACGCGCCACGTGGGGCTGCTTCAATTGCAGCTCCGCCGCGTCCTCAATCGTCACGATGCGCTCTTTAGGGTTGATAAACAGCGAGCAGGCGTTGAGCAGCGTCGTCTTACCGGCGCCGGTACCGCCCGCGATCACCAGGTTGAGCCGCGCCTTCACGCACGCCTCGAGCAGCTCCATCATCCCCTTGGTCATCGCCTTGCGCTCGACCAGGTCGGCCGGCATCAGCTTGTCGGTGCTGAAACGCCGAATCGACATCAGCGGGCCATCCACAGCCAGGGGCGGAATAATCGCGTTGACGCGCGATCCGTCGCTCAACCGCGCATCCACCATCGGGTTCGACTCATCCACCCGGCGGCCTACTTGCGAAACGATCTTGTCGATAATCCGCAGCAGGTGCGGATCGTCGCGGAAGGTGACGGTCGTCAGCTCGAGCAGTCCTTGCCGCTCGACGTAGACCTGCTTGTGGCCGTTAACGAGAATGTCGGAAATTGTCGGATCCTGCAGGAGCGGCTCGAGTGGTCCCAGCCCGAAGACCTCGTCCAGCACCTCGTCGCAGATCTGCTGCTTCTCCACCGCGCTCAACAGCGTCGGCTCATTGTCGATCAGCGAGATCAGCGCCTGCCGCACCTCGCCCCGGACCCGCTGGTTGTCGATTGTCGCCAGCGCCTCCAGGTTGATCTTGTCCAGCAGCTTCCGGTGCAGTGTGAACTTCAGCTCCTGGCACTCAGGCTTCAGCGCCGTCTTTGGCCGCCCGGCGTTCTTCAGCAGGCGCTGTTCCCAGGTCAATTGCTGCGTATTCTTTTGATCCAAAGTAGGAATCATAGCTCTGTTCACTCACTAGGTCTGCGATAAAACCGGCTTCACGGCGAGCAGGCCGCCGGCCCTGCGCCTGTCCCGCAGGTTAATGCCGGCCAAACTCCCCGCGATGCCTTCGATCGACTTGCCAAGCTCGGAGTCGTTGCCCAGCGTCTGTCCGAGCGTCACAACCCGGTGCAGCGAGAAGTAGTCATTCGGCAGCCCGGCATGGATCGGGCAGTTCAGGATCTTTTCGATATCGGAGCTTCCGATCCCGTCCCGTTTGCCCATCCGGTTCACGATCACCTGGTATCGGTCCTTTCCGAAGCCGAGCTGCGCCAGCATGGTCACCGCCTTGCGGGCCAGATGCAGACTCGGCAGCTCCGAGGTCGACACCAGAAACGCACGGTCGGACTCCGACAGCGCCAGCAGGCTCAGCCGGTGAAAAATCGCCGGGACGTCCAGAATCACCCAGTCGTACATCAGCCTGGCGTTCTCCAGCACCTCATGCAACCGGCTCTGCTCGACCTGATCCGAGGTCGGAACCTCCGGCGCCGGCAGCACGTCCACAACGCCCGAGCTCACCAGCGTCGACCAAAGCGCCGCATCCAGCCGGTCGGAGTGTTCCAGCGCATCCGCAACCGAGTACGCCGCATTCAGTTTCAGGGAGAACCCGATCGTCCCGCCCATCAGGTCGAAGTCCACCAGCAGCACGCGTTTGCCCGTCATCCGTTTCAGTGCGAAGGCGGTCTGCGTGGCCAGCGTGGAGGCCCCTGATCCGGGTTTGGCGCTCGAAAACACCACCACCTTGCCAAGCTCCACCTGGGTCTCCGGCTCAGGCGCCAGCAGCCGCCGCACCCGCCCCACGGCCTCGGCCTGCACCTTAACATCGAAGGGCGCCGACAGAAACTCCACCGCCCCGACGCGAAGCGATCGCACAATCGCGTCGGAATCGTTGGTCCGATGCATCCCGATTACGTGGATGGCCGGCCGGAATGCCCCAACCAGCGCGATCAGCTCACAAGCCGCGTTCAGGTCCGTCGCCACATCCACCAACACCACGTCCGGCTTGAGCTGGCGCAGCCGGATATCGAGAGTCTGCTGCGGCGGATAGCTCTTCAGGTCCGCCAGAATCTGGAAGCTCTTGGTCTCCGGCAACGTCGCAACGAACTGCTGCGCCAACTCCCTGTCGGGAGCGATCAACAACGCCGTCAGCTCTGTCTCTTTCCCTGTTGTCCGCTTCTCCATCGCCTCTTGCCCTGTCGGCCGCAACCTACGCCGCTTCTATTTCTTTCCGTTCTTCCCGTTTCGTCCGTTCCTCATCTCGTCCACGCCCGGAAGAAATGTCAACGGCATCTTCGGCGTGGCGTGCGGATCGCCCGGCAGCAGCGGCTGTGTGATCTCCGGAGTCACCATCACAACCAGCTCGGACCTTGTCTTGTTCTCCTGGCGGCTCTTGAACAACACACCAAGGATCGGCAGATTGGCCAGCCCCGGTATTCTGGCAATCGTCTCCTGCGCCCGGTCATCCATCAGTCCGGCGATGACGAAGCTCTGCCCCTCGCCTAACTCGATATTGGTCTCCATGCGCCGGGTCGCCAGCGCCGGGATCGTGAAGCCCGACAGCGTCACCGCGTTCGTCAGATCGATGGTGGAGACCTCAGGCCGCACATGCATCCGGATCGTGCCGTTTTCGGTCAGAACCGGCGTGAAGGTCAGGCGGATGCCGAACTCCCGGAACTGCACCGTGACGGCGCCGGCATTGGCGCCGCCCTGCAGAATCGGGATCGGAAACTCGCCACCCACCAGGAAGCTCGCCTCCTTGCCGTTGCTTGTCACCAGGTTCGGCTCGGCCAGGATCTGCAACAGGCTCTCTTGCTGCAATGCTTTGATGAACGCCGCCAGATTGAAATCCGGACGGAAGGCAAAGATATTCAACGCATCGGTGATGGAGAAGTCCGCACCGGCTCCCTGGAGCCCTCCGGGGATCTGGCCCCGCAACTCACGCACTCCAGGAGCGCTGAACTGCTGGGTCGAAATTCGGCCCGGTGTATTCGCCGCGCCCGTTGACACCAGGTTCACCCCGAAGCTTGCCAGCGCGCTTCGGTTCAGTTCGGCGAACTTCACCCGCAGCAGAATCTGCTGCTCCACCGGACTGGCGACCTGCAGATTGTTCACCACGCTTTTGACCAGCGGCGTGACCAGCGCCACCGCGCGTTCGGCCACCGCCTGCGTCGTTACCCGCCCTGTCAGCGATACGGTGTCGCGCGCCGCCTGCACCTCGATGTTCTCGTTGGGGAAGGTCTCGCGCAGCAACTTGCGGATCGGCTCCAGATTGTGCTCGACCGAGATGTTATAGAAACTCCGCTGGCCGCTCCGGGACCAGACCACTACAGTCGCGGTGCCATGACCTTTGGCGTGCAACAGAATCTCGCGCGTCGTCACCGCCACGGCGTCGACGACGTCCGGATTGCTTGTCGAGATCCGCGAGACATCCTCGGGATAGTCAATGACGAGGCTCTTGCCGAGCGTCGCCCGGATGCTCTCGGTAGCCTGGCCTGACAGATTCCACCACGCAAAGGCGGCCGCGATTGTAAGAATGAAACTACGCGACAATCGTGTCGACACGTCTTATTGCACCCTTCCCGGATCGCCCGCCGGAGAATCGACCGGCTGCGCATGCCTTGAGGTCTGAACCTGCTCCACCGTTCGGGTTGTGCCCCGATAAACCACCACCTGCTGCGGCACGACCGGAGGAGGAGGAGCGGGCGCCGCCGCCACCGGACGCGGGCGCGGACGCGGACGCTCCTCGTCTGCCTCCGGTTTCGCCACCGCCCGACGGCCTCCGAACAACTCGCTCGCATGGCGGCCGGGCGTCTTCTCCATGCCCTGATCGCTCCCGTTGCGGAGCACAAGCTGAATCTGGCCTTCCGATCCCGCCAGCGTCAACAATTCGGCCTGCTCGGGACTCACCAGCAGCGTCACCGTCGGGGCGCTGATCGCCTGTCCCCGAGCGTCGGCCTCCATCTTTTGTCCCGCCGACAGCACCAGGATGTTCTGCAGCACCGTCGTCGTCATCCGGCCCCGCGCACCGTCCTGCGGTTGGCCCGTCACCAGGACGTCCACGCGCATGCCCGGCAGCACGAATCCGGCCACGCCAACCACGTCGTTGACCCTCACCGAAACCGCCCGCATCCCCACCGGAATGATCGGCGCCAACCCGAGCCCGCTTCCGCGCGCCGCCAGGCGGCCCTCCATTAAGGGCTCGTCGAGCAGGATGTTGCTCACCACCGGCCGGTCGATCACGTCTTCCACCTTCGAAAACCCCCCTCGGGGAAACTGGGCGCCCGGAACCTTGGTCAACTTGATGTCGTCCGGCTTGATCGTCACCCCTACCGGCAGCGGCTTGGCTGCGATCACCACATCCACAAGGTCGGTCGGCTCCTGCCTGGCCGATCCCGACCCCCGAGCCGCCATCTGGTAAAAGATTCCCGAGATGATCAAGGCAAACACCAGGCTCACGGCAAGCACCGTCAGAAACCTGCGATCCATGGCCTCTTCTCCTCAAATTGCATGAAGCTGATTCTCCGTCGCGTCATCCCTTTTCCAACTCACGCCTTCGCCAGCAACGTCAGCCACACGCCCATCGTGATGGCCGGCGCATAGGGGATCGATTGCACGGCCCGGCTGCTCCCGCCGGCGCTCCGGCGGCGCCGAATCCAGTCGGCCCCGAGCACTGCCACCGCCAGCAGCGCGCCGCAGATCGCCGTCCACAAGGCCGCCTCCAGCAGCGCTCCCGCGCCCAGCAGCGCGCCGAACCCCGCCATCAGCTTCACGTCGCCTCCCCCCATTCCTCCCAGGAGGTAGAACACCAGAAAAATCCCGAAACCGCTCGCCGCTCCTAGCAGCGCCGCCACAACGCCCCACCATCCGTTCTCGACCACCTGCCAGAGCAGTCCGCCCGCCAGAGCCGCGATTGGAATCCAGTTGGAGATCTGCCGTCTCAGCAGATCCTCCGCGCTGGCAGCCAGCCCGATCAGCACCGCAATCCAGAGCTGCAGAGTCATGCGCGTCCTTCCCTGCTCCTCTGACTCCCGGCGAGGCCTTCGGCCCGTTCCCATCCCGCCAGCAGACCGCCGCTCAGCAGGCTCGGGACGACAAAGCCCGACTCCAGCGCAAACTCGGCCAGGAGCCGCCCCGAAGGCAGTCTCCATTCCGGGCCCGACGGCCATGAGCCCGCTTGCGCCGGCCGGTCCGTCGCACTGCGCCGACCTCGATTGCTGCCAGTTTTCATCCGGGGTCTCCACCCATATCTTTCGGCGGAATCAAGGAATCTCATTAGCCGCGGGAACACTTTTTCGGTCCAATGTTTGCGGCGGCGTTACCCGCTCAAACAACACCGCTTCCTCGCCCGCCTCCACCAACCGCCAGCCAGGGTTCCGGCGCAACAGACTGGTCAGCGCCCACTCCGGTGAGCTCATGACCACCTCCACCCGGTGACGGTCCAGGATTTCCTCCCAGTCCGGCGCGCCATGCACCGCGCGGACATACTGCTTCCCGATCTCCGGCCCGTAAAAGTCCGACCGTCCATCGACAAAGACCCGCTGCTGCGGGTAGAACCGGAACAGCAGGTAATCAGACCATTCGTCCGAGGTCAGCACCCGCGAGCCGGCCAACTGCTCGGCATGGCGGCCGATGAAGTGGATTGGAAACTTCTGCTCGGGGAAATCCTGAGGCCACCGGATCGGACGATCCATCAGGCACAACGCCACAACGGCCGCCACGACCCATACACTCGTCCTCCGGCAGGCCGGCGCCATCTCCTGCCCCAGGCTGCGGAACACGCCCGCCACCGAGGACGCCTTCGAGCCCTCGGTCCAGCGATCCCACCAGCGCGTCGCCTCCACGGCAATGAGCGGAAGCACCACAACGACGTAGATCGTAACGTGCCTCACCGATGTGAGCGCCGAGTGCGCCCAGAACAGGATCCACAACACCTCGGCATACCGCTTCCGCATCAGCAGCGGCGCCGCCGTCAGCAGGCCGGCAAACAGCAGCAGCTCGAACTGCGCTGCGTTCTCGGACCGGAAGCTCGGCGATTGAAACTCCTGCACGGCGTCGCGAATCCAGTCCGACCGAAGATACGCGCCCACGTGCCGGTGCAACTCCACTCCATACGGATTCACAACACTCGCTGCCGCGCAGGCGGCCGTCAGAAGCCCGTAGCGCAGCACCGCCGGTCCGGTTTCGCGGCGCGACTCCGGATCGGCCAGATACCGCAGCGCCTCGCCCGCCGCCAGCAGCCCGAGGCAGGCGATGAGGGCCAGGAACCCGCCGTGGAGATTGGTCCAGACCACCGTCAGCGGGACAAGCAGCCAGACGGCGCGGGTCGGATGCTGCCGGTCCCGCTCGACAACCCAGAGCGCAACGGGCAGCAGAACCAGCGTGAACAGGTGCGGCCGCGCCAGAAAGTGAATCGACGCGGCGCCCATGCCGACCAGAATCAGCAGCAGCGACACCAGCGGCGTCGCACCGCGCCACAACATCGATCGGAAAAGCAGCGTCCCGAACAACGCCGTCATGACACCGCTGAACAGGACGACTCCCTTCAATCCCCCGGCCCGGTACAGCAGCGCCAGCACGACATCGGCAAGCCACTCCCAGGCGAACCACGGCTCGCCCGGCTTGGTAAAGGAAAAAAAATCCTCGCGTGGTACCTCGCGGTGTTCAAGGATGTACTCGCCGGTCCGGATGTGCCAGCCCGTGTCTCCATCCGAGAGCAGCCCAAGCCACCCGAATACGCCAATCGCGAACGGCCACAGCAGCAGCGCCAGGAACAGGCAATCGGAGAAGGAGATCACCAGGAGACGCTGCCGCCACCCGGAACCGCTCCTCGCCCGGCGGTTCGTTACCTTGCGGACCGGCGTTTCGACCGCCGTGCTCATAGCTCGGTCCTGCCGGCGCCCGCACTCGCCACGGTGCCCGCTTCCCCGAGCAGACGGCCGCCGTGGATCGCCAGTTCGAAGCGGTCCTTCACCCCGGTCTTTTCGAAGATATGCATCAGGTGCACTTTCACGGTTCCCTGAGTGATCGACAGCGCCTCGCCAATCTCCCGGTTCTTCATCCCACGGCAGACGAGCGCGATGATCTCCCGTTCGCGCGGCGTCAGGCGCGGCGCGTTTCGCCGCTGCATGTAGTCCATGACATGCGACGAGATCGAGTCCTTGATCCAGACCTCCCCCGCCACCACGCTGCGCAGGCACTCGAGCAGGGTGCCCACCGGCGTCGCTTTCTTGAGAATCCCCCGGACGCCGAACTGCAGCGCCCGGAAGCACTCCACATCCGCCAACTCCGGCACCCAGAGCACCGGATGGGTCTGGGGACTCCGGGCCCGGACCTCAGAGATGAACTGAAACGTCGCCTTCAGTCCCGCCGCCTGGTCGACAAGGAGGATGTCCGGCCGCAACGCCCCGAGCTGGCGCAAGGTCTCGATCGGCCGTTCGGCCGACCCGACCAACGCAAACTCGGCGCTCTCGCTAAGCACCTTTACAAGCCCCTCCACGACGATGGGCTGCGCCTCACATGCAAAGACAGTACTAGGACTCACAGGGTTTGCCTACGCCCTCTATCGGCGCAAGCCGGGACGCGGAATAGGCTTCGCACCCGGCATAAGGCGAGGGTTCCGCAAGATTAGGAGGTTTAACGGGGGGTGGGATCAGGGTGGGGCAGCCCGGCAGGACTGCCCCTGGCGCTGTTAAGGCAATTGGCGGATATAGGCCGCCACAGCTTCGATTTCGTCCTCGGAGTAGGATGCAATCACGCTACGATGCTCCCACTTCGAGTTTCCCTCGACCTTGATTTCGCCGGCGGCGAAGGTGCGCAGGACCGGGAGCGCGGTCGTGAGATCGTAGTACCTCACCCAGCCGTCCTTCTCATCGACAAGCAGCCCTGGGAAGCGGTCGCCGTCCGCGGTTTTTACCTGCCGGACAAGCTTGCGCGGATTGCCCCGCAGCGTCCGGGCCAGAGACCGCCCATGCGCCGGTGTCAGCTTCGGACCGACAGCAGCCCCTCTGCTTTCGGCCTGGTGGCAGGTGCTGCAGCGGGTCCCGCGGACCGCGTCGAAAAAGAGCTCGCGCCCGCGCTCGGCTGCCGTCGACGGCGCCGTGCGGGCCTCCACCCTCCCGGCCGCCCCGGAACTTGCGGCTGCCGGCTTGCCCGAGGCCGATCCCCTGTTCGCCGATATGCTCATCACGTAGTCGACCACGGCCTCGATCTGCGGCTCCGACATCAGGCTCTTCCAGCCCGGCATCGATGTATTCGGGATACCGTCGCGCGTTACTTTCAAGACGTAGCCGCGTTCGAAATTCCTGTCCTTGAGCGCGGGCCCACGCGATGCCGTCCCGCCCACTCCGTGACAGTAACCCACCGCGCAACTCTGCCGGAAGAGCTTTTCGCCTTGCTCGATGTTGCCGGCCTGTAGCAGCAGCAGCGCCAGTACGATCATCTCCCCTCCTCCGGCAGTCTGAATACAAAGATCGCCGAGCCCGGACGGAAGTTAGCCGTCTCCGGCCATACCTGCTGAAACAGGCCCGCCAAAGCCGATCCCCATCCGCTCGGGGTCGCAACGTACTGTCTGCCCTTCACCCGATAGGTCACCGGCGAGCCCCTGTGCCCCGAGCCGGTCTGGAACTGCCACAGCTTCTCGCCCGTGCGCGCATCGAGCGCGAAGAAGTACCCTTCGGGATCGCCCGTGAACAGCAGGTCGCCTGCGGTCGCCAGAATCGAGGCCAGCACCGGATACTTGTGCCGTACCTGCCAGATTCGTTTGCCGGTCACCGGATCGTAGGCCCCCAGGTGCCCGTGCGCCCGCTCGTCCGGCGGGTCCTTCGCCTCGAAGCGTCCGCCGAAGAAGGTCGCGCCTTCTCGCGGTTCCTCTTCCTCGGCTTCTACATCCTGGCACCACTCGATACCCGTCTGGTAAAACAGCCCGGTGCGGGGCGAGTATGCGCCCTGGTTCCAGCTCCGGCCTCCGCCGATGCTCGGGCAAATGAATTTCGTCTTGCCCACCTCGGGCTCATTCCGTCCCAGAAGTTCACCTGTCGGCGAGACCCCCTCGATCCACGTAAGATTCTTGACGAAAGGCCAGGCCTTGACGAACTCCCCGGTGACCCGGTCAACCACCCACGTGACGCCCCCTTTGTTCGGGTTGAGCAGCAGCTTCCGCTTGACCCCGTTCACCTCGGCGTCGAACAGCACGTTCTCGTAAGCGGTATCGAAATCCCAGACATCGTGCGGAATCTGCTGGTAGTACCACTTCAGCTCCCCGCTGTCGGCATCCAGGGCAACGATTGAGTCGGTATAGAGGTTGGCGCCTTTCCGCGAGCCGCCGTAGAAGTCGGCGGCCGGGTTCCCGACCGACCAGTAGACCAGGTTCAGCTCGGGGTCGTAGGAGCCGGTCATCCAGGTTGCCCCGCCGCCGTACTTCCAGCTATCGCCGTCCCAGGTTTCATGCCCCTTCTCGCCCGGCCCCGGAATCGTCCAAAATCGCCACGCCTTCCGGCCCGTCTTCGCATCGAAGGCCGTCAGATAGCCCCGGTGCGCCGAATCGCCGCCGGTAACCCCGACGATCACCTTGTTCTTCACCACCAGGGGCGCGCCCGTGATGTTGCAGCCGCACTGCCGCGCGTCCTCGACGTTCACCTTCCATACCTCGCGGCCGGTCTTCTGGTCGATCGCAACCACGTGGTTGTCGAGCGTCCCGATGAAAACCAGCCCGTGCCCGACCGCGACACCGCGATTCCAGGGGCCGTAAAAGGTGGTGAAGTCGGACGGAATCTCGTATTTGTAAAACCAGAGCTGCCTGCCCGTCTCCGCGTCGAGCGCGAAGACGTTGTTTCGGCTGGTCGACACGTACATGACGCCGTCGATAACGATCGGCGTCGCCTGGAGCCCTCCATCGGTCTCGCCCGTCTGGAAGACCCACTTGACGGTCAGGTTGCGCACGTTCGAACGATTGATCTGATCCAGTGCACTGTACCGCCAGGCGCCGTAGTCGCCGCCATAATGCGGCCAGTTGTCGCCAACCGGCCCGATCTGCGCCGCCGCGGTGGCGGCGCACAAGAGGAAAAGTATCGTTGTCTTCACTTTGAGAGCACCGGAACCAAAGTCAACACCTGGATCGAGGCGCGGCAAAATGCGGGCAGATCTTCGGGCTTTCGCGAGGAGACGAGGTTCCCATCGACCACCACTTCCGCATCCTCGTAAAGGCCCCCGGCATTCACCACGTCGTCTTTGATCGCAAAGAAACACGTTGTCCGCCGGCCCCGCAGAATGTTCGCCGAGCAGGCCACCCACAGCCCGTGGCAGATCGACGCCACCAGCTTGCCCTGCTCATTCATGTCGCGGACGAATTGAATCGCCTTGGAGTGCCGCCGGATGTGGTCCGGAGCGAAACCGCCCGGAACGACGACGCCATCGAAATCCGCCGCCTTCACCTCGTCATAGGACTTCTGTGCGACCGCCGGATAGCCCATCTTACTCGTGTAAGTTGCGCCCGCCTGCGCCCCCACCATCACCACCTCGGCCCCGGCTTCGAGAAAGCGGAAGTAAGGATACCAGACTTCCAGCTCCTGGTACACGTTATCGACCAGAACAGCAACCCTTTTGCCTTTGAGTTCCATCGTTCATCCCCCCTTTTCGTCTCAGCGGATCACTCCTCATCATCTTACAAGAGCGGAGGCCGCCGCCTCGATCCGCAATCTCGGATACACTGAATCTTTCCTATGCGCACCCGGCGGCTCATCTGTCTCCTGCTCGGCGCCTGGCTTGGCGGAAGCGTCTTCATGTTCTTCGTTGCGACCCAGAACTTCCGCGGCGTCGAGCGCGTGCTGGCCGAGCCGCCCGAACCGGTCGCGGCCCACATAGAGGCCCTGGGCCACGCTCCGCTCCGCGCCCTGCTGCGCTATCAGGTTTCCGAGCTGAACCGGTTCTACTTCTCCGCCTGGGAAATAGCCCAGATGACGCTTGGCCTGGCCGTTCTCCTTTTGCTGCTGTTCGCCACCAAAGCAGGCCGCCTCGCCCTGATTCTCGCCGGGACTGCCCTCGTCCTGCTCGCCGTCATGCACTGGGGCCTTACGCAGCAGATCACCCAAATCGGTCGCGATCTCGATTTCCTGGACCCGGACGAGGCCCTAAACCTGCGCCAGCGCTTCTGGTCGCTCCACAACCTCTACTCATCGCTCGAGGTTGCCAAGTTCCTGGCGATCGCCGCGCTCTCAGGACTGCTGCTTTTCGGGAAATACAGGAGGAACGGAGAATCCAGGTGAAAAGTCGATCCGGTCGATCACCCCGACCACGGCCATATCGATCGGTGATTGCGGCCGCCCCACGCTCGTCATCGCGCTGAAGCCCTCGGTCACCAGAAGGACGCGGTCGCCCACCCCGGCATCGGCCGAATCGAGCGCGATCACCGCGTCGCCGCGGTCGGAACCGTCCAGGTGGAGCGGCTGCACCAGCAGTGCCTTGCGCCCCTTGTGGCTCTCATGCTTTTGCGTCGCCACCACCTCGCCGATGACTTTGCCGATCAGCATCCGGCGCCGCCTCGCTCGACGTGCAACTCGTCGATGATTCCCACAATCGTCGAATCCGTCGGGACCTCGGCCGGCAGAAACGGGAAGCTCGATTCCCGCCCCCGGCACCAGTACACCAGTTCGCCCGCCCCGGCGCCCGTCGAGTCCGTACAAATCGTCCGTCTCCCGGTCTCCTTCAGCTCCGGCGTCAGCGGCTGTACGATCAGCAAGCGCTGGGTTTCGAGCTTCGGATCCTTCGCCGTCGACCAAACCCTTCCGACCACCCGCCCGAGATACATCGCCTCACTTCCTCCGCGGCTCGTCCAGGCTTACGGTATCGACGATCCCTACGATGGCGGCATCCACCGGCTGGTCCTTACACCCCTCCGCCATCCGCGCCGAACTGCCCGAAACCGCAATCACCAGCTCCCGAAAGCCCGCACTCACCGTATCGACGGCGATCACGTAACCCGCCTCGTCCTTGCCGTCCGGCGTGACCGGCTTCAGGATCAGCAGCTTCTTGCCCTCCAGTCGAGGATCTTTGCGCGTGGCGACAATCGTGCCGACCACCCGGGCGAGGATCATATCGTTAGCTCCGCCCTACTTGCTGTTGCCGGCGCTCTGCGCCTTGCCGATCGGCAGCACATCTTCCAGGCTCGGATGCGGCCGCGGGATCACGTGCACCGAAATCAGCTCGCCGACCCGGCGCGCCGCCGCCGCCCCCGCGTCCGTGGCGGCCCGCACTGCGGCCACATCCCCGCGGACCAGCGCCGTCACATACCCGGATCCGATCTTCTCCCAGCCGACCAGCGTCACCTTCGCCGCCTTGACCATCGCATCGGCGGCTTCGATCATCGCCACCAGCCCGCGGGTCTCGACCATTCCTAACGCTTCACCCATTTCGCCTCCCTGCTTAATTCAATGCCGGTTCGCTCTTCTCGTCACAACACGCGCGATACCGAGCCGCGCGCGTCAGCAAGCGGTTGCCCGGCCCGTTCGAACCAATTTCAGGCCGCTATGCCAGCCCACGCGCGCGGAGCGCCTCATCCACCAAGGCGATCAGCTCCTCGCGCGTCACTTCAATCCTCTCCTGGCCATCCACATCCTCGGCCACCACCGGACACCCCGGTGACGCCATCGCCTTCGACCGCACTCCATACCGCGACCGCGAGTCAAACAGTTTCTCCACCTCCGCCCGCGGCAGCAGATTCGGCCCCCCGAGCAGTTCCGCCACCAGCGCGATCCGCGCGTAATGCTCCACCGTCTCCATTTTGAAGAATGCTTTATAAACGTCTTCGGCGTAGCAGACGGCCCCGTGGTTGGCCATCAGAATCGCGTCGTATTTAGGGATGTAGGGCAGCATCGGGTCCGTCAGCTCCTGCGTGCCCGGCAGCCCATACTCGGCCAGCGGCACGCACCCCAACCCGATGATCACCTCGGGTAGCATGGCCATATTCAGCGCACGCCCGGCCGCCGCGAAGCCCGTTGAGACCGGCGGATGCGTATGGACCACAGCATGAATGTCCGGCCGCTGCTTGTAGATCGTCAGATGCATATTGATCTCCGACGTCCGCTCCCGCCGCCCCTCGATCTTGTTCCCCTCCAGGTCGCAGATGATCAAATCGTCCGGATGCATCATCCCTTTGCTCACGCCCGTCGGCGTCGCAAGGATCCGGTCCTCATCCAGCCGGATCGTGATATTGCCGTCGTTCGCCGCAACCCAGCCCTTCTGATACACGAGCCGCCCGATCTCGACAATCTCCTGCCGATGCTCCCTCTCTGTCCTGGCCATCTGAATCCCTGATTGTAGCAAACGCATCCACCGCCTCCGCGGCGGCCCCTCAGGCCCAGTTTGGCAAACGGGCGCCTACCCCCTTCGAACGGGAAATGCAGCGCCGCGATTGTACGCTATATCACGATTCCCTGAGGTCATGTTGAAAAATCACCTAAGTACTTTAGTACTCGTGTGAGGAAGAAATAACTCCGGCTAAGAGGAAAACTCCCGATTGGAGGCCCGTCGAAATACTTTTAAATTCAAATTAACGTTCTAGAAAGAGAGTACTAGGCCGGGATATGGGCACGCATCAAAATCGCAAACGGCAGCGCGGAAACGCACTCGTCGAGCTCGCCCTCGTTTTTCTGCCACTCATGGCGCTGTTACTCGCGATCATCGACTTTTCGCTCCCGATCTTTCTCTGGAGCACATTCACTCACGCCGCGCGTGAAGGAGTTCGCTATGGGATCACCTATCGCACTACGGGCGGTCTCTCGCACTCGGAATCGATCAAGCGGGTCGTTCAACAACAGGCATGCGGCTTTCTCAACGGAGAGTCCGGACTGGCACGAATCAAGGTCCGTTATTATTCTCCGGTTACCTTTGCCGAGGCATCCGGGCCACAGGCTAACGCCAGCGGAAACATTGTCGAGGTGTCCATCGAGCCATACACGCAGGCCTGGATCGCGCCGCTCTGGCGCAGCCTGAGTCCCTGGTCGATCTCGGTTGTTTCTTCGGATCGCCTGGAAGTCCTGCCAAACGGCATGGAGCGGCCAGTCCCTTAGCTGCTATGCACACGCGACACCAACGTAAAAGATCGCGGCGCGCCGGCAACGTGATGCTGGAATTCGGCCTCGTCATCACCCCGCTGGTCGTGCTCCTGCTCGGCGTCACCGTAGTCGGACTCAATCTCGGCCGCAGCATCCGCGGCAACCAGGTCGCCAGGGATGCAGCCAGCATGTACGTTCGCGGCATTGATTTCTCGAAGGAAGGCAGCAAGGATCTCCTGGTTCGCCTCGCCGACCGCCTCGGCATGACGCGCAACGGAGGCCGCGGCGTCGTGATCTTCTCGAAAGTAACCTGGATCCCGCAGAGCAAGTGCGACGCCCTGGAGCTGGATCCCTGCAACGGCGACCGCCACGTCATCGTACAAAGGCTGGTGGTCGGCAACGCTGGCCTTCGCCAAAGCGCTCTTGGCACACCGGACCCGTCGCTGCTGGACAGCAAGGGCCTGGTCGACAACTACCTCCAGGAGGGATCGGCTGTGGCCGATCTGGTGGGCCTAACGTTGCACGAGGGCGAGTATGCCTACGTCGCCGAGTCCTACTTCCAGTCTCCGGACTTTGACATGCCCGGTTTCCAGTCCGGAACCGGCGTCTACTCCCGAGCGATATTTTGAGGACACCCCGGATGCGGCACGAACGGAACAAGCGAAGGAAAGGCGTCGTCCTGCTGATGACCAGCCTGATGCTGCTGTTCATCGTAATCCCGATCGTCGGGCTCGCCATCGATGGCGGCATCATGTTCACCGTGAAAGCGAAATTGCAGACCGCCACCGACGGCGCCGCCCTGAGCGCCGCACGGTCGCTCAGCCGCGGCCTCAGTCTCGCCGCGCAGCAGGAGAGCGCGCACGATACCGCTGTCCGCTACTTTCATGCCAACGTGCGTCCCGGCTGGATGGGCCTCTCGAATCCACAGATCGAGGTCTCGTTTCCACCGGCCCCGCCGAAAACCACCATCGTCGCTGTCGAGACCAGCCTTGAAACCCCGACCTATTTTATGCGGATCCTGGGTTTCCATGGCTTCACCATACGCGCCAGCGCCTCGGCCAACCGGCGGGACGTGAACATCGTGCTGGTACTGGACCGCTCCGGATCGCTCCAGCAGATCGGTGCCTGCGGCGCGCTCCGGGAAGCCGCCAAGAGTTTTGTCGAGGCCTTCGTGGACGGCCGCGACCGTCTCGGCCTGATCACCTACGGGACCACGTATCGCAGCGATTTTGACCCCGATTTCGACTTCCGCTCCCGTCCCGGCAGCAGCGATATGGTCAGCATGATCAACAACGTGATCTGCATCGGCGGAACCAACTCGGCCGCGGCTTACTGGCTGGCCTACGAAAAGCTCCTCGAAATCAACGAGCCGGGCACCCTCAACGTGATTGTCTTTTTCACCGACGGCCAGCCGAATACGCTGCACATGCCGGCGCTACAGGTGAAAGGCGCCAGCGGCTGTGTTAATAAGTCCGACAAGAACGGCGTCATCGCTCCCGCGGGAACCCAGGTCTGGGGAGTTCTACATCCTTACGAGAACGCGCCGCCGCCGGCGCCGAACCCCGATTGGCGCGCCGCCGCCAACAGCAACGGCTGCGCCTACGCGGGCGCGTTCAACAGGGTGGCCGACGACATTGTCGCTCTCACCAAGGGTGGCCCGCAGAACGAAGTCGACGTCTTCGGAAACGTTCTCACCGGGTATAAGCCCGTTACTCGGGACGGCAACGGCAGGATCCGCATCAACAACGCCGCCACGATCACCAATGCCGCAACCAACGCGCTCGACAACGCTGCCGCCCGTGTCCGGGCCCAATCGGCCGCCAACGGCCTCGACGTGATAACGTACTCCGTCGGACTCGGAGGCGCTCCCACCCAGTTCGAAGACGAAGTCCTCAACCGGCTCGCCAACACGCCCGAGAGCCCGATCTACAATCCCGCCTACCCGACGGGAATGTACATCTACGCCGAGAACGCGAGCCAGCTTCAGCAGGCCTTCGCCCAACTCGCCTCCGACATTCTCCGGATCTCACGATAGTGCGGCCTTGCCGCCCTCGGCCCGGCCAGTTGCGCCGGGGCGAGGCGCCCTAAAACACCCGCCGCTTCAGCCGCGCGATATTGAATTTCGCGGTATCGGCCACAGCCATGACGGCCATGACGCCGGCCTGCACCGGATCGGTCACCACCAGGTCGGCCGCCTCGGGCACGCTCCCGGCCATATTCAGGCTGATCACCAGCATTCCCTGCGCGCGCACTTCCCGGACCGCCTGCTCGATATCCCCGCCCATCAGCGAACCGGCCAGCACCAGCGCACTCACCCGCGGCAGACGCCCAACGGCGCGCACTGCCGTCGCCAGGCTCTGTTCTCCGACCAGCGGAATCGTGTCCACCGAGATCCGCTCGCCCCGAATGTTGTGACGGTCCGCCTCTGACACGGCGCCGATCGCCACCTGCCCCACCTGCGCGCCGCCCCCGACGATAATGATGCGCTTCCCGTAGATCTTCTCGAGGCTCTGTACGATCTCCACCCGCGCCACCACGGGCAGCGCCTCCAGATCGGCCGCCACCACCGCCGGCGCCACCGGCAGATCGATCTCGAAGTAGATCCGGGCCTCCGGACCGTGGTGGTCGATGATATCGACCGACGCGATGTCCCCCTTGTGGCGGGCGATCACTCCGGTCAACTGGTGCAGGATGCCGGGCCCCGTGGCGGCATGCACGACAAAGCCGATCTTTTCCGACATGGCAGGAGCTTCAGATCTCGATTTCGTATTTCCGCAGTATATCCTGCCAGTAACCCTGCGCTTCGAGAATCTTCTCAGCCACCTCGCGCACCGCGCCATCGCCGCCGGCCTTCTCGGTCGTGAAGTCGGCGATGCCCTTGACCTCCGGCCGCGCGTTCGCCGTCGCAAACGAAAGCCCCACCCGCCGCATCACGACGATATCGGTGAGATCGTCGCCGATATAGGCGACCTCCTCGCGGCTCACCTTCGCATCCGCCAGGATCTCTTCGAGGATCGGGATCTTCTCAAGGTGTCCCTGGTAGACGTAAGTGAACTTCGCCTGCCGCGCCCGCTCATCGGTAGCCGGGGAGACGCGCCCGCTGATCAGGCCCGTCTTGATGCCCTTCCAGCACAGCCACTGCAGCGCGATGCCGTCCTGAGAGTCGAACCCTTTGGTCTCCACCATTTTTCCGGCCGCGTCCGGGAAGTGATAGAGCTTCCCGTTGGTCAACACCCCGTCCACGTCCATCAGGAGCAGCTTGATCCTGGAGGCCCGCTTTCGCAATTCATCATTCAAAGGAATCATTGGTTCGGTTATGCCTCTTCGAAAAGCTTGGTGTACAGGCGCATCTGACGCAGCAGCATCTCGTCGTAGACCGCCTGATGCGCGGCGACGGGCGTAAAGACGCGGCCGGTTTCGGCGGGCAGGTCGCGGATATGCGAAATCGCCCCAAGGCGCTCGAGCGCCAGCAGCGCCGCCCCCCGGCTCGACGCCTCCTGCTCGCAGCAGGTCACCACGGGGTGCCCGGTCGCGTCGGCCATCATCTGGGTCCAGGCCGGCGAGTTCAGCAGCGCGCCGCCGGAAGCCACCACCTCGGCCGGCTCCCCGATCCGGTCCTTCAGGATGAGGTAAACCTGCCGGAATCGCAGCGCCACCGATTCGAGCGCCGCCCGCAGGATGTCCATGGGCGCCGTATGCATGCTCATGCCCGTGAACGCCGCCCGCGCGTCCGCGTTCCAATACGGCGAGCGCTCACCCGCAAAGAGCGGTAAAATCGTCAGCCCGTGGGCGCCCGGCTCCATGCCGGCAAGCCGCGCCTCCACTTCCTCGGCCGGAGGCAGCGCGAGGGTTCTCTTCATCCACGCGTAGACCTCGCCGCCATTGGAGAGCGCCCCGCCCAGGACGAATCGCCTCCGGTCCACGCGATAGCACCACAGCCCCGGCGGAATCTCCACCCGATCGGCCTCGATCACCGCCCGCATCGCCCCGCTGGTCCCAACCATCAGCGAGAACCGGTCCGGGGTAATGCAGCCGCTTCCGATGTTGTTGCAGGCCCCATCGCCCAGCGCCGGGTACCAGCGGATCTGCGCGAACGCCGGCCACATTCCGGCGAACTCGGGCAGCAGCCCCGAAACCGGCTCGTCCATCTCGTCCACCGGGGCAAGCTGCGAGAGCTCCACCGGCAGGTGCTTCAGAATCTCGCGGTCATAATCGCCGAGGTTCGGATTCCAGATTCCCGATCCCGAGACCATCGAGGTCGAGGTCCTCGCCCGGCCGAACAGCTTCAGGTACAGGTACTCGCCAAAGGAGACCCAATGGCGCGTCGCCGCGACCGCCTCCGGACGGTTCTCGGCCAGCCACAGCAGCTTGGCCGGCCAGTAGCTGGTGTGCAGAACGCATCCGGTACGGGCGTGGTTTTCACGCTCGTCGATCTCGGAGGCCAGCCGCCTTGCGTGCCCCGCGCTCCTCGTGTCGAAAAGGTGGATAATCGGGGTGGTGGGCCGGCCGCCGGCGTCGATCCCGAGGAAACTATGCCAAAACGCGCAAAACGAAACGGCCGCCGCCCGATACCGCGCCTCCCGCATCTGAGCGTGCAGCTCCGACAGGCACTCGATGCTCAGCCTCAGCAGTTCATCCGCATCGACCTCCACCCCGCCGTCCGGCGTCGTCGTTACCCGATAGGGTCGTTGGGATCCGAACTTCAGGCGCTGCCGCGCCCGCCCGTCGAACAGGAGAGTCCGAACCGAAGAGGTGCCCACGTCGAGACTTACAATATGGGTGTCGGGATCCGCGCCGCCGCTACCCTGGCCGGCATCCGCGTGCTCGGAGGCAAGCTTGCTCGATCGTGTCGTCGGAATCATCTCTCGTTATAACATGTTCGCGCCCGGACAACGGGTCGGCGTAGCGGTCTCCGGCGGCCCCGATTCGGTCTGCCTTTTGCACATCCTTCACGACCTCGCCCCCCGCTGGGCCCTTTCATTAAGCGTTATTCATCTTGATCACATGCTAAGGGAAGAGGCGTCGGCAGCCGATTCAGCATTCGTGGCCGAACTCGCCGCCCGATACGCGCTTCCGTTTCATCTGGAACGCACCGATATTCGCAAACTGGCCGAGGAGACCGGCGACAACCTGGAACAGGCCGCCCGGACGGCGCGCCAACGCTTCTTTGTCCGGCTCCTCGAAAGCAGCGCCCTCGACCGGGTCGCCACGGGCCACACCCGCTCGGACCAGGCCGAAACCGTCCTGTTCCGCTTCCTCCGCGGCTCCGGAACCGCCGGCCTCGCCGGCATCCTCCCGGTAACGTCCGAGGGAATCGTCCGCCCCTTCCTCGATCTCACCCGCGAGGAGATTCTGTCGTTTTTGGCCGGCCGCGGGGAGTCCTGGCGCGAGGATACGACAAATTCCGACATTTCCTACGCCCGAAACCGCATCCGCCACCACCTGCTTCCGACGCTCATTCAGGAATGGAACCCCGCCCTCCCCGAAACCCTGGCCCACACGGCCGAACTCGCCCGGGAAGAGGAGGAGTACTGGGCGGCTGAGGTCCCGCGCATCTCCCAAGCTGAAATCGAGCGCCGCGGACCGGTACTGCTGGCCAACGCCGAACGGCTCCGCAGCCTCCCACTCGCTATCGAGCGGCGCCTGATTCGTTATTGGATTCAACAGGTTAAAGGGAACCTTCGCCAGATCGAGTTCCTCCACATCGAGGCGATCCTGCTGCTCGCCGCACAACCCAAAGGCCACGGGCGCCTCCAGGTTCCAGGTGTGGACGTCTATCGTTCTTTCGAGTGGCTGCGCTTCGCCCCTCCCGGAATCGACACCCTGGCCAACCGGAACTACTCCTTCGAACTCCCGGTACCCGGCCGCGTCGAGATCCCCCCGGCGAACCTCGCCGTCGAGACGGAAGTCGTAGAGAATACAAAATGTTCAAGCTTGCCGTCCGGCGAAGGGATTTGCGGCTATAATATTGAAGAGAGCGTCTTGGATTGGGACCGAGTTACGGGACCGCTGGTCTTGCGCAACTGGCGGCCTGGGGATCATTACCGACGAGTGGGTCACGCCAACGAAGAGAAAATCAAATCCCTCTTCCAACAGTCGAGGGTTCCGTTATGGGAACGCCGCCACTGGCCCGTCATAACACGAGGCGACAATGTCATCTGGGCACGGAAGTTCGGAGCAGCCGAAGTCTGCTCGGCTGGCGAGGCGAGCCGCAAACTGTTAAGAGTTCGGGTGGTTCCGGCTATCTCATGAACCGAACCGCTCGCCTCCCACGTCTGTATAGGCAGACCGAAATCTACCGAACCGACCTTGTCGGCAGGGAGAAGCGATGAATTCGAACGTCAAAACAGCAATTTTCTGGGTCGTGCTGGCCTGTGTGGCCGTACTCCTTTGGACCGTCGTTCGGCAGGGCAGGACCCGCGCCGAACAACAGATCACGTTCACCCAGTTTCTCAATGAAGTTGAATCCGACAAGGTGAAATCCGTTACCATCAGCGGCAACGAGGTTCGCGGGACGCTGAAGGAAGATACCACGTCGATCCGCACGCTGATCCCCACCAACTACCCCGAGCTCTATCAGCTCCTCCGCGATCGCGGCGTCAATGTCGAAATCAAGGAGTCCGGGGGCGGCAACTGGGCCTCGATCCTGATTAACGCCATCCCCTTTGTCCTCCTCCTGGGATTCTGGATCTTCATGATGCGCCAGATGCAGAGCGGAGGGAATAAAGCCTTAAGCTTCGGAAAGAGCCGCGCCCGAATGCACTCTTCGCAGCAGAAGAAGGTGACATTCAAGGACGTGGCCGGCGTCGAGGAGGCCAAGGAGGAGCTTCAGGAGATTATCGAGTTCCTCCGCGAACCCCAGAAGTTCCAGAAGCTGGGCGGCCGCATCCCCAAAGGCGTCCTCCTGATCGGCCCGCCGGGAACCGGCAAGACCCTGCTGGCGCGCGCCATCGCGGGCGAAGCCAACGTCCCCTTCTTCTCGATCTCCGGATCGGATTTCGTCGAGATGTTCGTCGGCGTCGGCGCCAGCCGCGTCCGCGACCTCTTCGAACAGGGCAAGAAGAACGCCCCGTGCATCATCTTCATTGACGAGATCGACGCCGTCGGCCGGCACCGCGGCGCGGGCCTCGGCGGCGGGCACGACGAGCGCGAGCAGACGCTGAACCAGTTGCTCGTCGAAATGGACGGCTTCGAATCCAACGAAGGTGTAATCCTGGTGGCCGCCACCAACCGCCCCGACGTTCTCGATCCGGCGCTGCTCCGGCCCGGCCGCTTCGACCGCCGCGTGGTCGTCGGCCGGCCCGACGTCAAGGGCCGCGAGATGATTCTCCGGGTCCATACCAAAAAGACCCCGCTCGCCGACGATGTCGACCTCAGCGTGCTGGCCCGCGGAACACCCGGTTTTGCCGGCGCCGACCTCGCCAATTTGGTGAACGAAGCCGCGCTCGTGGCCGCCCGGCAGAACCGGAAGCTCGTCACGATGTACGACTTCGAGGTCGCCAAGGACAAGGTCATGATGGGCGTCGAGCGCAAGTCGATGATCATCAGCGAGGAAGAAAAGCGCAACACCGCCTATCACGAGGCTGGGCACGCGCTGGTCGCCGCTCTGCTCGAACACGCCGACCCGTTGCACAAGGTCTCGATCATTCCCCGTGGCATGGCGCTCGGCGTAACGATGCAGTTGCCGATCGACGACAAGCACTCGTATAACAAGCATTATCTCGAGGCGCAGCTTGCCATCCTTATGGCCGGCCGGATCGCCGAAGAGATCTTCATGCACCACATCACCACCGGGGCGGGCAACGACATCGAGCGCGCCACCGACCTGGCCCGGAAAATGGTCTGCGAATGGGGCATGAGCGATCTCGGCCCGATGAGCTTCGGCAAGAAAGAAGAGCAGATCTTCCTCGGCCGTGAGATCAACCAGCACCGAGACTACAGTGAGGCCACCGCGATCAAGATCGATGAGCAGGTCCGTAGCTTGGTTGACAACGGCTATCAGACCGCCAAGAAGCTGATCGAGGAGCACTCGGACGCCATGGTTCGGATCGCCGAGGCCCTACTCGAGCGCGAAGTGCTCGACGGAGCCGAAGTCAAAATGCTGATCGAAGGACAGCAGTTGCCGGCTTTTCGTACGCCGCCGCCTCCGGCCCCGACCGATGACGGCAAGACCCAGCAGGTTCTCCGTCCGGAAGGCCCGCGCCGGAATCCCGGCCTGGTCGAAGGGGAGCGTCCGCAGCCGGCGTGATACCCCGCTTTCCGGTCTACCTGTTCGACGTCGACGGCACCCTGGTGGACTCCGCGGACGATATCTGCGGAGCCATCAGGGACGCCCTCGCCCAGCACCCCCACCCCAACTGCCACGACGAATTCCTCCGTGGCTACATCGGTCGCCACCTGGTCGAGCTCTTCCGGGATCTCTATCCCCACTACTCCCCCGAAACCATCGAAGCGCTCATCTGCGACTATCGGCGCATCTACCCGGCCCGCGGCCACAAGTCGACCCGCCTCTACCCCGGCGTCTGCGAGGCGATCGCCGCTCTGCCGGGACGGAAGTCCACGGCCACGACCAAAGGCACCCCAACCACCCGGACCGTGCTTGAAATGTTCGGGCTGCTCCCGCACTTCGATCACGTCCAGGGTACCGACGGCTTCCCCGCCAAGCCCGCCCCAGACGTTCTCATGAGGTCCCTCAACCTGTTCGGAGCCGATCCCGGCGACTGCCTGATGGTCGGCGACTCCCCGGCCGACATGGAGGCCGGCCGCCGCGCCGGGGTCCGGATCTGCGCCGTCACCTACGGCTACGGCAAGTTCGAGGACCTGGCCCGATGGGAGCCCGACTTCTGGATTTCCGACCTTCGCGAATTGCTATCATAAGCTGCATGAATCGCCGCAGCTTCTTCCGGAACTCGACCGCCCTGTTCGCCGGCGCAGCCGCCCTGCCGCTCGCACCGGCGCCGCTTGCCGCCGCCGATGCCAAGCGCTTTAAGATCTCTCTCGCCCAGTGGTCGCTGCACCGCGCCATTCAGTCGCGCCTCATCACAAACCTCGATTTTCCGCGTGTAGCCCGCGAGCAGTTCGGCATCGAGGGCCTGGAGTTCGTCAACCAGCTCTGGGAGGCGCCCACCGAGCGCTACGTCCAGCGCCTGCGCGCCAATATGCACCAGACCGCGACCGTTGGCGTCCTGATCATGTGCGACGGGGAAGGAGATCTCGGGCACCGCGAGCGGGAGCGGCGCATGAAAGCGGCCGACAATCACCGGAAGTGGGTAGACATCGCCGCCGAGCTCGGCTGCCATTCCATACGGACCAACATGTATCCCGGCGAAACGCAGCCCTCGACGCCGGCCGAGATCGAAGCCTTCCTGAACCACTGCGCCGAGAGCTTCACCGCGCTCTGCGAGTACGCCCGCAAAGCCAACATCAACGTAATTATCGAAAACCACGGCGGAGTCTCTTCAAACCCGGACGTTGTCGTCCAGCTCATGAAGAAGGTGAACCTCTCGAACTTCGGCACCCTCCCGGACTTCGGCAACTTCCCCAAGGAAATCGACAAGTACGACGCCGTAGCCAAGCTGATGCCCTACGCCAAAGGCGTCAGCGTGAAGACCTACGACTTCGGGCCGGACGGCAAAGAGTCAATGATCGACATCGAACGTATGATGAAGATCGTGGCGGATGCGGGCTACAAAGGCTGGGTCGGAATCGAGTACGAAGGCCGCCGCCTCACCGAATTCGAAGGCATCGTGGCATCCAAGCGACTGCTCACGCCGCTGCTGTAACTACCAGACGTGCGTTGCGAGAACGCGGGGGCGCGCCGGCGTGCTCCCGTGAACCTCCGCGCCGATCACCACCTGGAAATTGCGGTTTTCCCATCCTGTCGGCGCCGTCGAGGCAAACCGCCAGAAGACCGGCGGTTCCGTGAGGAACTCGGCAGCGGCATATGTGCCTCGCGCATCGATGCCGGCGGCTATGAGCGTGACTTGGCCGGTCTTCTCGTTCCAGATCCTGGCGATCATGGCGTAGGCCGACTTCGTCGCATCGGAGTCGAGTCCGCGCGGCTGGCGCCACTCCCGATCCGGCTCCATCGAGTCCACGATCGCGGAATCATCGGGACGCCGTTCGAAACGATAGCGCAAAGTTTCACTGAACTCGAGGCTCAACGAAGACGTGAACGCACCGAGAAGCAGAACCGGCTGGCGCCGTAAATCCACATAGGAGACGTCCGGCACCACCTTAATGACAAATGGAGAGCCGCGGCCTGCGAGCACGCCCGCGAACTGAGCCGCGCCGTAAGCCGCACCCACGCCGACATAGTAGTCTTTCATCCGTCTCAGTTCCGATTTGGCGATCCACTCGTTTCGCGCCATCGGCTCGTCTACCTGGTGAACCTCAGGAGACGGCAGGACGATCAGTGGAGCCGCACCGCTCTTCACCACAGGTCCCCAAAGACCCTCAAAGGCACGCTCGATCGGGCTCCGATGGGCGACACGCACCGCTACTGCGGCGAGAACAGCAATCACCAGGCAGGCCAGGAGCCCCACACCGATCCGAAGCGTCCGTCCTTTCTCCCGCTTCGGAGGAACTTTAACCGCGCCCTGCCCGAGCGGCCGGAAGACCGGAACGTAACCGCCGATCGGCAGATCGATGTGCACCCGCGCGTCGGAGTTGACCTTATAATATTCGCCCAGGCGCTTGCGCACTTCCGAAGCCTTGACCCGAACGATGGAGTCCTGCGAGTTGTCATAGGCAGCGTCCCGGCCAAAGACCGCGATCGCGATCGTCCGCTCTTTGATCTCCTCGCCCCTTCCGGCCTGCTGCTCCTGCACGACATACTTCAGGAACGCCTGGGAGCGGTGACTTCCGCTGAAAGCGGGACTGGCCAGTATGCGCGCCAGCTCCTCACGGATTTCGGATTCCGACGGCTCCACAAGCGCCGGCTGGTTTCCCCGGAACTGCAGCAAAAAAGCGAGCATCACGTTTTCACATTCTAACGCGCCGACGTAACGGGGTCGTAACGACTCGGAAACGAGCTGAAAATGCGTATTTTTTCCACCATAACCCGCAATGTAGCTTCCTGAACCTATCTATGGCTCAGGCGACGTGCTCTACTTTCGAGGTGAAGGAACGCCCAACACTATGAGCACCCGATTTCTGACTCTCCTTTCGCTGCTCCTGGCTGCAGCACTGGCCCTGTCCGCCCAGACCGCTTCCGTCACCGGGATCATCACGGATCCATCCGGCGCCGTGATCGCGGGCGCCACCCTTACGTTGACCAACACGGCCACAGGGGTGGACAGCCGCACAGAGACCAACGCTGAAGGCTACTATCGCATTCCGTCCATTCCGCCAGGCAACTACCGCCTCGGCATCGAGGCCAGCGGTTTTCGCCCCTTCCGAGCCACGGGGCTGCAACTGATTGTAGGACAAGTCGCTCGCCTCGACTACACTCTCGAGTTGGGGAGCCTCGCCGAAACCGTCGAGGTCTCCGCCCGCGCCGTTCTGCTCGATAGCGAAACCTCGTCGCTCGGCCAGGTAATCGGCGGACGCCAGATCACCGAGCTTCCGCTGCTCGGCCGCAATGCCTACTCACTCGCGACGCTGGTTCCGGGCGTGCGCTCCTCCGCCGGCATGAACGATCTTCCGGTCGACCAGATCTCCACGGTATCGGCCTCGATCAACGGCGCGCGGGCAAGCCAGAATGAGTTCCTTCTCGACGGCGCCCCGAATACCGCCGCCGCCCAGAACCAACCAGTCATCTTCCAGAACGTCGACTCAGTGCAGGAGTTCAAGGTTGAGACGAATGCCTTCAGCGCCGAGTACGGCCGCGCGGCCGGCGGCGTCTTCAATGTCGTCACCAAATCCGGCACCAATGACATCACTTTTACCGCCTACGAATTCCTTCGCAATGACAAGCTCAACGCGAATGATTTCTTCGCCAACCGAGCCGGCCGCGACAAGGCTCCGTTCCGTTTCAATCAGTTCGGCGGCGTCGTTGGCGGCCCCGTCGTCCTGCCGGGCGTCTATAACGGCCGCAACCGCACCTTCTTTTTCGGCTCGGCGGAGCTCGTCCGCTTCACCCAGGGCGTCACATGGACTGGAACCGTCCCGCGCCCCGAACAACTTGCTGGCGATTTCTCCACCACGCGCAATGCGGCTGGAAACGTGGTCACGATCTACGATCCGCTCAGCACCGCGCCCAACCCAGGCGGCGGCTTCACCCGTACCGCCTTTCCCGGCAATCGCATCCCGCAGTCCCGCTTCGACCCGGTCGCCTCGGCGATGTCCTCCTACTGGCCCGCGCCGAATGCTACCGGGGCCCCGAACACCGGCGTGAACAACTACGCCCGCACGGGCGGCAGCCGCATCGTCAAGGACACCTGGTCGATGCGCCTCGACCACCACATCAATGAGCGTAATCGCCTGTTTGGACGCTTTTCCTTCGACGATACTCCAGTGATGCGCGCGCCGGCCTACGGCGCGGACAACATCGCCTCGCCCACGCACGGAACCCAGACGTTTACGCGCTACAACACAGTGATCGAGGATTCGCACGTCTTTTCCCCCACGCTGCTCGGGACCGTGCGCGCCTCCTACGCTCGCCTCGCCAACATCCGGCGGCCCTTCGCCGATGGCTTCGACATCACGACCCTCGGGCTCCCCGGCGCTCTCCGTGGCCAGCTCACGGAACCATACTCATTTCCCGTGATTACGATCACCGGAATAGGTACCGCTTCGTCCGTTCCCAACCAGGGAACCGGAGCCGCTATGGGCGGCTACGATTTCATCCAGTTCGGGATGGACAACATCACCACCATGGGCTCGATGACGAAGACCTTCTCGCGGAACACGCTGAAGGCGGGCGGCGAGTTCCGGGCCATCCGGTTCAACACCATTCAGAATAACGACAACGCCGTGAACTTCGGATTCACTCCGGCCTTCACGCAGGGACCGAACCCAGCCCAGGCCTCCGCCGCCGCTGGGGTTGCGCTTGCCTCATTCCTACTAGGAACCGGCACAGGGAGCATCACGCCCTCTCCTGCCCTGTCCACCCAGAACCTCTACTATGCCCTATATCTTCAGAATGACTGGCGAGTCACCCAAACCCTCACCCTGAATCTGGGCATTCGATACGATTACGAAACTCCGCGCACCGAACGCTACAACCAGCTCACCAACTTCGATTGGAACGCCCGTCCTCCGCTTGACGCTCCGGGCCTCGATCTCCGCGGCGCGCTTGCCTTTGTAGGGACCGGCGGACTTCCCCGGTATCAGGCCAATCCCGACCGCAACAACATCTCTCCGCGTGCCGGCTTTGCTTGGCGCTTCCTGCCCAGGACGGTTCTCCGCGGCGGTGGCGGCCTGTTCTATGGCACGACTCTCGGCATCGGCGGCAACCCGGGCGCGTTCGGCATCTCCGGTTATCAGGCGACCACCCAGATGGTCGGCAGCCTTGACGGCGTCACCCCCTTCCACACGCTACGAAATCCTTATCCGGACGGGCTGATCAGTCCGACAGGGAACTCCCTCGGAGCCGGGACGCTGCTCGGGCAGGGGGTCGCTTTCACCGATCGCGCCATCTATGTGCCTTATACAACGCAGTGGAATCTGAATATTCAGCACGAGTTGCCCGGATCAGTCCTGTTCGACCTCGGCTACGCCGGAAGCCGCGGCGTCGGCTTCGCGCAGACCCGGCAATTCAACCAACTCCCCGACTCCGCTCTGTCGCTGGGCGATGGGCTGCGGCAGCAGGTTCCGAACCCGTTCTTCGGCCAGATCGCGATCGGACCGCTGGCCGCCCGGACCGTCCCGCGCGCCCAGCTCCTGCGCCCGTTCCCTCACTTCACCGGCGTCGCCTCGAATAACGCCTCCTGGGCCAGTTCGAACTATCACTCCATGCAGCTCAAGATTGAAAAGCGCTACTCGCGCGGCTTCAGCGTTCTGGGCTCCTGGACCTGGTCGAAGCTGATGGACTACGGCACCGGTCCGTGGGGCGGCGAAGCCCTCGGCGCGGGCGGATTCCAGAACTGGAACGATCTGCGCAGCGACTGGAGCGTCTCCACGACCGATCAGACCCATCGGCTGGTCATTAACGGGGTCTGGGCGCTGCCGTTCTTCCAGAATACGCGCGGCTTTGTGAATAAGGCCCTCGGCGGTTGGGAACTCGGAGCGATCAACTCCTTCTTTAGCGGCGGTCCGATCGGCGTCAGCTCGGCCGTCAACAATACCTTCTCGCAGGGCGGCGGGCAGCGCCCCAACTGGAACGGCCAGTCGCCTCGCGTCGAAGGGCGCGACCCGAACCGCTGGATCGACCCTTCCGCCTTCTCGATCGCCCCGGCCTATGCCTTCGGCAACGCCCCGAGGACCCTCTCCGGACTGCGGACCGACACCACGCAGCAACTCGACCTCACGCTCAGCAAGACGACGCGGATCTATGAAAAGCTTCGGCTCCAGTTCCGCTCCGAGTTTTTCAACATCACCAACACCGCACGCTTTGCACCTCCGAACTCCAACTTCGGTAACCCACAGTTCGGCGTTGTGGCGTCGCAATTGAACCAGCCCCGGATCATTCAGTTCGGAGTGAAGCTGTTCTACTAGGCAGGAATCACATTGATGAATCGACGATCCTTTCTCCAGACCCTGACTGCGGGAGGCAGCTTGGCCTCGGTGGCTGCACAGTCCCCCGCCGGCCGCGGCCATCAGCCGACCTCCAGGCCCAATGTGATCTGGCTCTTCTCCGATCAGCATCGCGCGCAGGCGATTGCTGCCAACGGAGATCCGAACGTCTCAACCCCCAATATCGACCGCTACATGAGCGACGGCGTCACTTTCGGGAACGCCGTCTCAAACTTCCCGCTCTGCTGTCCCTTCCGAGGCAGCCTTCTGACCGGGCGCTATCCGCACCACTGCGTCCCAGGTCACGAATACTCCTTACCCGACAATCAACCGACCATCGCACAGCCGTTTAAGGCGTCTGGCTATCATACAGCCTGGTTCGGCAAATGGCACCTGAGCGGCTGGAAGGAAAGGAATGGCCGGGCAGCCTATCACATCGTGCCGGAACACCTGCGGGGCGGCTTCGACACTTGGGTGGGCTATGAGAATAACAACTCCCAGTGGGATTCCTGGGTCCACGGAGGTTCCGGCCGCGAGGCCTTCCATTACCGACTACCCGGCTACGAAACAGACGAGTTAACGAACCTCTTTATCAAACACCTCCGGGAGCGCAGCGCCGATCCCGAACGAAAACCGTTCTTCGCCGTTCTTTCGGTTCAGCCGCCGCACGATCCCTACGTGGCGCCGGAAGAGTTCATGCACCGATATCGTCCGGCAAAGCTCGAGATGCGTCCGAACGTCCCCGCTTCGCCCGCCGTTCAGTCAGTGGCCCGGCGCGAACTGGCCGGCTACTACGCCATGATCGACAACTGGGATCACAACATCGGCCGCATCCAACGCGTGCTCGATGAGACAGGCTTGGCGTTCGACACCCATATCGTCCACTTCTCGGACCATGGCGACATGCACGGCTCTCACGGCATGTTCCGCAAAACGAATCCCTTCGAGGAGTCGATCCGGATTCCGTTCACCATCGCGGGCGAACAGCCGCGCTATCTCGGACGCGCCAACGGAATCAACGATGTCCTGTTGAATACGGTGGATATCGCGCCAACCACTTTAGGGCTGTGCGGAATCAAGACACCCTCGTGGATGGAAGGCACGGACCTGTCGTCCTTCCGTTACACCAATCGCGAGCGCCCGTCCAAGCCGGATTCAGCTTACCTTCAAAACGTTGTACCCACCGGCCACGCCAACAGCATCAACAAGCCGTATCGGGGCATAGTCACCCAGGACGGCTGGAAGTATGTCTGCTTCCCCGGAATATCCTGGATGCTGTTCAATCTGAACGAGGACCCCTATGAGCAGATCAACCTGGCGCACAACAATCGCTACACCGCCGAGCGGAAGCGCTTCATTGGCAGACTGAAGCAGTGGGCGGCGGATACCGGCGATAACTTTGAATTCCCCGAATCCTGATCCTTAACAGGCGGGTTTGCGGCGCCCGGATTCGGATACAGGCTCAGCATCGTAAACCAGGCCGCCATCCACACCACCTGAGCGGCCAACAGGTGCACGATCTGCATCCATCCGGGCGCCGCGAGTGCGACATTCAGAACCCCCAGCCCGACCTGCGCGCCGACCGCCAGCAGTCCGATCGGAATCAACTGCTCCAGCACCGTTCCCGCACCTCGGCCCGTCTTGCGCAGCCCCAGCAGCACCGCGGCCAGAAACGCCGCGCTCACTACCGCGATCACCGGATGCACAATCCGCAGCCGCACCAGGAAATGGTGGCTCGGAGAAAGATCGTCGCTGATCCGCGCCAGCAGCCCGCCGTCGATGGCAGGCCGCGTCGGAAACAGCGTGTCTCCGAGCGCCGTCACCGCACCGGTCATATTCGTGAGAACCAGAGTGAACAGCGCCGCCGCCATCAGACCTCGCGCTCCGATCCCGGCCGCGTGCTTCCGCCGCGGCTCGGCCCACCAGACCACGGTGGCGGCGCTCGCCGTCAGCAGCAGCGTATTGGCGAGATGAAGCGAAACGACGATCGCCCGCGACACCGAGGCATCCCCAGCAACAAGCTCTTTCTTAACCAGTACCGCCCCGATGAACCCCTCTACCAGCAGGAAAAACATCGTCACCAGCGAGGCGCGGAAGAGTGCCGGATGCAGACGGCGCGCCCAAAACACCAGCGCGAGCCCGAAGATGCCGCAAAGCCCGCTCGTCACGCGGTGCGTATATTCAATCAGGGTCTTGCCCTCGGCGGCAACGGGCACAACCTCGCCGTGGCACGTGGGCCAATGGCTGCCGCAGCCGTCGCCGGACCCGCTGATCCGGACCCAGGCGCCAAATAGAATGACCGCAATCAGGTAGGCGAGGAAAAACCAGGCGTATCGCCGGAAGTAAGGTGTGGACATCGGGCCGAGCCTATACACACAGGGTAGCGCGAATGAGGAACTCGGAAGGCTTAGTAGATCGCCCAGCAGCCGGGAGTAACCAACTCCAGCAGGTGGCCGTCGGGATCGCGAAAGTACACGCTCATACCGCCGCGCTCCCATCGGATCACGCTTTCGATTTCGATCCCGCGCTCCGACAGCCGCGCTCGCCAGTCTTCGATCTCTGACCCGTCAATCGAGAAGGCGAGGTGGATCTGCCCCTGCCCATCGTGTGACGGGATCATGCCGCCCGGCAGCCGCGCTGGCTCGCGCGAAGCGCCCTGCCGAAACAGCAGTAGCACCTGCTCGCCCGAGACGGAGAAGGCGCAGAGGCGGTCATCGAGGATTAGTTTCGGGAACCCGAACAGCTCTTCGTAGAACCGCACGGACCGTTCCAGGTCCGCGACATACAACGAACTCTCGAGAATGCGCATGTGGAGCAGGCCACCCTGCCCACATCCATTCTACCGGCTTGCCTGCTCGGCCGGCGGCTTCGGCCAGGAATCGGCGTTACGCTTTGTCTTCCAGTACTGGTCGCCCCACCAGGCCTCCGGCTTCCGCTCGGCAGGTTGCGCCGCTGCCACGGCCGGCCCGCTCGCCGCCTTCCGCCCGCTCCGCTCTTCAAGCAGAGCCAGCGTCGCCGGAGCGCTCTTGCGCGAGAGTTCAAGGACCATGTTCCCCGCCTCGCCCTCCTCGGTCTGGAACGCTACCGCCAGGCGCGGCGATTTATGGAGGAACGGGGTAAACGAACGCAGACGCCCGAATCGGCCGCTTCGGGGCGAGGCCTGTTCGAGCCGCAGGTCCGTTATGTTGGCATACGGCAGCTTCCAGGCCGGGTCGCCATATTCAAAGACGAGATTGGCGGGGTCGTTCAAGTTCAGAACGCCCAATGTATTGCGCGGGATCGAATCGACCGTCCCCTCGACATAAGACGCCTCTTCGGTTCGTCCGCCGGCGATCGCGGCTGCCTGGAGCAGAGTCGCCGCCGCCAAAACGGAAACTGCGGTTCGTAGTGAGTTACGCATAGGATTTCCTTGCCCTCCATCCATCGGCGGTTCCCGGCCCGCCCTTTAGGGCGAAAGGTTCCGGGCCCGACACGCGTCTTCCGAATGTGGGGAGTTCCGAACATCCGGCCTCCGCGGCGGCCGGTAAACCTCTAGTAAAAGGACTCTTCGCCGCAAGCTGCGTCCTTTCCGTCGTCTCCTACTACACGACCCAGCAGGGCATGGCTCTCTACCTTTCGACATGGTTCGCCGTCCTGGCATCGCTCGGGGTGCAGTCAGCGCTTGTACTGGTGGCGTGGCTCATCGGGATCGGCCGCAGCCGGAAGCCGCTGCTCGTCTCGGTCTACGCCGTGACGGCCGTGGTCTCGATCGCCTTTTCGTACGTAAGTCTTTACACCTGGTTTACGGCCCGCGAGCGGCCCGCCATCGTGCAGCGCAAACTTTACGATGAGCTGACCGCGGCCACAGCCCGGACCGAGCAGATCCTGACGGCCGCAATCGCCGAAGGTCAGCGCCACATCCTCGCCCTCGAAGAGATGACCAATGCCGAGCGTTCGCACGGCTACATCTCCAGGGCAACCGACTCGGACCCCTACCTCGCCAAGCTGCGGGAGGCAGCGGCCCGCGAGGCCCTCACCTACCAGGGCCTCGTCGGCGAGGGCTCGGGCGAAGGTCCGCGATACGCGGCGTTCCACCGCTACACGGAGTTTGCCAGGCAGTCCCTCGCCCGGATCGAGGAGGCCCGGAAGCGTCTGGCAGAGTATCGCGCCGGTATCCAGCCGCTCCACACCAGCGAGAAGCAGTTACAGGATTTCCACGCTGCTATCAATCCGATCCCCTGGACGGAAGTCGAGGAAACACTGCACGGCGAACCGATCCAGCGTCCTGTCGCCCCCGCCTACGCCGACTTCATCGACCACTCGGCCAGCGGCCAGGAGGATCTGCTATTGGCGTTTCAGGAGCTCTTCACTGCCCCCAATTCGCGCCACGGCTTCTCACTCGCACTGGCGGCATTCATCGACATCGTAATCTTCCTTGTAGCCTACGCCGCCGGACCCTACTTCCACGGCTCGGAGGAACAGCGCTGGTGCGCGGCCGGCGCCGCCATGGATTCGATTGAAGACCAGATCTTCGTGCGGAGCCTGTTGGAGAAGGTCCGCCCCGGCCCGCGCGGCATTCCACAGGTCGATGCGACCGCCCTGACGCCCGGCGAGCAGCAGTTCTGCCTGCTCCTCACGGCCAAGGGCCTCGCCGCGATAGCAGAGCGGGACGGAACCGTCGTCTACACCATGGAGCCCCGCATGCACGAGTACCTGCTCGACTCGCTCTCCACCCGCGGCCTCTCTCTCCGTTCCGCCGAAGGAAATCGCTTGTGTATGGAACCAAGGCAGTTATAATGGAAGCGGGCAGGGTCGAGCCAACCCGGCCCGCCGGTCAGGACTACCGGTGAACCCGGAGTCTTAGCCGGATCGTCATGAAGAAATTCACGACGACCTTCACAAAAAGTGATACTCGCAAGGAGCATCACCTCCTTGGCGCCGATAGATTCGGGGGACCTGGGCCTCTCTCCCAGGTTCCCCTCGGACGCCCCTAAAGGCGTCATCGGAAAACCGGCTCTCCCCCGGCTATCGCACCAAATCCTCATTCGACAGAGCAGGCGTCCCGCCGGATCCCTCTCACCTGATTCCGAGCCACCGCCGCGGTCGTAACTCTTTGGCCCCCGCGCCGTCCATCCTGCAAGATGAAACCGCTGCCCGGCTGGCTTCGAGCCTTCGTCACCTGCGGCGCCCTGCTCCTGCTTGCCTGCCTGGAACGGCGCAGGCCTCTCCGTCAGGCCGTTGAACCCAAGCTGCGGCGTGAGGGCCGCAACCTCGCCGTCGCAGCCACGAGCGGCATCGTCCTCACGGTCCTCGAACGCCCCCTCATCGATCCCCTCTGCGGCCTGGTGGAACGGCGCCGGTGGGGACTGCTCAAACGGCGTACACTGCCGCGCTGGCTCGAAACGCTACTCGCCGTAGTGCTGCTCGATTACACCCTCTACGCCTGGCACATCCTCACGCACAAGGTCCCGGCGCTGTGGCGCTTCCACCTGGTCCATCACGTCGATTTCGACATGGACGCTTCCACCGCGCTCCGCTTCCATTTCGGCGAGATGGCGGCGTCGGTCCCTTTCCGAGCCCTCCAGGTCGCGGCGATCGGAGTATCGCCGTTGTCGTTTTCACTCTGGCAGACCCTGCTGACCGCTTCGATCCTCTTCCACCACTCGAACCTGGAGATCCCGCTTGAAACCGAGCGCTGGCTCAGCCTCCTCATCGTGACGCCGCGCATGCACGGCATCCACCACTCGATCGTTCACCGCGAGACCGACTCTAACTGGTCAAGCGGCCTCGCCCTTTGGGACATGCTCCACGGCTCCCTTCTCCTCAACGTGCCGCAGCGCGAGATCACCATCGGGGTTCCCGCCTACCGCGACCCCGCCGAACTGACATTCCCCAAGCTCGTGCGCATGCCCTTTGAGCCGCAGCGGGAAGACTGGCGGCTCCCGAATGGCGCCGAACCGCAGCGCCGGCCGATTGACATCCCGCGCAGAACCCTCATCGGGTAACATCGAAAGGACATGACCAGAGCGCCTCTCGTTGTTCTCGCGTGCCTCCTTGCGTTCGTCCATGCCCAGGCTCAATCGGAGCGCAGGCTCATCCCGATCGGCGACCTCCAACTCGAGAGCGGTGAGACGATCCGTGACTGCCGCCTCGCCTATCGAACGTTCGGGACCCTCAATGCAGAACGCTCCAACGCCATCCTGTTCCCCACCTGGTTCCGCGGAACCACGGCCGACCTGGAGCAACTCATCGGACCCGGCCGTCTGATTGACACGACAGGCCACTACGTAATCGCAGTCGACGCATTGGGCAACGGTGAGTCGTCGTCGCCGTCCAACAGCAGCCTGCAAGGCCGGCTGCGCTTTCCCCGCTTCACCATCGGCGACATGGTCAACTCGCAGCACAGGCTGCTCACCGCACACCTCGGCATCGGGCGGCTGCACGCAGTGATCGGAATTTCGATGGGTGGAATGCAGGCGCTCGAATGGGCCGTCAGATATCCGGACTTCGCCGGCCGCGTCGTCTCGATCGTCGGCACGCCGCAACTCACAGTCATGGACCTGCTCCTGTGGAATGCCGAGCGACGGGCCATTCTGGACCACAAGGACTTTCAGGACGGGAATTACCGCGAACAGCCGCGCATCCGCGCCGGCTCGCTCATCCACGCCTTCGCCCTGACCACGCCCCAGGAGCGGACCCGGCAGATCCGGCGCGAGGACGCCGCCGCGTTCATCGAGAAAACCGAAGCCGAACAGCGCTCCGACGCCAACAACTGGCTCCGGCAACTGGAGGCGATGCTCGCTCACGATATCGCGGCGCGCGACGGCGGTTCGCTGGAAAAGGCCGCGGCCCGCATCCGCGCGCAGGTCCTTCTCGTCGCGGCCGACCAGGACCACATGGTCAATCCGGCGGCCTCGCTGGAGCTAGGCCGCATCCTGAAAGCCGAAACTATTCGCCTCTCCGGAGACTGTGGACACCGCGCCTTCGACTGCGACGCAGACCGCATTATTCCGGCCGTTACGGAATTTCTCCGGCGTCGCTGATGCTTTCTCCGGCGCCCATCGCGAGTTCGGGGGACTGAAGCAGCCGCGGAGTACGGTCGATCAGCTCGGGGGAGCCGATGTCGCCGCCCTGCCCCGCCGAGAGATCCTTAAACCGGCGCGCCGTCACCAGCACCCGGCTCTCGAGCGAAGCGACCGCCGAGTTGTAGGAATCCACCGCACGCTCCAATCCACGGCGCATATTCTCGAAGTGCCCGGCCATGACCCGCAGGCGATCATACAACATGCGGCCCAGTTCGCTGATCGCCTGCGCGTTCTCCGCCAGACGCTCCTGCTGCCATCCGTAGGCGACCGCCTTGAGAAGCGCAATCAGAGTCGTCGGCGTCGCCAGGATCACACGCTGCTGGACGCCGAACTCAATCAGCGAAGGCTCCTGTTCCAGCGCCGCGCTGAAGAAGGTTTCGCCCGGAAGAAACGCGACGGCAAACTCCGGCGCCGCGTCGAACTGGTCCCAGTAGGACTTTCCGCCAAGCCGCTGCAGGTGCGCGCGCACCTGCGCCGCATGCTCCTTCAGTTTCCGAACGCGCGTCTCTTCATCGGTCGCTTCCAGGGCATCCAGATACGCGCTCAACGAAACCTTCGCGTCCACGACGATCTCGCGCCCGTTCGGCAGCTTAACGATCATGTCAGGCCGCTGCGACCGGCCGTCATCCGTACTGACCGAGACCTGCTGCTCGAAATCGCAGTACTCGATCATGCCGGCCAGCTCGACCACCCGCCGCAGTTGCAGTTCGCCCCATCGCCCGCGCACCGAAGGCGCCCGCAGCGCCCGCACCAGGTTCTGTGTCTCGGTCTGAAGTTGCGTCTGCGTGACCGCGAGTGACTTCACCTGCTCGGTCAGACTCGCATAGGCGCCGACGCGCTCCTTTTCGATCTGCTGGAGCTTGGCGTCCACCTTTTCCAGCGACTCTCGGACCGGCTTCACCATCTCCTCGATCGCTTTCTGCCGGACCGTCAGGTCGCCGCGCGCCGACTCCTGAAATTTCTCGAGCGTCGTCTTGGCCAGCTCAAGAAAGGACTGGTTGTTGCTCTTCAGCGCTTCGGCCGAAAGCGCGCGGAAGGCATCGGAAAGCTTCGCCTGCGCTTCGTTGAGCACTGCGAGCTTCTCCTCGGCGGCCTTGCGCGTCTCCTCAAGGCGCGTCTGCAAGCCCGCCGCTGTTGCCTGCATCGTGCTGAGATCCTTACGAAGCGCCTGAATCTGCTCGTCGCGGCGTTCCATCTCGGCCTGTAGCTGGGGAACCCGCCGACTGCGCTCCTCCGCGGCCGAAAGCGCCGCTGACTGCCGCGTCAACTCGGCCTGGAGATTGTCAACCTGCCCCGCCGCCCGGCTGAGTTCGGACTGTAGCGACTGCACCTGCTCCTCGCGCCCTCGAAGGCGTTCCAGCAACGTGGCCCGCTCGGCCTCGGCCGCCGCTGCAGCCTTCTGTTCCGCCTGCCGCACGCGATCACGATAGAGGACCGCTGCGGCAAGGATGCCGGCAATCATCCCTACGGCAAAGATGGTGACAGCGAGGAGAGCATCCATGGAGATTCCTATTACAGCACGAGGGCGTTGAGGACGGCTTGCGCCTTGAGCATCATCTCCTCGTACTCCGCCTCGGGGTCGGATAGCGCCGTCACCGCGCCTCCGGCCCCGATCGAGATTTCGTCAGGCCGGATGACCGCCGTGCGAATCACAATGTTCAGATCCGCCGATCCGTTCAGCGCGAGATACCCGATCGCACCCGAGTAGACGCCGCGCGCCTCGCCTTCGAGCTCATCGAGAATCTCCATCGTCCGAATCTTCGGAGCTCCGGTCATCGAGCCGCCGGGAAAAGCCGCGCGCAGGCAATCGATCGCGGTGCTGCCCTCGCGCAGGCGACCGCGGATCGTGCTGACCATCTGGTGCACGGTCCGATAGGTCTCAATTTCCATCAGGCCGGGGACATGCACCGAGCCCGGCTCGCAGACGCGGCTCAAATCGTTGCGCACCAGATCCACGATCATCATGTTCTCGGCGCGCTCCTTCGGACTGTTGCGCAGCGATTCGCGCAGCCGCAGGTCTTCGGCCGGCGAGGCGCCGCGCCCGACGGTGCCCTTTATCGGACGTGACTCGACCATCCCGTCCGGCGTGACGCGCAGGAAGCGTTCCGGCGAGGAGCAGGCGACGGCGAAATCCGGGAAGCGCAGAAACGCGGCATAGGGCGCGGGATTCGTCCGGCGCAGCCTGCGGTAGAACTCGAACGGATCCACTGAGGCGCGAACGCGCACCGTATCGGTAAGGCAAAGCTCATAGCTTTCGCCGTCGCGGATGCGTTCCAGGCATCGGCGCACATTGGCGATATACTGCTCGCGCGGTCTTGAGAGCTCGGGGACAGGCAGCCGGGGCCACGGACCGGGCGGCGCAAGCGGCGGCAGCTCGCGCAGCTTCGCCTCCACGCCGGCGAACCACTCCTCAGCTTCGGACCGCCCCCCGGCTTCGGTCAGACATACCAGATAAATATTTCCAATTTCGTGGTCGAATACAAGAATGTGATCTGCTAGAATGAGAGCTGCGTCGGGAGTGGGCGCGGCGTGAAGCTTGCGGGAGCCACACTCCGCTTTGAGTTCATAGCTGAAGTAGCCGACGAAGCCACAGTTCCACTGGAACGGCGCCTGCTCACTGTTGCATCTCCTTTGCTCAAGTTCAGCGCTCAGGTACTCGTACAGGTTCGTGCTGACAGTACGCTCCGGCTCATGTCCATGTTCCATTACCTGCCCGCTCCCGACGCGGTAGGTAAGCCATTTCGAACGCGGACCGGAAGCATCACCCATAAATGAAAAGCGCGCGTGCCCGGCGTCGATTTCCGCACTGTCCAGCCAGAACGCGGGAGCCTGCGGGCTAAACAGATGCGCGAACACCTGCTCGGGATCGGAATCCAGATCTGGAATCCAGTGGACGTGCGTCTCGTAGCGCGGCGCCGCGGCAGCGGACTTTCTTGATTTCCCGAACTGCCTCGGTGAACGCGAGTGTGCGCCGGCCAGCGTCCGGAAGTTATCGAGGAGGCGGCGGCCATGTGCGGTGCAGATCGCCTCAGGATGGAACTGCACGCCCCAGATCGGAAGCGTGCGATGCCGCAGCGCCATCAGCACGCCGTCCTCGGACCAGGCGAGCGCCTCCAGACACTCCGGTAGTTCGCCCTCGACCGCGAGCGAGTGGTACCGAACCGCCTCGAATCCCTGCGGAATTCCTTGGAACAGCTCCGCCCCGGTATGGCGAATTCGGCTGATGCGGCCGTGCATCGGTTCCGGCGCATACCCGACGCGCGCGCCGAATGCCGCGGCAATGCCCTGGTATCCCAGGCAGACCCCCAGGATCGGTTTGCGCAGTTGTCTGACGACGGCGGTGGAAATCCCGAAGTCCCGCGCATTCTCCGGATGGCCCGGCCCCGGCGACAGCACAACGGCGTCGTATCCACCCGAAATGATCTCGTCGATCGTCGCCTCGTCATTCCGCATCACCACAGGCATCTCGCCGTTCACATCGGCGAGCAGGTGGACCAGGTTCCAGGTAAAGGAATCGTAGTTGTCGACAACCAGGGTTCTCATGCAGGACTGCGCTGCTTAGTCCCAGTGTCGCTCAAACCGGGGCAGGAGCGTGATGCACCGGCCCCGTTAGTGAGTTGCCTCCCTATGGAAGCGGCAGTATGACAAAGACGCCGAATTCGGGTCCGGTGTGGACCGGCATTCGGGGCACGCTGCCCACCGGCGTCGCGACTGTCGTGCGCGACAGGGGCAACGGGATTGGCCCTCCCTGGTAGGTTCCGGAGGCCACCGGAGAAGCGAAGTAATTCTGCGCGTCGCGAATCTCATACCGCTGCCCGACGCTGAGCAGGTCCCCTATGTCCACGGATATCGAGCTGCGCATGTCCCAGTTGTACACCACAACATTCGCGCGGCCCTTCTCGTACTTGTTCGGCCGAACGAAGCTCCAGACTCCCGTCGGCCTGCCGGGCGTGAAGCGGCTGTTTCGCTCGATACCGAGCGCCTGCATGCCACTGAAGTTCCGGTTGGAACGGTTGTAGCGGAAGATGCCCGATCCAAAATACGTGTTGTTCTGGATGTTGTAGTTTGACAGCGATTGTTCGGGCCGGTGGTTCAGCACCAGAGTCAGGGAATTCTGGGAGTAGACGGTGTTGCCGGTGAATTCCAGCCTGTTCCAGTTCCAGAGCTCAGCAGCCGATTCTCCTCCAATGAAGTAGTTGTTCCGTGCGACCACGTTCTTCTCCGTCCCGCTGAACAACCAACCCATCCGGGAATAGCCCTCATTCCGGTCCGGCTTCATGTACACGTGGTTCCGCTCGACCGCGATGTCCTCAGCCCCGCTCCCTACCGTGACGAGTATCCCATCCACACGCTTTCCGTAGAGCACGCCCGGCTCAAACACGATGTTGCCGTCGAGCCGCACGTTTTTGAGGCCCGCGCTTCCAGACCCGTACGCCTGGATGCCGAACCCCATGCCCTTGAAGATGATGTTGTCCGCAATTGTCTTCCCGCCTCGAATATTGTCATTCTGGACGTAGATGCCATGGCCGTGGCCCCGCGTTGTTCCGGGCGCGCCGTTGTAGTAGATCAGCGTGCCGTAGATCTCGGAATTCTCCGCCCAGCGCCAGTAGCCCACGCCGTTCGAACCGCAATCGTGGATCACCATATTGAGGAGCCGCGTGCCTTGCGAGTTCTCGAAGGTATTGACGCAGTCGCCGTCGGAGGCGCGGGGGATGCGAGTGATCTCGAAGCCCCAGAACCAGGTGTGCGGAGCTCGGATCTGCAGGTTGCCGTTTACGGTTGCCCGCTCGCCCGGATACTGCCGGACGATAATCGGGGCGGCCGCGGTGCCCGCCAGATAGCTCGTGAAGACGCCGCCGTTACCGTGGGTGCCGCCGCGAAGCCAAATGGTCGCACCGGGTGCTACGGCTGACGGGTGGCGCAACGCGGTCGCCAGATCCCACGGTCTTGAAATGCTTCCGTCTCCAGCCGAACTGCCGTTCGGCGCGACGAAGAAGTGATTCGCTTCGCCGGGCGCCGCCGGCGCGGGAGCCGTGGGTGAGGTTGGCTGCCCAGGCGCCGCCGCCGCGCCGCCGGCCGTCAGCTCGATGCCGGATATCGCACTGCGGCCGACAATGCCGATGAATTCGATTCGCACCAGTCCGTTGCTGACACTGACCGGAAAGCTCTCATCGATCGGTTTCCTGATCCCGACTCTGGCGGCGATATCGTACCGGTTCAAAACCTTGACACCATTCACCACGACATCGAACACTCTCTGCCCGCTCGTGCGCCTCTCAAGCTCCGCGAATTTAAGCTTGAGAGTATAGTTCCCGTTGCTCACCGGGATGTTGTATTGAAAGTCCGTGTAGAGTCCTGAGCGGCCAGTTCCATACAGGTTCCAGTCCGGCGAATCCACGCTGGCGTCGTAGGTGAGCTGGCCTCCATTGGAGTGCGCATCCTTAGCCCACCGGGAGCCGTCCGCGGCAGTGACGGGTTCATGCCATCCTCCGCAATTGATGCGGATCGTCTGGGCGTTTCCCATCGCCGCGCCGGCGCCACAAAGCAGGAGAATGCCAATGGCTCTCCTGGAGTGGCCATACCATCGGGAGATAATCATAACTTGTAAACACTGCTCCTTCAGCTTGTAAGCAGCCTCGACCGGCTGCTACGAGTTCCGCCGCAAGGGCGTTTTGAATTCGGAAGGACCGTGGCGTACTGCAAAGGGAGCTTCAGGAGAACTTGCTGATGGGATCTACTGCGCGGGCGGAATCTGCACTGCTTGGAGTTGCCTTATCCGATGAACTCAATGCTGAGTGTACGAAATACGAAGCTCCACGTCGAGAGCTGCCGCTAGGATTTAACAGATATGCCACAAAGCTGAATGTATTTGAGTTGTAAGAGGATACGCCGAGAGGCCCCCGGCAACCACAAAAAAGGGCGATCCGGAGCAGCGTCCCCGGATCGCCTTCCCTAACCAGCGAGACAAGAGAGAGTAGGAGAGAAAATTTTTAACTGCAACCGCTGGTGCCGCCGCAGTTCTCGCACTTATAGCAGGAACCATTGCGGGTCATCAGCGATCCGCACTCGGCGCATAGCGGTGCATCCGAAATCGTCGTATCGAACGGCAGCGCCTGCTGCGGCGTCGGCTCGGTCGGCCGGAGCTTGGCGGTTTCCCCCGCCTCGGAAACCGAGTACTCGGTCCCGAGGAACTTGGCGCCAAGCCAGCGGAAGATGTAATCCATGATCGACTTCGCGTAGGGCACCTGCTGATTGCCGGTCCAGCCGCTCGGTTCAAACCGCACATGGCTGAACTTGTCGACGAAGAATTTGAGCGGCACACCATACTGCAGCGCGTAGCTCACCGCCGTCGCGAAGCTGTCCATCAGACCGGAGATGGTTGACCCCTCCTTGGCCATCGTGACGAAAAGTTCGCCAGGCGTCCCGTCCTCGTAGAGCCCGACCGTCAGGTAGCCTTCATGACCGCCGATCGAGAACTTGTGCGTAATCGACTGGCGCTCATCCGGCAGCTTCCGGCGAATCGGCCGGTACACGACCTTTTCGACCGGCGCTGCGGCGATCGCGGTAGTACCCTTCTTCTCCCCCTTGCCGGTGCCGGAGCTGAGCGGCTGGACACGCTTCGATCCGTCCCTGTAGATCGCAACCGCCTTGAGGCCAAGACGCCAGCTCTCGATGTAGGCGTTCATGATCTCTTCGGCCGTGCTCTCCTCGGGCATGTTGATCGTCTTCGAGATCGCGCCGGAGATGAACGGCTGGACGGCGGCCATCATGCGCACGTGGCCCATATGGTGAATGAAACGCATTCCATTCTGCGGGCGGAAGCTGCAATCGAAAACCGGCAGGTGCTCCGGCTTGACATGCGGTGCACCCTCGATTGTGCCGGTGGAATCGATATGGCTGACTATCTGGTCGACCTGCTCCGGCGTATAACCGAGCCGGATCAGAGCCTGCGGCACGGTGTTGTTGACAATCTTGATGACGCCGCCGCCGACCAGCTTCTTGTACTTCACCAGTGCGAGGTCCGGCTCGATGCCGGTAGTGTCGCAATCCATCATGAATCCGATGGTGCCGGTGGGCGCGATCACAGTGGTCTGGGCGTTGCGGAATCCGGTCTGCTTGCCGAGCGCGAGCGCCTCGTCCCAGCACTTCTGGGCGTTCTCGAACAGCGCGCGCGGCACGCGGCGGCTGTCGATGCGGCTCACCGCCTCGCCGTGCATCCGGATCACCTCAAGGAACGAGCTCTCGTTCACCGCGTAACCGGGGCACGGACCCGTCGCGCCGGCAATCCGGGCGCTCGTCAAATACGCCTGTCCGCACATAACGGCAGTGATCCCCGCGGCGAAATCGCGGCCGTGGTCGCTGTCATAGGGCATACCCAACGACATCAGCAGCGCGCCCAGATTGGCGAAGCCCAGCCCGAGCGGGCGGAAGTCATGCGAGTTCCGGGCGATCCTCTCGGTCGGATAGCTGGCGTTGTCGACGATGATCTCCTGGGCCAGAATCACCGTGTCGACAGCGTGCCGGAAGGCCTCAACATCGAACTGTCCGTCCGGGCCGACAAACTTCATCAGGTTTAGCGACGCCAGGTTGCAGGCCGAATCGTCAAGGAACATGTACTCCGAGCACGGATTCGACGCGTTGATCCGACCGGTTGTTTTCGAGGTGTGCCAGCGGTTGATCGTCGTGTCGAACTGCATACCAGGGTCGCCGCACTGGTGCGTCGCCTCGGCGATCTCACGCAGCAGGTCCTTCGCCTTGTAGCGCTTCACGGGCTGACCCGTGAAGACCGACCTGGTCCACCAGTCCTCGTCCGCGGCGACGGCATTCATAAATTCGTCAGTCACGCGCACGGAGTTGTTCGCGTTCTGGAAGAAGATGGAGCTGTAGGCCTCGCCATCGAGCGAGCTGTCATAGCCGGCATCGATCAGGGTGTGGGCCTTCTTCTCCTCCTTGGCCTTGCACCAGATGAACTTGTCTACGTCCGGATGGTCGATGTTCAGGATGACCATCTTGGCCGCGCGGCGCGTCTTGCCGCCGGACTTGATCACGCCGGCAAAGGCGTCGAAGCCCTTCATGAAGCTTAACGGACCGGAAGCGCGCCCTCCGCCCGAGAGGATTGCATCCTCCTCCCGCAGGCTCGAAAGGTTCGTTCCGGTGCCCGAGCCCCACTTGAAGAGCATGCCCTCGGTTTTGGCGAGCTCCAGAATCGACTCCAGCGAATCGCCGACCGAGTTGATGAAACAGGCCGAGCACTGCGGCTTGGGCGCACTCGCATCCAGCTTCTTGATGCCGTCGCTCGCCTCGTCGAAGTACCAGCCGTAGCCGCGCGCCTCCTTGACTCCGACGTTGAACCACACCGGCGAGTTGAAGCAGGCCTTCTGGGTCAGCATGAGGTGCGCCAGTTCACTGCGGAAGTTCTCGGCGTCCTCGGCGGTCTTGAAGTAGCGATCCGCGATGCCCCAGTCCGCGATGGTATCGACGACCCGATGGACCAGCTGGGCGACGCTGCGCTCGCGCTCCGGCGAGCCGATCTTGCCGTGGAAGTACTTGCTGGCCACGATGTTGGTCGCCGTCTGCGACCAGTCGGCCGGCACCTCCACATCGCGCTGCTCGAATATCACCGAGCCCTTGTCGTTGCCGATTGTCGCGGTCCGGAGCTCCCACCGGACCTCGTCATAGGGCGTCTTTCCGGCCTCGAGTTTGGCCGTGAAGTAGCGGGGGAACTTCACCCCGGTGCGCTGGTTTCGCGGGAGGCTCCGCTTGGCAAGATCGGCGGCACGTGAACTGAGATCGACGCTTAACTGTCCCATAGAACTATTATCCCTCGACAAGTGTTGCCCAATATCTAGTGTTCCGTCAAGAACTATATCTATATACTGTGCACCGATTTACGAGTCTTAATGAACACAGCATGACAGCGTTCCTGCGCTCGGGGGAGAGTACAAGTGTCGCACAATCGGGGCGTGTCAGCGGATCGGTTTGCCCTGAACGCCCGTGTATTCGGTATGTGGAACGCCCAGCAGGTCGAGAATTGTGGGGGCCACGTCGCGCTGGTAGAATTCCGGCCCACCGGAAACCTCGCCCCGCGCCGGCGTGTCGGGGCCGGCCAGCGCGATCCAGATCTGCTCGGCGCCCTGGACTTTGCGGCCATGGGAACTCCAGTCTTCCAGCGTCGAACCGCGGCCGTGGTCGACCGTGATGACAACCGAGGTGGCGCCTTTGTAGCCGGGAGTTCTCTCGATCCACGTCCAGAGCTCGCGCAGGCACCGGTCGAAATACTCGATCGACTGGAGGACGCGGTCGTAGCGCCGATCGTGCGCCCAATCGTCGGTCTCGCCGAAGGCGATGTGGAGCAGGCGCGGGCGGCGGCTCTTGAGGTAGTCCATCGCGAGCTCGAAGGTAAAGAAATCGTGGCGGACGCTGTCCCAGGGGCTCAGGATGCGGAACTGCATGCCACTGAGCTCCTTCGCGCGTGCGGTAGCGCCTGGCTCGGTGAATGCCTTGTAGCCGGAGTTGATGACGATAGAACCGGGCTCGCTCTCGCCAATCCAGTCGAACAGCTCCCAGGAGCCGAAAATAGCGACCTTCTCGCGGGGCAGCTTCAGCCTGCCACGAAGGAACTGCAGAACGCTCGGGGTGGGGTTTCGGACCTTTGCGTTGCCCTGGATAACGTCATCCTGCGCTCGGCCGGTCAGGATTTCCGAGTAGCCCGGATACGAGACCATGTACCCGTTGGTCACCTTCACGGAACTGCCCCTGGCGACGTTGCCGTAAACGGCTCCCTTTGGTGCGAAGCTGCCCCAGAAGAACGGCATCAGCGCTTCGCGCCGCTCCTCAGTGGTAGACCGCCACAGGCGCTCGCGCAACGCGCCGGCCTCCTCCATGTGCGCCGCCTTCGCGGACATGAGCAGCGGGTCGATGCCGCTGAACAGCTCCTGCCAGCGGAGACCGTCGAGGGTGATGAGAACAACGTTCCTTGTGCGGCGATCCTGCGCAACGACGGGTAGCGTCAGGACAAACAGCAAAATGGCAGCGAGCAGTCTCATATTCACGCCAGGTCGTTAAACTGCCCGCGCAGCCGCTGGAGTTCCTGCTTCAACTCCGGCACCACGGCGACGTAGCCGGGATCGGAGTAAACATTGCGGAGCTGGTGCGGATCGTTTTGCAGGTCGAACAGCTCCCAGTAGTCGTCGCCGTAATAGTGGATGAGCGTATAGCGGTCGGTGCGGACGCCGCGGTGCGGCCCGACGCGGTGAGGCGTCAGGTACTCGAAGCTCGGGTCCGCCTGCGCCTCCTTGCCAAGTCCGTGCAGCGCCCAGGAGTTGTCGTAATAGGCGTAGTAGACGGACTTGCGCCAGTCCGCGGGGACGTTTCCTTCCAGCACCGGCCGGAGGCTTCGTCCCTGCATCGTCGAAGGGATCTCGACGCCGGCAAAGTCGAGCATCGTCGGGGCGAAGTCGATGTTAACGGCCATCTGCGGGATCACGCGGCCCGGCTTGCCGAGACGGGGATAGCGGATGACGAGCGGAATCCGCAGCGACGGCTCGTACATGAAGCGCTTGTCGTACCAGCCGTACTCGCCAAGAAAGAAGCCATTATCCGAGGTGTAAATGATGAGCGTGTCGTCCGCCAGCTTGTTCTGGTCGAGGTATTCGAGGACGCGGCCGAGGTTCTCGTCCACGCCATAGATCGAGCGGTATCGGTCCTTGACGAAGCGCTGGTAAATCCAGCGCTTGCGCTCGGCAGGCGAGAGATTGGGCGGAAGGTCCTTGTAATCCGGAGCGAGGCTGATATCGAGGCGCATGTCCTCGGCCTCCCTGGCGACCTTGCGCGTGGTGAAGTCGTCGTCAAAGGTCTCTGGATACGGCAGTTCGATATCGTCGAACATCTTCGCATGTCGCGGCGCGGGCGTGAATGGACGGTGCGGCGCCTTGTGCTGATAGACGAGGCAGAAGGGCTGGTCGCCCGTCTTGCGGAGAAAGTCGAGGGCGATGTCGGTGGTGATGTCGGTCGCGTAGCCGGGAATCTTCTTGCGCTCGCCGTTTTCGATGAAATCGGGATCGAAGTAGACGCCCTGTCCGGGGAGGATGTTCCAATAGTCGAAGCCGACCGGATCATGCGGCAGGTGCCACTTGCCGATCATGGCGGTGCGGTAGCCGGCCTGCTGGAGCAGTTGCGGATAGGTGGGGAGCGTGGGGTCCATGCGCTCGATGGCGTCGCGCTTTTCCGAGTTGCCGCGAATGCCATGGATGTGGGAGTAGGCCCCGCTCAGCACGGTGGCGCGGCTTGGGGCACAGAGCGAGTTGGTCACGAAGCAGTTTTCGAACCGGAAGCCCTCGTTGGCCAGCCGGTCCATGTTGGGCGTCTTGAGGATGGTATTGCCGTAACAGCTCATCTCATTGACGGTCTGGTCGTCCGTCATGACGAAGAGGATGTTGGGCCGCCGCCGGCCTCCGGAGGAGCAGGAATGGCCGAGCGCGCCGGCCGCCGCAATGGCGCCGGAGGAGCGGAGAAACTGTCTTCGAGTCAAGCCAGGCATGAGAACCTGATTATATAGCGGGCGCGCTCCGCTGCTCACGCTCAAGGAGCGCGCGCTTGCGCTCGACGCCCCATCGGTACCCTGAAACGACCCCGTCGCGGCGAACAACGCGGTGGCACGGGATCGCCACGGCGAGCGGATTGGCCGCGCAGGCCCTTGCGACGGCGCGCGCCGACCGGGGCGCCCCAATTCGTTTCGCAATTTCCGCGTAACTCACGGTGCCGCCGGCCGGAATTTTCCTGAGCGCCTCCCAGACGCGCTGCTGAAAGGCAGTCCCGCGAATGTCGAGCGGCAGGTCTAGCCCGAGGGCAGGCTCCTCGACAAAGCCCACGACTTGGGCTACCAGCCGCTCGAACCGCTCGTCGCCGCCGATGAGATCCGCACGCGGGAATCGGCCCTCAAGGTCGCGGACGAGCGCGTCCGGGTCGTCGCCCAGCAGAATCGCGCAAATGCCACGAGCGCTCTGCGCCACAAGAATTGAGCCCAGGGAGCATTCGCCGACCGCGAAACGGATCTCCTGACCGGCGCCGCCGGCGCGAAACTCCGAGGGCTTCATCCCGAGCACGTCCTGCGCCGTGTCGTAGAAGCGTCCGGTCGAATTGAAGCCGGCATCGTAGATGGCCTCGGTCACGTTCGCGCGCGCCGCCAGGGCCGTTCGGACCCGCGCGGCGCGGTGTGCGGCGGCGTACTGCCTGGGCGTCACTCCTGTGGCCGCTTTGAACAGGCGATGGAAATGAGAGGCGCTCAGGCCGGCATGCCGGGCCATCGTCTCCAAAGCCGGCGGGACCTCGGCGTTCTCGATCAGGCGGCAGACAGCAGCGATCCGCTCCGCATCCTTCATAAGACTGAATCTAGCCCAATTCGCCCGTGCGACACACTCCGTTTCTTGCTTTCCCTCTGATATGCTGGCCGCCATGAAGATCACGCGCCTCGAGACGCTGCTCGTGCAGCCGCGATGGGTTTTCCTGAAGGTCCACACGGATGCCGGGATCGTCGGGCTGGGCGAGCCGATCGTCGAGAGCCGCGCCCGGACGACGATCGCGGCGGTCCAGGAGATCGAGCCCTATCTCGTCGGCAAAGACCCGCGCCGGGTGGTCCATCATTGGCAGGCGATCTACCGCCATGCCTTCTATCGCGGCGGACCGGTGCTGACCAGCGCGCTCAGCGGAATCGACATGGCGCTGTGGGACATCAAGGGCAAGGCGCTCGGCGTGCCTGTGTATGAGTTGCTGGGAGGACCGACCCGGCGGCGTGTGCGGGTCTACTCGCATGCCCGGACTCCGGAGAAGATGAAGGAGGACATGGCCAAGGGCTTCCGCGCCTTCAAGACCGGTCCGGCCAAACGCCGCCATGCGCGGTATGTCGAAACGCAGGCCGAGGTGGAGTATGCGGTCGAGCAGTTCGCCGGGTTACGCCAAACGGTGGGCAAAGACGTGGACATCGCTGTGGACTTCCATGGAGCAATCAGTCCGGCGTTGGCGAAGCTGCTGATTAAAGGATTGGAGCCGTATCACCCCTACTTCATCGAGGAGCCCTGCCAGGCGCAGAATCACGACGTCATGGCGGAGATCGCCCGCGGCACACATCTGCCGATCGCGACCGGCGAGCGGGTGTTCACCAAGTGGGGATTCCGCGAGGTGCTCGAGGCGCGAGCGGCCACGATCTTGCAGCCGGATCTCTGCCATGCCGGCGGCATCACCGAGGTTCGACTGATCGCGGGGATGGCCGAAGCCTACTACGCTTCCATCGCGCCGCACAATCCACTGGGGCCGATTTCGCTTGCGGCCGGCGTGCAGCTTGCGGCCTCCATCCCGAACTTCCTCTGCCAGGAGCAGGTCAGTCTCGGCGAAGGCTACCTGAAAAAGCCCTTCACGGTGCGCGACGGCTACATCGACGTACCGTCAGGTCCGGGCCTCGGGATCGAGTTGGACGACGAGGCAGTCGCCGCGAAGATCGGCCACACCTACCGGCCGCCGGAGACGTACGACGATGATGATGGATCCGTAGTGGACCGGTGAGCAGTTGGGGTGCATTTCCGCACAGCCGCGTCCCAGATGTGGACACCTGAATAATCCGGACCTTATCCCCTGTCTCGATTAACTCTCATGTTTTCTGTATCTTTCAAATTGTCCGGCAATGGCTATCGAGTTGCGCTTCCCTGAATGGAGCCGATCTATGGACGTACCACGTCAGGGAGTTGCCCGAAGGAAGTTGATCCGCCGGATCGTGATCGCCGCCGTTATCCTCACGGTGGTCCCGTTGATCACGGTAGCGCTCGCGCGGCTGAAGCCCGCGGCGCCGCGCGTTGATACGCCGGTCTGGTCCGACACGGTCAAGCGAGGACCCATGACCCGCGAGGTCCGCGGCCTGGGCACCCTCGTGCCCGAGGACATTCTCTTTATCCAGGCCGCCAACGACGGGCGCGTCGAGCGGATCGCGCTCCGGCCGGGCGTTCCGGTGAAGCCGCCGGACGTGCTGCTCGAGCTGAGCAACCCGGATATGGAACTCGCGATGGTCGATCTCGAATGGCAGATCAAGGCCGCCGAGGCGACCTATACGGACCTGAAGGTCAAGCTCGAAACCCAGCGGCTCGATCAGGAGGCCAGCACGGCGCGCGTCGAGTCCGAGTTCGTCCAGGCCACGCTCAAAGCCGACCGCGACCGCGCGCTCGCCAAAGAGGGCCTCACGCCGGACCTCGAATTAAAGCTCTCGCTGGCCGTGGCCGAGGAGCTGTCCAAACGGCTCGCGATCGAAAAGAAACGCCTGGACATCAGCGCAGAGTCCGTTGACGCGCAGCTTTCGGCGCAGCGCGTCCAGATCGAGAAGCTCCGGGCGGCCTACGCGGTCAAAAAGGAGCAGGTCGAAGCGCTGAAGGTCCGGGCCGGTACCCACGGCGTTCTGCAGCAATTACCCGTCGAGGTCGGGGAGCGCGTCTCGCCCGGTACGCTGCTGGCCAAAGTGGCCCAGCCCTGGAAGCTAAAAGCCGACCTGAAGATCCCGGAGACCCAGGCCAAGGACGTGCAAATCGGCCAACTGGCGACGATCGACACACGGAACGGAATCATCAAGGGGCGCGTCTCCCGTATCGATCCGGCGGTTCTGAACGGAACGGTGACGGTGGACGTCAAGCTCGAAGGAGAGCTGCCGCCGGGCGCCCGCCCGGACTTGAGCGTGGACGGAACGATCGAACTTGAGCGGCTGGACGACGTAGTATACGTGGGACGGCCTGTTTTCGGCCAGCCGAATTCGGTGGTCGGGCTCTTCCGCGTCGATCCCGCGACCAAAGAGGCGGTTCGGGTGCAGGTGCGGCTGGGACGCAGTTCCGTGAATACGATCGAGGTTGTCGAAGGGCTGAACGTGGGCGACCAGGTGGTGCTATCCGATATGTCGGCCTGGGATGCGCACGACAGGGTGCGACTCAATTAGGGGAGAAGCATGAGCGAACACGATCAGGCTTTGATCAAGCTGGAGGGCGTGACGAAGGTTTTCGTCACCGATGAGGTGGAGACGCACGCGCTGTCGGGCATCCACCTGGAGATCCAACGGGGCGAGTACGTCTCGATTGAAGGGCCGTCGGGCTGCGGAAAGTCGACGCTGCTGGCGATCCTCGGGCTGCTGGATACGCCGTCGGAGGGGACCTACATCCTCAACGGCAGGCACGTTCAGGGCCTGAAGCTCTCGGAACGGGCCCGCATCCGCAACCGCGAGATCGGGTTCATCTTTCAGGCCTTCAACCTGATCGGCGATCTCACGGTGTACGAGAACGTCGAACTGCCCCTCACCTATCGCGGCATGCCTTCTTCCGAGCGCAAGAAGCGAGTGCACGAGGCGCTGGAGCGCGTCGGCATGGGGCATCGCGTGAAGCACTATCCCTCGCAGCTTTCCGGAGGCCAGCAGCAGCGCGTCGCCGTAGCGCGCGCGCTGGGGGGCGATCCGTCGATCCTGCTCGCCGACGAACCCACCGGCAACCTGGATTCGGTAAACGGCGAAGCCGTCATGGAACTGCTCCGAGACCTGCACCGCGGCGGCGCCACCATCTGCATGGTGACGCACGATCCCCGCTACGCGCGCCATGCCGACCGCACGATCCGGCTTTTCGACGGCCGGATCGTCGAGGAAAGCGTCGAAACCGCCGGGGCCGCGCAGTGATCCGGCTTAACAACATCGAAAAGTACTTCGAGCAGGGCCCCACCCGGACCTATGTGCTGCGGCGGGTCAACCTGGAGATCCGCGAAGGCGAGTTCATCTCCATCATGGGGCCGTCGGGGGCGGGCAAGTCGACGCTGCTGCACTTGATCGGCATGCACGACACGGCGTGGTCCGGCGAATATTACTTTCTCGACCAGCCGATCCACCGGCTCAGCAAGAAGGACCGGTCGGAGCTGTACAAGCGCTATATCGGCTTCGTCTTTCAGAGCTATCACCTGCTTGACGACCTGACCGTCTACGAGAACCTGGAGATCCCGCTCACGTACCGCAACGTGAAGCGCAGCGAGCGCCAGAGCATCGTTTGCGACGTGCTCGACCGTTTTCAGATCGTCGGCAAGAAGGATCTGTTCCCGAATCAGCTCTCCGGCGGGCAGCAGCAGCTTGTGGCGATCGCGCGCGCCGTGATCGCCAATCCCAAAGTCATTCTGGCGGACGAGCCGACCGGAAATCTCCACTCGAGCCAGGGCAAGGAGATCATGGAACTGTTCCTCAGGCTCAATCGCGAGGGCACGACGATCATCCAGGTGACGCACTCGGAGAGGAACGCCGACTACGGCAATCGCATCGTCGAGATCGTCGACGGCTGGATTACCAGCGAGAAGAGCGCCAGCGGAGCGGCCGTATAGCCCCTCACCCCGCAGGCTTGATGTTCTGATTGACGTGGAAGAGGTTGCCGGGATCGTACTGTTTCTTCACCGCGGCCAGGCGCGCGTAATTGCCGCGGTAGGCCGCTTTGATGCGGTCTTCCCCCTCCTCCATCATCATGTTGACGTAGGCGCCTCCTGCCGAATGCGGATGGAGCGCATTCCAGTAGTCCCGCGCCCAGCGAATCATGCGGTCGTTATTCGCCGGATCGGGATCGATTCCCGCGATCACCATTCCGTATCGCGCATCGCGGTAGGACCAGGCCGTGTCCTCGCTCCGGACCTTGTGCGCGGCGCCGTCGATCGGGTAGAGGTGCATCGTGGAGAGGACGGTCGGAGGGTCCGAGCCGTATCGGACGAACTCGGCGATCGCCTCGTCGCTCAGATCCTTGAAGTAGTCGGCCTTCCAATACCACTGAAGGCCAGGCGGCAGGAGCGGATCGAACAGCGTTTGCAGCATCGGAAAGGGCATCGCGTGAGTAAAATCGGCCAGGGGCGGAGCGAGTTTTCGGAAGGGGTCGAGCGCCGCTTCTGCCAGCTCCATCGGTCCGGTGTAACACCAGACGATGGCCGCGACGGTTCGGAGGTGGAGTTCCGCCGGGAACGGCGGCACGGGCGGAACCTTCATGAAGGCGAAGAAGCCGCTGAGGTGCTCCGGCGCCGTCTTCAGGAAGTCGTCATAGAATCGCGTCAGCTCCGCGGCGAAGCTGAGGTCCCAGAGCATCGGCCCGGCGAAGACCGTGCTGACAGGGTGCATGCGGAACTCGAACGAGGTGACAACGCCAAAGTTTCCGCCGCCGCCGCGAATCGCCCAAAAGAGATCCGCATGCTGGTCGGCGCTGGCCGTCACAAAGCTGCCGTCTGCCAGCACGATATCGGCAGCGAGAAGGCTGTCGATGGTAAGGCCGTATTGGCGGGTGAGGTGGCCAAGGCCGCCGCCCAGCGTGAGGCCCGCGACCCCGGTGGTAGAGACCAGCCCGCCGGGGACCGCCATCCCGAAGGCGTGGGTGGCGTGATCGACATCGCCCCAAACGCAGCCGCCCCCCACCTGGACGGTGCGGGTGGAAGGATCGACGTGGACTCCCCGCATGCGCACGAGATCGATAACAAGACCGTCGTCACAGATGCCGAGTCCGGCGCCATTGTGGCCGCCTCCCCGGATGGCGAGCTGGAGCGTATTGTCGCGCGCAAAGTTCACGGATGCCATCACGTCAGCCGCATCCACGCATCGCACGATCAGTCGCGGGCGGCGGTCGATCATGCCGTTGTAGACCTTCCGGGCAGACTCGTAGGCAGAGTCTTCCGGGGTGATCAGGTCGCCGCGAAGGCGGGCACGAAGAGATTCAGTGTTCAACATCGGCGCACCTCACTCCGTCTATAATCAGGATTCTTCGCCATGAGCGCAATGCCCCGGAAACGCATTCTCGTCGCCGACGACCAGCCGGACGTGCTGGAAGCCCTGCGGCTGCTGCTGAAGGGCGAGGGATTCCAGATTGAATCCGCCCAGTCGCCGGGGACGGTGCTTTCGGCGATCGAGTCTAAAGAATTCGATGCCGCCATCATCGATCTGAACTATACCCGCGACACGACGTCCGGCCAGGAGGGCCTCGACCTGCTGACGCGCATCCAGGCGCTCGACTCAACCCTGCCTGTCATCGTGATGACAGCCTGGAGCAGCGTCGAGTTGGCGGTGGAGGCGATGCGGCGCGGCGCGCGCGACTTCATCCAGAAGCCGTGGGAAAACGCACGGCTGCTCGCCATCGTCAATACGCAGCTTGCCCTGAGCGAAGCGCTGCGGAAGGGGCAGCGCCTGGAGGCCGAAAACCGCCTGCTGCGGGCCGAGGGGCTCCCAACCATGATTGCGACGGCTCCGTCGATGCAGCCGGTCCTTCAGCTCATCTCGCGCGTCGGACCGTCGGATGCGAACGTGCTGATCACAGGCGAGCCGGGCACGGGTAAGGAGGTGGTGGCGCGCACCCTGCACGCCATCTCGCCGCGATGCTCCCGCCCCATGGTCACGGTCAACGCCGGCGGACTGGCAGAGGGTGTTTTCGAAAGCGAACTCTTCGGGCACGTTAAGGGCGCCTTCACCGATGCCAAGGCCGACCGCGTGGGCCGCTTCGAGCTTGCTCACGAGGGCACGCTATTTCTCGACGAGATCGCCAACGTGCCGTTTCACCTCCAGGCAAAACTTCTGCGGGTGCTCGAAGTCGGGGAGATGGAACGCGTCGGCTCGTCGAAGACGCGGCAGGTGGATGTGCGCGTTATCTCCGCAACCAACGCCAATTTGCACGAGGAGGTCGCCAACAACCGCTTCCGGCAGGATCTGCTCTTCCGGCTGAACACCATCGAGATCCACCTCCCGCCGCTACGCGAACGACGCGAAGATATCCCGGTGCTGGCTTCGCACTTCCTCGCCACGCACGCGCGGCGCTATCGCAAGAACCTGACCGGCTTTGACACGCCCGCGATGAAGGCGCTGCTCGAACACGCGTGGCAGGGCAACGTCCGCGAGCTGAACCACGTCGTCGAGCGCGCCGTCCTCATGGCCCAGGAGCCGCGGATCCGGCCGGCCGACCTGGCGCTGCGGAGCGCGCGCGAGGGCCCAACACGGCTGGACGACATGAGCCTGGAAGAGGTCGAGGCGTTCCTCATCAAAAAGGCGCTCGCCCGCTATGGCGGCAACGTGAGCCAGGCGGCCCAGGCTCTCGGGCTCAGCCGGAGCGCTCTGTACCGCAGGTTGCAGCGCTACGAATTATGAGCCGGCGGAAGCGATGGGGGCTGATGCACGAGCAGCGCATTCTGCTGCTCGCGCTGCTCGCAGGGCTTCCGGCCGTCGCGGTCGCTCTCGCGATCCTCTGGCTTGGCGGCTACTCGCCCAAAGTGCAGTGGACCCTGACGGCCGCGATCGTCATCCCCTGGATCGGGTTCGCGATTTCGGCCCGCGATCGCGTCGTCTCTCCCTTGCGCACGATCGCGAACCTGCTCGAAGCTCTGCGCGAGGGAGACTACTCGATTCGGGCGCGCCACACCAAGGACGACGACGCGCTCGGAGAGGTGATGCAGCAGGTGAACGCGATGAGCGCGACACTGCGGGCGCAGCGGCTCGGCGCGCTCGAGGCGACGACGCTGCTGCGCAAGGTCATGGAGGAGATCGACGTCGCCGTCTTCGCCTTCAACGCCGAAGGCCGGCTGCGGCTGGTAAATCGCGCGGGGGAGCGCCTCCTTGGCGAGCCGGCCGAGAGAATTACCGATCGCAGCGCCGAGGATCTAGGGCTCGCCGAATTCCTGGCCGGCGAATCGAACCGCACGGTGCAGCGCAGTTTCGCCGGGGCGTCGGGCCGCTGGGGTATCAGCCGGACAGCGTTCCGTGAGGGCGGCCTCCCGCACCAGCTCCTCGTAGTCTCCGACCTGACGCGCGCGCTGCGCGAGGAGGAGTTACAGGCGTGGCAGCGGCTGGTCCGCGTGCTGGGCCACGAGCTGAATAACTCGCTCACGCCGGTGAAGTCGATCGCGGGATGCCTGGAAAATCTGCTGGCGCGCGATCCCCGTCCGGAGGATTGGGAGGAGGACATGCGGCGCGGCCTCTCGGTGATCGGATCGCGCGCGGAGGCGCTCAATCGCTTCATGGGCGCCTACACGCGTTTGGCGAAGCTGCCGAAGCCCAAGCTGAACCCGATGAGCGCGTCGATGTGGGTGCGGCGTGTCGCGAGCCTTGAGACGCGCATCGAGCCCGTCGTGATCGCAGGTCCGGAGACGATTCTCCAAGGCGACAGCGATCAGCTCGAACAGGCGCTGATCAACCTGCTGCGCAACGCGGCCGACGCCTCACTGGAAACCGGTGGCTCCGTGGAGATCGGCTGGCGCCGCCATGGAATGCAGCTTGAAGTCTTCGTGCGGGACGAAGGGCACGGGCTCTCGAACACGGCCAACCTCTTCGTGCCGTTCTTTACGACGAAGCCCAACGGATCGGGCATCGGGTTGGTGCTGAGCCGTCAAATCGCCGAGGCGCACGGCGGTTCCCTCACGCTCGAAAACCGCAAAGACCGCGGCGGCTGCGAAGCAAGGATTTCGATTCCTTTGTAACCCCTACTGAAGCGGCGCGTGGCAGTACGTACAGTCGTTGCTGGCGTTCTTGGCTTCATGGCAGCTCATGCAGCCGCCCATGGTGAGATCGGTTTCACGGAACAGCCTCTCCCGTTCAGCGACCTGGCCGTGGCATTCGGCACACGTGTTCTCGGCCTCCAGATGCGCCCGGTGGCTGAAGTAGACATACGACGGGATCTGGTAGACGCGAACCCAGCGGATCTCCTCGCCGGTCTTCGCCGCTTCGGCCAGTTTCGCAATGGCCGGACTATCCGCCTTGATCGCCGAGTGGCACTTCATGCACGTGGACGCCGGAGCGAAACCCATCGCTTCGCCCGGATCGGGATTGGCGTGGCACATCGCGCACTTCAGCTTGAGCGTGCCGGCATGGACCTTGTGGCTGAACGGGATCGGCTGCTCGGGTGGCTCGGCCGGCGGCCGCGCGGCATTCTGCGCCCAGGCCGCCATTAACACCGCGGCCGCTACGACGGCCGGCGGAAGCGCACGCAATCGCGTCACAGCTCTCCCTTGCGCGACTGCTCAGCCAGGTACTCGCTGGCCCGCATCGAGAGCGCCATGATCGTGATAGTCGGGTTCTGCGTGCCGCCCGTGACGAAGCTGCTGCCGTCCACGACGAAGAGATTCCTCACGTCGTGGCTCTGGTTCCACTTGTTCAGCACGCTCGATTTTGGATTGTCACCCATCCTGCACGTCCCGAGTTCGTGGATGCTGTAGCCGGGCGGATACATCTCCTCGCGTTTCGCGAACACTTCGAACCTGGCCGCATGGCACAGCTCTTCGAAGGTCTGGATCGCGTCCTTCGCCATGTTGAATTCATTGTCGGTGTAGCGCGCCTCGATCCGGAGCACGGGAATGCCCCAGGCGTCCTTCACATCCGGATCGATCCGGACGAGGTTCTCGTAGCGCGGCAGAACCTCACCCATCGTAGTGAAGCTGATCGCAGCGCCGCTCAAGCTCGCGAGTTCCTTTTCGAGCGCCTCGCCGTAGAGCGGAATATGCCGGGCATCCGGCGTCCGCCCGGTTCCGAAATCGGCCGCATAGCCTCGAATGAAGTTGCCCTCCTGCTTTCCCTTCTGAAGATTGCGGAAGCGCGGGATGTATCCGCCGCCGCCCATCAGGCCGCGCCCTCCCTGGCCGTTCCGCGCCTCCGGCACTATCGCCTGGACGCTCTGGGGGATGTAGAACTGGTCGTGCAGATAGTGCCCCAGTGTGCCGCTCGAGTTGGCGATCTTTGAGTTCAGAAGAATGCGGGTGCTCTCCAGGCAGGACGCGCCCACAACCACGGCGCGCGCCTTGGCGTGCATCTCCCGCCCGGACCGGCGATCGACGAAGTGCGCTCCGTTGGCGAGCCCGGTGTTTCGGTCCGTCGTGATCTCGCGCACGACGGCGTTGGGGACGACCGTCAGGTTGCCGGTGGCAAGCGCGTCGGGCAGAAGCAGGTTGTACGAACTCGCGAACTGGCCGCGCCCGGCCGAGCGGCGGATCTTGGTGATCGGAATGCCGCGCGGCTTGCCGGCCTCCATCAGGCGCTTGACCGCGCCACTGTCGGGCGAGCGGTCTTCGATGAAGTCGCCGTCGGGAAGCTGAGCCAGTCCTTCCTTGCGACCGGTGACGCGGAAAATCGGTTCGACGCGATCGTAATACGGCTTCAGATCGGCGTAGCTGATCGGCCAGTTTTCGCCGAAGCCGTCGTGGTCTTTCGCCTTGAATTCGTAGTCGCTGAGCCGGAAGGACATGCGCGCCCAGAACAGCGACTTGCCCCCGATCATCCGCACGCGCACCCAGTTGTAGGGAAGCTTCGGATCATGCGTATACGGAACCTGCTCCTCGTCCACCCAGATGTTCGCGTTGAATTCGTTCGCCTGGAAGACATGCGGGTGCCGGCCGGGCTTTCCGAAGCCGCGATAGGGTAGCTCGTGGACAGGCTTCAGCTCGCGTTGCTTATTGAAATCGATCGACGGGCCGGCATCCAGCATGAGACACTTGACGCCCATCCGCGTCAGCGTATAGGCGGCCATGCCGCCGGAGGCGCCTGAGCCGACAACCAGTACATCGTAATCTTTCTCAGCCATGAATCACCTGCCCTGAGGATCAGTCGATCGGATGCCAGTACTGTCCGATACCGCCGATCCGGCGCCCGCCGCCCGAGGTGGCCTCATTCCACTCACGCGAATTCAGCGTCGCGGTCCGGATGTCGTGCTTAGCCGTCGTGAGGAAATGCTCCAGCGGGTCGGAGGGCAGCTCGTAGGTCCAGGGCTTGCGGAGCGGCTGGAGGAGCGGGTCGGTTTCGGCCGCGCTCAGTTCGGCGAAGGACTTGCCGTGTCGCTCCCGCGCGGCCTGCTCGAGCAGGTCGAGTCCGGTCAGATAGACGTGCTTTCGGTCGGCCGGAGACTGGCCGATCAGAAAATCCAGGAACTCCGGAGCCTGAGCCTGCAGGGCGCCCGGAACGTTGCTGCTCGCAGGCATCAGTAAGTCGGCCAGTCTGTGCAGCGTCTGCATCTGCCGTTCGGAGAAGAAACGGCGCACCGGGGCTGCCGCAGCGTCCGGAGCAGTAATCTCGAGGTTCGGCAGACCGTCGGCGGCGCTTGAAGCCGGACTCGCGGCTGGCGCCCCGGTCTGCTGTGCCGCTGCCGCCGCCGGCGCCGCTGCTGCCATGGCCGTGACGAAGTGTCTTCGTTTCATCTGGCGATGTACCTCCAACCCCCGTTCAGTCCAGCGTACAATACCGGGTTACTTCCGTTCCAACAGCGATGAGACGCCTCGCACGCCGGGAAGAGTCAGGCGGTAGACGCGTCCCGGAGCCTTCGATCGGTGTCCGATGGCGCCGGAGATGTAGAGTTCATTCAATTCAGGCCCCCAGAACACCAGATTGCTGACGTCGTAGTTCCCGCCGGGCAGCGTGCGCAGAAGCTTCCCCGCGGGGCTGAGGACCTGTACGGCGCTCATGCCGAGATGCGCGACGTAGAGGTTGCCTTTCGTATCGACAGCGAGACCGTCCGGGCCCACATCGGCGTCCGGCCTCGACGGAAGGTTCGCGAAGATCTCGACCGGTCCCAGCTTTCCGCCCTCCAGGACGCGAAACTTCAGAATGCGGTTCGGAACGGTTTCAGCCACGTACAGCGTCGCGGCGTCCGGACTCAGGACAAGGCCGTTCGGAACCCACATGCCTCCGGCGGCCAGGTGCGTCTTGCCCTGCGGATCGACATAGTGCACCGTGCCGACGGGAGCTTGTCTCGAACCGCCGGGATCGCTGAAGTAGAAGCCGCCGAAGGGCGCAAGCGTCAGGTCGTTCGGAGCGCGCAGCGGCTGCCCGTTGCATTCGTTCGAGGCGTACCCGAGGAACTTGCCCGAGGCATCCAGGTGCACCACCGCCCGCTGCCGTGGCGCGCAGACCAGGTGCGTGCCGTCGGGCAGAACCTTGTGGCCGTTAGCGTCCTCCAGTTCGCCCCACGGCGTCACCGTCCCATCGGGACTCCTGCGAACGACGCGATCGAGGTCGGTCACGAAAAAGTTGCCTTCGTAGTCGAAGACCGGACCCTCGGAATAGCGCTCGACCTTCAGGAACTCGACCGGTTGCGGCTTGGCCGCAGCGAAGACCGCAATCGCAACCGTTAGAAGAAGGAGAGGCCCAGCAATCCGAAGCGTCATGGGTTTCCGTTTGTCAGGAGGCGCCAGCCGCCGCGGCAGGCCGGTGCTGGCGGCCCTTCATCAGTCGTGTCAGCGCAGCGTTCGCCGGGGCGGCGAGCCCGAGCCGTGCGCTCTCGCGCGCCACGTAACCGTTCAGTGAGTCGATTTCGGTCGGACGCCCGCGATCCAGGTGCTGCTGCATGGAGACGCGGTGAAACTTGCTCGCGGTGTAGTTCTTGATCGTGGTCAGCGGATCGGGATCCGGCAGCATGACGCCCTTGGCCCGAACCAGCGCGAGGGTCTCATTGATGATCTGCGTCTGAAATTCGTCAAGTTCCGGCACCTCGCGGATGTGACCCGGCCGCAGTCCCGTCAGCGCACAGATCGCGTTGAGACCGCAGTTGTGGACGAACTTGCTCCAGATGGTCGTCACAATGTCGTCGACCAGGACCGGCCCCATGCCGGCGCGGTCCATGAATGCATTCAGCCCAAGGAGCCGCTCCGACCGCGACCGGTCCAGTTCGCCCAGGTAAGTCGGCCCTTCATTGGTATGCACCACCTCGCCCGGAGCGCGCAGATCGGCACTGTGAAAGCTGAGCCCGGCCATGACGCGGTCCGCGCCCAGAACTTCGGTTAGGATTTCGACGTTGCCGACGCCGTTCTGGAGCGTGACGGCGTAGCCCTCTGGCTTGAGGACGATCTGCGCCGACTCGGCAGCCTGCCGCGTGGCATAGGTATTCACGCAAATCGCTGCCGCGTCCGCTTTCGGAGCCTCCGTGGGCCGCGTGGTCGCATCGGCGCGCATGGTGAATTCGCCGTGGAGGCCGGACATCCGGAGGCCGTCGCGACGGATGCTTTCGACGTGCTCCTCCCAGACGTCCAGGAAGACAACCTCGGCCCCGGCTCGCGCCAGGTTCGCGCCGTAGAGACAGCCCATGTTCCCCGCCCCGATTACCGCGAATCGCATATCTCCGTACTATATCGCGACTTGCGGCGCAGCCGGACGTATGGCAGCTTGGGAAGGATGCAAAACAGCGCGCTTCTTTCCCTCGTGGCCGCAGGCCTCAGCTTTGCTCAGGCGCCGCCGCTTGACCCTGCCAAAATTATCCCCTATCCGGTGGTCGCCGACATCGATTTCGCCGAGGGCCCGACCTTCGACAGCAAGGGCAACCTCTATTTCGTCAACTACCTGCGCAACGGCACCATCGGGCGCAAGACCACCGACGGCACCGTGTCACTCTGGGTGGATCTGGGGAAGGGCCGGGCGAACGGGCTGAAGGCGGATGCCCAGGACAGGATTCTCGCCTCCGACATCCAGGCCGGCCGCGTCCTGCGGATCGGGCAGGATCGCAAGATCGAAGTGCTGGCCGACTCCTACGAGGGCAAGCCGCTGCTGGGGCCCAACGACCTCTGCCTCGATCGCGCCGGCAATATCTACATCACCGATCCTCACGGCTCCGGTGCGCAGAAACCGATCGGCGCAATTTATCGGATCTCCACCGCAGGCAAGCTGACGCGGGTCGCCGAAGGGCTGGCTTACCCCAACGGCATCGCAATCTCCGCCGACCAGAAGCGCCTGTATACCACGGAGAGCGGTCACACACGGGTGCTGGTTTTCGATCTCTCCCCAGAGGGAACGCTGTCGAACAAGCGCGTCTTCCATCAGTTCGAGGGAGGCGGCGTGGACGGCATCGATTTCGATGAGTACGGCCGCCTCTGGGTAACGCGCTGGACCGGCAAAACGGTCGACGTGCTCGCTCCGGACGGGTCGATGGTCGCGAGCATCCCGGCAGGCGGAGATCGAGTGACCAACCTGACTTGGTGGGGCAAACAGCTCTACCTCACGGTCGCCGGACAGCATAGCATTCACCGGCTGGACGTCGGCGTCGGGAAGCAGCCATAAACGCCGCGCCGTTTACCGCTTCGCGCCCGGCGGCGGATAGTTCTTCGAGGCATCGTCAAGCGCGAGAACCCAGTCACTGCCGAATCCTTCCGACGGCGGAGTGAAGGCGCGGGTTCCGGTGTTCTCAACGGACTCGGTAGCGATGGATGTGCCCGTCCTCGGGTTGAACCAGTAGGCATTCAATTTGGTTCCCGAGATGCTGCCGAGGCGAAGTTCGAACCGTCGGCCTTGCGCGCTGTAGGCGAAAAGGTAATCCTTGCCTCGCGTGGCCACGATGCGATCGTCGCCGTCAAGCGGTTCGATTACCAGCGAGGTGTCCGGGACGCGATCGAGCACCGGGCGTGATTCGATCAGCTCGCGGACATACTGCATCTGGGCCGCGCCCGGCCGGTGAATCGCTTCGTACCAGTAAAGCAGCGGCCCGTTGACCGGACGGCGCCCCGGCGCGTACATCTGCCATACCGAGTGATTGCCGTAGGTATGGCCGATGGCCCCGGAGAACAGCGACCAGTAGGCGCGCTGGCGAATGTGCGCATCGAAGGAGTAGCCGTAGTCGCGGGCGCGGAAGGCAAGCGGGTGATCCTCATAGAGCGGCTCGCCATCGATCACGGGTTTGACCGGCGTCAGCGAATAGTCCCGGAAGATGCGTAGCCAGGGTTGGACCTTTGCGGCGAGCCCGTGGCCGGTCTGCTGCATGTTGAAGTCGAGCCAGACGTCATTGTGGAACCAGGTGGACGAGGTTTCGCCGCCGCGCGGGTGGAAGCTCATCAGGACCGCGTCGTAATTCTCCCTGCCGGAAACGCCGATTGCGATCCCGCGGGCGAGCGCCCGCCATGTCGCCTCATACCCGGTCGCAGTGCGGTCGCCGCCGAGAATCCAGATGACCCCTTTCTTCCCGAAGCGCCTGCCGAGGAACTCGCCATAGGCCTGGGCGTTCGTGGGCGTCAGCAGCGCTTCATCGTTCTTGCCCGTGGTGACGGCCCAGCGGCCCCAGGTCGGCAGGAAGGCCATGTAGAGTCCGCGAGCGTTCGCCTGGTCGATGATGAACTCGACATGATCCCAATAGTCGTACTCCTGCCGCTTCGCCGGGTTCGAACCCGGCGTGACGGCCGGCCGCGTCGGGTCCTTGTCAATCAGGGGCAGGTGGCCGTAGGGATTGGGGTCGCTTATGCCATTGAGTTCGGCCAACGCGACGGCTTGAATCGCGGTGTACTTCTGCGCAGCCCGCTTGTCGAGATATTCGACCGCCTGCTTGCGGTCGAGGCGGTGGAAAAGCTCCCACGCCGTATCGGCGAGATAGAAGAACGGCTTGCCGTCTTCGTAAACCAGGAAGCGGCGATCCTCACTGACCTTGATGCGCGGCAGCGGACGGGAAGTGCGCTGAGCGGGGGCCGGTAGAGCGGCAAGGAATAGAGCGATCGCACCCAGCCAGCAAAGCAGAGCCGCGGGAATGGAATGTTTCATGGAATGATTCCTTCGCGGCTCGATCATATCACCAGTTCATGCCAGATCTACCCCGAAGAGCGCCGCGACACGCTCTTCCAGGGCCTCGGCTGTTTGACGGACGGGCATTTGCCGGTTCAGAATGTGGAGCTGAATTGCATCTTCCCGCAGCGTGACGCTTAGGGTGCCGGGGAGCAGGCTCATCGTGTTCGCGAAGAAAACGCGGGCGGGCTCGATCGGCAGGCGGAGAGGATAGTCGACGAAATCCGGATCGATCGGCACGCCGGGATCGAAGGCGCGCCGCGCCACATCGACTCCCCCGAGGACCGACTGCCGGATGAAGAACAATGCGAACCCCGGGAGTTCCAGAATCCGCCACCGGTACAGGCCGGGCGGCGCCAGCGCGAGGCTGGCAACCGCGGCGCAAAAAACCACCAGGCTGCCGGCAGCCCACCCATCGAGACTCCCCTCGGTCAACACCCACCACAGCATCGCCAGGAGCGCGATGCGCGTGAGAACCGGCCTCATCCCTGACCTCCGGCCATATACAGCAGTCCGAGAAGCGCCACAATCAGGACGAGCACCAGTCCTCCGGCAGTCTCCCACCGTGAGAGTATGCACTCGCCCCTCGCAAGCGCGCTGATCGCGGCGGGCTGCCGCCGTGCGCGTTTCCACATCGCTGCGAGTCGGTCGGACAGCCGCTCGGAGAGCGCCGCCGCGTGCGCCTGCCTCTGGCGGTTCAACGCGCTCATCAAGCGTTCGATCGGAATCAGGATGTCTCCGGCTTCGATCACCAACTCCCGCCGCGGCTGCAGCCACTGCCGCGCGTAGCGCACACCAAGCAGTAGCAGGATCCCGACCAGCACCGGCCACAGACTCGCCCAGAAATAAATCGGCAACACCCCGGGTGGCGCGACTTCGAGTTCGTACAGGTCCGGCAGCAGGTACGCGGCACCACCGACGCAGACCAGCAGCAACGACCAGGCGATCCACGCCGCCGCCCCAACCGCGTGCTCTCCCCCACCGAGTTGGCGAAGCGTCACGAAGAGGAATCGGCCCATGAGCAGGCTCGTACCGACCGAAGTGAGCGGAAGCAGAGCGTCCAGCCAACCCGGCCAGGGAATCGGCGCCAGAACCGCCCCGGTCTTGTACAGCCCCTTGGCGACCGCACCGCTGGTCAACGGCGCTCCCGCCAGAGCCAGCGCGCCGAGCACCAGTCCCACCACCACCAGATTGCGCTGCCACCTGGCGGTCAGCTCCGAGGCTGCAAGTCCTACACCGAGAAACAGCGCCCCCTTGGCGAAGGCGTGGTGCGCGGCGAATACCAGCGTCGCCGGCAGCACCAGCGGCCAAGCCTCGGGCGCAACCAGTGCAATGCCCAGCCCGCTGTTGACAATCCCCATCTGACTGATGCTCGAATAGGCGAGGTTCGTTTTCGGATCGACCTGCGTCAGCCCGATCATCACACCGAAAAATGCGGCTGCCAGTCCGATGAGAACCAGCGCGGTGCCCCACCCTCCGAGTTCCGCTTCGCCAAAAGGCAGAAAGCGAATCCAGCCGAGGAGTCCGGCCTTGATCATGCTGCCGCTCAGAACCGCGCTTGCGGGAGTCGGCGCCACCGGATGCGCCAGTGGCAACCACATATGAAGCGGGATGGCGCCGGCCTTGATCCCGAACCCCGCCAGGAGCAGCGCGACGATCGCGCTTAAATAGGGCGATGCCGCAACTGCGGCAGGAATTTCCGGCAGATAGACTGTCCCCGCGCTTGCGACAGCCAGCAGAATCCCCGCGATCAGCGACGCCTCTCCGCCCACCGCCATCGCAATGTAAATGCGGCCGGCACGGAAGGCCGCCGCTTCACGGGAGTGGACCACCAGGCCGTAGGCGCTGAAAGTCATGAGCGCGAAGAACAGGTAGAAACTCGCGGCGTCAAACGCGATTGTCAGGCCCAGATTGCCGCTCATCGTCAGGAGGAAGTAGAAGGCAAACCGGGCGCGCGCGGGGTCATCCGCCATGTACGCGCGCGCATAGATCGAGGCGAGCGTCCACAGCATCGCCGTGAAGAACAGGAACAGTTGGCCGGCGGTGTCGAGGCCGAAACGGGCGTTCAGCAGCAGCCACGGAATTGAGACTTCCACCTCGGGAGGCGCCGTTAGCGCGAGAATCAGCCCCGGAATCGCGGCCGCCGGAGCAAGCATAACTCCGATGGAGCGCGATCGTCCCGGCGCGGCGAGCAGTAGCGCGATCGCCACGGGTAGTCCAAAGACGAGCAGCCAGGGAGCGATCAAGGCCAGTACATCCCTTCGGCGATCAATCGCGCCAGGAATAGCGGGCTGAAATCGGATGCTGCAAACAGGCCCGCCGCCAGCGAGGCCAGCGCCGTTACCAGCGACGGAATCAGCAGAGAACGCCGGGTCTCCCGGCCCTCGGCCGCGGGCCAGGGATGGGTGGGCTCCTTAAACCAAGCGGCGCGAAGGATTGGGAGAAAGTAGCCGGCATTCAGCAGCGTGCTCGCCGCCAGCACGGCCACCACCCACATGCGGTCCGCCTGTATGCCTCCAAGTCCCAGATACCACTTACTGACAAAACCCGCGATGGGAGGCGCCCCGATCATCCCAAACGCGGCCACCGTGAACGCCGCCATCGTGAGAGGCATTCGCCGCCCGACGCCGTTCATCTCGCTGACGTAGTGCACTTCCAGCGTCTCGGCCAGGCTGCCGGCGCAGAAGAAAAGCGTGATCTTCATGATGCCCTGGTGCACCAGATGGACCAGTCCTCCTGTGGTGGCCAGCGGCCCGAAAATCGCGACGCCCAGGACGATGTAGGAGACCTGGCTGACGGTGGAGTAGGCAAGCCGGCGTTTGAGCTCGTCCTGCGCCAGGGCGCGGACGGAGCCAAAGAGAATCGTCACTCCCGCGACGATCGCCAGCGGATCGAGTACGCCGAGCGTGTCCGCCAGTCCCAACCCGTACAGTTCGTAGACGACGCGGATGATTCCATAGGCGCCAGCCTTCACGACCGCGACCGCGTGCAGCAGCGCGCTCACCGGGGCGGGAGCGATCATGGCCGCCGGTAGCCAGCCATGCAGCGGAACCAGGGCGGCTTTCACTCCCAGCCCCGCAATGAATAACGCGAAGATCGCGATGAGTTCGCCGCGGTGCGTCTCCTCGATGTGGCCCAGCACACCGCCGATCGTGAACTCCACCGGACCTGCGATGACCGTCAGCCAGATGATCGCCGCCAGCAGCACCGTCCCGCCCGAGAGCGTGTACATCAGGTACGTGCGGCCCCCCGTCAGCGATGCCTCCGTGGCTCGATGCACAACCAAAGGGTAGGTTGCCAGCGTCAGGAGCTCGTAAAAAATGAAAAACGTGACGAGATTGCCGGCCAGCGCGACACCGACCGTCGCGGTCACACACAAGCTGAAGAACCCGAAGAAGCGGCTCCGCCGGGGCGAATTCTCCAGGTAACCGATCGCATAGATCGTGGTCACCAGCCACAGGCTGGCCGACAGCGAGACGAACACCAAGGAGATCGGATCAACGCGCAGCAGAAAATCCAGGCCGGGAATAAAAGGCAGTCTCGTCTCGTAAACGTAGCCCTCGAACGTACCCCAGAAGATGATCGCGACGAAACCCAGCTTCACTACCGCCGCGGCCATGTTGATGGTCGTCCGGGCGACGATCCGCCGCTCGCCAAGGGGAAAGATCAGGGCGGCCGCAAGGGCCGAAGTCGCAAGCACCAGCACGGGAAGCCAGAAGCCCCAATCCATCGGTTATCTTGCCCCCTCCCCGGAAGGGAACGGTGTTCCGACCGAAAGCAGTTCGAGCGGCGGAACCGCGATGAAACCGAGCACAACCGCGATAAACGCCAGAATCATGGCTGGAAGTTCCATGGTCAGCGGAACCGGCTGGAATCGGGCCTTGCCGCCTTTCCCTCGCGGCAACCACGCCCGGCCGATAAACAGGAAAACGTAACCGGCCGCGAGCAGGCCTCCAACCAGAACCACCACCGCCCACCACCACTGCCCGCTGGCGATCGCCGCATTGACCAGAAGGTATTTGCCGACGAAACCGCCCGTGGGCGGCAGTCCCATCAGACTGACGCCCGCTAGCCCGAAGGCGAACGTTGTGAAGCGGAGGTTGTCGGCCACGCCGTGCATGTTCCGGAGGCGATCATGCCCAAACGCATGGATAATGACACCGGCGGCCAGGAACATCGCCGCCTTGGCGCAGGCGTGGGAGACCAGGTGGTAGATCCCCCCCTTCCACGCGGCCGCCGCGATGGTGCCGGTGGCGCCCGCCGGCCTTCCCGCCACCGGACTCAGCACCAGCGGGACCAGCAGGAAAAGATAGCCGATCTGCGCGACCGTCGAGTGCGCGATCAGTAGCTTCAGCCGCTGCTGTCGAAGCGCCTGGAGCGACCCCCAGACGATGGCGATCGCGCCGAGCAGCCCGACAAACTGGGCCGCGGGAAAGGTCACTGCATGGGCAAAGACTCCGAACCACATGCGAAGAAGCACATAGAATGACGCCTTCACGACGAGAGCCGAAAGTACGGCGCTGCCTGGCGCCGGAGCGCTGGCATGCGCCGGAGGCAGCCAGAAATGCAGCGGGAACAGAGCGGTCTTCAGCAGGAGTCCTACCGTCATCAGCGCAAGCGCAATCCAGACCGCCGGACCCGGCTCGACGCGCGCGGAAAGCTGGTAGATGTCGAGAATCCCATAGTCGGCGTAGACCAGCGCCACGCCGAGCAGATAGGAGAGCGAGCCAAGAAAAGCGACCAATAAATACCGCACCGCAGCCGTCAGGGCCTGGAGATCCCGCGACAGAATAATCAACGCAGCGGCCGCCAGTGTCATGACCTCCAGGATGACGTAGTAGTTGAAGATGTCGGCCGACAGAAATAGAGCGTTCAACGATCCCCAAAGCATCAGCCACAAAGGCCAGAAGCCGTCGCTTTCGCTCCAGCGCCCCGCGTCTCTCCCGAGCGGAAAGTAACCGAGCGCGTAGACGCTGATCAGCAGGCCGGTCACGGCCGTCACCAGCAGCATGACGGCGCTGAGGCCGTCGAGGTAGAAGTCGATGCCGAGGGGCGCTCCCCATCCGCTCAGCGGATAGCGCTGCGGCCCGCCGGTCCACACGCTCCAGGCTACGGCAGCGGAAGCGGCTCCAGTCAAAAGGGCTGCCACCAACCCGGCACCGGCGGCCGTACGGCGTCCGGCGAGGAACGCCAGCACCGCACCGGCGAATGGGAAGCCGACCGCCAGCACCGACGATGTGATCATTCTTCCTCGCCGTTGGATGGAAGCGTCGCCAGCCCGGTTCGGGCATGTAGCTTGCGAACCAGAACAAGGGCGAACGCCGTCGCGCTCACCGCGACCACAATCCCCGTGAGGACCATGGCGTGAGGCGCCGGATCGGGGAAGCCGATGCGGTTCCTTTTGGCCACCGCAACGAGCAGCAGAAAGATCGAACTCGCCATGATGTTCAGCGCAAGGATCTTACGTAACAGATGTGCATGCACAATCAGCCCGTAGAGGCAGATACAGAAGAGAATGACGCTGGTCAGGGAATAGAGGTGGAACTGGCTGATCGGAAGCGGCGTCATGCATCCCTCCGCCCCGCCGGCGCGCCGCCGGTGAACAGCGCCGCCAGCGTGACGCCGATGCCTATCGTGGCAGCCACCTCGATGAGGAGGATGAGCCGGCCGGCCCAGTCGCGCGGATATTCGAGGAAGTGGCGGCCCGCCGCAAGGACACCGATCGCGACGGCAAGAAAGACCAGGAAACCCGACACCGCGAGCGCGCGCAGCGGCCATCCCGTTACGGCCGCAATGGAACTGAATCCCGCCAGTCGCAGCAGGACGCCGGAGGCCCCCAGCACAGCACCGGCCTGAAAAGCGCCTCCCGGAGCGTGGCTCCCAAGCCAAAGCAGGTACCCGCTCACAACAATCGCAATCGGGACCAGCAGACGCACCTGCCACAGGAGCACCGGCTCCACGCCCGGAACGATCGGGGCCGAGGCGAGGTCCCCCGCCCGCAGCACGACGAACAGCCCCATCACCGCGACCAGCAGCACGCCCACTTCGAGCCATGTGTCATAGGCCCGGAAATTCAGCAGAACGGCGGTCACCGGATGCGTCACGCCGCTGAGCGGCATGGCCTCGGCCGCCTGCGAGGTGAGGCCTCCGGGTCGGTCGGGGAGATCCATGACCGCTACGGCCAGGACCGCCGCCAGGGCCGTCACCAGCACTCCTGATAGCGCTCTTAGGGCAAGGCCGGCGCGATTTTCAGGCATCGCGGCCTCCCTCGCCCATCCGCCCGAGTGCGTCGAGCAGCAGCGCTCCGGTGATGCCGGCTCCGATGGCGGCCTCGGCGAGGGCGATATCGGGCGCCTCCAGACGTGCCCAGGCAAGCGCCATCAGAAGTCCCAGAACGATGAAGAGTACGACCGCCTTGAAGAGGTCGGCCGCCGCCATCACGCGCCAGGCGAGCCAGATGAGCGCCACGGCCAGCAGCACGTCGAACCAGTGTTCAGCGATCGTCACGCTGCCTCCGGCCCATGCTGCCTCCGTGCCGCGCGCTGTTGGCGATCAGATAGCAGGAGGTGGCGCTGGCAAAGATCGCGAGCGCCCAGATCACCACCAGCTTCGCCGCCACCGAGAGCGAGCCCGCCCTCAGCGCCAGTCCCGCCGCGATGAACCCCAGGCCGACGTTATCGGCTTTCGTGAGCGCGTGCAGCCGCGAGTAGACGTCGGGGAAGCGGAGCAGCCCGACGGTCCCTGCAAGGAAGAATACGGCGCCCACCAGCAGGAGCGCGAGCGTCACCACATCGAGAACGCTCACGAACGCTGCTCTCCCTCGTCGGCCGGTTGCGGGCGCGCATAGCGCACGAAAACCACCGTCGCCACGGCGGCAAGCAGCGCGAAGACCAGCGCAACGTCGCGCAGCGCCGGCATGGCGAGGCCCTCGGCGAGCAGGAGCAGGATCGCCACCCCGGTCGTGCCGAACAGTTGCGCGGCCAACATTCGGTCAGCGCGCGTGGGGCCGCGCAGAATCCTGACCAGACCACCGAACACGTTGAGCAACAGAAAGAGCGCTAGGCCGATCATGGTGGCTACCTGTTCAAGAATATCACCCGCCCCGCAAGAAAAACGGATATACGGTGCGGCAACGGGAGTAGGATAATGGGAGATAGCCATGAAAATGCTTCTCCTCGCAATTTCTACCGGCCTACTGCTTTGTACGGCTGCCGCCGCAACCGATCTCACCGGGATCTGGTCAGGCCAGGTGCCCGCGCGCTTTGACCTCAAAGACGATATCACCTTCGAGTTCAAGCAGAAGGGCTCGACTCTGACGGGCAAGCTCTATGGAGACAACCAGGATCTGGTGATCGAGGAGGGCAAGGTCGAAGGCGACCGATTCAGCTTCGTCATCAAGACCGAGGGCTATGGCGGCGCGATCAGGTTCCTCTACACCGGCAAGACCACTCCGGAGGGGATCGAGCTTACGCGGCGGCGCGAGGACGTCGGGACGCGCGTCGGCCGCAAGCGCGAACCGCAGGTCATCACGCTTAAGAAGATGCTGTAGGGCGCTGTCGCGCCCCTCAGGCCGTGATGCCCGGCAGCGGCCCGGTGCTGTCGGCGAAGCGCTCGACTGGCGTCCCGAAGGCGTCAAGCATCGAGACATACAGGTTCGCCAGCGGGCTGTCTTCGCTATAGACCAGGTTCTGTCCCGTGGCGAGTCGCCCGCCCGCACGCCCAGCCAGCAGCATCGGCAGGTTGTGCGGATCATGCTTGTTGCCGTCGCTCAGCGCCGAGCCGAACAGGATCATCGAATTGTCCAGCACCGACCCTTCGCCTTCCTTCATGTCGCGCAGCTTTCGCAACAAATAACCGTACTGCTCGACGTGCCAGCGCGTAATCAGAAAATACTGGTGCAGCTTGTCAGCATCGTTGGCGTGATGCGAAATCTCATGGTGCGTGTCGGTCACACCATCGAGGAAGCGGAAGTTCTGGCCGCTGACGGCGTTGCCGAACATGAACGTGCTGATGCGCGTGACATCGGTCTGGAAGGCCAGCGCGATCATGTCCATCATGATACGGACGTGCTCGGTGTGATTCTTCGGCGAATCGGTCGGCTCGGGAGCGGCCTCGACCGGCGCCTTCGCCTTCCAGGTCATCTTGCCGGGCTGGCTGGCCCGCTCCAGACGCTGTTCGAGCGAGCGGAGGACGGAAAAATACTCATCCAGCCGCGCCTGGTCCGCCTTCCCGACAGACTTGCGCAACTGCTTGCCCTGCTCCAAGACACGATCGAGCAACTGAACATCCTCGCGCGCGGATTCCCCGCCGCCCTTCGACGCTCGGAAGAGCCGCTCATAGACCGAGCGCGGATTGATCTCGCGGGCCAGCGGCGTGGTCGGCCCGCTCCAGGCGATGTGGCAGCCGTAGACACGCGTGTAGCCGACATTGGCGTCTACGCCGGTCGCCACCGGCTCGATGCCGAGCTCGAGCGACGGCAGCGGCGTCTGGTCCCCGGCGCGCTGCGCCGCAACCTGGTCCATCGAGACGCCGTTCATGTTCAAGTCCACGCCCATTGTCTTGGTGATCGTGGTGCACGTGAGTATGGCCGATTCCTTCGCGTAGTGGCCGTCGCCGCCTCTGGCGCCCTGATTCCAGAGATTCCTGAAAACCAGCAGTTGGTCCTTCAGATCCGCGATCGGCTCCAGCGAAGGAGAAAGCTTGAAATCACGGCCGCGTCCCTCGGGAAACCACATGCTCGTATTGACGCCGTTCGGCATATAAAGCATGGCCATTCGAACAGGCTGGCGCGGAAGCTTTGACGAGGCCAAAACCGACGTGGGCGCCATCGCCTCAAGCCACGGAAGCGCCAGGCTGACGCCCGCTCCTCTCAACAGCGTTCGGCGGGAAATCGGGAATTTTCGAGCAGACACGGTTCGTACTCCTTCTATTCGGTCCGTTTCTTCACGGAGTTGGGCGATTGACTTGCCGCTCCCGCCTGGTACCGGAACGGCATACTGAACACAATCTCTCGGATAAGCGCCTGCGCACTATAATCCTTCTTTTCAAGCTCGGACACAATGGCGTCCACGGTGCAGGCGTCCTCCAGCGTCAGGCCGCGCCCCAGGGCGTAGCCGAGCATCTTTGTCGTGAGGTTGCGAATGAAAAGTTCCTTACGATCGAGCAGGACGGCCTTGAGCTGGCGCGGTCCTTCGAATGCGGTGCCATCCGGAAGTTCGCCGCGGGCATCGATCGGCTGCCCGGCCTCCTCGCCCCGCCACCGGCCAAGCACGTCGTAGTTCTCCAGCGCAAAGCCGAGCGGGTCGATGCGGCTGTGGCAGCTCCCGCACACAGGATTGGCGCGGTGCTGTTCGAGACGCTCCCGGAGGCTCTGCGGCGTCGCTCCCTGTTCCTCCTTGAGCGGCGGAACATCGGGAGGCGCAGGCGGCGGCGGGGTCCCCAGAATCGCATCCAGGAGCCACACCCCGCGCAGCACCGGGCTCGTCCGGTGCGGATGCGAAGAGACGGCAAGCACAGCCGCCATCCCGAGCAGGCCGCCGCGATCGCTTCCCTCCGGCAGCGGCACGCGCTCCAGCATCTCCCGCACCCTGGGGCCTTCCAGGCCGTAATGTTTCTGCAGCGTCCGGGTGACTACGGTGAACTTCGAGTCGATCAGGTTCAGCAGCGAATCATCCCGCATCAGCAGCTCGCGGAAAAACATGATCGGCTGGTAGCCGATATCAGACCGAATCTGCACGTCCTCGAAATACTCGGGAAACAGCTCGGCATCCGGCAGAAAGGACTTGCCCAGCTTGCGGGTGCCGAGCCACTGCTCGACGAAGCGGGTGGCGAAGTCAAGAGACTTCGGGTTCCGCAGCATGCGTCCGATCTGCCACTCCAGAACTTCCGGATCCTGAAGCTTCCCGCGGGCGGCGAGGTCGAACAGCAGCGAGTCCGGCATGCTGCCCCACAGGAAGTAAGAGAGCCGCGAGGCCATTGCATAGTCGTCAAGCAGGCGTGGCTCCGGCCCGGCATTTGGCGGTTCACTGCGGAACAGGAAGTCCGGCGAGATCAGGATGGCCCGGGCAGCGAACACCACGGATTCCTCGAAGCTCCGGCCTTTCTTCAGCGCCGAGCGGAACAGATCGAGAAAGGGTGCCAGCTCGGCATCCGTCGTCGGACGGCGGAAGGCGCGCGGCAGCAGAGCGCCGAGCACCTCGCGGGCGGCCTGCTCGGGAGTCACCCCGGCGCCCGGCCGCGCGATGAATAACTGGGCCTTGATTTTCGAGTCGCCCATTACCGTCGCGAGCGCCAGTTTCGCGGCGTCCAGATACTTCTCGGCGTGAATCGGCGAGAGAAACAGCGTCTCGGCGGCATTGTCGAAGCCCTCTCCGCCTCCGCCGTCGGCCGGAAGCGACGCTCCAACGTCCAGGTGGATGTTCAGAAGGTCTCGAATCGTCGCACTGTACTCGGCGCGATTGAGCCGGCGGATCGGCGCAGGTCCAGGCTGGAGGCCGGCCGCGCACGCCTCCGCGCGTAGCGTGCTTCGAACCCACTCGGCGAACCGCTCCCGCTCCTCAAGCTCCGGCCCGGGCGTTCCTCGCGGCGGCATCTCGCCGTTGTGGACCCGACCCGCCATCGAAGTCCAGCGTCCCGGCTCCTCCCGGAAGCTCTCCCTGGTTCGAAACTTCGTCACGTCCAAGCCGCCGATCGCCGTCTTGGGCTGATGACAGTTTAGACAGTATTTATCCAGAAGCCGGCTGGCCTCTTCCAACGAATACTCCGCAGACTGCGCCCTCGCGCCGCCGGCAGTGAGCACTGCGGCAATCAAAAGCGGCAATCCGGCTTTCTGAATCAAGGCTTTTTACCTCAGGTTTGGACGATTCACAACTCCGAATCAGCGCCCAGAACCATCTTGACTGGTACTTCATATATCATACCAGCTCACGATTGGAAACTGCGCGCGCCCTGCGCGCCGCGCGGATTGTCCTTGAACAGCTTGGCGTTACGCGGCCCATAGGCGGCAACCTACCGGCGCTTCTGTTCCGGGGTCATCCGCTGCCACTCGGAGTTGCCGTCGCTGCCGCCGAAGGAGCGGCGGGCATCCAGTTCCGGTGCGGCGCCTTGTGCTGGCTGACGAGCAGTCAACCGGCGTAGTCGGCTCCGGTCAGGCTCCGCTCGACCGACCGCTGCCACTGTTCGAGTTCGGCCTGCATCTTCGCGGCCCGCTCCCGCTGCTCTGTAATCAGATTACGCCTCTCGCCGACATCCTCGATCAGGTCATACAGTTCGGCCTCGCCCCGAGCCGGGACATAGAGTTTGTAGCGGTTGTTCATGATAGCAGCGAAGCCGCCGAGGTTTTTCGTACGCGCGACCGGATGCTTCAGGTTTCGGAAGACGATATACGGCACCTTCGAGGTAGGAATGTTCCCCGTCTGCGCCTCGACGCTGAGGTAAGGTTCGCGGTTTTCCCGCAATTCTCGTTGTACGTCGTAGCCCCAAAAGCAGATAGGGGTGGTCCGCTCGCGCATCGTTCCATTCAGCAATGGCAACAGGCTGACGCCATCGAGCGGTCGCCGCGGCAGCGGGATGCCCGTCAGTTCGCACAGCGTGGGCAGAATGTCGCTGGTCACTGCAGGCAGGTTTGTCGTGCGCGCCTGCGGAATGCCGCCCGGCCACTCGATCACCGACGGAACGCGAATGCCGCCCTCGTAGTAGTCACCCTTGGCCCCGCGCAGCGGAGAATCCGCGACATCGGGCTTCGGTGTCCCGTTATCGCTAAAGAACCAGAACAGAGTGTCATCCTGAATGGCGAGCCGCTTCAGCGTCTCGCGCAGGCCGCCGATGGCCCGGTCCATCGCCGTGATCTCTCCGAAGCGCTCCGCCAGTCGCTCCGGGACCCTGTCGTGGTAGGGGACGATGTCGTCGTCTATCGGCGTGTATGGCTCATGCGGGGATCCGAAGCTCAGAACGGTAAACGTAGGCCGCCCGGATCTCACCCCTTGTTCAATGAACCGTGCCGCTTCCCGCATCACGACGTCGCTGCTCTCGCCATGAAAGCGCTCCGGCATTGCGCCGTCTCGCGACAGCAGCGGGCTGTGACCGAAAAAGTTGTCGTGCGACACCCATTCGTCGAATCCCATCCTTCCCGGGTTCGTCGGCCGGCCGGCCCTCGATGGTCCCAGGTGCCACTTACCGAACAGTCCCGTCGCATACCCGGCATCCCGCAGCAGTTGGGGCAGTGTGATCTCCTCGGGACGGATCGACCAGTTGGGGGCGAACGCGCCGAAGCGGTTGGCGTTGCGGCCGGTCATGACACTGCCGCGCGTGGGTGTGCACAGCGCCGCCGCCGAATAGAAGCGTTCGAACCGCAGGCCGCCGGCCGCCATGGCATCCAGGTTGGGCGTTCGGAGGAGCTTGTGTCCGTTGTAACCGGTCTCGTGCCAGCCCAGGTCATCGGCAATGCAAAGAATGATGTTTCCGGGAGGCTTGCGTCGCTGCGCCTTCAGAAATCCGGGCAACAGCGACGCTCCCGCTGTTGAGGCGGCGCGGGTCAGAAACTCGCGTCGCGTGCCGATCCTGCAGTGACTGCCCATCGCTCTGTTTATCCGTCCACTTTGTAGTGTTTCCGCAGCCTGGCCAGTTCGGCCTTCAGCTCCTTAACAACGCCCTGATAGGCCTCCTGCGCGTAGACGCTGCGCATCTGCTGCGGGTCGCGCGTGAGATCGTAAAGCTCCCACTCGTCGGTCTCATAGAAGTGCGCCAGCGTGTAGCGGTCCGTGCGCACGCCATCGTGCGGCGCGACGTTGTGAACGCCCTTCTCGTAGTAGTGGTAGTAGAAGCTCCTGCGCCAGTCGGTAACACGCTGCCCGCGCAGCAGCGGCAGCATGCTGGTGCCCTGCATGTCGCCCGGCTGCGGCTGCCCGGCCACGTCGAGGAACGTTTGGGCGAAGTCGAGGTTCGACACCAGGTCGCGGTTGATGCTGCCCCGTTCGATGACACCCGGCATGCGCATCAGAAGGGGTGTGCGCAAGCTCTCCTCATAGATCCAGCGCTTATCGAACCAACCGTGCTCGCCGAGATAGAAGCCCTGGTCGGAGCTGTAGACGACCAGCGTATTCTCGGCCAGCCCCGCGGCGTCGAGATAACTCAACACCCGGCCGACGTTGTCGTCGACCGAGGAGATGCAGCGCAGGTAATCCTTGATGTATCGCTGGTACTTCCAGCGCACAAGCTCCCGGCCCTGCGGATTGTCCTTGAACAGCTTGGCGTTACGCGGCCCATAGGCGGCATCCCACTGGCGCTTCTGCTCCGGGGTCATCCGCTCCCACTCGGAGTTGCCGTCGCTGCCGCCGAAGGAGCGGTCGGCCCATTCGGGAACTTTCATATCGTGGTTCCACCGCATATGTCGGTCGATTTCCATCTCCTGGAGCCGGGCGGGCATGGCGCGGCCTTCATAATCGTCGAACAGCGTATCTGGTTCGGGCAGGTCCTCGCCGTCGTACATCCAAAGCTTTTCAGGCGAGGGCATCCAGTTCCGGTGCGGCGCCTTGTGCTGGCTGAACAGAAGAAACGGCTTGTTGGGGTCGCGGCCGTTTTTGAGCCAGTCGAGCGTGAGGTCGCCGATGATGTCGGTGACATAGCCCTCACGGCGGCGGCGGCCGCCTTTATAGAGGAAATCCGGATTGTAGTAATGGCCCTGGCCTGGCAGCACCTCCCAGTGGTCGAAGCCGGTGGGATCGCTCTTGAGATGCCATTTCCCGATCATCGCGGTCTGGTAGCCCGCCTTCTGCAGAAGTTTCGGGAAGGTCTGCTGCGAACCGTCGAAGGAAACCGCGTTGTCGATCACGCCGTTGATGTGGCTGTATTTGCCGGTGAGCACGACGGCGCGGCTCGGGGCGCAGATCGAGTTGGTCACCAGACACTGGTCGAAGCGCATCCCCTCGCGTGCGATCCGGTCGATGTGCGGCGTCCTGTTGAGCTTACCTCCATAGGCGCTCACCGCCTGCCAAGCGTGGTCATCGGAAAACATCATTAGGATGTTCCACGGCTTTCCGTTCGCCGCGCGCCCGAACTGGGCCGTGAGGGCGGCGGCGCTCAGGCTGCTTAAGAAGGTTCGACGATACATAGGCTCACTCCAGGAGAATTGATTTCCGCTACACCGGATGCCGGCCTCCTCGCACTGGCAGAAGGCCGGCATTCAGTGCAGTTTACCAGATCAGTTTCAGGCCAAACTGTAGATTGCGGGGCGTGTCTGCGCTCGTAATCTGGCCGAAGGTGTTGGTGCCGACCACGGCGCCGGCCTGGCCAAAGCGCGGCGTATTCGTAAACTGAAAGGCCTCGAACCGGAACTGCAGCGTCATGCCCTCCAGAATTCGAAAGTCTTTAAGCGCCGAGAAGTCCCAGCCAAACAGCCCGCGCTGCCGGAGGATATTACGGCCGGCACTGCCGAGTTCGTATAGGTTGTTAGGACGAAACACGTTGACATCGAAGTCCTGGTCCACCGTGCGTGCGATCGCATAGGGATCGCCGTTCACGTTGGCCCGGTTCACCACGCCGATACTGCCGGTGTTGGCCGGATTGCCATTCACGGTCACGTTGTAGGGGCGCCCACTGGCGGCCGTGACGATACTGCCGATAGCCCACCCTCCCAGGATCGTATCGGCGACAACAGGCATGCGCGGGGCGAAACGCCGGCCGCGGCCGAACGGCAACTCCCACACTCCGCTCACAACCAGCCGTTGCGGCACGTCCTGGTTATCCACCGAGCGCTCGGCCCGCAGATTCCGGATGTCCTGGAAGCCGCAGCCTCCCGTGTTCCCCTGCGCCGCCCCGCCACAGGTATCTCCGATGGTTTTCGAGAACGAATACGAAGTTAGGAGCGTGAAGCCCTCCGAGAACCGCTTTTCAAGCCGGGTGACAAGCGCATGATAGATCGAATTGCCGTTGTTGTGGTAACCGAATATGCCGCCGAGCGGCGAGACAACTCTGCCGGTACCCGGAATCTCGATCTGCGTCAGCAGCCGCTTTGCATTGATGTTCCCGGGACCCGGAGGCGAGTAATTGTCGTCATATCGCTGCACCAGGTGGGTCCCCTTGGAGCCCGAGTAGCCGGCCTCTACCAGCCAGTCCCGCGCCAGCTCCCTCTGGATGTTGAAGTTCCACTGCTGCGCATAGCTCTGATTCGGCCGCCGCTCGCTCGACGCGAAGGTCAGGCCTGTGGCCCGCTCGATCGTCAGCGCCCCCTCGGGCGGACCCTGCCGCAACAGCACCGCCGGTGCGGTCGCGCTCGACGCCAAGGTGACTCCGAAAGCGAATGGCGGATTGCCGATGAACCACTCCGCGTCGCCCAGCGGTTCAAACAGCGCATAGAAGATGCCGTAGCCGGAGCGGATTACCGTCTTGTCCGTGACGTTGTAGGCGAAACCCACTCGCGGCATGAAATTGGTCCGATCGGTGGCGACCATGGCCCGATTGAACCGGTCGCGCCCTTCAGAGCCGGCAAAGACCAAACGCGGATTGGCCGGATTGGTGTAGTTATCCAGCAGGCCCATCCGGTCGCGCTTGTCCAGGAAGGGCTCGGTCACTTCGTACCGGAGTCCGAGATTCACGGTCAGCCTCCGCGATACCTTCCAGTCATCCTGGACGAACATGGCGTAGTTCCACCCGCGCAGGTTGGTCTGCACGCGGCTTCCCCAAACGTACTGGCTGGACCACCCCAGCAGGAAGTCCGCCGCTCCGTCGGTGGTGAAGCGTCCGTTGAACTGATAATTGCCGATCTCATTCCGGATATTGAAGATGTTGTTCTGCGTCCGGAGTACGCTGGCCCCGGTCTTAACGTTGTGCTTGCCCCGGATCCAGATGAGATCGCCGGCCAATTGCCGGTTCTGCGAGTCGCGGTCAACGGGATTGAAGCCGCCGATGCCCAGATTCGTATACCCGGTCAAGCCCATGCTCGACATGCCGCCGGGGATGTTCGGGTTGCCGCCCGGGATTCCGTAGACAAGGTTGAGGAACTCTCGCCCCGCCGCCACGGGATTGTCACGGATGAACAGACCGAAATTCCATGCCCCTCGCACCGACATGATCAGCGAAGACGTGAAGATATGGTTCCAGGTCGCGCTGGTGATCTTGCCCTGGGTCAGCGCATCCAGACCGCCGCCGAAGGCCGGAGGCGGCAGGTTTAGAACCGCAGGGCTGGTCGTATCCTGCTGCGAGTAGCGATAGCTGATGTTATCCTTCTGGCCCAGATTGACATCGAAACGGAGCCCGAACTGCTCGATGTCGTTCTGTCTCGGCGAGTTGAACAGGAAATTCGCTCCCACCGAGTTCGATTGCGGTGTCGGATAGAGATCCATCAGGCGTGCAGCCACCGGATCGAAACGCGACATAGGGATGATGTTGCCGGGGAATGGAGCGCGCGTGGTCGGGTCGGTAATTGTCCGGTTGCGCTGTTCCAGCAGTTCGCCGAAATCTCCGCGGCGCATCCGCAGCGTCGGGATCGTGTTGTTGGCGGTGTTGGTTTCGCGGACCCTGGTTCCCTCATAGTTTCCGAACCAGAAGAGCTTATTACGCCCGTCGAGGACCTTCGGAATGTAGGCCGGACCGCCGACCGCGAAGCCGAACTGGTTGCGCTTGAACGGCTGGCGCGGCTGGTCCGCCGGGTCAAAGAAATTCTTCGCATCGAGCTTCTCGTTGCGGAGGAAGTGGAACAGAGCTCCGTGCAGGTCATTGGTGCCCGATTTCGTCGTGACGTTCACCACACTGCCCATGGCGCGGCCGAATTCCGCCGCATAGGAGTTTGTCTGCACCTTGAACTCCTGCACGGCTTCCACGCTGGGCTTCACCATTTCGGATTGACGTTGCGCGCCGGCCAGTTCCACGGCGTTGTTATCTACGCCATCCAGCATGAAATTGTTCTGTGTCACGCGCATGCCACCCGAACTGAAGCCGCCATAGCGGGCCCCGGCCAGCGGCTGAACCGCACCGGCAGACAGCAGGGCTAGCTGGTTATAGTCGCGTCCATTCAGCGGCAGTTCCACGACACGTCGATTGTCGATCACTTGCCCTTGACTGGCTTCCACCGTGTTCAATTGCACCGCACTCGCCGTCACCTCGATCTGCTCGGCCATTGTGCCAACCTCGAGGATGAAGTCGATGGTCGCCCGCTGCTCCACCTGCAGGATGATGCCGCTTCGCACCACGGGTCGGAAGCCCTGCTGCTCCACGTTGATCCGGTATTCGCCCGGCGGCAGCAGCGGAACCGTGTACAGTCCGACCTCGTTGGCCGTCGCCACACGCGCCGCTCCCGTCGCCACGTTCGTGATTGTCACCTGCGTCCCTGGAATCACCGCACCGCTCGAGTCCGTCACCCGGCCCGTTACGGTGGCGGTCTGCGCCTGCGCCAAGCCGGCAAGCAGGACAGCGCCCAATACGATCCACCACAACTGTTTCACCACATATGACATGCGTAGTCTCCCCTTGGCCCCCGAACTCATTTCGGAACCGCTTTCGAGATCACGACTGCCTCTACCGTATCGGGAATCGGCGGTATAGTATAGTGAAATCCGGGTGAAAACGATGTGAAACACGGTTGCCGGGATGGGGAGCCGTAGATGTCAACGCCGAAGAATCAGTCAGTTATCGCTGAGCAACAGGCCCTGTTGCGCCGTATTCTGGCCAGCGACGCTTTTCACAAGTCCACACGTTCCAGGCAGATCCTGGAATACCTCAGCGAGAAGTATTTCCTGGGTCAGAGCGAATCCGTCCACGAGGCCCAAATCGGCATAGAGCTATTCGGCCGCGGCGAGGACTTCGATCCCTCTTCCGACAGCATCGTCCGCGCCTCCATGCGCCATCTGCGTGCACGCCTGGCGGAGTTCTACGCCGGCGAGGGCCGGGAGGAAGCATGGGAGCTGCAGATACCCAGGGGCGCTTATCGCCTCAGTTTCGAACTGCGTTTGCACCCGCCCGTCATCGAGGAGACTGCCGAACAAAAGACTCCCGCCGTCCGGCGACTCTTGCCGCTCAGCACCCGCCCGCGGCCCGGCATATTCGCCGTCGCAATGGCGGCCATGGCGATCCTGTCTTTCTTCCTGGGCGTATGGCTGCGCCCTGCGGCACCCGTCGTCGCAAGTGCTCCCGAAGTCCGCCAGGATTCCATTTTTGAGCACTTCCTCGATCAGACCAACGGGCCGATCTACTTCGTGCCTTCAGACTCGGTTATCAACCTCGTCCAAAGTTTCTCCAAGAAGGACATCGCTTTATCCGAGTATCAGTCGCGCCGCGCCTTCGCACTCGATCACCCGGCCGCCCTCCGGGATCCTCAGCACTGGAGAAGCCTCATCTCCCGCGAACTTCTCAATATCGGCGATGCCTCCCTCACGTTGCGTGCAGTCCGCGACTATCCTGCCCATGCCCAGCGCATTATGCTCCGGCAGAGCCGCGACTTGCAGGCGCGCGACCTTCGGCTCGGCAACTACGTCTTTCTCGGATCGGTAGTCGCAAACCCCTGGATCGAGGTCTTCGAACCGAACCTGAAATTCGTCTGCCGGCGGACTGCCGACGGCGGGCCGCACCGGTTCCGCAACACCGAGCCCGATCAGGAGGAGGGCCTGTACTACTAACCCGTAGATTCTTTTCTGCCCGCGAAGATTTTCATGCCGCCACCGGAGTCAGTTGCCGAACCGTA